>CAYGRE010000090.1:0-28374 GCA_964352215.1 uncultured Bacteroidia bacterium
GCTTGGGAGGTCTGAACTTACTCCATGGGAGGTCTGAGCTTACTACCTTGGAGTTCCGACCTCTTAAGAGGTAGCCTTTTGCTACGTGGTGTGTAGCAAATACCTACCGAAATAAGTGTACATATTCGAGTTGTATGAAGCTTTTTAAGATACTTAAATAGGTAAAAACCCCCTTTTTGGTCTCTAATGACCTCCCTGTCCTTTTGTTTTTATCATATCGGAAACAGAGACATTTCTTGCACCCATTTTTTTCGGAACTCAAGCCAATTCTGCTCTGACCAGAGCCCATTTTTCCCGGTTGCTTTGGTTGGTCCATTGGAGAACAGACCCAGAATAAGCAAAAACCCCTCTTTAGGAGACTTAATGGCCGCTTTTGACAATGTAGGAGATGAACCCAAGCAGAGTTAAATGCTCAAATGGAGCGAGTTCTTTGCTTACTACCAGTGTGTTCGGACCTCCCGCCCAAGAGGTTCGAACTGCCGTGCTGGAGGTCAGACCTCTTTGTTAACAGTTCTTACCTCTTAAGCAAGAGGTCTGAACTGTTTTCCAGCCAACTGAGGGGGTTTTTGTGGAATGCCTTGACTTTATCCAGGCGAGCTTTTCCTGCTGAATCCGTGACAATTTCAGTAAAATACCTGGAAAAGCTACGGTTATTTGCCCCCTAAACAGGCCGATGTCAACTAAAAGCGGCACGAGGACTTGCAGTTGCAGCACGAGGACTTGCAGTTGCGGTACGAGGGCTTGCAGTTGCGGTAGGTGAAAAGGAAACTGACAAGATTGAGGCTAACAGGTTTGAAACTGACAAGATTGAGGCTAACAGGTTTGAAACTGACAAGTAGAGTATGACTACCCCACAAAAAAATGGGTGCCCCGTGAGAGGCACCCATTTTAGTATTTACAGAGATCGTCTTATTCGAAGACAACTTCCATTTCCACCCGGCGATTCTTCTGCTTGTTAGCACTTGAAGTATTCGGTACGAGTGGCTTGGATTCTCCGAACCATTCTACAATGAAGCGTCCTGCGTCTACACCACGGCTGTTCAGGTAATCCTTCACAGCATTGGCACGGTCTTTAGAGAGCCTCATGTTGTTGGCTTCAGAGCCATCGGAGTCGGTGTGTCCGGAGATTTTCAGTTTCCATTCAGGCTTGCGGACCAGGAGGGAAGCAAGCGAATCCAGAGACTCGTAAGAACTCTTACGGATTATTGACTTGGCACTTTCGAACTCGAGGTTTTCGAAGGCAGTGTTCAGGATTTGCTCCTCTTCTTCGTTCAGTTCAGGACAACCATTGTTCTCAACCGGACCAGGCGTATTGGGGCACTCATCCACATTGTCAAGCACGGTATCACCATCGAGGTCACCGTAAGGACAGCCTTGGTTCTCTTTAGGACCGGGGGTGTCGACACAGCGGTCTTCCTTGTCAAAGATACCGTCACCGTCAAGGTCACCGTAAGGACAGCCAAAGTTGTCTTTGGGGCCGAACTCTTCTACACAACGGTCTTCGTTGTCGTAGAGGCCGTCACCATCGGTATCAGGACATCCTTTGTGCTCGGCGTCGCCGGGCTTGTCTGGACAGAGGTCTTCGCTGTCAATGACTCCATCGCGGTCGCGGTCGGGACAGCCATTGGTTTCAACCAATCCTGGCTCGTCAGGACAAGCATCTTCTTTGTCCATGATGCCGTCATTGTCACGGTCAGGACAACCGTTGAACTCGACTTTTCCGGGTTCATCCACGCAATCGTCTTCTGAATCCTGGATACCGTCACCATCGGTGTCGGGACAACCTTCAAAGGCAGCAAGTCCAGGTACTTCAGGACATTTGTCACGGATATCAGGAATCTTATCACCATCGGTGTCAGGACAGCCATCGAATTCGGCCAGACCAGGAGTATCAGGACACTCGTCCTCTTTGTCTGGGATGCCGTCTTCGTCACGGTCGGACGGCTTGCGTCCGATGGTCAGGTTGATGCCGGTATGGAAATGGGCCTGGCGAACAGCTTGTGGGGCAAATGCACCAGCGAGGTTGTCGGTGACTGCATAAAGCTGTACCGGACCTGCGTTGACTGAAAATCCAAAGCCGGGATTGATCCAACTTCTTTGGGTATAGGACCAACTGGCTGACAGTTGAAGTACACGTCCAACCTTGAGGTTGTAAGAAGCGGTCAAAGAGGGACGGAAACGACCTTTGTAAACTTCGCCACTGAAGAGCAGGCCGGCATCCATCTTCTCATTGATGAGGTAGTTACCTCCGATATAGAAGCGGGGGATGGTAGGGGCATTGAAAGTTTCGTAGGTGCTGTCAGGGGTAAATGTATTCACCACTGAGTCCAGAATCGCAGTGCCCAGAGAGTCAAAAAATTCACCATTTATAGATTCGAGGCTGTCAGGGAAGTCATTGACATCGATGCCATTAAAGGTAAAGGCAGCCTCACTGGCGGTGATATTGATCGGGTCGTTTTTCCAGCGGATAAAGCCAAGGTCGACGATACTTGCGGAAACACGGAGGGTAGAGTCGATTATTTCCCAGTCCAATCCCAGGTCAATGCCCATCCCGTGGTTTCTACCAAAAAGATAGTCGGTAGGGGAGATGGTAGCACCAGATGCGGTATCCAGGCCGGCCAATTGGTTGTTGAACCCGGAGAGGTTCAGGGTGCCATTCGCATCAGCGGTCAGGGAATAGAACGTTTCGTCGGTGGTAAGGCCGATCGTGGTTTTGGAAGTCCTGGCAGCCCAGGTACCATTGAGGTATTTCAAGCGGCCACCGATTTTCAACTTGCCATCATCGAGTTCGCGGGTGTAGGAAACACCGAGTTCACGCCAGCTTTGGGCATCGACACCTAAGCCGTCCCAACTGGCCCTTTGGCCGAGGTACTGTGCATCACCGTTGCCATACCATGCCAGACCCAGCAGGTCCTCGGGGTAGGCAAAACGGACCATGCCGCGCTCGGTGGCATTGAATCCGATATAGGCTTTGCCGGTCTTAAAGCCAAAGGACAGGTAGTCGGTGCTGAAATTACCGGTCAGGTAATTCACCTTTCCCAGCTTGTCCAGCATGTTTTCGGGGGTCAGCGTCAGGGAGTCCCCGGAAGCATCGAGTGCAAACAGGTCTCTCCAGGCAAAGCCGGTATTGCTGGCTTGTCCATAGATGGAAGAGATCAGGGGAAGACCGATATTGATCCGGGTAGGAGGCGTCAGAGCCGGGTTCTGATACATGGCCTGGGGTGTCCAGGTCATGTTGTACAGGGTTAAATCATTTTGTGCAAATCCTGCTGTCGATACGAACATCAACAGGAGTAGTGCAGCATATTTTCTAAAAAACATATCTTTTTCTCGGTATTGGGTATGGTAAATTATAGCTGGATTAGAGGTCCCCAAGGTTTACCCTGGCCTCAATGTTTATTCCCAGGAACAGGTCCATGGTATATTCCCGAAGAATTCGCACCACAGTTTGCCCCATGTTAGTCGTGTCTACCCAACCTTTGGTCGCCATCTTGCGGAAACCCTGGGTTTCCAGAAACAGCAATTTATCACGGTCGATGGTAATGTCGGTGATGGTCTGAACTTTGCCATCGGCTTGGTTAATGCTGGATCCTACCAATTCCCCTGTTGTCAATACCTGGGTACGGGCATTGGAGAAGAGGGAGTCGATGACCACGTCATTGGAGTCGAGGAACCAAACCTGAGCGTAACCGTCTACGGGGAAACCATTGTTGATGGCAAGACGCAGGGTAATGGATACAATTTCTTCAATGTCGTCATTGAGAGGGAAGATATCCACTTCTGTCGTATCAGAGATAGAGAAGCCGGAAGCTGTTCCTTCAAAGGGAAGGATCGCATCCATTTCCAGTCGGATACGGCTGGTGTCGGCCATCCAGTTTACATTGGAACCTCCACCGGGATTGGTGACGATGTCCGCATCATAGATGAGGCGATCGGGTTCAATGTTTACCACAGTAACTACATTGCTGTTGCCATTGTCCATGGTGACCTCTGTAATCTCCGGAACCAGTGGCGTTGGGTTGGAGGAAATCGTTACAGTATTGTCAAAAGGACTGGTTACATTCAGACTCTGCTGGGTGTTTTCCACCTCAAAGGTCTGCATGTTTACTGAAACATTGGCACCATAAGAGTTGGTGAAAATGGCGGAAAAGGACGGGTTGGCCCAGGTAATATCTCCCTCATCTGTACTCTCAAAGATGCGGAAGCGAACCGAATCTCGGCCTGTACTGATATCCTGCTGCTTGAGATCGGCTGTAACAAAGCCGAAATCAAGGCTGTTCACAGACATTCCAAAATTGATGACTTCGCCGGGGAGCGAAGATCCACCTGGTTGCCAGGTAACGTCAATGTCAACTCCAAGTTCATTGAAGCCCTGAGACCCGGTGGTCATGTCCATGGTGTAACCGTTGAGGGGATCCGAAATGGTGTTGGTACCGTTCGCAGGAACTGTAAATGATCTGCTGTACGGGTTACTACCGATGGTAAGCCCTGGGATGGTGATGGTCACATCCGCGTTGTACCCTACCTGAGAGGTAGCGGTAATATTCAGATTGCCATTGTCCAGATCCACGGTGTACAGTTCGGGTGTCGTCGTCATATTGCTCAGATCAAACGGGTAATTCAAACTGGCACTGTTCGACGATGGATTGTTGCCCGTCAGGGTGGTAATGTCACCAGCCGTGATTGGGAACGGTAAAGTTCCACTCTGATTTTGGAGGACAAGTACATCTTCGGCTGTTACAGAGAAAATTTCACTGAAATAGCGAAGTGCCAACAGTCCGGTTGTCTGATCGACTACGATAATCTCTTCATCGTCAAACCGATCCAGCAACTCCTGTACATCCAAAGTGGAGTTGATAAGAGGAACTGCAGCTTCGGGGTTCCAGACGACGTCGTCTCGGACCCGATCAAGCTCGAAGTACTCTTTTTTACAGGATTGTAGCATCAAGGCTGTAACCGCAGCCAGCAGTAAGCATGAGAGGTAGCGTTGGGTAGGGATTCTAATTTTCTTTCCCAGAAAGGAAGTCATAAATAAAACTTTTTGGTATTCTATTCAATAATCAATGCAAAAATAACCATTTGCGCAGCAATAGCCACGGCTATTTGTAAAAAGATTGTGGGCAAATGCCTCACTTTCAAGGCATGAAATTGCCCCAATCTTTACAATATGTAGACGTTTTTTCGATCAATAAGAAGCAATGCAGGTTGAATGGGGATTTTCTCGTTCTTTATAAATTTCCTCATACCTATTTATTGTAATGAAAATCAATTTCGGTAACGGTACCAAAATTGCCGTTGATGGTTTGGATCAGGATTCCATTGGCATTGTACACCTCAATAACGTCATGCTTTCCGAGCCAGAGTTGTTGCCTTCTGGGGTCCCAACCCACCGCCGTAAATTCACCGGGAATGGTGGGTTGTCCCAGTCGGTAGACCGGGTCAAAGGTACTGACGCGGTTTTTCATCCAAATCCAGGTATGGCCGCTGTCCGATTCGATGCCGTAAACTGGTTGGCCCACGTCGGTTGAATCCAGAATCTGGGTAAAGTCATCTTCAAGGGTATAGAACAGTTGCCCTCTCGGACCATAGTTCCCACCAACAATGATCCTGTCTTCGGTTACTTGCCCAAAGAATACAGGACGCCATTCCATGAGCTTCGTTTCTCTTAAAACCCCCTGGCTACGGTCATACCGGTCCAGCTTGATCACATTTCCATTTTGAGACTCCAGGCCAGCTACGACCCACAATGGATAGACAGCTACCCCATATACGGGAAATGAGACCTGGTTGTATGTGATTTCCCGAATCCCATCTTTACTGTACCGCTTGAGGTACTGATTGTGGGCAGAAGCCCAGAAGAAATCATTTTGGTAGGTGGCCAGATAAGTACACCCGACATTGGATGGTCCCCCGTCCTCGAAAAGTTGGAAGAGGACGCTGAAATCGGAAGGATAATAAGCGGTAACGGTGCCATGGCGTTGTCCTACCAGCAGATGCTGGGCCCGGTTGTCCATTTCAAAACCTGTGATGTTCTGGCCCAGGAAGGGACCGACTCTGATCTGCCCCAGGGTGTCGATGGCATACAAGCTGGCGTTGCCCAGGGTGTCAGCAGTATAGAAAACAGTTTGGTAGTACTCGGAAGGGAACTCGAAAAGGAAAACTTCGATGTACTCAGCTGTTCTGTTTTCAGCGGCATCGTAAGCAGTAACCGTAAGTCGGTAGTCTCCATTCGGGCTGTACCGGTCTCCGAGGGTTAAATCAAAGTTGAAGCTACCATCGGGTTCAACCAGGCCATTGGCTGAACTGACGACCTGACCGCTGAGGATATTTGTAATCTGAGCCTGTACAATGCTTACTCCCACATTGTCGCGGGCGGTACCGATTACCTGAACGACTGAGTTGGCTTCGTAAGTCCCGTTGTCCAGTGGAGCCTCCAACGTCAATGTTGGAGATTCCCGGTCTGAAGTGTCACACGAAGAAATGAAGCTACCCATAAGGATGAGGAGCAGCACGAAGGCCAGGCGGAATATGGGGTTGTCCTTGATCACTAACTTAATGTTTAATCGTAAAACAATCTTTTCAAGGCATCCAGGTAAGCAAACAGTAATAAAGATACACAAAATATGGAACATGCAGAGTGGCCCGGCTGAGCTGTAAGAAGTCAGATCTTTCCCACATGCCATTTTGTGTAAAAAACCTTATCCCCTGAATCTTAGGAACTTGTGAAATTTGGTTTTGCACATTAAGTGGATAAAGGGCGGCGATATGGTTGTAATAAATTCGTTATCAATGGTTTAGTGGATATTTCCAGCAATCCTTTGAAGTAATAGGTGAACTTGGAGGTAGGGCGGTTATACCTACCTTTGTAATTCCTGAAAAAACTGATAACCGGTACATATCTGGCAGCAAGATTGAGAGGCCTACTAAATGAGCGACAAATTTAAATCAGATAGTTCTTCCTATAAAGGGGGCAACTACAAGGGCAAAAAAGACAGCAATTCCTTTGTTGGCCTACCGGGACGTATCCCGCCCCAGGCTTTGGACATGGAGCAAGCCGTTTTGGGTGCGCTTTTGCTTGAAAAAGATGCCCTCAACAAGGTGGTAGATGTGGTACGTCCTGAGATGTTTTACAAGGAAGCGCATCAAGCGATCTTCGAGGCTGTCAATGAACTGTTTCAAAATTCGGAGCCTATCGACTTGTTAACGGTTCGGAATTGGTTGAGCCAGCAGGGTACCCTGGAAATGGTTGGAGGAGCTTTTTACCTTACTGAATTGACTTCGAAGGTGGCATCTGCCGCCAATATTGAATTCCACGCGAGGGTTATTGCGCAAAAATACCTGATGCGGGAGATGATCAAGATTGGAGATAAGACGGTACAGTTGGCTTATGATGAGACGACCGATGTCTTTGACTTGCTGGATGAAACGGAAAAAAGCCTTTTTGAACTCTCCGAGACCAATCTGCGGCGTAACTATATGCCGATGTCGGATTTGGTGCATTCCACCCTGAAAAGGTTAGAAGGTCTTCAGGGGCAGGAAGGTGGAGTTACCGGGGTTTCCTCCGGATTCCGCACTATGGATGCGATGACCTCTGGATTCCAACCCTCTGACCTTATCATTGTGGCGGCCCGTCCTGCAATGGGGAAAACCGCATTTACCTTGAGTATTTGTCGAAATGCGGCCGTAGACTTCGGTATCCCGGTAGCCTTTTTCTCATTGGAGATGGCTGCGACCCAGTTGGTTCAGCGTTTGCTATGTGGTGAGGCTGAGATCGATGCACAGAAGGTACGGACAGGCCGCCTCGAACCTTATGAATGGAAGCAATTGACCGAAAAGATCGGTGGCCTCAGCAAGGCACCTATCTATATTGACGATACACCAGGTCTCTCGATCATGGACTTGAGAGCAAAAGGGCGACGTCTCAAAGCTGAAAGAAATATTGGTATGATCGTGATCGACTACCTACAGTTGATGACGGGGAGTGCCAAGGCAGGCAGCCGGGAGCAGGAGATCGCAGGAATTTCCCGGTCTTTGAAGGAGCTGGCTAAGGAGATCGATTGCCCGATCATTGCCCTCTCCCAGTTAAGCCGGGCGGTAGAAACCAGGGGAGGGGATAAGAAGCCAATGCTCTCTGACTTGCGTGAATCAGGATCGATCGAGCAGGATGCCGATATGGTCATGTTCCTTTACCGTCCCGAGTACTATGGATTGACCACCTATGAAGATGGAACCAGTACCCAGGGAGTGGCAGAGGTGATTATCGCCAAGCAAAGAAATGGACCGGTAGGAGATTGTCGACTTCGGTTCATCAACAAGTTTGCCAAATTTGCTGACCTGAACGAGTATGGGATGGAAAGTCAGCTGGCCAGTATGGGGCTCGACGCCTCCAGCCTCAATCAGAACACCATCACCATGCCTTCAAAGATGAACGATAAGTCAGACGATGACTTAAATGTAGATTTCCCTTTCTGACAATATATGATTGATCTTTTGCTGAGGTTGATCCCAAGTGGTGATCAGTCTTGTCTATGGTCAGTCTTCTCTCCTTTAGAAAGGGCTATAACTGAAGCGCCCCCTCGGTTAAATCGAGGGGGCGCTTCGCATTTTATTCATTCAATTTTCTAACACTTAAAGAACATCGCTACTGGGAATGATCCCGAGTGCTACAGTACAAATATGGGGAGGATGGGACAGGTTGCAAAAGTGGATGCAGCCTATTCTTATATGAATAAATTGGTTGGATTCATCCTGAACCGTTGATTTGTGCGCTTTTGGATGTGTTGAGGGGGATTGTGGGATATCATTCTTATTAAAAGCATGTTGGTCTCCAGGGGGAAATTGGTTCTGTTATGAGTGTTTTTTTATTTCTGGAGGAGGAGAGTGCGGGTTTCGGTGGGGTATTTGGTCTCTTGGTGTTGGCCTGGCAGCCAGTTCCAAAAGGTTGTAAAAGCAAAAACTCCCTCGATCTTGGACCGAGGGAGTTTCTGTTTCATTCATTTCAAACCCTGTTTCCAGGATTAACACTAATTTCTTTAAAGAACGCTACTGAAATTGCTTTCGAGTACAATACAAATATGCAGCTTGGGTCCGAGGGAGCAAAGTCAGAAATCGACTATTCTTATATATTTTTTTGCCCAAAGCACGAAATCCCCTCGGTCATTTTCCGAAGGGATTTCGCTTCATTCTATTCTTGGGTGATTCTTCACCCATTTCACTAATTCTTTTCACTATGGTTTCCAAGTCCTAAAGAACGCTACTGAGGCCAATATAACCTGCTATGGTTGTATTTACGGAGTATCACTGCCAGGGTTTCGTCTCGGTTGTTTCAGGATAAGATACAGGTGTAAGAATGTGGAAGGTATTTACAGGTATTGCTTTTCCTTCTGCTGAGAATAGATCATTCTAATAATAAGTTGATTGGAATTGCCGTATGATTTTATGGAAAAGCTGGGTAAGACTTGGGTGGAAATCAGATAAAAAAATGGCTGTCCTTTTGGGACAGCCTCTTTTGGTGCTTCACTTTGTCGGGCAAAGATCTGCGTTATTTCATTCATATTTAGGCCTGAGCCCTATTGACCCTTCGGTCGAACACTTTAATTTTTTTCAATTATCGCTTGTCAGCATCCTCATGCCGATGTCTAATTGACTAACTACACAAATATAGGAACTGGGTGCCTGTATTGAAAGGCGGGATTGGGTCAAATTAACAATAATATTCTAGCGTAATAGGGGTGATATGTATCTATAGGCGCTTAAGAGTCCATTTTGCTGATATCAATCTTATAAATTAAATTCAGGGTTGGTGAGGTATTCAGGGTTCGGGAAACAGCCACATTTCTTTGTTTCCATAGTCGATAACAGCATTGTACCTCCTCAGCAGGTCTGCTCCCAAGATGATGCTGGCTTTCCTGGCCCGGTAATTTTCCAGGGAATACAGGACGTGGGATAAATCCATGGCAGCTGGACGCTTCAGTTCCCATGGGTGCCCTCCCAACTCAATCTGCACCGGTGGAAGCTGAAATACAGCAATATTGGAGGAACCGACCCCTCCTCCCTGGATGTTTTCCATGATCTTGGGAACCAATCCGAAATCGCGTGCAGTTTCTACATGGAATACCGATTCCGAAGCTCCGGTATCCACGATGAACAAAGTCTTTTTACCCATTATTTTGCCTTGGGCAACAATTTGGCGGGTACGGATAAAGGACAATGAAACTCGGATTCCATTCTTCATAATTTGATTTTCTCGCTGTCAATATGCTTATTGAATATTGAAGAATCAATTTTTTCACTGCCATACCAAGGACATGCAAGCTTCTTTTTACCGGATTACACTGATCCTCCTCCTGCTCATCAGTCTTCCATCCTTGATGGTGGCCCAAATAAACCTCCTGAAGGACAGGGGAGACCGAAAGCTCTTTATAGGGGTTTCTCCTATGGCATTGCATGCGCCGGAGACCGGCTGGGCCGGAGGTGGCGGAGTCCAGATTGGATGGAGATTCAAAAGTCCCTATACAGCACTTCTTTCTCATATAACTCCAACCTTTATCTATTCGCAAAAAGGCCAGTTGCTTGCTTCTCTTCCTTTTCAAATGTTTTGGGGAAAGAAGGCCTGGACCTCTTTTGGAGAATTCACCTACTTCGACTATAATTTCAATTTCTATGGGATCGGCAATGAGAATAGTGCCACTCAGATTGAGGAATATGAGTATGAAAATCAACGGGTGCGGTTCAATCTGCTTCGGGCGGTGCGGGGAAGTACTTTTATGGGAATTTCTTATGCCTACGACAAGGTTGATATCACCCAAACAGATCCTGATGGGCTTTTGAGCAATGGGGAGATCACGGGAAGCCGGGGTGGAATTAGCAGTGGGGTAGGCTGGAAGACGGTTATAGAGACGCGAAACAGTTACTATTCCCCTACCCAGGGAGAGTATATTGAATCTGAAATATTCTACAATACTCCTTTTTTGGGAAGTGATTTCGAATACTTCCGGTACACCCTGAATGCTTCGAAATACATTCCAATTAATTGGCGTCGGAATGGGTACTACCGTAACAATCATTCACGTTTGAGACTGAATCTTTACCATGTATTGGCCATTCAATTTTTTACTCAGTCCCATTGGGGGGACCCATCCTTCGATCAACTGGGTCGATTGGGGGGAGGGAATCGCTTGCGGGGCCTCTATGAAGGCCGTCTGCGTGACAAGCACTTGATGATGTTGCAAGGCGAATACCGGGCCAACCTGTTCTGGCGATTGGGGGCGAGTCTGCATGCCGGGTATGGGATGGTCGCTCCGACCTTCCGGGAGTATAGCCTGGGCAATGGTATTTTTTCCTGGGGATTTGGCGCACGGTTCAGGCCTGCTAAAACCTCCCGTTTCCTCATGCGCTTCGATTATGGACGTACGAGGTATGGCGGAAAATTCTATCTTGCTTTGGGCGAAGCATTTTAAAACATTGTTAACCCCATTTATAAGAATATTATGAAACGAGTAACCGGACTGGGTGGAGTCTTTTTCAAATGTGACGATCCTAAGAAAATGCGTGCATGGTACCAGAGCCACCTTGGGATCGAAAGCGACGAATATGGCGGGATGTTTGAGTGGCGGCAAAAGGATGCTCCCGACAAGCCGGGAATTACTACCTGGAGCCCATTCCCTCAGAATACCACCTATTTTCAGCCGAGCAAGAAGGACTTTATGTTCAATTACCGGGTCCAGGACCTGGAATACCTGCTGGTGCTGCTGAAGGAAGAGGGTGTGGAACAAGTAGGAGAAATGGAGACATTCGATTATGGCAAATTCGCCTGGATTCTGGATCCTGAAGGCAATAAGGTTGAGCTTTGGGAGCCCATCGACCAGCCATTGGTGGACTATCAAAACAAGGATGATGGGGAAACGCCAGCCTCCTGATATGTTCTGTCCGACTATGCTCTGTACGGCTATGTTCTGTACGGCGAAAAGGCTTTTATTTAGGGAACGAATTCAAACCTTTAATTATGGATTTTCCTAATAGCGGGTCACAAGTGCCCCCTTTCATTCCTCCGCAAATTCCACCCCCAATTCCTCCTCCAATCCCACGTTCACGTGATCAGTGGCTGATGTCTTCATTGTTCCTGATGGGGGGATTCTTATTGATTCAACTCCTCAGCGGGAACTTCTATGATTTGCTCAACCGTTTCAGTTATGGCGATTTTGACAGGTTTGGATCGCCCGATTACTATCTTGATTTCCGCAACCTGGCCTTGATTCCATTGGCGCTGTTGGCGGATTTCTTTTTGGATAGACGGGATAGCCTTGTCATAGGGGCTTTTATGGCTTGTTTTGGGCTTATACTGATGATGTTGCCCTTTGGCTTGACCCTAATCCCTGGAATGGTATTCTTTGGCGCCGGAGTCGCATTGTTTGAGTTGTCCTTATTGGCCTACTTTGGCAGCCGATGGTCAGGAGGATTGTTACGCAAGGATTCCGGTTATGTATTTTTGCTGGCGGCTGGTTTGTTCGGAAGTGGGCTCGGTTGGGTGGCAAATAATTGGTCAGTTGGCTCAGGATCCTCTCTTGTAATGCCGATTGTCCTGCTCTTATTGATGATGGGGGTTGGGATCGCATCTATCCTCTTGCGTAAAGAAACCTTTCTGGCCGCAGAGAAAATTCCGGGAAAATGGAAATCGGATCGTGCATTAGGATCTGTTTTGATCGGGGTATTTGTAATCATTTCTATCATTGGAGTCGGAATCTTCAGCTTTCTGGACCCTGAGCGTGAGACCAAAGGGGTATTTTTCTCATTCCTGGCCATGGGATTTTTTGCCTTGGGAACGGTTATTTTATTAACAGCTAAGAACTATTCCATTCGGGAAAAAGTGAGTATGTTGATCCTTATCGGATTGAGTGTTTTATTCTGGTCTGTAATTCGCAATTCTTCAGCTATTATGGCCGGTGGCTGGGATTTTATCCAGTCAGACGATTTGGACAATTCATCCATTTGGGTGGTTACGGGTATGCTTACATACGCGATTCCTATGCTGGGGATTACACTTTTGGGGGGGATTTGGCTCTTCTACCCTAAAAAAGGGAAAGGGAGCTCTGCCTCTGGGATCAGGCTACTTGCCGGGCTGTTGATTGTTACCCTGGTACCTTTTGTTGTTAACGGTTTCTCTTCCACAACTGGTCCGGCTGAAGGATGGTTCCTGATCTGGACTGTCTTATTTTCTATCTCTTTTGAAATGCTAAAGGCTTTGTTCTTTTCTATGATCTGGAAATTCAGCCCTGTAAAATTTCGTACCCTCGGATTTGCTTTGTTCTCGTCAGGCACCTATATGGTCTATCAGGTCCGCAACACTACAGATATGATCACAGGTGGTGAGCCGTGGTACAGGGGAGATCATTTCGATGCCACCACCACCATTCTCGCCGTTTTGATGCTGTTTGCTGCAGGAGCACTTGTATTTGTCCGCCTGCGTAAATGGGAGAACTGATCTGCGGGATCCGGATTCGTTATGTGGAAACATTTTTGTACAGCCGCCTCGCCTCGCCCTTCAATCCAAGTGAATCCCAGTACCGCTGTGATGCATCCAGGATAAGGTATTGCTTCTTTGAATCGTCCTTGGCTCCGTAAGCACTTGAGAGCCGTAACTGCATTTCGTTCACCAATTCGAGCCCCTTTGGAACGGGAACATGACCTGTCACGACTGCTTCCAATCCAACGGGATGTCCCTCAGACAAGAAGGACAAGGTCTTACGTAAAATGTTTGTATACTGTTTTTTATAGGTCCTTTCGTTCTTGTTCATCAGCAATTCCCAGAGGAAATCCCCCTCCGGAAAGTACCGGAAGTTTTCCCCCAACTGTGGATGGAACCGCTTCTGAATGCTCGTTCGGTCAAACCGGATGCCAGTCTTCAATGCTAATTTTTGCAGCACAGCTCGGTGATCCCATTGGGAAAGCGCTTCAAAGTCTGGTTGGTAGGAGCCGGTTGAAAGGCCTGCTAAATAGCCACTCCCTCCGACATGCGTCAGCAGTACGCCGCCACCGGTTCGGATGGCATAGGGCATCCCCTCAAAAAATGAAACATAGTGGTCTCTGTCGTGTGCGATGGCTTCTTCAAGCTCATCGGTATGGCAATAATTGCCTGACCACAATTCAGAGTGGTAAATGTGAACCAACTCATGGTTGCCCAGCAAGGCATAGACCATGCTGCCCGGTTGGTTGCATCCCATTTCTATCAGCTGATCAATGAATGCAGGGGATCTGTCTGCCCATTTGCCACGGCCATGTACCAGATCACCCAGGAAAATCAAGCCATCAGCCTCTCCGGCGGCTTTGTGTCCCTGCCAAACCTTCATCACACGCTCGAAATCCTCTGCACGGCCATGGATGTCCGAGACAACCATGAACCTTCCCTCAGGAATGTCCAATATCATCTTTGCCAAATTGATTTTTTTCAATGAAGGTCAGCACGTGATTGTACATATTCTTCCAGTTGAAATGCTCGATTGGTGCTTGTATACATTGTACATCGCAGGCACAGAGCAGGTCGATACGGGATTTGATCCAATTTTGATCGGCAGAAGGATAGAGGTAAACGATCTGGTTGCTGATATTGTAATTGGGATTGGTCATGAGGCGGGCCCTGAAGTCGAGGATCCACCAGAGGTGCATTTCTACAAAATCCATGGTAAGGGCCAGGATGACCATATCACTCATGAAGAAGTGGTCCACCCAGGTGAGTGGTTCGGTGCTGCCCGCCCGCAAGCGCTTGGTCAATGGAGGGAAGTGCAGCTCTTCACCGTTTTCCCGGTAAGTGACCCCTTCGACTACATAATTTCGGATATTCTGAAGGTAGCCTGCATATTGCTCATAGCCGAGCAGGATCGATCCCGGTGCGCTGGATTCCCCGTGGATGTGCCAGATCACCTTGTCTTCGGCTTGCCTCCTCCGCAGGAGGCTGAATTTGCTGCCTTTTACCGGCTCGATATGTGGAGCTTGGGCCAGGCCCCCCGGAAGGGTTGATTCAAGGTTGTAGTCATAATTGGTAGTGAGGATGTCAGAAACCGGTAAGGACATCACCCGGCGGTGGAGATCGTTGAAAGTAATCTTTTTCAGAAGAGACCGCATTTTCTTCTTGAGGTCCATTTCTTTGTGCTCAAGCGGACTTTTCTCATGCCAACGCAAATAGATTTCTTCGTAGAGGAGGGGGAAGGGCTTGCCCTTTACTGAAATGGATTCACGTAGGCCACAGTAGTCCAGCAGTTCGGTCATCAACTGTTCCCATGAATAAGAATTGTCGATCCGGTTGATTCCATTCCCGAGGAGGAGGACCGGCTTGGGGCGTACTGCTTGACTCATTTAACGGAAGAGTTGGCGACCAGGCTTTTGTAATAGGTGATCATATCTTTGGACCGGAATACCTTGGACTCGATTTTGAAATCTTCGGTGATGTACATGGTTTTGCTCTCCGGAAATTCATCGTCCAGTCCGTAATCCCAGTTTTCTTCGAAGAATATCCACTCAGGTTCATAGATGGTGAAGTCTCCAAATACGCGGATGGAATCGAGGTCAGCCCAGCGTTCATTGAGCAAAGTGGCCCGGTCATTCTGCAAGCCATACAACTGCTTCCAGATGACATACCTGCTTTGTCCCGAGTGCACAATGCCTCCATTTTTCAGGTCGAAGGTGGTATCGGCCACCGTGGAATCCCCCAGTTTTACTGCAACCTGGTGTGATCCGGCTTCGAGTGAAATGGAGGTCTGGCCGTTGGCTTCTACGGTATGGCTTTCTCCACCATCAAAGGTGAAGGTAGCGGTTTCGGCCCCGGGATTGTCTAAAACGACATTGCCGCTGCTACAACCGAGCAGCAGCAATGCCGTGAACATGATCAGATGTATTTTCTTCATATCAATGGTGAATCCGAACCCCAACGATTTCGAAGCGGTTCAGCACAAATTCAGGATCGGTCAGGGAGGCGTTTCCGGCAGGATTGCCACCGGTTACGTGGAAGTCGCTGTAGCCTGCGCTCTGGTTGGCCCAGATGGGACCGACAAAGTTGAAGGCAACCGACGTATAACTCTGGCTCATCTCTTCGATCATATAATTCTGGGCAGCTTCATCCGTACACCAGCTGGCAAAAGTAATAGCTCCATGGTTGGTTGCGAGATCGCGGGCCAGGGCCACACCTTCTTTGTAGCCGTCTACAGGTACTACGTATACGATGGGGCCAAACATTTCGTTGGACAGGGCTTCGTATTGATCAGCCGGAACTTCCAGAATGGCAGGGGTGGCGATCCGTGCCTTGGGGAAGTCGGGGTTTTCGACCTGAAGGGATTCCTGGATGACTTTGAACCCAGACTTCTGTGCCTCAGAGACCCGGTCAAAGGTAGCTGTGCTTTGGATGGCTCCGAGAGTCCCGGGGCCCATCTTTGGATGCGTGACCAGCTTTTCGACTGATTTGGCCAAAGCTGCTACCGTATCCTCATAGCTCAATTTCCCTTCAGGGGTATCGATTCCATCTTTGGGGATGAAGATGTTTTGAGGTGCGGTGCACATTTGACCGCTGTAAAGGCTCAGGGAGAAGCCAATGTTCTGCATCATGGCCTTCACATTCTCGGTGCTGTGGAGGACGATTGAGTTGATACCAGCTTTTTCAGTGAAGGTGCGTTTGCCTGGAAGGCTCTCCAGGTAGTCACCAAATGAATTGCCTCCGGTGTAATCGATCAGTTTGACCGCAGGAGACTCAGCCAATTGCTTGGTAATCGGAGCACCAGGGGTATCTGCTGCCAGTTGGACAATCTCAGCATCGAAGCCATTGTCCTGAAGGGTTTGCTGCAATTCAGCAACCACCAGGGCGATGGGATAGATGGACATCGGATGTGGTTTCACAATGACCGGATTCCCGGTTACGAGGCTGGCATAAATAGCTGGCACGGTGTTCCAAACCGGGAAGGTGGAGCAACCGATGCAAAGCGAGATTCCAATTGGAACCGTTAAGTAGCGCTTCTCCAGGTTGACAAACATTTTATTGCCCTCTTTGTCCCGCCCCATTGGCTTTACCCACTCGGCTTTGTCGGGGAAGCGTGTCAATTCGCTCAATCCTAATGCGATTGCTTCCAAGGCGCGGTCGTTGGAGTGAGGGCCGGAAGCCTGGAAGGCCATCATGAATCCTTGGCCGGTAGTGTGCATGGTCGCAAAGCAGAGTTCAAAGAATCGCTTGGAAATGCGGTCCAGAGATTCGGTCAGGATGCCGGCACGGGTATAGGCATCTGCCTTCCGCCAACTGTCCTTCACCCGGTTGGCTTCTTCAATGTAGCGGGCCGGGTCTTTAAAGGAAGGATAAGTTATGTTTTGCTTTTCCAGGGTATAAGGGGACTCTTCTGCAGAGGTCAGTCCCTGATCAGCGACTTGGCGTAGTGCAAAATCATTTCCCAACTGGGCCTTGTAAGCCTTGACACCATCTCCCATGGCGGTTTCTCCGTAGACCCGCTTGGAAGGAGCCTCAACATATTTTGCGTAGAATTCGCGGGTATGGATCGCATTGACCGCGTCCTTAATGGTTCCCGCATGTTTTTCGTATAATTCGTGTTTCGTTCCGCTAGCTACTGTATCCATTTCCATAAATTAATTGTCTTGAATTGAGCCCGAATTTAACCAATCTCCTCCTATGGAAAAAACGAGGTTTTCCATCCAGAAGGTGGTCATTCTTGTTTCCGGGTGTGCTCTCCTTCCAGAAGAGTATATTCTTGGAGTTGGTGCTGAGGAGGTGAACCATTGTATCTGTGTTTTTATCTGGATAGTTTACCTTTGTTGCGAAAATGGGTGAAAATAGCTGTTTATGTTTTTGTTTATGAATGTTAGACAATTCTGATTTTTGTTAAATTAATGCATTAGCGGATGTAAGCAGTAGGCTGAGGGGGGGTAAAAAAACAAAGGACCAGCCCTGTCGGACCAGCCCTTTGCATGGTAATTGAGAATGATTTCTTGGTCGCTTACTTGGTAAGGATCATGCGCTTGGTGGCAACTTCCTGACCGTCAACTACGAGGCTGTAGAGGAACATTCCGGGATCCAATTCGTTTCCGGGGATGGTTACAGAGCCTTCACCGGCAGCGAGGTTGGTGTAGGAAAGAACCTGGCGTCCATTCAGGTCGAATACGTAGATGGCGGCAGTCTTGAATCCTGGAGCCAATTCATAATCGATATTGGTGAAGCTGCTGAATGGATTTGGAGCGTTCTGGCCCAATACGTCAGCACGTGTGTTGTTGATCAGATCGGTAGCACCTTTTTCTGAGGTAGTAGCCAATTGAGCTTTCAGGGCTTCAATTTCAGCTTGCTGCTCCTGCAGGCCTTTGATGAGAACAGGAATCAGATTGGTGTATCCTACAGTGTGAAGATCTGGAAGATTCTGATCGTCATCACCTTCCAGTGGACGAACATTAACCATGTCGGGGAATACTTCTTTCAACTCCTGAGCGATCAGGCCGTAGTTGCGGGTATCGTCTTCCTGGTCTTTGAACAGGTAGGTGGTTGGACGCAGCTTCATAATGTCATCCATGACATTGTCCAGGTTCTGTACATCCTTCTTAAGGCGTGCGTCAGATACTGGGAAGTAGATACCGGAAGTGGCGTTAAAGTTACCACGGAAGGCACCATTGCGGTACAACTCCAGGTTGGGGGAGAAGAAGTTGCCACTGGTATACATACCCCAGCGAGCATTGTTCGCTTCATTGCGAAGGGTCAAACCACCGGCATTTGAGCTGTTCTGGTGCTGGATGGTAAAGGTCCGATTGGGATTTTCTGTACGTACTCCGATCACATCATTGCCAAAGAAGCTCATAGCGATTGCATTTCCTGCTGGATTCAGTGGGTCGAAGAGGTAATTTATGTTAAACTGCTTCATGTCACCACCCCACTGGAGTTCAAGTCCTTTGTCACCAGATGGCAATCCATTGATACTAAATGTGGCAACCGTTCCAAAGTCTTGAATACGCATTCCATAAACGTCCAGGGGAGCACCACCAGGCCCTAATGGCTGACCAAGTCCGATCCATTTTCCGCCTCCGAAAACGTCTCCAAAAGTGTTGTTGATTTGCTCATGCCCCAATTGCCCACCAAAAGCATTGGTGTTGAACTGAATGGCGATTGCAGAAGCTCCGGCACGCTGTGCGTTGGCCTGAGGACCAAAGAAGATTCCGAGGATAAGTGCGAACATAATCGCACTTGCCTTAATAAAGGTATTTGATCTCATAATAACTTAGATTGAATTGAGGATTATATGGTAATACTGATTTATATACTTGTTTGTGAGCCAATCGGTCTCCGCCATTCAATCATTGAATGAATGAATTAAGTTTTCAGAGCTGTCTTCGGTAACGAAGTTCAGTTTCAGATTTTTTTCTTAGGCGGGAGTTTGGTGACTCCGATTTCTAATTGTTGTGTGTTCGACTGTTGAAAGTTAAAAGAGCTTGTGTGATTGTTTAACGAATTTAGCTACCATCTTTAACAAAAGCAAATAATCCTAAAAGATATTTTTAAGAAATATCAGAAATAGTTTAATGCGCTTTGTTAAATGGGTTTAGGTATGACAAAGGCTGTCCATATCGGACAGCCTTTGTTTACTGATTCAGGATTATTGGGTGGGTTAGAGGTGGATAACCTCGTCGTAAGCTGCTGCTGCTGCTTCCATTACAGCTTCAGACATGGTCGGGTGGGGGTGTACTGATTTGATGATCTCATGCCCGGTAGTTTCCAGCCTTCTGGCGACCACTACTTCAGCGATCATCTCAGTTACATTGGCTCCGATAAAGTGAGCCCCCAGCCATTCACCATACTTGGCATCAAAGATTACCTTGATGAAGCCTTCGTTCTTTCCGGCCGCACTGGCTTTGCCAGATGCAGAGAAGGGGAACTTGCCCACCTTGAGCTCGTACCCAGCTTCTTTGGCCTGGGCCTCAGTATAGCCTACTGAGGCGATCTCTGGTTGTGTATAGGTGCAACCTGGAAGGTTGTTGTAATCAAGTGGCTCTACGTGGTGACCAGCCAGCTTTTCCACGCACAGGATACCTTCCGCAGACGCAACGTGCGCCAGGGCAGGACCATGTACGATATCGCCAATTGCATAGATCCCTTCGACATTGGTCTTGTAATGGTCATCTACTAGGATTTGTCCTCTTTCGGTTTTGATCCCCAGGGACTCCAGACCAATGTTCTCTGTATTCGGGACAATTCCTACCGCAGACAGCAGGACATCAGCTTCGATTTTTTCTTCTCCCTTCTTGGTCTTCACGGTGGCCACGATGCCCGAACCGGAAGTATCCACTGCTGTAACTTCAGAACTGGTCATTACTTTAATACCACGCTTCTTGAAAGATGAGGCAAGTGCACGGCTGATCTCAGCATCTTCGTTGGGAACGATGCGGTCCTGGAATTCAATCAGGTGTACTTCAGTTCCCATGGTGGCATAGAAGTAGGCAAACTCTGAACCAATCGCTCCGGATCCGACCACAACCATCTTCTTGGGAAGCTCAGGGAGAACCATCGCACCGCGGTAGCCTACTATCTTTTTGCCATCAATGGGCATACTCGGAAGTTGGCGGGAGCGGGCTCCGGTGGCCAGGATGACATTCTTGGCGGTATACTCAGTCTTCTTGCCATCTTCGCCTTCGACCTGTACCTTTTTCCCGGAGGTCAACCTGCCAAAGCCAACCAGGGTATCGATCTTGTTTTTTCTGAAAAGAAAATTAATCCCTTTGGACATCTTGTCAGCAACGCCACGGCTGCGGGAAACAACCTTCTCAAAATTGGGCTTGGCACCGTCTACCTGAATGCCATAATCATCGGCTTTCTTCAGGTAATCAAATACCTCGGCACTCTTCAGAAGAGCTTTTGTGGGTATACAGCCCCAGTTGAGGCAAATTCCGCCGAGCTCCGAACGCTCAACCACCGCGACCTTCATTCCCAGTTGGGAAGCACGAATTGCGGCGACGTATCCACCAGGGCCGCTGCCAATCACAATCAAATCATAAGAAGTAGATGCCATACTATTTTATTGGGTTGAATTGGGGTTCTAACTAATTTGGGCAAAATTATAAATCTTTCTCCTAAAATAAACCTGCATCTTTCCCGAGTGTTTAAGATCAGCAAATATCAGCTCGTTTTTATTCCCCTATTAGGGCTACTTCTTTTCTGTGCCTGGCTCCGACCCGTATGGTACGACGATGCAGGACATTACCTTGTGATCCGCCAGGGGCTGGAAACTGGTGATTTTTGCCATCCTACAGATTTGGCACTGAGCAACTGTTCCGTTGATTCTCCATTCATTACCCTGGGGGCACCTTTAAATCATGCCCATGCCTTGTGGATGACCTGCTTCGGTGAGGGAATGGGGACAGCGCGTATTTTGACCATCTTTTTCACCTTCCTGGGTTTTTGGGCACTCTTTGAGTTGGTCAGGTTCTCCTTTTCTGTTCAAAAAGCATTTTGGACCCTTCTGCTTCTCATGGGAAATATTCAGGTTTTGACCTATGGTTCACAAGTATTGGGGGAGTTGCCTATGCTGGCCGGTCTGCTGGCCGGGGTATGTTGCTTTTTCAGGTGGAGACAATCTGGAAGTTGGTTGTGGGGAATACTTGCGATCCTCGCCTGGATTTGGGCTGTGTTCTGTAAAGCCTACATTGCCCTGCCGATTGCTTTCGCGCTGGGGACCTGGTTGTTGATCTCAGTCCTGCGCAGGGACCCAAAGGTAAAAGGCACTTTCATCATCTCACTCCTGTGGGGATTGGGGCTTATGGCAGGCCTGATCTTCGAGCAAGGAGGATGGACCGGATTTCAAGGTTTTCTTCAGGACCGAGGCAGCTATTCAAATGAATTCTTCACTTTTGACTTTGTGGAAGCTCTGCGCTTCCTGGGACTGAAGCCGCTTTTCTGGCTGGGAACGCTGGCTTGTCTGGTACGTATCTATTTCCAAAGGCGGGCAGAAGATATCTTTCTTGGTTGTATTCAGTTGGGCCTCTTTCTATTCTTTATTTGCTCTGCTGGCTACGATCGATTCGGCTTTCAGCTTCTCTTTATCCCTGCCATATTCCTTTCAGAGTTTTGCCTGTCATTGTGGAAGCGCTGGCAGGGTAAGTGGGCGTTAAAGGGGGCTTTTATATTAGGGTTTATCCTTTTGTTCGTTCAGCAAACACCTTTGATCATGCTGAAAGATTGGCCGGGCAGGCTTGTCATTGAGGAGAATTGGAGGGGAAAATGGGACCCTTCAGGAGAAAATGGGATGAATAGCATATTTACTTATGACCAGCACTACGCCCTCATGGCGAGGCGTAACTTCAGGTTGCCGGTGGTGGTACCCTCCAATAAATTGAATTGTGAAAAACTTTCCCTTCGGTCCGGGGAGTGGCTCGCTGCGGGTCCGTATGCATTTACAGAATATCAGAACTGTATCCCTTGGGATAGGCTCGAGTTGGTATATAAAATAGAAGATGAAAGGTATCCGGTTTCCTTTTACAGAAGCCTGTAACGGTCAGCTAAACTTGGCTTGTGCAGCGGACAATTTAGGGCCAAGCTTTCCCGTCAGGGTATCCCAATACATGATGAAGTCCGAGGCCAGGCTCCACAATGGATAGGTGAAGGTAGCGGGCTTGTTGCGCTCAAAGATGGCATGGCCCGCCCAGGCAAAGCCATAACCGCTGACTGGGATAAGTGCAAACAACCACCAGATCTGAGTCACGATCGCTATTACAGGCAGGACGAAAACTCCACTTGTACCGATAAAATGAAGGATGCGGCAGGTGGTATCTGAATGCTCGGACAGGTAATAAGGATAAAACTCCTTGAGGGACTTGAATTTCTTTTCAGCCATTCTCTAATTTAATAAAAACCGGGAAAAGTGCTTGCGTTTAAGCTTTGATTCGTGAATCACTGGTGGAGGAAGCCACCATAGAACTGGGAAAGTAAATGAAAAAGGTCGTTCCTTCTCCAACTTTACTTTTGACTTCAATCCTTCCTCCGGATGCTTCTACAATCTTCTTGATGATAAACAAGCCGACACCACTTCCTTCTACATGATGGTGCAGCCGTTGGAACATCTCAAACAGCTTTTCCCCATCCTGGTCAAGGTCGATCCCCATTCCATTGTCGGAAAAGATAAGGCATACCTCTTTTTCCCCCTTCCGGGTAGAAACTTCAACTTCAATGATGCGCTCAGGATGTCGGTATTTGATGGAGTTACTCAGGAAGTTGGAAAGGATGGAACGGAGGTTTTCCTGGACAAATTTCAAGTGTTGCAATTCGGAAAAGTCAAAGCTGATCCTGGCATAGCTTCTTTCAATGGTTGGGGCCTGGTCTTCCAAAACCTTTTTGAATTCCTCTTCAATATTAACTTTGGCAGGCGCTGCGTGGAGAAAGTTGTCCATTCTGGACAATTCTAAAAGGTCCTGGATGCGGACCAGCATATTTTCCGTCGCCCGATCCATGTGAGAAAGAATCTTTTCTACGACAGGTTTTTCAGAAGCGTCATCTAAATTCACATGCAGCATGTGCAAAAGGGACTTCAGATTGTGGAGCGGATTTTTCAGATCATGAGAAACACGGTAGACAAAACTATCCATCAGCTGATTCTTTTCCCGAAGCTGCTTGTTCTTCTGTTTTAATTCTTCAGAACTAAGGTCCACCGCACGGTCACGCAAGTACTGGGTGGTTTCATATTCTTTATATGACTTGTCGATGGCTGCTATGAAGTCCTCCATTCCTTCAGGAACTTCACCCCCTGGAAGTAATTTCCGGATTTGACGCTTCAGCAGGCGGTTTTGGTTTTCGTTCATGCTTCTGCCAGGGTTGTAATGGTCATTGTTTGGTTGTGCAATTGACAACCCTGATGGCTGACCAAAGGGGATAGTTCACCGTATGAATAAAACCCAGAAACGGTTGCATTTGGGCCAATCACTTCGATTGCTTCTTCGAGTTCCTCCTCTACCCGCTGTCCCAGTACAATTCTCCGGCCTACACATGAGATGAGTATGGCCAGTTCCGGCTCAAAGCCATCCATCTTCGAAAGGCAGGATTCCGCCACCAATGAAGAAGCATCAATGATTTTCTCAAAATTGGCAATCATCAGTTGGCACCGACTTCCAGCGGGGAGGTCTCCGGCAAATTGCATGGATTGGTTTTTCTCATCAATGGACAGTACGGTCCGGACGACTGAATCACCCTTTGCATTGACCTCCAGACTCAGCGGGAATAGCAAAGCCGCACCGGGCAATTCATCAGCCCGATCCCCCAGGTAGTTTTTGTATAGATCGAGGGCTGATTCGCCATCGAGTTCATACAAGGTATTGCCCTTGGATTTGGTTACAATTCGCTCCGGTCCTATTGGGTCCCAACCTCCCATTGATCCGTGGCCTACTTTCAGGTCATTGCCATAGAGACCAATGGCGACAACCTGATTCGGGGTAGGAGTCTCGTCCAGTCCGACAACAGTTCTGGCAAAGTCAACCCCATCTCCCGCCAGGCCTCCGGTGATCGGCACATGGTCCCCAAAAACCTTGTTTAATCCACGGATAAACTCTCCTGCATTGATGCTATGTCCATCTGACAATATGAAAACCAACTTTAAGTTTGGCCCCTTCAGTACCTCTGCGAGTTCGAATCCGACCTGAGAGTGGTCAGATTTGCCCGAGATGCTGACCGATGCACTTTTCAATATGGTCTTTTGGAATTGAATTGCGGTAGTGGATATGGATTCGTCGTATATATCCGCTCCATTGATATCTCCCGAGCTGGAGCAGCTCAGTATCGTTGCATGCGGGTAAAGGGACCGCAATTCTTCAAAGCGGTCAGGGTTTTCGATAACCTGTCTTTGGCCAAAGGCCAATACCAAATCAGCCATTGTCAGATCATCAAGACCTGATAGGATATCCCAATTGGAGGATGTTGACCAGCACCTTTTCTGAATTCTCATACCGTCCTTTAATCCAATCTGAAACTTTAGCGATGTCAATTTGCCAATAAAAGCCTGGTTAGCCAAGCCTGTTTTTGAAAATTATTAGCAACTAACGACGAATCGGTGACTTGAGTTTACTGATACTTCAAGACTTTGGCAGGTGCCGTTCACGTGTAAAGGGAGTAATCGTCTGGGGGGAAAAGTCTTTGGCGAGGTATTTGTACCAACTGGCAATTGCGATCATGCCAGCATTGTCAGTACAGTATTGAAAATCAGGGATATGGGGAATGCAGTCCAGCTGTTCGCAAAGGGTTTCGAAATCACGGCGCAAATAGGAATTTGCCGAAACTCCGCCTGCAATAGCAAGGTGTTTTACCTTATACTGACCTGCAGCATCAGTTAGTTTATCCATCAGATAAGTGACGATCCGGTGCTGGTAACTGGCGCAAATGTCTGGAAGATTTTCTTCAATGAATTTGGGATATTTTCTCAATTCATCCCGGAGAAAGTACATCAGGGAGGTCTTCAGCCCTGAGAATGAAAAGTCAAGTCCACCGACTTGAGGCTTGGGGAAGCTGAAGCGGGTGGGATCGCCCTCTTTTGCCAGTTTGTCGATGACTGGTCCTCCCGGATAGCCAAGTCCCATGATTTTGGCCGCTTTATCAAAGGCTTCACCGGCTGCATCGTCAATACTTTGACCCACCACCTCCATGTCCAGAAAGTCTTTTACCAGAACGATCTGGGTATGACCACCAGAAATGGTAAGGCAAAGAAAGGGGAATTCAGGAGGTGGGGAATGAAGGAAGTTGGCTAGCACATGTGCTTGCATGTGATTGACCTCGATCAGGGGAATTCCTAAGCCGAGGGCAAAGGCCTTGGCAAAGCAGGTGCCTACCAGAAGTGCGCCCAGGAGTCCGGGGCCCCGGGTAAATGCGACTGCATTCAGAGAAGAGGCCGTCATTCCGGCTTCTTTCAAGGCCGATTCAACCACCCGGACCACCTGTTGTTGGTGAAGCCGCGAAGCCAGTTCAGGAACTACCCCACCGTAAACAGAATGTTCCAGTTGAGAAGCTACTACATTGGAGAGTACCCGCCCGTCCTGAAGAACAGCAGCAGAAGTCTCATCACAGGATGATTCAATTGCAAGGATCAAAGACATCAGTCCAGCTTCAGGCGTACTCCCGCGCTGATCTCAACCTCTTCTTCCAATTCATTCAATTCCAATAATTCGCTGGGTTCCATTTCATACATCGCACAGATGGTTTCTAAAGTTTCTCCTTCTTCTACGATATGGAAATGGGTGCCTTTGGCACGTAGTATATGATCAAACCAAGTGGCGTCGACCTTGATATCGGCATGTCTCGGCATCAGGGTAGCAGGGTCAATTGCCAATAGGGGATCAACCTGTTCACCGAAGATGCGCAATTCAAAGTGAAGATGGCTGCCAGTGCTTTGTCCGGTACTTCCACCAAGACCGATCATTTGACCAGCTTCAACAAGCTCGCCTTCGTTCACCACCAATTCAGACATGTGGCCATAGAGTGTTTCCAATCCTCCTTCATGGCTGATTACGACAAAATTGCCATAGCCTCTGCTGTACCTGGCGATACGAACTTTACCTGCCATGGCGGCTTGTACTTCGTCTCCTGTTTCCAAGTCAATATCAATGCCCTTGTGGAATTTGCGTCCGTATAAACGGCGGGGTCCAAAACCGGAGGTAACCCGTCCAACATGTGGTGGATGAAAATGCTGACCGGTGGAAGGGTGGTGCAAGGTGTAAGAAAGGGTGTCCCGGAAGTTGGTCATGTCCACGTGGTACATATCTAGGTCGACAGTATCCCATCGGGCAGCCTGGTGAACATTCGGATTGAATTCACTGGCTGGGACATTCAGCTTTTTGATTTTTACTCCGGCTTCAGAAGCGGCGTTATCCGTGCTCAAAGTGTCCTTGCCACCGGGTAGATGAAGAGGCTCAGCAGGAGCTGCAGAAGCTACTATCCAATTGAGTCCAATGAGTAAGAGTAAAACAATGATCTTATGCATGCACGAAGCGAATGACTGATTTCTAGATTCTTTACGACAGACGTTTAGCAATATATTCCTTTTCCACATTATCCGCAACTTATCCACATGAAAAAGAGTGCGGCACGGAAAAAATGCTCAATTACGTAGACGCCGAAAAGATAACGTGAATCTTGATTTGAGTTGGCTCACGACTTTGACTATGTAAAACAACCAAATCAACCTGATAAATACAAGTATCTCATCCACTGTATTTTATGGGTTAACAAGATTAACAAATGCCCCATTGTCCCTGCATTCCTTTATATTTGATAATATTCTGTCGGAAATTTTCGTAGAAGAATAGAATACACAAACGGTCCTATCGGATATGTTAAAGAAAATCTTATTTATTCTCCTGGTGGTATTGATGGGCAATCAGGTAAAGCCTGCCAACCATTTACTTATTCCTATGGACTATACTCAGGCCAATCACCTGAAGGCATACGGGATAGCTTACTGGGTCATAGAGCATAGCATCAATGTAGATTGGTTACTGAATTACCGTGGAGGAAGTTTTCTCTTTGAGGCATTCCCCAAGTTTGAAGATGAATTGGCGATCCGGGGGATCAGTTATGAGAAGATTTCGGCTGGTCAAAAGGCAGCTATACTCGCGCAGGTCACTGCTGAGGATGTAAATATGGACGCTGTCAAGCTTGAAAAAGCCCCCAAAGTAGCCGTTTATTCACCGAAAGGGAAGCAGCCCTGGGACGATGCCGTAACCCTGGTTCTCACTTATGCTGAGATTCCGTATGATGTCGTTTATGACGACGAAGTCCTCCACGATAGCCTGAGTAAGTATGATTGGCTGCACCTCCACCATGAAGACTTCACTGGGCAATACGGAAAATTCTACAACTCCTTTCGGAATCAGCCCTGGTACATTGCTCAAGTAAAGGAGATTGAAGAAATCGCCCGGCAGAATGGTTTTCGGAAGGTCAGTCAACTGAAGCTTGCTGTTGCACTCAGGATCAAACAATTTGCAGCAAAGGGGGGATTTCTCTTCGCCATGTGTTCAGCCACTGATTCTTATGATATCGCTCTTGCGGCCATGAATACCGATATCGTTGCCGATATGTTTGACGGAGACCCTGCCGAACCGGGCGCAAATGAGAAGCTCGACTTTGAACCTACCCTCGCCTTCAAAGACTTCAACCTGATCATGAATCCATTGATCTATGAATTTTCCGATATTGATGCCACCAATCGGCGTCGGGTCCCCAAGCCACTGGACTACTTTACGCTTTTTGAATTCTCAGCCAAGTGGGACCCGGTCCCGACTATGCTCTGCCAGAACCATACGAAAACAGTCAAAGGATTCATGGGGCAAACCACTTCTTTCAAAAAGCAATACCTGAAGAAGGAAGTGTTGATCATGGGGGAG
>CAYGRE010000091.1:0-11491 GCA_964352215.1 uncultured Bacteroidia bacterium
ATCAGGCACAGGAATACCGTTTACCAGATTCAGCGTATTAGGTGGAGAAGCTTTCCAGGTTACTTCGGAAATAACCCAAGGGCTATTTAGATTCGCATAGAAGAAAAGAAAGGTGTCATTGTTTAACAATTCTGCCTCTCCCCAATCGGGCAACTCTCCAAAACACGGAAAGAAGTAGGGACAGGTATCCATTTGGATGGACCCACTTCCATCTGCCAATTCATAATTGTAGACAGTTCCACATGGCAGACCGCTTGGGTGAATGCTGGTGGCATTGGGGTTCAGAGAAATACCACAATTGTCGTCGCCGATAGCGAATCCAGTCAAATAAGGGTCAGCCGGGGTATCACAATTAATCGTAGTGTCATTTGGACATGTAATGGTAGGCCCAATGCTGTCCACGACATTCAGCCGTTGCCGACAGGTGTCTATATTTCCGGAAGCATCGGTGACGATATATTCCCTGGTATAGATCAAGGGATCACCTAAACATCCCAAGCCTCCATCATTGGTTTGGGAAGCAAACCCTGGGAAGGCTCCCGGACAGTTGTCTGTCCAGGTCACCGAATTGATATCGGCTGGAAAGCTGTCCAGAACACAGCTGAGAATTGTATCTGGAGGACAGATCGCATCCGGGAGTTCTGTATCCTGGACACTCACGTCAAAACTACATGAGTCAATCCGCCCACATGCATCCTGAACATAAAAGGTCACAGGAGTGGTACCGACATTGAAGAAGGACAGGGGGGGGATACTGTAGGAGGTATTCAGAGTTCCCGGAGGTTGGCAATCGTCTGTTTCAAATCCAGCAAAATTAACAATTGCACCACACTGACCAGAGTCATTGGTAACAGTAATGTTTGCAGGACAAAGTGCTTTGGGGGCAGTTGTATCTATGACCGAAATGGTCTGGCTACAGATGGAAACATTTCCACAGAGATCTTCGGCTGACCAGGTACGGAATATGGTCTTAATGTTTGGACAAGGGCCTCCGAGTGCGAAGTCATTGCTGAGGACAACCGGATAGGTCAGCAACTCACAAGGCTGGACACAATAGCCAACCGCATACGGGGACAAACTTGGTGAAGTACTGTTTTGCCATCCCACAGAATACAACCACAAGGTGCGTTCGGTACCAGGCTTCACCCCAGTCAAGAAGTCAAATATCCCTACTGTAACTTGTATGGCCACAACCACGCAGCTATCGTTCAGACTGTCCAATTGAACGGTTATGGTTCCGTTGGCATTTCCACTTAACAAACTGGTCGTTGTCCAGGTACTGTCAATGATGGGTAGACCGGTTGAGTCAAGTACAAAAGCTCCGGCCGAATCAACCAGATAGGTAATCGATGAAATGACCCAGGGATTGTTCAGATTACTATAAAGGAACAAGTTGGTATCATTGTTCAACAACTCTATGATTCCCCAATCAGGAAGTTCACCAAAACAACCAAATGGAGAAAGGCAGGTATCCTGATCTACGATCCCAAATGAATCCGAAATTTCATATCCGAAGACGGTTCCACAAGGGATACCGCTAGGGTGAATGGGGGTAATATTAGGATTTACATTGATCGCGCAATTGTCGACACCTTGAGCAAATCCTACCACAGCTGGCTCAGCTGGAAACGTGCAAGGGATAGTGGTATCTGGTGGACAGGTAATCGTAGGATCAATATCATCTACAATACTGATCGTTTGGGTACAAGAGTCAATATTTCCAGCCGCATCGGTTACGATAAACTCCCGAACAAAAACAAGTGGATCACCAATACAACCGAGTCCTCCCTGAAAAATCTGAGCAGCAAAACCAGGCAAAACACCGGGACAATTATCAGAAACAGGGATGACAGATAAGTTCACTGGAAAGCTGTCCACAATACAACTTAACAGCGTATCATCCGGACAATCAATGGTAGGAAGAACATTGTCAATAACAGTGACATCAAACTCACAAGAGTCTTGATTTCCAGCCGAGTCCGTAGCAATGTATATGACTTCTGTTACGCCAACGGGGAATGTATCCCCTGACTGGTAATTCCCTACCACTGTCGGGATACCACAATCGTCTGTTGCCGTTACGTTGAATACCAAAGGAGCTCCACAAACACCGGCAGGTGTGAAAATAGTGGTATCATTGGGACAAAAAATTTCTGGGAGAATGGAATCGTTGAGGTTGATGAAAGCCAAACAGGAACTGATTTCATAATCATCATTGACAGCGAGGAGAGATAGCTGTTGCGATCCTTGCTCAGGACAATTGAAAGTCAGGTTATTACCGGCAAAGAGAATATTGTCAATTCGGCTATCCCCTTGCTCAAAATGATACCAGACGGAGTTCCACATCTTCGGATCGTTGACCGTTCCGGATCCGACATTGAGCCCCAAAGGAACATTCGACATGTTTGGAACAGGGGAAAAGCTGGTTTGGCCAAGGGTTAAATTCATGAAGTAGACGGTACCCGTGTCGGTGGTAAAGTCCATTTCAACCTTGAACCGAATCCAACCTGCACCACCTACCGAGGATAAAGGAGTTGAAACTGAACCATTAGCAGTAACGAAGGTAACCCCCTGATTGGAACCGCAGCCAATATAAGGTCCTGTTTCTACGGGCGTCCCGCTTTTAAGAGGGATACTGATCTCAGCATCGTTGTTGACATTGAAAGCGGGACCGAAATATTCGCCCCAGGTGTTTGTGAAGAAATCGACTTGAAAATACGCTTGGGTTTCATTGCCTTCATAGGTGGGAACATCGAAAGAAGGATCATCAAAGTGCCATCCACTTACACCCTCACCAGGGCTATTAACATTGAATTGTAAACCGACTGAATTGTTAACTCCGACTGAACCGACTAAAGTTTGATTGCTGGGATTGGGCAGTGCCCCGGCCCAGCCACGTGTCATCCAACCCGACTGACCATTTAGCACACCACCACTTAAGCTATTGAAGCTAAATACATTAGGACCGTCCTGGGCTCGATTGACAAATAGAGAGGTGTAGCCAGAACTTCCACCGTCCACATCAGATGCCTGGACAGCTACTTGTCCGGAGATACCGTAGGAAAAGGTAGTGTTTTGACACAGTGCGGTGGGGCTAGTCTGTGCAAAAAGTACTGTTGAACAGTACAAAATGAGAATTGTAGCCGAGGAAATTGCCTTGGCTACGATGTTAAATGTTCCCATAACAGGATTAAACTTAAGTTCAGTCGGTTTAAACACGCGTGTGAAGTCGTTTCTTTCTACTATATATAGCTCGTAGGGGCAAAAAAGAGCTTAAAACTTACCTGGTAGATTCTCTAGTTGATTGACATTTCAAAATATAGAGGAGCTGCAGACTCCCCACACCAGGTAAACTTATATAATCGAGTTTCCCTACAAGATTTACAAAGTAAGAATCTTTTACCAATTGTAAAAACATTATCAACAATGACTTTATCTCTGGACAGTTTTACCTACCTCCAAAAACCATCCCAATTTGGGATAGACTACCCCAAAGGGCATAAAGACGCCCCAAAAGCAAACAGGATTAGGTAGTCTCCAATAAATCCGAGCTTGATTGGGTCAAAAAATGGCTGTAAGGTTTTTGAAACTTTTTTACTGAAATCTTTTCACACCTGACTATTTCGTCCAATTCTTCCAGTCCCAGCTAGCGCTGAGGTCCAGTACCTCTCCTGGCTTCAGACCATTAAGTGTAAGGATTCCAATCCGAACTCTTACCAATCTAAGGGTAGGGAAACCAACCTTTGCGGTCATTTTACGAACCTGTCTGTTCTTACCTTCTGTCAGGGTCAGGCTGATCCAGCTTTCCGGTACACTCTTGCGAAACCTGATCGGTGGATGGCGTTCAGGAAAAATTGGGGCAGGCTCTAATCTCTGCGCAAGAGCTGGGCGGGTATCAAAATCCTTTTTTCTGATGCGAATACGAATCCCATTGCAAAGAGATGCCAAGGCTTCATCGCTTACAAGCCCTTCGACCTGAGCATGATACTCTTTTTCAATCCCTTGGTTGAGTAATCGTGCATTTGCGCTGGGATCGTCGGTCAATAGCAGTAAGCCTTCACTGTCCTCGTCTAAGCGGCCAACCGGATAGACCCGTTTCGGAAAATCAAACAGATCACCCAACGTTTTCTTTCCACCCACTGGATCAGTGAATTGAGAAAGAACCCCAAAGGGTTTATAGACTGCAAAATATCGGTACTTGCCATTGCCCATTCAACAAAAGTAAGGGCAAAGAAAAACAGTTCAAATACGAGGGAAAATCCCCTGTACCTGAACTGTCTTATTTATTTGTATTGTGGGTCTAGGTGCCTAGAAATCCAGCCAATTGTTGTCTTACAGACGGAGACCGCAATTTGCGGATAGCACGGTCCCGAATCTGGCGGATGCGCTCACAGGTCAATCCAAAATGATTCGCAATGTCTTCCAGATTGGTGGGATTTTCCTGGCCGATCCCAAATGCCATCTGAAGAACTTGCCTTTCACGTGCATTCAACCGTCCCAGAACGGTATGAAGTGCATCGTTCATGGACTCGGTCATGATGTTCTGGTCGGTATCCGGGGTATCTACGGGCAAGAGTTCTTTCAATGAAGTTCCCTCATCCTCCATGACCGGAGCATCAATTGAAAAAGGCTTGGAAGAAATCGTAAGGAATTGCTCAATTTTCTTCGTTGGTAATTCCAGATCCTCCGCGATCTCTTTAACAGATGGCTCACGCCCCAGCTTTTGCGACAACCTTGCGGATGATTCCTGAACCTTGCGCACCTCATCCATCTTGTTCAGCGGAAGCCTCACAAGACGAGAGTTGGTCGAAATCGCTTGCAAAATCGACTGGCGAATCCACCAAACAGCGTAGGAGATAAATTTGAACCCTCGGGTCTCGTCAAATCGCTTTGCAGCCTTGATAAGTCCCATATTTCCCTCATTGATAAGATCGGCGAGGGTCAGTCCATATCCCTGGTATTGCTTGGCAACCGAAACTACGAAACGAAGGTTGGCCTGAACCAACTTCATCAAGGCAGCTTCATCGCCATCTGAAATTCGCTGACCGAGTTCGACTTCCTCATCTGGAGTAACCTGAGGATAATTCCGAACTTCATTAAGATATGCGGTCAATGACCGGGATTCCCGGTCAGTTATTCTTTGTGTAATTTTGAGTTGCTTCATATCGGCTTTCTCTCCCCTCTTTTAAATTTAATCTGATCTATGTGGTTAGTAAATAATGTATGCTCATTGAAGGAACGTCTTCTGAAAGAAAATGTTTTACGGGGCATGTAGTCATTTTTCCCGGATGTAGTTTCAAAGACAGAAGGTTTATTATGACAATACTACCTGGGTTTACGTAACAGAATAATTAAAGTTTCACCTGTACCCTGGGTAAAAACAATAAAAAAACAGCCCTTAGGGGTGGAAATGCAGCGGCAATGGCTGTAATTTTCCCCTATGTCCGAATTAAGACTTCTGATATTGCTCCTTTCCGTCCTTTTCTGGTCATGCCAATCGGATAATACTGCCTCAAAAGAACCCTCTTCGACCACAAAAGATGACTATGTCCAAAACCCAAAGAACCTCATGCTGAAGACATTTCAATTTGAATTAGGAACGGACTCTCTTACCGTTGAAATCGCACTTGACTCCTCCTTGCGTGAACAATACAAGCGCACAACTCACGAATACAGCTACCAGGGAAATAAGCTACCAGCCAATTGGAGAGAGGAATATTACCAGATGTTCATTTCCCATCCCGACGATCAAAAAGTTATCCGTCAATTGATCGACCAACTTACTTCCAATACCCAGGGTACAAGTTCCGATGAATTGGTGGAGACTGTGACCGCGTTTGTACAGGGAAGTGTGACCTACGACTGGAATACCTATTACAACCTCGACAACAGTACGATTCGATATCCATACGAGACCCTGGTAGATGGAACCGGAGTATGTGCAGACAAAACCATACTGCTGGCTCGTCTACTCAATGAGCTTGGGTATGGGCTGGCCATCTTCACCTTTGAACGGGCAAATCACATGGCACTGGGGATCAAAGTCCCGAACGGTTTTGATAATTTCAGGAGTGGCTACGCATTCATTGAATCCACGAACTATGCCCCAATCGGCAGAATACCTGACAATTATGTGGGAGGGCTGAAACTGGGCAACCGCCCCTCCGTGATTCGGATCAATTCCTCCGATCGGGAATTTGCGAAAATAGAGCAGAACCGGGTCCGGGAGCAGGAAATGGAAAAGAAATACGGGAAGGAGTTTTTCTTCCTGACTGCCGAGCAAAAAGACATCAAAATGGAGATGACGGTGCTCCAGGCTGACCTGGATTCTCTTAAGAAAGAAATGCGGGGATGCAATGGTACCCTGCCCAAAGAGAGATACATCCGATGCAATGAGCTTCAAGAGCAGCACAACAGCCGGGTGGAGAAATTCAATGGGCTTGTAGCCCGGTTCAATTCCCTCAACCAGGCAGGCGGGCCACCTGCATAAGAGGATAATTCAGCGGATTATTACTTTTATTTGCAAGGTTATTCATGTAAAATCATCTCAGGTTTTAAATAGATCAATCCTCCATGCGGCAACGCGGTGTTACGATAATTACAGAGATCAAAGAAGATCGCCTTCTGGACCTGACCGTGCTTCTCAAGGAAATAAACGACGATATTCCCGGGAATCAATGGATAAAATTCGACCGGTTAAAATTGCTTCATATCCTCCGATGGGTAATCCTGCCCAGTGAAGAGTATGAAGGAGAGGTCATCCCACCCAAACTGGTCCTTTCCACCAATTTCGATGGCAAGTTATTGCCCCACCTGGAGGAACTTGTATCCAGGGCTGAAAAAGGAATCCGTGCGATTTACAGCCATTGTAAGGGTAGCCCAAAAGAAAAGAACCGCCAGTCTATGGTGGATTATCTGCTCCACCACCAAGTGAAGACGTCGGCATTTTATGTGGGTGCAATGGGTACATCGGTGGAACAGATCAAGCACGAGTCACATTTGATGGAGGACATCCAGGACCACCTTGAAAACTACATCCCTCAGCAGGAACGCGATAAGAAGACTCCGCTAGAATTCCAGGTGGCCATGACAGAACGGTTTTTCTCCCAACCAGGGAACCAATGGATCTGGCAAAAAGTCCGACCTGTACCTTTGGTTAGGTATGGCCCTCTGTTTTTAGGGCTGCGAATCCTGGCGATCCTGGCCGTCTTCATTGGACTTTGGGTCCTTGCGCCCCTCATCGGAGCCGTTCTGACCGGAATTCTTGTACTTACCTTGGCAATTTGGTGGATAGGCCTCCGACTCGCCGAGAAAAAGGATGCAAAGAATTACACACCATGGCAACGGGACGGGCAACTGGTGAGTCACCACGGTAAGAAGGAAAATTACCCGGTTCAGAACCAAATTTCTCACCTGGTAGCTGTCAAACCAGGGTTGGTCAGACAAGCCACCCTCAGAACCATTCTCTGGGCCATTAACCTCCTCGCCAAGTATGTATTCAACAAGGGAAACCTCAATGGGATACACTCCATCCACTTTGCCCGCTGGGTGCTGATCGACAAGGGAAAGCGCCTGCTGTTTTTCAGCAATTACGATGGCAGCTGGGAAAGTTATTTGGGAGAATTCGTCGACAGGGCATTTATGGGGTTGACCGGAGTTTGGTCCAATACCGAAGGGTTTCCTCCTTCCAAATACCTCATCTTTGGAGGGGCCAAAAATTCGAAGGAATTCAAAGCCTGGTCAAGGGAAAAGCAGATTGAGACCCAGGTATGGTACAGTGCATACCACCTATTGTCCCTGAACAACGTCCTTAACAATACAATTGTCAGGCAAAAGTTGGTAAAGAGCCTGAATGAAAATAAATTCCAGGAGTTTCTGCAAAGGATTTAGCCTGAAGAGCTTAATGCGTCATGATGGACAAGAAAGACATACAAGGACTATTGGTTTCAGACCACAGTGATTTGCACGGTGCGGTATTCCTGATGGTTGAAATCACTTCCTCCAAAGCAGCCAGGAATTGGCTGAAGAAGCATTATTCATTGGTAAATGATGGCAATTCCTTATCCGAATCCCGCCGGATACACCTCGCCTTCAGGTATTCCGGACTGCAAAAGCTGGGGGTTGATGAATTTGTAGACCATGGGTTTTCAGCTGAGTTCACCCAAGGCATGACCGTGGATTTTCGACGGAGCACTTTGGGTGATATCGATGACAATGCACCTGAAAAGTGGTCCTGGGGTGGTCCCTGCAATGATCCTATTGACTTTACCATCATGGTCTATGCCCCTTCACCTGAAGAAGCCGACCAGATTTCCGATGATCTCCTTACCAAATCCGAAGACTCAGGGATCAGGCTGGTCCACCGCCTCGATTCCCGTACCAACCCCAAGGAAAGAGAACATTTCGGATTCAAAGATGGTATTTCTCAACCTCTCATACCGGGCCTGGGGCAAAAAGGCCCCAAAGAAAACAAGGTTGCCGACGGAGAGATGATTCTGGGATACAAGAACAGTTACAAAGAATACCCGGAATCTCCCCTGGTCCCAAAATCCAAAGATCCGCAAGGGCTCCTGCCCCGTTCCGGGGAGAACAAAGCAATGCATGACTTTGGGAAGAATGGAACCTATATGGTGTTCCGGCAAATGCGTCAGAATGTGGCCGGTTTCTGGAATATGATCCGCGAATCTGCGCAGGAAGAACACCCAGGATCGGGGATCAATGACTTTATCTACGTGGCTTCCAAGATGTTTGGCCGATGGCCCAATGGTACACCTGTAACCCTACATCCGAACAAGGAAAATCCCGATGAACCGGGGGACACCAACGACTTTCTCTACTTTAAGCATGACAGTGACGGAAAGGGATGCCCCTTTGGCAGCCATATCAGGAGGTGCAATCCCCGGGATTCAATGCCTGACAATTATCCCAAATCTTCCTTGCGGATTTCCAACCGGCACCGGATTCTCCGGCGTGGGCGAATCTATGGTCCTCCCCTGCACGAATCCTATGAACCTCAACACCTCGCCAATACCCCTGATGATGGCAAAGACCGCGGTTTACAATTCATCTGCTTCAACGCCAATATTTCCCGCCAGTTCGAGTTCATTCAGCATACCTGGTGCCACAATTCAAAATTCTTCGGCCTCTACAATGAACCGGATCCCATCATCGGGATCAAGGACAAACGTGACCCAAATCCTGCCAGGGAATTCACGATCCAGGCTTCTCCTGTCAGGCGAAAATTTCGGAATCTTCAGCCGATGGTCTCGGTGACAGGTGGGAGTTATTTCTTTATGCCTGGACTCAAAGCACTTAAATTCCTGATCGAATACCAGCCGGAAAACGAATATATATGTCCCAATTCAAGCGAGCTTTCACACGTTTCCTGATCGGAATACCCCGCTCAATTTTTCCCGTATTGTCAGTCGGTTCCTGGACCCTGATCTTCCGGGATGGGGATGTGCGGGAGGTTCTTGAAAGGGACAAGGACTTCGGTCTGCGACAGATCAATTACGAGAACATTGCCCGCCATATAGGCCCGTTTATTTTGGGCATGGACGATGGTCCTGAATACCAAAGGGATGCCGGCATCCTCAGAGGCATCGTCCGGAGAGATGACGTTGATCGCATCAAGGCATTTACCAGGAGAACCTGTGCGGAACTAACCGGAAACTTCAAAGGTGAATTCAATCTGGTCTGGGAATATACACGCCGTGTCCCTTTGCTGCTTTGTGGGGACTACTTTGGCGTTTCTGGCCCGAATCCTGAAGATATGCTCCGCTGGAACCGCAGTATTTTCTGGGATGTATTCCTCGATCTCAAAGGCAAAGATGAGATCAGATCTGCAGCGACTCAATCCGCCAGGGAAATGAATGCTTATTTACTGAATCTTCTGGAAAGCAATAAGAAGGTTATGAATTCCGGAGGCAGATTGGCAGACAACCTGTTCAACCGCTTGTTGGCCCTCCAAGGTACTGACCAACCCCACTTCGATGACAAGGCTATTTGCGGAAATATTGCTGGTGTCTACATGGGTGCCATTGAGCCGATCAGTAAGGCTGTGGTGAATGCACTCGGCCAGATATATGCCCGTCCGGAGATTCTTGCAAAAGCTAAAGAAGCGGCTGCAAGGGAAGATGTCGATACGATTGCTGGAATTGCCTGGGAAGCACTGCGATTTCATCCCAATGCCCCTGCCCTTTTAAGGTATGCGGAGCGTGACCAGGTGATAGGAGGAGGCGACCGGAAAAAGAGAAAGATAAAAGGGGGTAAAAAGCTATTGGTAATGACTCAGTCCGCTATGTTTGACCCCCGTTCAGTCGACCATCCCAAGAAGTTTGATCCAAGTCGCTCCTTTGACAAATACCTCTATTTTGGGTTCGGACTCCATACTTGCTATGGTAACTACATCAATCTCATTGTGATACCAGAGATGATCATGGCACTCTTGAAAGTTGCAGGGTTGCACCCGAAGGGTAAGGTCGTCAGTGAGGGCCCTTTTCAGGATCAATGGATGTTTGGAGTTTAGTTGAAAAGTAGTAAATTGAAGCCCATAATTCATGCTATCAGACAATTCCATTTACATCTTTTTTCATTCTAAACCCCATCGACACTATCAAAAACCTATCTTTATGAAAAGATTCTTGACCCTCATTACCCTGCTTACCTTCTCAGTAGGAGTTTATGCCACCTCTACGCCTACCAACGACAAGGAAAAATCTCCTGTTGAAGAAGGCACGAGAGGTGAAATTGCAAGTCCATCTCATGATGCTACTTTGCTGGGACAAAACGAAGGCCCGGCTGTATCTGGTGATGCGGTTGCTGTTACGACTTCTTCTCATTCGAGTGCGACTCAGATTGGAACAGTAACCACCCCGAACAATCTGCAGTCATTTGACACAGAAGATTATCTGCTCCAGAAGCAACGTCGTCACCGTCTACAGAATGTAAAGTCGACCCGTGACAAGACTGTAAAGGCAAAGCGTGAGCGTCAAAAGCGCCAGCGTGCAGAAAAGCCATCTCGTACCCATGATGGGAGCGGAATTCTTGGCATTCTGGCCCTCGTATTTGGTCTCCTCGGATTCCTTCTGGGTTGGTTCTTCTGGCCAATCGGGATCCTCTTTGGACTTACAGCAATTATCCTCGGTGCCATCGGCCTGGGTGGTGAGCAACGTGGTATGGCATTGGTTGGCTTGATCTTCGGTATCCTGACCATTGTGCTCCCAGTCCTGATCGTTGCGCTTATCATTGCAGCATTTGTTTAACCCATCTTTTTGGGTTTATGAAGAGGCTGTCTCGGAAGAGGCAGCCTCTTTTGTTTTGAGCTCTTTTGTTTTGGGAAAGAGTTCTGCGGTGACAGAGTTATTGATTGAATCCATTTACGCAGATTTATGGGCGCTACATGGGCGCTCTCTTGGCATACGCACACCAGAAAGTGGACCAACGTACGCTGGAGGATGGACGACTGTACGCCAGAGGGGGGACATACGTA
>CAYGRE010000091.1:11591-27975 GCA_964352215.1 uncultured Bacteroidia bacterium
TGGACGACTGTACGCCAGAGGGGGGACATACGTACGCTGGTGGGTGTGCTTCGCTCCCCTGAGGGTCATGGCAGGTACCCTGGAGGGTATAAGAACGTACCTCTGAGGGCTCCCTCCTACCCTCCTGAGGGTCAGCCATGCCCCCCGAGAGGGTCCAATCAGGCATACCAGAGGGCCACTCCAGCCCTCAAGGGGGGGCAAGCAGGCTCCCTGGAGAGCCTTTATCCACCCGCTGGTGTACAGTTATCCACCCGCTGGTGTACAGTCAAAGCCTCTCCAGCCAGGGTATATCCACCCGCTGGCGTACAGACAAAGCCTTTCCAGCAAGGGTATATCCACCCGCTGCTGTACAGAAAAACCCTTTCCAACACAGATTTAGTTGTTCTTTGCCCTACGGACAAAGCCTTTCCGCTTGATCCGAAAGCCTATGAATACCAGGATGAGGACCACAAACCCCACGACTCCTACAGGCCAGATGCCAGACAATCCACCCGACCGATTGAGATGCATGGCCCGCTTATTTCCAACCAAGCCCAAACCCGCCCAGAAATAGGGATGTGCCCTTACTTCATCTGCATTTTTCAGATAGTCCACCTTGGCTTTTTGCAGGGCGGCATCTTTCTCCAATCCCTCTGCCAGGTATTCCAAAAAGTCGTTGATGATAACCCCACTCTCCCGATCGCTTGCTTCCCAATGGTTCATCAGAATACTCGGACAACCCGCATAAGCGAAACCGCGGGCCAGACTCATCATCCCCTCCCCACTTTGCAATTGTCCATTTCCGGTATTGCAAGCACTCAGTATGGTCAATTCCGAACCCAGGTTCAGGGCAAATAGCTCATAGGCATGCAGGTCCCCATCTTTTTCCATTTCCCCGGAGGCATCACCTGCCAGCAACAACTTTGAATACAATGGATTCCGATCGTCCAGTAGGGCATGGGTCGCAAGGTGAAGAATTCCCCCCTGTTCCGCATGCTTCCGCAATGCTGTTTCTGAAGCTTCGCCATCCAGGAAAATACGCCCAACCAAGAGGTCTTCGGCATCTTTCACCTCTTCCAGGGCAAAAGGCAATTCCGCAAGGCCAATTACATCACGGGACTTAGGGCCTTTACCAACCTCCCTCTTCCCTCCTACCTTACCCTTAGACGCATTGCGATAAGTGTCCCCGGAAAAACTGCGGGCAAAACCCAGGTAGTTCTGAGGAGATTTCAGGGGGCGTTGATCCCGAAAATAAGACCTGATGTTGTAACCATACGAAAGGGGAAACTTTTCTATCAGGTAGCCCCCGGCCAAGGGCAAGATGTCAAAGGGTATGTATTCAAGGTATCCATCCCGAAAAATCACAAGCCGATCGAAAGCGGCCCCATCCATCTCTGCCAGCAGAGGTGTCAGAATCATGGCTCCCAATTCTTCAGCCAGTGCGGTGATCGCTTTCCGGTTGGTCAATGCCATGCGCAATTCCTCCACTCTCCTCTCAAGTTCCTCCCTGGATATTAAGTTCAATGCAAAGACCTGCCCCTGAACTGCTGCAAACCCATACACCGAATCTACTCCGATGAAGTAGCTGATCAGGGCGGTGCCTTCTTCCATTTCTGCCAGCCATGACAAGGACCATTCTTCTTGCCCCTGGTGTTTCAATTCGTAGTAATCGGGAAAATTGTATTTCAGGGAATCCATCAGTTCGTTGTATGAGGTTCTGGATTCAGCCAATACCCGGTTCAAGCTGTCCAAACTCCCCGGATCGGCGCTCCGGGCATCATCAATGGCCAATTTGGTCCCGGTGATCCGCTCCTGAATTTCCTTCTCCCGGTTGACAAGACTGGCCACGGGTCCGGTGAACTTTAGCGCTTCCTGGCTGTTGAGGGCGGCATCCAGAGAAACCCCTTTCGCAGCTTCTGCATAATTCAAAGCAGTCAAAATCCGGGACTGATCATCGGCAGAATCGACTGGAACCAGACAAGACTGAATGGCCTCTTCATAGATTCCCAGACTAATGGATACCAATTCCCGGCTGGAAGCTTCCCGCTGAAAACCTTTCCGCATTTCGAGGACCAACCGATGGAGATCCTGATAGATTCCGGCAATCAAATAGGGGTCTAAATGAATCTCGCCAACCCCATCCATCGCTCTCAAAGTGGCAGCCTTGCGCCGCAGTGCATCCAGATAGATGACATAAGACCGCGGCTCCATCCCTGATTTTTCTACCATCCAATTTACAGTTGCATGCCCCGGATCCAGGACATTGATCGCCCTTTGGTAGGCCTCCAGGGCAAGAAACCACTCACCCCGCTGCTTCAGGACGTCTCCAAGATTGTATTCTGCGATCGCTATATTGATGTGATCCGGCCCCAGGGCACGCCGCCACTGGTCCATCGAGGTTTTATATTCCCCTTCTGCCCGGTCCAGTTCCCCCATGGCGAGATAAGTGTCACCCAGGTTATTGTGGTTCAAAGCAATCGTAGGGTGACCTTTCCGAAGGACCTTTTCGCGGATTTCCAAGGCGGCAAAATGGGCATCCAAAGAAGCCTGAAAACTATCCAGTTCCTGGTAGGCAAGTCCCATATTTCCCAGAACCGAAGCTACATGCAAGTGCTCAGGGCCAAATTTATCGGCTATGATCCCCTTGGCCTCCCGGTAATGTCCCAAAGCCAATTCATAATTGCGGAGCCGAATCTGAAGATTGCCCAATGCATTGTGACACTTACCGATGTCCATGTTCTTTTCCGGGCCCAGATTTGCCTGCTGCAATGCCGCTTCGAGGTAATCAATGGCCAGGTACAAATCACCCAACTCCCGGTAAGCGATCCCCAACCGGTAATTTGCATCTATCCAGACCCTGGGACTTACCCGACCAGCCCATTTCTCCTCCTCCTTCAGGATAGTTTTGTAATGCCGAGTCGCCGTTTCAGGCGCTCCCATCAGATAGGACGCCAATCCGGCCTCCAATTGGAGGTACACCAAGAGGGTATCGTCGGGCATAGATGGGGAAAAAGACTGAAGGGTATTGGCAAAAAGGTTATACGCTTCCGAATATTTCCCCTGACCGATCAAGCCTTTCCCTGATTGCAGGTTTTGCCAGGCACTGTCCTGTTGTTCCAGCCGGGCACTGTCCGTTTGTTCCTGTTGGGCACTGTCCTGTTGCATACCCCCATCCCCGGAAGCAAAAACTCCTTTGCCTGTGGAGGTCATCCACACACAAAGGAGTAAGAAATAGCACATCGAACTTTTCATATCCGTCCCGGTTGCACACAGACGGCCAGAAAAACCTAATTCCCTCTGATCAACATCTTGCTGGTTCTCATGGTGCCGTCCGCAGAATCTAATTTACAAATATACATTCCGGGAGCCAATCCGTTGCGACTCATCCTGTTCAAGTCATCCGCCTGACGGATCGGAATTTCATGGACAAGCAATCCCGAAAGATCATAGATGCTTAACCGAGCTGGAAACAAAACTCCGGTTGCGGATATGCCGAATTGCGCTCCGCTAACCGGGTGAGGAACGATTTTAAATTCTTTGGGAGTCTCTATGGGTACGAACCCCTGGTCGCCTCTCCCATTATTTTTGAGCGCCGCTTCACAGGGGGGACAAGCTGGCATCTTGAAGGTGTTGAAATCTCCAATGGTAGACGTTTGGGCGGGATCCATGACATGGATAAAACCCTCGATTTCGTTTCCATTTCCGATGATGACATGCTTGCAGTTGATGGTCGCCCTAACGGTACTACCATTGGCGATCTGCACATCACTTGCCTGGAAGAAAATATCACAGAGTACGCCGCCCCCACCGGGAAGGAGACGTCCGCCATCTACGATGATTTCCCCGGCGGTATACCCACCTGGCATTGCAAGCAAGGTAGCGCCCTGGTTGACAATGATGCTGGTATAATTACCGGGAAAAATCATCTCATTAACCCCGGAAGGTACCTCAATTGATTGGTTGGCCACTGGGATGAGATCTGCCATTTGGCAATCCGTAGAATTGCCAAGGCCGGGGACGGTTACGTGAAAATCGTCAATGGAGGGTGCAGGGCTGTTGCCACAGGGACTTATGGCAGGAGCGGTGCCAAACCTTCTCAGGTTATTGTATCCGCTGATGATATTGCTCGCGCCATAGCCGACTTCTCCACCCGCCAACCAGCCTTGAATCCGGTTATTGTCTCCGATGCATACCCCCCCATTTGCAAGGGCAGCTGCAACCGGTCCGCTGAAGGAATTGTTGTTCCCAATCCGGAGTCCGCCCAAGGAGGTGAATGGATAGTTGCTCCAGTTATTGACCGGACCCAGGTCGGTACACTGCTGAGAACCCATCAGAATGGTCTCAAACTGAGCAAAATTTCCGGGATCGGGTGACTGGTAGGTTGTGATTTGGTCGTAAACAATGGTGACCGAGGGACCACCGTTGGCCCCGGCATCGATCAATTCGGTTTTCAGGCAGTGCCCTGCGGGGGCACATATTGAATAATTGTGGGTCGCATTGGGGATAAGAGAAGCATTGCCGATGGAAAAAATGATCTGACCAGTCGTCAGGTCGCGTAGTTGAAATTCAGTCTCTTGGGGAGAGGCATCGGTTTGGAGGCTGATGGTGACCGGAACTTGTCCGGTGACACATTGGGCGCTCAACTGAGTAGTGAAACCAGTCAGGAACAGTCCCAGGAGAAGCAAGAGAATTGTGGATTTTGATATTGAGTTCATAACGGTTGGGGGAATGTGATTGGATTGAAATTTGGATTGGAATGTGGATTGGAATGTGGATTGGAATGTCAGGTAGGAAACGACCCGTCGGCCGCCCCTACCATCATTCCAACCGTTATTGTTGAAGAATAATTTTGATGTTAAGTACGCCTTGGTCGGAGACCAGTCTGGCAAAGTAGAGTCCATTTGGGAGATTTTGAGGTGCCCAGGTCAGGGTCCTTTCTTCTCCAGGGTTGAGTTGCCCCTCGAAAAGGTGAGCTACTTCACGGCCTTGCATATCATAGATTCGAAGGTCTGCGTGGCCGGATTGAGCAGCGTGGCCGGATTGAGCAGCGTGACCAGCGTGACCGGCGTGACCAGCTTGACCAGCGTGCCCGGAATGGCCAGCCTGGTCAGCATTGCCGGCGTGCCCGGCCTCAATACTGATCCTGACCTCGTCTCTGAACGGATTCGGTGAAGCGGCCATCTGAAACCCATCAGGAGAAACCGGATCAAAGATAACCTTATTGCCCGATGAGGTCGGATAAAAACCAACCGCATTGGAGCTTTCCGGAGCATCGGATACATTGGCAATCAAGGGTTCACCATAGGCCGCTGCATCAATACAAGCCTGAAGGGCGTCGGTGTAGGAGCCGCTTGCCAAATAGTCCTCAGCAAATGCAATATACCTGTCTACATATTCGAGGCTTGACGTAAAACGGGGACCATCTCCAGTAGCTACCGCAAGCGCCTTGACATCCTTGGCGATTTTTATGCCTGTTTCTGCGACATACATGATAAACAGCGTGTCCCAATCTGGACATATCAGGGTGGCACTGGCAGCCTGCAGATCAATCACGGCTTCCTTCATTTCCTCCAGGATATCCTTTTTAGGTGGGATGGAATCGTTGGCAAGGGTGGTGGCTGTACCCAAATGAGCTATTGCTTCGCCCAGGAAGTAGTACTCAGGTGAACTGGGGTTGAGATTCCGCTGAGTCTGTGCTGCGTTGGTTACGAAGCTGCCAAGTTCTCCGGCGGGTGCCCAGCCATTGGACCAGGTCAGCAGTGCACCACGGATGGCATAACGGAGGAGTTCCCGGTTGGCGCTGGAGTGGTTTCCCGAGAGATAGAATGCGGGATCGGTTTCATCAATATAGGTTCCCCAGGTGAACAGTCGCTTGTAAGCGCCATTGTAGGTAGGGAGCTGAACGAGACCAGAATTGCTGTAGTAGCCATTCCCGGCACATTGCCAACTGCCTCCTTTGTTCATGGAGTACATCTGGGCCTTGAAAGCCGGCGCATGAACTTGCTTGTTCAAATCGGCGGCCTCCTGGTCTACGGTATTGTTCAACCAGGAAGAACTGTTGGGTACACGGCTGTAGAGTTCCATGCGGTTGGCGGCGGACATGATCGCGGTATTCCAGGCAATATTGCTGTAACACAAATCAATATCACTTAAAGTGAGGGTGTTGGGTACCGGTTCACAAGCGCCACTGCATCCAAATTTATGGTAGAGCCCGGTATTGGTCATATTGAGCTCATTCTGCGCAAAATTGGTCATCGACTGACGTCCATAAGAGGCCCGGTCATTGCTGAAAGGGGCACCAGCCGGCCAGAAATCGATCCCCGCCTGCTCCTGAACGGCATTGGTACGTTGGTTGCTGGAATTGACCATCATCCCGGTAATCACGGTGGAGAGGTTTTCATTGACAGGCGTACATCCTGCTGAACTGTTCAGACCAGGACCGCAATTTTCACTTGGATCGGTACAAACGGTCAGGTTGGTACCGGCCAGGCTCCAGCTCCCATCATCCACTTCAGACATGGCAAAGTAAGCCTGAAGGATTTTGATACTGCTGGCAGGATAATAAACATAGTTAGAATTCAGGGATCCGGCAGGTTGGTCTGCGCCGATTCTGCGGAGACGGTACCCCCGGGTTCCTCCGATGCTACCACTGTTAAGCAGGTCTTCTACGATCTGGAACTGTGCCTGAACCGAATCGTAAGAACCAAAGAACATGAGAAGACCGGTCAGCAGCGCCAGGATCAGGCGGCGTCCGGTGGGAAATGAGTGGGTGATTTTCGAATTGTCCATAATGTTAATATTTTCCTTAAGAGAGGTCGGGTTTGGTAGAGAGATCGGGTTTGGTGTTTTAGATAAAAGTTTCATGGTGTTTTAATTCTTAATTACCCTTTATGGCTGGGGTAACCCGGGAAGTAACCCCATGGACTAAAATTTTTTTTTCGGGGGGAAGGGGTTACTTTCATAGGCTAGGTTCCATAAAGAAATGAAGCATCATGGATCGCGCTGGTAGTTCATCCGAAACCTCAGTGCAAAAGTTCATCCCGGAGGATTTTCAACCGGGAGACAATGCACCATTGGAGGCTGCTTACCGGCAGTACTTCAATCAGTATATGGGATGGGCCCGAAGTCGCTGGGCACTCGAAGACAACCTATTGGCTGAATGCTTTAATGAAGCGGTCCTGATCTTTCGAAAAAAAGTCTGGGAGGGCGACCTGGAATCTTATCGGGGGAAAGCGGTGAATACGATCTTGTTTTCATTTGCCGCCAACCTGATCAGAAACCAGTATAAAAAAGAAGGCCAACACCGGAGCAGATACCTCCCATTGGCCGACCATGCCCAGGAAATGGAAGCGGAAAGCAGTGGTATGATCGAAACAGAATTGGAAGGCCCCCTCTTTCGGGACGTCCCTGAGGGAAAGATGGCAGAGCTGAAGAAGGCGATGGCCCAATTGACGGAACGGTGCCGAACTATTCTGGTCAACCGGATTGTCCATGGACTTTCGATGCCGGAGATCGCCGAGCAGCTTGGATTGGCCAACGCTGACACTGCCAAAACCGCTAAGAACAAATGTCTCAAACGACTGAAATCGTTGATGGAACGCTTACCCTAAAGATCATGAGCATACTGGATGATACACGCCAAGACCGGATAGAAGCTTACCTGCTGGGTGAGTTACCGGAAAAAGAACGAAAGGCATTCGAAGAGGAAATGAACCGCGACGAAGCCTTGAACCGTGCCGTTGTGGAAATGAAGGAATTGCAGGCCGATTTGATGGCACTGGAGAAGGATGAATTTATGGGCAGGTTGAATGCTATCCGGGAGGAACTGGAAAGTAATCCATCTGAGCCATTGGGAAAGGAGGATCCGACGGGGGCATCTCCTGAAAAAGAAGGGGCACCAAAAGAGGATTCGGCGGGAGCATCTCCGGAAAAAGAAGGGGCACCAAAAGAGGATTCGAAAGTAGCATCTCCTGAAAAAGAAGGTAAGGTCAGAGCTTTCCCTAGGTGGTATCTGGCAGCAGCCGCGGTAATTCTACTCCTGATTGTCCCCTTTTACTTCATACTGCGTCCCAACCCGACCCTGATGGAACAGTATTTCGAACCTTATGAAAACCTCTATTCCAGTCGGGGCTCAAGTGATGCAGAGATCAGACAGGCGTTGGCGCAATACGACAAAGGGGAATTCAAGGAGAGTATTGTTCATTTTGATGCCTACCTGGAAGCGGTCCCCTCTGATTCGGAAGCGGTTTTCTATGCGGGAATTGCGCACCTTGCAGCTGGTGAAACCGGAGATGCCATCGCCCTGCTGGGCTCCGTCCAGACGGAAGGATTTATTTACCGTCAACGGGCAAGGTGGTACCTGGCCCTGTCTTATATCCAGGCGGGTAATACCGCAGCAGCGGAAAGTTTGCTGGAGGAATTGAGTGGGTTGGAAACCGATCTCGGGGAGAAGGCAATAGAATTGTTGAAAGAAATAAGATGAAAAATAATACTTACATCGCCCTGCTGAGGGGGATCAATGTCAGCGGGCAGAAGAAGATCAAGATGGCGGACTTGCGGGTGCTCCTTGATGGGATTGGATTCTCCGAAGTGGGCACCTATATCCAGAGTGGAAATGTGGTTTTTCAGGTTGACCCTGCCAATCCTGCCGACCCTGCTGCCCTGGCCGCAAAAATAAAAGGAGCCATTCTGTCCCATTATGGCTGGGAGGTACAGACACTGGTCTTAAAACCGGAAGATTTGGAGGCAGCCGTTGCGGGTTATCCCTGGCATGACAAAAAGGACCGCACCCCGGACCAGGTCTATTTGACTTTTCTGGAAACGCTGCCTGCTCCTGAAAACATTGCCGCACTCGATCCGACTCCCTACGCACCTGAAGAAATCGTGCTGACTGAAAAAGTCATCTACTTTTTCCCGCCCGATGGTGCGGGCCGCGCCAAGATGAACAACAACCTCTTCGAGCGAAAGCTGAAGGTCAATGCCACGACCCGCAACTGGCGCACCACCAATAAACTCATCGAAATGGCCAGGGCCTGAATGAACCAAGATCACGGATATCTCCCATCTGGAAAATCCGGACGCGAAATATCTTGGTGTATCTGACCAGCATTTTTTATCTTTCCACAATGAAAGCCTTTGTTTCCATGATCGCCCTGCTCTTCGCTGCCCAAATCCTCTGTGCTCAACAGCCCGAGGGAACGATTCGCAGCACTGTGGATGCCGTCCAGTCTGATGGCCTCCACCTTCCTGAAGGAGTGACCATCTACGATGCCCCCAATGGCAATATCGTCGGTACCATTCAATCTGGGAACATTGTTAAGAATGGTGATGCCCTTCCGATGCTCCCAGAACTGGTGACACATGCCGGAGACTATCAGTATTTTGAACGGCAGAGTGGATACGTACGCTTCTATTCAGATGCCGATCACTACTGGTTAAAAGAGTCTGAACTGGAAGACCAGGGCTATCAGGTAGTCGAAGAATAGAACTTCCCTTTAGCCTCTCCCTCTGATATAAAGATGAAAAAAAGCCTACTGCTCCTGTTTTTCTCCTGCATCCTCCTTCTGTCCGCCTGTAACAAAAAGGATATGGAAAAAGATGCGGAGGCCTTTGTCATTCTCAAGTGCAAGGTGGATTCAATCGAATCGGAAAGTCAGGCAGGGAAATTGAACTTTATCGAAACCGAAGATGCCAAGGAACCCGTCTTTGAAGAAATGGACATCTTACGGCGCCGCTACAGACACGAAAAACAAGCATTGGATTCCCTGATTGAGATCAAGGTGAAAGAGATGGGATGCGATTGGTGACATTTCTGAATCACCTTTTTCCTTTCTGGTTCACCTTTAGTCTCTGATTATCCCCTCATAAACTGAATACGACTCCCAACTGAAAGGAAAGTCCCCCATCCAGGCTGGTTTGCCGGGAAAAATCGCCCAGGGTTCTGTTTACCTCAAAAGTGCTGCCATTCTCCTGGTGCCAGGCTCTGCTTTTTGTACTGCGGGCATAGGCGTAACTTCCCTGAAACCTAAAACCCATCCAATTGGTCAGATTCAACCCCAGGCCCAGTTTGGGTTAGCCTATAAACCCACCACCGGCAAATTCAGGTCCGATAAAATAACCTGCTTCGAAGCCATAATTGATGGACAAACCATGTCGCCAAAAGAAGGGGGATTCGAAGGTGAGGCTATAGGAACCGATGGCAATGCCGTCAAATTTCCGGAAGGTGATCAATTGATTGGGAACCAAACCTAAGTAGGTGGCTTTGAATGCGTGAATGACATTGGTGTTTTTATTCCTCCGTGTAACTGCACCCAGGGAAAGACTGTAAGAAGTAAATGAGCCCCGTGTTGAATCCTTGGCTCCCAGGGTGTAAGTGTCGAGGGTAACGTCCGAACCGGTGGAGGTAGTTTGGGTCCGGGTTGAGTCCAGGGTATTCGACCTCACCACCGAATGATAATCTGAATTGCCATAATAGAACCCCACGCGAAATGGGTGACTCTGGAACCATTGGGTTCTTATGGGGCGGAATGTCGCGGTAAAAAGGTTGAAATCAATTTTGGGGCGGCTCGCATGATAGCTTCGCCGTCTTTCTCTGGCTTGGAAACTCCTGATATCGATTTCCGTCTCTTTCAGGCTGATCTTATCCCGGTAGTCCTGGACGATGAGAATGCTTTCTATTTTCTTCAGCAAGGTTCGCTCTATCTTAATCCGCACCCGACCCTCTTCCTGATAGTCTTCGTGGAGGTACTTGGTATTGAAGGAAAACATGTTCCCGGACAGCAAATAGGTCGACAGGTAGGATTTCTCCCCCAGAGGCTTCCCACTTCGGTTCCCAAGGGAAAGGCTAACATTGCATATTTCAGGATCAAGAGTGTAGAAAAAGTCAATTGTCCGCTCGTATTGCTGCCCTGAATAATTGTCTACTTCTCTTAAACTGATGTGGTCATGCTTGTCCGCTACTCTCTTCAATGAACGCTTGATCAGGTCAAAGTTGCCGGGATTGTTCTTCAGTAACTGGTGTAGGTTCCTGTTCAGATCATCGAAAATTAAGCTGTTATAAGGGTGAAGCTGCTTTTCCCAATCCACCTCCAGGTAGGCTTTTTCATCGGAAATAATCTCTACCCGCATGGCCGGGGTCTTAAAGTCAAAGCGAAATCCGGGGTCCCGAAAGAGGTAATCCAAATAGGTGGCTATTTGATCAGCTTGTTCCCGGACGTATTTATTTCTGATGGCGACGGTTTCGAGTCCCAGTGTATAAGTGCTATCCAGATTTTGTACAAATGCGGCATACAGATCATGCCTGCTCTTTTGGGCCAACTCCAGATCCTCTCTTCCCAAGCCTTTCCCCTCCAGACATTCGACGATCCGATCGTCCAGTTCCTTCATCTTATCGACCATTTTGTCGAGATCTGGCTGTTCGGCCCTCGCCTTTACAAAAGTTCCAACATGCCGTTCAAAAGTCAGCCGTTCAAAGGCATAATCACTCCGGAATCCAACCTCTGCAAAGGTTAAATCTCCTGATTCTGACAATTTAAAATTAACCCTCTCCCGGTTGGGGAGTCGGTGGACATAAGCACCCACGAATACATTTACCTGACTTACTATGCTTGAATCTGTTTCTCCTATCTGGACCCATAATTCTGAATTGATGGTTTGCTGGATTTGAGTAATTGCGTACTCCCTGGCTTTTTCAGCTGCTTTCAACTTCCCATCGTCCAGGCCTTCTCCAGTTATATTCAGATACGAGCCACTTCCGGTCTTGACGACATAGGGAGATTGGGACCAAATGAGATTGGCCATTACCACTACTCCCAATAAAAGGATCAAAGTCTTCATCTTGAGCAAAGAAGAAGGGAATCAGTGAAAGAGGTGAAACTTGTTTGGTCTTTGTCTGGTGCATTTGTTCCAGCTATCCCAGACTATAAAATACAATTGTTGACCGTTCCTAGACAAAATCGTCCGTTCCTGAAGTAAAATATGCAGCGCTCAATCAGAAGGATACTTTTGCCTCATTACCAATCCAACAATTACAATATATGATTCGTTTTAAGATTTTTCTTTTCAGTTTTATAGCACTCGCCTTCTGCTCAACCAATCTTCAGGCCCAGTGTTTTACACCTACAAGTTCCATCCAGGAAGATTTTACCGGTGTCCCCTATGAACAGCGGCCTACTTGCTGGAACGGTATTTTCCAACATGATCCTGGATTTACCTATAACTTTGTTTACAATGGAGAATACTGGATGTTCCACCACCACACCAGCCCGAACCCCATTGCCTATACAATGATCACTGCTCTCCCTAAGTGCACCGTCAAAGGCCCTTTGACATTTGACATGCGTAAGATGAACAACTTCGCAGGTACTACAAATGATATTGAGGTGGGAACCATGAGCGATCCCAATGACCACAATACATTCGTTCCCTTCCAGACGGTCTCGCACATTTCTACAACCGTGGTCAGCAAGACGGTGGACTTCACTAACTATGCAGGGACCAATCAGTACATTGCCTTTCGTTGCATCCTGCTACCAAACAATGGTTTTGTCATTGACAATGTAAGCTGGACTGGGCCTCCCCCACCTCCCCTTACTCCTCAAAAAATACAAGCCGTTAAGTCAGTGGGACAATAAACAATATACCTTCAAAAACTGATCCGTCCCGTTGCATTTCGGGGCGGATTTTTTATTTATTCAGGAATGATTCAAACTCTACTTTGCGGTACTTGGAAAGCTTCGCGATGATGTCAGAGGCCAGGTTGATCTCAAGGCGGGATCGGGAATAATTGTGCAAATAGGCTGAGTTGACAATCCAGGATTTATGCGTCCGGAAGAAGTGAGCATGCCCATCGAGTAACGTTTCAAAGTGTTTGAGATTCTTACTGACCATGGTGTTGGTCCCATCGGCAAAGTGAATCTTACTGTAAGACTCCTGGGCCTCAATCGCCACGACATCTTCCAGTTTCACCAGTTGGCGATACCCTTTCTCCATCACGGCGATCTTTGTGATTTGGTTTGACGCCAAGGTTTCGGAGAGGATTTTCATTTGTTGGGAAAAGGCTGGGTCTTTTTCGAGGCGCTCATGCAACCGTCCCACCGTTTGCTTCAAGCGGTCAATATCAATGGGCTTCATCAAGTAATCCAAAGCTGCTACCTCAAAAGCTTTGATTGCATATTTATCATAGGCGGTAATGAATATGATCTCAAAAGGAATGGTCTCGAAAAAATTCACGATCTCAAAACCGGCGTAGTTGGGCATCTCAATGTCGAGAAATACGACATCTGGTTGGAGCTTTTTGGCACCGGATACGGCATCGGGGAGATTGGTGAACCTGTCCAGCAGGACTATGGAAGGGCAAAACCGCTCCAATAGATTGGCCAGGATATTCCTGGCGCTCTCCTCATCGTCGACTAGTATGGCGGTGATCTTCTTCGACATGCTGTCAATTTAATACCTCTATACGATTTGCTTGCATTGTCTTTAGGAAAGGCAGGTATTCTTGAGGAATGGTCATCTGTGTATTCCTGCTACTTTACTCAGGTAACCAGACCCTCACAGCACTCTCCGAACTGGAATCTTCAGCCTAACCCGGGTCCCCAAGGCCTCCTGCCCTTCAACCAGATCCTCATACTCAAAGCCAATCTCTTCCTTGAAATGCTGCCCCAGGATTTCAAACCGCTTCCGAATGGCTTGCACTGAAAATGATTCATGGTCCATCCGCTGCCGCTGCCGGATCTCTTTCGCTTTTTTACGGCCTACTCCATTGTCTGTGATGGTGCACATCAGCACCTCATCCAATTCAAATTCGATCTTGATCCTCCCAACTCCTTCCTTGTGGAGCAAGCCATGTACCAATGCATTCTCGATAAAGGGTTGAATCAGCATGGGGGGAACCTGGATCCCTTCCCAATCTCCATGCACGACCTCGAACTCGAGATCTGATTTGAACCGCTGCTTTTCCAAAGTCAGGTACAATTCAATCAACTCCACTTCTTGCTCCAGATCGATGAACTCCTGAGCGGAATATTTAAGGGTCTTCCGAATCAGATTGGCGAATTTAGTAATGAAGGTATAGGAACGCTCTTCGTCTCCTTGCAGGACGAGATCCTGAATCGAATTGAGAGAATTGAAAATGAAGTGGGGATTCATTTGGGATTGGATCGCGGTAAGCTTGGAGGTATTGAGCTCATTCCTTTGCCTTTCCTTTCGGAGTTGACGTTGGCTAAAAGCTCTGAAAATGAGGAATACCAACACAACGATTAACAATCCCACTACACTAAAAAACCACCAGGTTTGCCAAAATGGGGGGTGGATTGTAAAAACATAGCTGTACAAAGGTCCGTCCTGTCCCCGATATTGGGCCTGCATTTCAAATACGAAGTCACCCGCAGGAAGGGATTTGTACTCGATCAATTCCTCAGTAGCACCTTTCTGATCCCATTTTTCCTCCAATCCCTGTAAGCGGGTCCGAATCTTAACTTCCTGCATGTAGAGTACCTCACGGAAATCTATATAGAAGGAGAAGCGGTTTTGATCATGGGGGAAAGACTGAGCGAAAGATCTGACCGGCCCTGCCGATCCATCCAGTTGTACCGGAACCTTCTTTCCTGAGACGACCAAAGAGTCCAGGAATAAATGAAGGGATGGTTTTTTAGAAGATAATTTATTCAGTTCAATGGATACCGGTTTGTAATCTGCCAATAACCATAATCTCTCCTGTCCCAGGGAGAAATCAGTGATAGCCCCTGCAACAATCCCCTCAGCAGCCCCTAATGTGGTCCAATTTCCTGCCGACAGATCAAGGATCTGTATCCCCTTGTCATGCAAGACAAATAGTTGTCCTCCTTCGATGATAATCTTCTTGGTATTGTTACTCCCCAAACCTTCCTCTTGATCAATTTTGTCAACAACCTGATCGTCCTTGAAAATGAGAATTCCATTGCGTTGGGTAGCACACCACAGCTGTCCATGATAGGAAATCAGGTCAGAGGCATTGATCGTCCCTCCTTCATGCTCCATCTCTGTACCTCGCCCCTGCTCGTCGAACCTGATCAATCCCAAATGGCTTGCGATGTATATCCGATCAGGGCTTCCGAGATAGGCGATTGACCGGCTGCGTTGTTTAAAATCTCCCAATTCAGGCCATCCTACTCCTTTCTTCCAAGGGAAATTTTCAAGACCTTCTCCGATCCGCGCGACTCCAGTGGCTCCGGCTACCAAAATACAGGATGAATCGACCACCGCCATATCTTTTAGAGCCCCCACGTTTTGACGACCATCCTTGTACCTTTTCCCTTCGTACAACAACCCAGGATATTCATCATTCAATCCCAGGTCCATTCCTGGTGCCAGGAAAACCCTGGTGATCGCTCCTTTGGACGGAGATTCCAATAGCGTCAACCCCTGGTCGGTAGTATGAAACAATTTCCCGGATCTGGTGGTCAGGAAAGCCCCACGCTTCTCATCCGCAACGATCCCCTGAAAGACCTCGTCACCGCCGAAGGGATCGTGAACCTTTGCTCTTCGATCAGGTACCACGATCACCCCTTTACCGAAAGTCCCAAAGAACAGGACATTGTCCTTCCCTTCGGTCATGGTAGAGAGGAAAGTATTCTCAAATATGGGGGGATCGATAAGGATGCTGTCCTTCGAAGCCTTCAGGTTATAGGCACCTTCAGAAGTTCCCAACAGCCATATTTCATCCTCAGAGAATTGGAAAAAGGTCCCCTTGGGAATACTCGCCCTCGGGAATTGCCATCCCTTCTCCCCCAAATGCCAGGCTTTACCATTGTTGAAGAAACATATCAGGTCTCCTTTCAATGAAAGCAGGGCAGTAGGGATCTCATGCCAAGGGAAATCTTTCTTTACCGTGGTGATCTTTTCCCACCTCATCTCCCCCTCCTCTACCCAAGCGATCGTGCTGTCTGGAAAGGTACCGGAAACAATCCGCCCATCCTGAAGCTTGCGGAGCCTTTCCCCGGTTGAAAAGTTTACCTCGCTTAACAGGGGGATAAAGGAGCCATTCGAATATTTCAGGAAGGACTGAGAAGAGTAAATCAGATTGTTTTTCCCATCGAAAAGGAAACCAAAATTACCGTAGACATTTTCCGGAGGAACTTCGGCATACAATTCAAGGTTCCCGTCTACCAGTTTGAAGATTTGCCCACTTAGATTCCCACAAAAAACCAAGCCATCGTTGTCAGAAACCAGATTGAACAAAGCACTTCCTCTTTGTTCAGGAGGTGGTGGAAACTTGCTGAATTTACCATGCTTATAGGCATATAACCCATCGTTGGTCGCAGCATACAGGAGCCCATCTTCGCCCTGGAGCAACGAGTACACATCCGTATGGGCCAGTTCTTTTTCGCCGATGGTGAAAAAAGCAGGCTGTTGGGCCTCGCAAGAT
>CAYGRE010000092.1:0-27905 GCA_964352215.1 uncultured Bacteroidia bacterium
GAGTCACCTTTTTCCCATTTGTAACCGCCCGGGAGAAATCCTTACACTTTTCCTGCACATTCTTTTAACTTTTCTCCCACTTAATCTTTAAGGAAATCTTAAGATTCCATTTAGCAATCATTTATCTTAAGCCTGCAATATTTGAATTATGAGAATCCTGGTCGTAGAGGACGAAGCGGGCATCGCGGCTTTTTTGAAGCAGGGACTGGAAGAAGAGTCCTTCGCGGTCGATGTTGCCGACAATGGCAAGGAAGGACTTCACCTGGCCCTTTCCGGAGAATACGACCTGTTACTGCTGGATTGGATGCTGCCCGGTTTGAGTGGCATTGAGATTTGCCGCCAATTCAGAAAAGAGCATCAGGAAACCCCCATCATCTTTCTCACCGCCAAAGACACGGTAGATGAAACCGTCTTTGGCTTGCAGGCCGGGGCCAACGACTATATCAAAAAGCCTTTTCATTTTGAAGAGCTCCTCGAACGGGTCAAGGTCCAACTCCGGCCCAAGTCAGGCGAGCACTCCCTTTTTGTACTGGGAGACATCACCCTGAATACCGAAACCCACCAGGTCCACCGGGCCAGTGAAGAGATTCACCTGACCCAAAAAGAGTTTGCCCTGCTTGAATTTCTGATGCGAAACAAAGGCAAGGTCTGCCGCCGAACCCGGATCATCGAAAGCGTCTGGGACATCCATTTTGAATACAATACCGGTGTCATAGATGTCTATATCAATGCCTTGCGTAAGAAGCTGTCCCTTTCCGACAAAGACAATTATATCCAGACGGTGCGGGGAGTAGGGTATATCGCCAAAGAAATATGAACCTCAGCTTTAAGAACAGAATCGCTTTCAACTATATGATCGCCACGGCGGTGATCATGACGATTGTCTTTGGGGTGATCTATTTTGCGGTCCAGGGCACGGTGATCAGTAACCTTGACGCGGACCTTTCTTATGAAGCAGAGAAGCATACCGGGGAAATCAAAATCACCGGTGGACGGATACAATTCATCAACAAGGCGGAGTGGGAAGAGAGGGAGCACCGGGAGATCCAGGTCAATCCGGTATTCATTCAGCTGATGGACAAAGAGGGGCAAATCATGGATAAATCCCCCAACCTGAAGGGAGACAATTTGCCGTTCAAGGCGTCTGAGTTTGGCGGCCATTTCGATGAAAAGCTGAACAACCGGTCGATCCGGCAGGTCCAGTTACCGATCGAACAAGGAGGAGAAATCAAAGGCTATATCCTCGCGGCCATGTCTTCAGAATCTTCCGAAGCGGTCATTCTGATGTTGCGCAATGTGCTGTTGGTCTCTCTGCTGGTGGTCCTGGCTGGCTTGTATTTTATTTCCCGTTTTCTGGCCGGAAGGAGCATCAAACCCGTGCAGGGAATCACCAAAACCATTACCCGGATCACGCAAAACAACCTGGAGGAACGGGTAGAGCTTCCACAGCACCGGGATGAGATTTTTGATTTATCTGCGGGATTCAATGCCTTGCTCGAAAGAATTGAAAATGCACTCCAGCGTGAAAAACAGTTTACTTCGGATGCCTCCCATGAGCTTCGTACCCCGTTGGCGACGCTTCGAGGAACCTTGGAAGTCCTGATCAGAAAGCCAAGAACCCAACAGGAGTACGAGGAAAAGATCAAATACAGCTTGGCTGAAGTGGAAAGGATGACCACCACCTTGGAACAACTGTTGTTGCTGGCCCGTCTGGATACCAAAGTGGGGATCCAGGAAGGAGGGACGACTGTCTTGACAACTTTGGTGGATGAATCCATCAGCCGTTTTAAATCCCGAATTGCTGAGAAGGAGCTGAAGATTGAATTGGAAGTCGAGGAAGCGGGGGAGAAATTGGTGCCTTATTACTACTCGAGCCTGATCATTGACAATCTGCTGGACAATGCCATCAAGTATTCAGAAAGCCAGTCTGCCATCCGGATCAGGATCGCGCCGACCAGGGAGGGGATGCAATGTTCCATCCGGGATGAGGGCATCGGGATCAAGGCAGATGACCTGGCCCATATCTATGAGAACTTTTTTCGCTCCGACTCCCTGGAGCACAAGCATATCTCCGGCAATGGCCTCGGCCTGTCCATCGTGAAGAAGTGCGCCGATGCCCTCGGTGCGGAGTTGGACATACAGAGTGCTTTGGGCGAGGGAACTACCGTATCCATCACATTTTAAGGAAATCTTAAGAAAGGCCTGAGAAAAGCTTTAGGGACTCTTGATGACATTTGGTGTGCAATCAAAATACACGCCATCAATGTTAGAACGCATCATACAGTACAGCATCCACCACAAGTTGATCGTACTATTATTCTCAGCCGGCATCATCGGCTTTGGACTCTATTCCCTTTCGAGTATCCCCATTGGTGCGGTTCCGGATGTCACCAACAACCAGGTACAGGTCATTACCACCTCCCGCAACCTGGCCACGGAAGATGTAGAGAAATTCCTGACCTATCCGGTTGAGTTGGAGATGGCGAACCTGCCAGATGTGAAGGAAATCCGTTCCATCTCCAAGTTTGGCCTTTCCGTGGTAACGGTGGTATTTGAAGACAGGATGGGGACCTACCTGCCCCGGCAATTGATTGCAGAAAAGATCAAGGCGGCGGAAGAAAGAATCCCGGCTGGATTTGGCAAGCCCTTCATGGGGCCGATTACCACAGGATTGGGGGAGATTTACCAATACGTAATTGAGGTAGATTCCGCCCACCGGGATGACTACTCCTTGTCCGACGTCAGGACCATCCAGGATTGGATCGTAAAGCGTCAACTCTCCGGGATTCCCGGGGTGGTGGAAGTAAATACCTGGGGCGGTTTTCTCAAGCAATACGAGGTGGCCATCAACCCGGAGAAACTGCGCAGCATGAATATCTCCATCACTGAGGCTTACAGTGCCCTCGAAAGGAACAACAGCGTAGCAGGTGGGGGCTATATCGAAAAATCCAACCAGGCCTATTTTATCAGGGGGGAAGGATTGATCGGTTCCCTGGAAGACATCGAGAATATTGTGATTGAGACGAGGGATGGGATTCCGGTTTATATCAAAGATGTCGCTACGGTTGGTTATGGCCATGCGACCCGCTTTGGAGCCATTACCGGAAACGGGGAGGGAGAAAAGGTATTGGGGCAGGTCATGATGCTGAAGGGGGCTGACTCCAAGGCCGTGATAGAAGCTGTGAAGAAAAGGGTCGCGCAAATTGAACCTTCATTGCCGCCCGGTATCAGTATCAATGCATTCCTGGAGCGGAGTGAGTTGATCGGAAAAACGACCTTCACCATTGCTGAAAACCTTATTCTGGGCTGTCTGATTGTCATTTTTGTGGTGGTACTCTTATTGGGCAATATCCGGTCGGGGCTGGTGGTCGCTTCGGTGATTCCGATGTGCCTGCTGTTTGCCCTGTCGCTCATGTACATATTTGGGGTAGATGCCAACCTGATGAGCCTGGGAGCCATTGACTTCGGGATCATCATCGACGGTGCGGTGATCATTGTCGAATTCATCGCCTTTAAGATCACTGCCGAACGTGCTCAATTGCTGTCATTGCCCAAGAAAGAGCGGCAAAACTTCATCGATAACATTACTCATCTGGGTGCAAGTAAGATGATGCACTCGGCGGTATTTGGGCAATTGATCATCATCATTGTATTCATTCCGATTCTCTCTTTGGTCGGCGTGGAAGGGAAAATGTTCAGACCCATGGCGCTGGTATTTTGCTTTGCCCTGATCGGAGCCATGGTACTGTGCTTTACCTATGTCCCGGTGATGGCTTCTTTGTTCATTCGCCCCTCCAATCCGGAGAAGAAAAACATTTCTACCCGCCTGATTTCTTTTCTGGAAAGAGCTTACAAGCCCACCATGGCCTGGGCCCTTCGCAGTAAAGCGCTTGTATTGGGACTTTCTGTGATGCTGTTGCTGGCGGTGGGTTTTCTCTTTACACGCATGGGGGGCGAATTTGTCCCCACCCTGGACGAAGGCGACTTTGTCATCCAGCCGGTATTGAAGACCGGTTACTCATTGAGTAAAACCACCGAGGCGACCACCCGGATCGAGGCCATTCTGCGCCGCTTTCCTGAAGTGGATCAGGTGGTCAGCCGGATCGGTGCCGCGGAAATTCCTACTGATCCCATGTCGATGGAGGAAAGCGATGTGATCATCAAGCTGAAACCTAAAAGCGAGTGGGTATCTGCGGGAAGCAAAGACGAATTGGCGGACAAGTTCAAGGAGGCATTGTCAGAGATCCCCGGAGTGGATTTTGAATTTACCCAACCGATTGAAATGCGTTTCAATGAATTGATCACGGGGGTGCGGGCCGACCTGGCTATTAAGATCTTCGGGGAAGATCTGGACGTCTTGTATGAAAAGGCGATGGAGGTGGAGAAAGCGATTGCGGGTATCGAGGGGGCGGCAGATATCATTGTGGAGAAGGTGGCCGGGCTGCCACAGATGTCAGTGGTCTACAACCGTCAGAAGATCGCGAAGCATGGCTTGAACGTAGAAGAGCTCAACAATATCATCACCATGGGTTTTGCGGGGATGGCTGCTGGCACCGTATTCGAGGGAGAGAAGCAATTTGACCTGGTGGTGCGGTTTGACAAAGACCACCGCAAAGACATCCAGGACCTTGAGACCGCCACCATTCAACTCCCCAATGGAAATCAGTTGCCTTTGAGTGAATTTGCCACCATCACCTATACCAAGGGACCAGCCAAGATTTCCCGTGACAATACCAAACGGAGAATCGTAGTCGGGGTCAATGTGAGGAACCGGGACCTGGAATCGGTGGTAGAAGATGTCCAGGCGGCAATCAACCAGAAGGTCAAGCTTCCGATTGGCTATACGGTTGAGTATGGAGGGCAATTCGAAAACCTGCGAACTGCTAAGAGCAGGTTGATGGTGGCCGTCCCCATTGCTTTGGTACTCATTTTTGTGCTCCTCTATTTTGCTTTCAGTTCGGTCAAGGAGGCGCTCATCATTTACAGTGCGATCCCCATGTCCGCGGTGGGTGGGGTCTTGCTCCTCTATTTCCGAGATCTTCCCTTCAGTATCTCTGCCGGGGTTGGATTCATCGCCTTGTTTGGGATTGCGGTGCTGAACGGCATCGTGCTGATCGAGGAGTTCAAGGAACTCAAAGCCCATGGTGTCACCGATATTACGGAGCGAATCCTTCAGGGTACCCGCAACAGGTTGCGGCCTGTATTGTTGACGGCTGCCGCCGCCGCCCTGGGCTTCCTGCCGATGGCGATCTCGACATCGGCCGGGGCCGAAGTGCAAAGGCCATTGGCCACGGTTGTGGTGGGTGGATTGATATCTGCAACCGCCCTGACCCTGTTGGTGCTACCGGTCCTCTATGCGCTGTTTGACCGGAAAGGGCGTGGGGCTGGTGGAGGAGGAGGAGGGCAAGGCGGTGGTTCCAAAGGCATTGGTCACCAAAGCGGTGGTCCCCAAAGCGGTGGTCCCCAAAGCGGTGGTCCCCAAAGCGGTGGTCCCCAAAGCATTGGTCCTGAAGGCAAACCTTCCCAAAAGAAGGGACCGTCCTTCGCCTTGCTCGCACTTGTCATCCTGTTTTTACCCCTGTTCGGGTACAGCCAGGGAAATTCCATCACCCCGGAGCAAGCGGTGGCCATCGCATTGCAAAACAACCAGGGCCTCAAGGCCTCCGCCCAGCGCATCGAACAAAGCCAGCAACTGCTGGGCAGCGCCATCGACATTGACAAAACCGAAGTCTTCTTCGAAAGGGATCAAAACAATATTGCCCCCAATAACCTGCCCCTCAATGTCTGGGGCATCAATCAGTCCTTTCAGTTTCCCACCGTTTACGGTGCGCAAAGGAAGGTTTTCCAGGGTAAGAGCCAACTGGTTAAGGACCATTATGCCATCGACCAGCGAATGGTGGCCAAAGAAGTAATAAAAGCCTACTACGAAGTGGTCTATTGGCAACAAAAGCGCAGGAACTATATCTATTTGGACAGTTTGTACAGCTCCTTTGAATATGCCGCCAACCGGAAGTTTGAAGAAGGGGAGTCCAATTACCTGGAAAAGTTGACCGCACAGACCAAGAAGAAGGAAACCACAGTAGCGTTGAATCAGATACAGGAATGCATCGAGCACGCCTATATCGTGCTGCAACAGTGGATGCAATCTGATACCACCTACACGGTCACACTGGACCAACTCGAGCGTCTGCCCCTGCTTCCGTTGGACACGGTGGCCCATCCCGGCCTCAAATACCTCAGCAGTGCAGCCTCACTATCCAATCAGGAAATTGCACTGGAAAAGCAAAAGCTACTCCCCGATATCAACCTGTCCGTATTCCGGGGGACGAACAATGGCCCCGGTGACCGAGCCTACGGAGGCTTCCAGGCCGGAGTCGGGATCCCCTTGTGGTACGGAGGGCAGAAAGCAAAGATTGATGCCGCCAGGACAGCGACCGCCATCCTCGAGTCGGAGACGGCCAATTACAAGATTGAATTGCAAGCAAAATACCGCGCCCTTCAGTCAGATCTGAGGCAATACCAAAAAGGTCTGGACTATTACGATACCGATGGGAAACAGTTGGCCGAAGAATTGATCTTCCATGCCATGAAAGCATTTCGGGCCGGTGAAATTGATTTTTTCCAATACACCCAACTGCTGGAAAACGCCAAGACCATTGAACTGGACTATCTCACTTCCCTTTTTAAATACAACCTGACTGTATTAGAAGCCAACTACTTAATGAATTAATGATGCAGAACAATATATATCATCCGATGCGCCTGTCTAAACTGCTTGTGTTGGCCATAGTGGCTATGCTGGCCCTGGCCTCTTGTTCCTCAAATCCTGAGCCTTTGGTGATCGAAGAGTCTGATGGGGACACTGAGAACCAAAACCCTTATTCATTGACTCCTACCCAATTCACTTCCTCCAAGATGAAGTTGGGAAAGCTGGAAATGCGGGAATTCCACGAGGTGGTCAAAGCCAATGGCATATTTGACGTGCCCCCTCAAAACCATGTCTCCATCAGTGCCTACTTTGAGGGCTATGTTAAGCAATTGCAGTTGTTGCCGGGGGAGCGGGTAAGCAAAGGACAAGTCCTGTTTGTCCTGGAAAACCCCGGTTATGTACAGGTTCAGCAGGATTTTCTCGAAGCCCAAGGCCAATTGACCTATTTGAAATCAGACTATGAGCGGCAAAAAAGCCTGGCGGCAGACAATGTCACCTCGCAGAAAAATTACCTCAAAGCAGAATCTGATTATACGGTGACGCGGGTCAGGTACGAATCCTTGGGCAAGAAGCTGGAACTGATGAAGATCAACCCGGACAAACTGACCATTGACAATATCAGAACCACCCTGACCGTGACTTCTCCAATCAATGGCTATGTCACCGAGGTCAATATCACACCGGGCTCTTTCCTCAACCCCTCCGACGTGGCCGTCAGCATTGTCGATACCGATCACCTGCACCTGGAGCTGAAAATATTTGAAAAGGACTTGTCCAAAATCGCGGTAGGGCAGGAGATTCAGTTCCGGATTCAGAATGACAGAAGTGGGAGCTACAAGGCTACGGTGCACCTGGTCAATAAAACGGTTGATCCGGAGAGTCGGACGATCGGTATTCATGGGCATCTGGTGGATGAGAAGCTCGCTGAGCGCTTCAATCCAGGCATGTATGTCGAGGCGGAGATTTTCACCACTTCTCAATCCCGGGCATCTTTGCCCGAAGACGCGGTGGTAGAAGTGGAGGGGAATTATTTCGTATTGGTAAAGGCATCCAGCTCAGAATCAGATTATTCATTTGAGAAAAGAGAGGTTACCATAGGAGAAGCCGGAAAAGGATCGGTCGAGATTCTGAATGCAGACGACTTTAAAGTGGGGGCGGAGTTCCTCGTGAAAGGGGCCTTTGATTTGATTACAGAGTAAGCCTTAACCCAACTGCATGGGGACTTCCATCAACAGCACCCTGGCTTTGCTGTCTGCTTTCACCTGGATGGCTTCCGTGTCCCAGATTCCGTATCCATCGCGCTTGTTGAGCGGTTGCCCGTCGATGGTGACATCTCCGTCCAGGACGAAGGCATACACCCCATTTTGGTTGTCCTTCAGGTTGTAACTCAACTCCTTGCCGCTCTCTAATTCACCGAGGTGGAACCAGGCATTCTGGTGAATCCAGACACCCGCATCATCCGGATTGGGCGAGAGGATTTGCACCAACTCATTCTTAGGGGTATTGCTTTCCAATGTGATCTGGTCATAGCGAGGCCTTACATTCTTCTTATTGGGGAATACCCAGATCTGTAAGAAGCGGACCTCGTCGCTCTTGTTCTTGTTGTACTCGCTGTGCCGGATACCCGTTCCCGCGCTCATCACCTGGACATCTCCCTTCTTGATCACCGCCACATTTCCCATGCTGTCCTTGTGTTCCAGATCTCCCTCCAATGGGATGGAAATGATTTCCATATTGTCGTGGGGATGCGTTCCAAAACCCATACCCGCAGCAACTACATCGTCGTTCAGCACCCGCAGCACCCCAAAGTTCATCCGCTCGGGATTGTAGTAGTTGGCAAAACTAAATGAGTGGTGGCTATCCAGCCAGCCGTGATTGGCGTGGCCCCTGGTTCCGGCTTTATGCAATACTGATTTCATGCTTTTGATCTCCTTATTTGGTAAATGATTGAAACCGACCTGCTCCATCATTTTGTCATAAGTCGAATTCGTAGGTTTGACATCTTTGGCTCGAAGGGCGGAGCTACCCGCAGCGATTCCCGCTGCACTGAGCAATGTTTTCCTTAAAAAGTTTTTTCTGTCCATCCTTTCTGTGTTGTGTATTACAAAGGTGCAGTGATTGGGTGGGGAAGAGGATATAAAAAAGGAAGATGATGATATAAAAATGTCGGAAAATGAATTCGCATTACTTTTTGCTGTCCCGGAACTTGGTAGGGGAGATGCCCGCATTCTTCTTGAAAAATCCACTGAAATGCAGCGGTTCCTCAAATCCGGTTCGGTAGGCTATTTCTTTGATGTTCAGTTCTGTATGTAGCAACAGTCGCTTGGCTTCCAGCAGGATTCGATCCCCTACAAATTCCTTGGCCGTCTTCCCGGTGATGTTTTTCACGGTTTGGCTCAGGTGTTTAGGGGATATATGAATTTCGGAAGCATAGTCACTCACCTTGTGCCATTCCACAAACCGTTCTTCGACCAATTGTTTGAAATCCCGCAAGATGCAGACCCCCTTATTGTCTTCCTCCAATTGGGATGCCTCCAGGGTTCCACTGTTATTCGCATAGATCAAAAACAGCTGAAGCAAAGCCCCGAGGGCCCGGCTCCGATAGCGCAGCTCAGAAGGCATACAAGTTTCCATTTCCCCTACAATTCCCCGCAGCCGTTCAAAAGTACTGGCATCCATCTTGAGGGGAGGGGAGTCGCCAATCGGTTGGAAGAGGTTGATATTGGAAATGAAGCTTTCCGGGATACTGTTTTCCAGGAGAAAATCCCGCGAAAAGGTCAGCACCCAGCCGCTTGGCTTTTCGGTGACATCGACCTGGTGTACCTGTCCCGGACTGACAAAATGGACTTCCAGAGCCTGGAAATGATAGGATTGGTAATCAATCAAATGCTTTCCGCTTGCCTTTTCTACCAGCAGAACCGTGTAGTAATCGTGGCGGTGGGGGACATCCGTCCGCCCCCCGGACTGCTCATAAATGGCGTCCATGCGTTGGAGATTGAATCCAACCGTGGATTTGCGCCTTTCGATTTTGTGGTGACTGTCCGTTTCGATTGCTTTTGCGATTAGAGATGATCTTCAGATGGGTGTTGCGAGTATAACTGTGAATTTTGATATAGTGTTGGTATTGCATTGAAAATATATCATCCTCATGCCGATCTTCCAGACCAAGAAGGAGTAGAACCTTAAAAAGGAGGTTTTTTGTAATCATCTGAATATCAACAATGCCCTTATAAGGAACGCGTTTATTCAAATTCAGTGAGGAGTTGCCCGGCACCGCACAAACTCAATGAAACCCTTTGGTCGATCATATCTAATCCGATTAATCAGATATGAGTTATCAAAATAATAGCTGTTTTTACTTGAAGGATTATTTTCATTTTGCTGAGTCAGCAACCACTCATTCTCAGATAATTTTCGAATGCAATTTCTGTAATTCCAAAAATTTCCAAAAAAACAGGGAGGGAGGGCAATTGGATAAGTATTCCAACAAGAATCTTCAACAAGTAAAAATAAAGGGGTAACAATCGAATCTGTTTCGTCACCTTCCGAACATAAGATAATTTGCATAACACCATGGCTTGTTACTTGCTCTTGGTGTCCCAATGGTGAAAAGAATTCAACTAAAGAATCTCCTTTTATGGTTTCACTTACTAAATGAATATTTTGCACCTCATCCAGAAGGGTGTCCTTCCTGACCAATATCGTAGAGTGATTTACACCCAAACTTGAACTTTCTAATTCAAATCTCTCGATTTTGGACTCTGGAGTCCATTCACAGCCCGATAACAGTAGGAACGAAACTATAAAATAATATAAAATTGCTTGTTTCATCTGTAAGCTTCCCTCTGTTTGGACAACTCTAAAGTAGGGAATTTTCCGGGACGTTATATTTGTGTCAACCTGAATGAACTATTGCGGGTAGTGTTCAATAAACTGGGTCAGCTCAGATTTGCCCGATCTTTTCCATCCAAGTCAGCCCTAAAAACACCCCTTGTCAAGTTGGCAGCCCTGACTGATTAAAGCGCAGAATAAGACATTTGTGGTTGGGTGATGAGCGTCGGAAGCTGGGACATTGACCTATTGAAGTAGAATGGTGCGCGGGGCCGGACCATCATCAATGACAGTCATCAATGGAAATACCCGAGCCAATACAGTGTCAAATTTGACGGTCCCGACCCTAATAGGTCGAGGGTCCGGGGGTAGCATGCTTGACGGTTGCAAGGGTAAGCAGGTGAGGGTCCGGAGTGTCATTCTTGCGGGTGCAATGGGTGGGACATTGACGGTCCGGAGTGTCATTCCCGTCACTTCGAATGGTAAATAGCCGAGGGTCTCGACCGTCATTCCTGCCACCTTATCCGGAGAATCCCGAAGGGCATCTGCGAGAACCGTGGAGCCGGCAAGGGAAAATAGGAGAGGGTCTAAAGGGGCACCTGTTGAGGGTACAGACTGTCAACCTATTAGGGTCAAGACTGTCAAGATTGTCAGTAAATACTGACAATCTTCCCGCCTGGAATCGTCATTTATTCCCGCCTTGCTGCTCATATTTTCTTTGCGTAGAATGCAATCTAGGGCAGACGGGATCGTTTGGCCTTATCCTCACATTTCAATTGAACTCCAATATAAAAGGCCCCTTTTCACCTAAGAAAAGAAGCCTTTTGTAATCGCCTGAATATCAAGAATGCCCTTATACGGAACCCATTTATTCAAATTCAGTAAGGAGTTACCCTGCGAACTGACGACTGGTTTACTGTCGAATGAATTTCTTGCTGAAACCGTCCACGGTACGTAGGATGTACATTCCGGGGGTGAGTTTGCGCAAGTCTATTTCATTTCCGGCTGTGTGGCGGATCACAACACGGCCCTGCAAGTCGACAACTTCAGCATTGACGCTGCGTGAGAGGTGCAGCGTTTCCTGGGCGGGGTTGGGGTAGATGTCGAGGTAGCTTGCGGGGCTGAAGTCATCAATGCCCACGGGAACGTCGATGGAAAACAGACTTACCGTCCCGCTCACCTCATTGGCGGTAACCAGGAGGTGATGGCCAAGGCCAGCACTGATCGGGATATAGAGGAGACCTTCCGGTCCAAGGTCGCCCGCTGCAGAGGAATCGGCCGGAACTGTGAAGTTGCGGTTGTTTTCGTAGGTCTCGAAAATGGGGGCTGTGGGGTCGGTCACGTCGTAGACCATGATCCCGCCGATGCGTTCCAAACCGATGAAAGCGAGGGCCTTGCCGTTGATGGTTGCCACTACGACAGCTTCCGGCTCGGGGCCCTTGTCGTCTGAACGAGATTTGTAGGAATCGTTGCCATCGTTGTTGGAGTTGAACTGATTAGGGAGGGCGAGGAAGGTTTCCTGCTCAAGGTCGTCCCCACTGTCATAGACCAGCGCGCCAGTGCTGTCCCAGATGGAGAAGGAGCGTGCGCCGAATGTGTAAATCTCGTCAAAGTCGCCATCGTTGTCGGTATCCCCTGTTGCATCGGTGCAGCGCAGGCGTCCGATGATGGTGTCTTCCTGCAGGAAGGAAGCATTGGGAAACGCGGTGGGATCGAGGGTGAGGCTGCGCACACGGGTTTCTTCGCTGTAGGCATCGTAGTCGCGGGCATCGCCTTCATTCGCAGTGATCAGGTACCAGGAGCCAGCAGCTTCGAACTGGTGAATGGCATCGGGTTGATACATGCCCTTGACCGGCCAGTTGGCGATGTTGACGGCGAGCGCATCGTTGCTGGCATCGAGGCCATTGCCGGCAGCGTTGTGGTCCTTGAAGCCCAGGCCCACCAAACCAGTGATGGTTTTGCTGTTGATGTCGACTACGGCCAGCGCATTGTTTTCCTGGCAAGTCACGTAGGCGGTGCGGGAGTCCGGGGAAATTGCGATGTACTCCGGCTCGAGGTCTTCAGCTACCGTGGCGGCATTGTTGTTGCCAAAGATGCGGATTGAAGGATCAAGCGTGGTTCCGTTGAAGGCGGTGAAGTCAAGAGTGGTTACATTGGAGGGGCCCACATTGGGAACTCCGCCACTCACGTCGATGATGGAAACAGATCCGAGCGGGTCGATCGTGTAGTCGTCGCTCGGCTCGCCTTCGTTGGCAGAGAGCACCCAGTTCCCGTCCGGTGAGAAGGTAACCATATCGGGCAGCACACCCACCGTGACCTGGCTTACTTCAATTCCGCCAGCGTCGAGGAAGACGACTTTGCCATTGCCATTGACTGCGGTGTCCTGAACAGCGACTGCGAGGTAGCCGTTGTAGGAAGAAATGCTGTTCGCATTGTCCCCCCACTGGGTCACATTAATCTGGGAAAGCAGCGACGGACTGCTGGGATTGCTGATATCAAGAATGTCGATGGTGGCATCCCCGCCGTTGACTACGTAGAGGCGTTGCGTAGCGGAATCGAAAGCCACGATCTCAGCGGCGCCATCGTCGAAGATATTGGTTGCGTAGGTTCCGAGCAAGTTCAGGGAAATCTGAGCTGAGAGCCCGGTAAATGTGCCGCAAAGGGCGAGAAGAAAGAGTAAAGTTTTTCTCATACTATTGTAATTTTGGCCCAAAAATAGGTTGGCAAGATGGCTTGCAGTTAAAGCCAGTTTGAAGAAAACCACCTATTTTCCTACCGAATTGTAGCCTGCGTGTAACATTTTCCTTGCTATTGGGTGAAATTCAATGACCGTATTCAGTTATGATTCCTTAAGGACATTTCTCTTCCGCCCGTAACTTGTCCAAATTCAGCGCATTGCGAGGACAAGCCTGCTACCAATTGTGCAACATGCATCCTTGCGGTTGGGTTGCGTGATCAAAGCAATGTTCGAGGTCATTTTTCGGGAATGGTTGAAAGCTTCCCCCTGTTTGGACAACTCTAAAGCAGGGAATTTTCCGGGACGTTCTATTTGTGTCAACCTGAATGAACTATTGCGGTTAGTGTTCAATAAACTGGGTCAGCTCAGATTTACCCGACCTTTTCCATCTAAGTCAGACCACAACAAAGCATCCAGGATCTGACCCCGGCAGAGGCCTTTGTCAGAGTCAGACAGGATCGCCTGGCCGTATCCTTACATTTCAATTGAACTCAAATACAAAAGGCCTCCTTTCACCTAAGAAAAGAAGCCTTTTTATAACCAGCTGAATATCAGTAATTCCCTTATAAGGAACCATAAGCCGCCTCATCCAATACTGAATAAGCCCCATTGCCATCCTGGTACAACACCCGAACCAATCCACCATCATCCATCAATCGCATCTCATCCTGGCACCACAGATTGGCATTTCCAGCCCCCAGATAAGTTTCAGGCAGCTGACAAACCGGACCGAAGAAATCACCCGCACTGGTATCAAAACCTACTACAAGTACTTGTCCCGGCAGGAGCGCACCATAAGAATTCAAAGAGGTCGTATCTCCAATGGAGTTACTCAGGTAGAAGCCTCCCAATGAAAGCGCATCATCAGTCTGATTCCTCAGAACCACATACTCCCCCTGATGAGATTCCTTCGCCCCTGGTCTCCCTCACCACTCAAAGGAGAATCATACATCAATTCCTGGATCATGAGCGCCCGATTGTACCAATTCGGCTCAATCCCAGAATGCTCTCCATGGTCATTTTCAGCAACTCGGATCAATTCCTCAGCCGTGTTCAGGCCCAGTCGTTTGGCACCGTAGATCGGATGTTCCTTCAGGTAAGTCAATAAGGAATCTCCTCCCGAAGAACGCATCACTTCATAGACCGCCGAGGAACGCGATTATTCAACTTTCAATGAGGAGTAGCTGTCCAGGCCAGCCCCGGCAAACAATTCACCTACTTCATAAGTCTCCTCGTCAGAATCAGCCGTAGTCGTCACAAACCAGGACCGCTGCAAAGCAGCACCGAGGGTTGCTCCCCACCACGAAAACAATCTTGTGTTTATTCATTTTCATAGAGGTTCGCCTGTAGAATAAGCTGGAGGCCATTCCAACCGAAATGTAAAATATTCTTTTATCCACCACTCCCCATTTCCCCACAAAAATCCGTAAATTCGCTCTGTCTAAAAACGTCAATGTCATGGAAAAAGATACAGCACAATTACAAGCCAAAGCCGGCGAATCGCATCAGGCAGAAGGTGGCACCTCAATGGCTGCTCCAGCCTTCCAGCTCACCGCTTCTCAAAACGGTCCTATTCAGCGGACGGTCAGTCCGGACTACGATACCATTAAGTCCCTGCTGAGCAGAGGCATAACCGATTGGGCTGTCACCGATGGCAATGTCACCGATGCATTGGGTTTAATGAACAACCTCAGTGATGAGGACCTCAAAGACACGGTCGAGAAACTGAAAAGTGATGGACTGCTCGATAACCTCAAGTCGAATCTGACCGATCCCGATTCTCCGGTACGGTTCTCGCACCAGGCACTCTTCTTCAAGCTTCTGGAACGGATCAGTGAAGTGGAGAACCAGGGAGAAGTCGCCAGTTATCCCCTTGAAGCGCGACCAGTGGCTGCCTTGGGGACGGACTTTGAATCCTATCTGACTACGATTGGTGCTTTGGAAGCCAGTGCCCGCGCAGACGGTTACAATACCACGCAGGTGATCACTGCCTTGCGCAAGATCTATTACAATACCGGACCTGCCAGCGAGTATGGTGGCACCACCGTTGGTGGTGGGGCCTGGGGCATCCTGATTCCCGGAGCCGACACCGACATTCCACCCAGTTGGACCACACCCGCCAACGAAGCCATCCTCAGAGGCCTCAAGCAGACCCAGGTAAGACAGATAGCCGGGCAGTCCGTGGACATCGGTCACCTTTTCGCAGGTATCGACGCGGTCAATCACCCGTCTGACATCAGTATCGCTTACGGTGTCGCAGTCAATATGCGTTCCAATATCGAAGCAACCACCTGGTCAGGTGACTTGGGTTCCGTGGTGGGAGACTATGTCCTCAATGCCGACAATGGCCAGAGCATGCATGAGTTCACCAATACCCGTAACGATGCGGTTCTGAACCAATACTTCAACAACAATTTCTCTACCGCCGATATGAACGGCGATATTGATGTCTACAATATCCAGATAGATTCCTCGAAATCTGTGACCGAAAACCTCCGCAACTACTATTCGAACCAGCAGGGGAGAAGTGCCGATAAGCGCTATACCAATTTTGCGACTGCAGTCGGTTACCTCCAGAACGGACAGTTCAACGATGGGTTTAAGACGACGGTAGTCAATGAGTCATTTGAGGCAGCGATGGCGTATGTGGCTGGCAAAGGACGCAAGGACCATGTCATGTTGGTGAAAGGCAATCCCGGACCCGAATTGGTGGGAGACAACCATTGGGAACTTTACTACAATGTCACCAATTGGTGTGCTGATTTGTTCCTGGAACGCATCAGAGCCGGGGTCGAAGCGGAGAAATGATTGGTAGAAAAAGGCAAGGCCGAATTGTCGAAAGAGGAGCTTCAAAAGGAGCAGAAGTGGCCCGGGATCAATAGAGGCACTGATCAATACAAGAATTCACCCATAAAAAACGGGGTTCCATTCTCAAAAGAATAGAACCCCGTTCTGTATCGTCTTCCGGCATTTCAAGTTGCCGGCGAAATTTTCAGATCACTGGAATACCCGTACGTAATCCACCGCCATCCTCTGAGGGAAGACTGTGGTTGCATCAGGACTTCCAGGCCAATTTCCTCCTACTGCAACATTGAAGATGAAGAAGAAGTTTTGGTGGAATTCGCTCAGGGCAGCACCTGAGACATCAATCACATTGTACTGGATATCATCGATGAACCACCTGATCGCATTTTGATCCCAGGTGATAGAGTAGACACGGAACTCTTCGGCAAGAATACCTTCAGGGAGGGTATAGCTGTCTCCATAAGAGGCGTAAGTGCCATTGTTGTCCCAGTGAACAGTACCATGCACCGTATTGTCATTGTTGCCTGGACCACCCACCATTTCCATGATGTCAATTTCGCCGCAATCGGGCCAGCCGACTGAAGTAATATTGTCTCCCAGCATCCACAGTGCGGGCCAGATTCCTTTGCCATAAGGCATCGCGGCTCTGATGTCAATTCGACCATGCATAAAGGATTTGAGGCCCTGGGTCTTGACCCTGGAGGAAGTATAATTCCTGCCGCCAAACAATTCCTCTTTTGCGGTGATGATCAACAGTCCATCGGTTACTTCCGCATTTTCCTGACGGTAGTATTGGCTCTCATTGTTTCCCCAACCATTGCTGCCGGTTCCGATGTCGTAGGTCCAATCCGCAGACAGGGCATTGCCATCGAACTCGTCGTTCCAAACCAACGTGTAGTTGGGGTAGGTGAGGGGAGTGGTATATCCGGTGGTAGGTATCCCGCCGGTAAAGCCAGGGTCCAGGGTAATGTCAACTGTCTCGTTAAACTCAATAAAATCCAGGTAGGTGGCATGCGCACGCGTCCTTATTCTAAAAGTGCCGCTTTCGCTGAAGGTGTAATCTTCCGTGCCATCGGTTGACTCTATGGTTGTAGAATCATCCCCTTCAAAAAACGTAAACGTAAAGAAATTCTCATTGTCTGCCGTGGCCGTGATATCAACCCGCCCTTCGTCCACCACAAGGGTAGTTGACAGGTTGGTAGGTAAGACCACTCCCGGATCTTCCTCTCCTCCTTTGTCACATCCAAAGAGTAGTAGAGGAATGAGGGCGAGATAAATGAGATTAATTTTCATTGACTAGAGTTTATGAAGGAACCAGATAAAACAGTTTAACCAGTACAGATGGATTATTGTTGCTCGATATCGTCAATGTAGAAGGTGCCGGCATTGGCAACATTCCACCCTGGGAACAAGACCAGACGGTCATAGACGCCGGAAGCAGAGCCTGCAAAGTCGATGCTGATTTGCTCCCAGGCATTTGCCGTAGTAACGGTGGCATCCAGTTCTACAAAGTCATTGGTATTAGAGGAATTCTCCAATTTGATTCTGAAGTCGCCCGTAATGGGAGCCCAGACTTTCAGGGCAATCGTGGAATTGGTTGACAGGTCAAGCCCTGCATCCAGATCGACAAACAAACCAGCCCAGACTTCATTTCCATGCACTGTTTCCAGCACATTGGCACTGGTATTGATCCCTGACTGGTCAGGATTGGCAATCACTCCATAAGTACTGTTACCAAAAGTGGTGAAGGTTACAGGACCACTTTCAAAGTCGAGGGGCAAGCTGTAAGTGTCACCACCGGAGCCAGTTCCTCCACCACCAGAGACAAATCCTTCAGGGATGAGGCGTAGGTACCAGAGCAAACCACCAGCGTGGTGCTTGTATTGCAGCCAAAGGGCGGTATCTGAAATGTTGATGATCCTGTATTCCCGGAATCCAGTCCACATCCCAATAAAGGAACTTCCTGAAACGGTCAGGGTGGTATCTGCACCTTCAGTAATGGTCCAGGTTTCCCCCAACTGATCCGTGTAGGGAGCAGTGTAATCTGTGGCATTTATGTAAGACCCCGGGAAGTCACCGGCCAGCTCATTGTGAACGTAGACTTCATTGTCGACTTCCATATCAAATTGGAAATCATTCAGGTAGAATACATAACGGTCATCATAGAGGCCAACACCACCCTTGTCACCAGGTGCGGCAGCATAATATTCGGGGAAATCCCCAGCTGCTCCGACCGGGTCAGGACCAACTCCGAAGTGGGCGGATGAAGCGGAATCAATCACCCAGGTTTTGCTCCCGGGACCGGAAGCTCCTCCAGTGAGAAAGTTGTAGAGGTCATTGTCGAGAAGGGTAGGATCGGTATTCTGAATGATGATATCCTGTGAAGTGGTAGCACTACCACCCTTTGAGAATACTGTCAAGGTGACCGTGTAGGTGCCTGCGTTCGGATAAGTACCAGTGGCAGTGGGGCCTTCAGCCGTGAGGCCGTTACCCAAATCCCAAATGGCTCTGAGGTCAGTGTTCCCAGCCGTAAAATTGAGAATGTTAGGGCTCGCAGCAGATTCTGCGTAGGTAAAAGCTGCATCTGCTTCTGTAGGTGCAGGGCCCAGGGTGGGATCATCTCGCTTACAGGAGGAGATTCCTACAAAAAGAAGAGCAACAAGTATATATGTGAGATTCTTCATAATTACTAGTTGTTAATATCCGGGATTTTGTGACCAATTTCCACCAGCGAGATCGATTTCTACCTGTGGAAGGGGGAATAATTCATGTTTGTTCGTCTGGAAGTCATCTATCAGGGAAGCTGCCTGACCAGTACGAACGAGATCGAAGAAGCGGTGCCCTTCACAGGCAAGCTCCAGTCTTCTTTCTCTGTAGATGTCTTCAACTGAGGAGAGGCTGATATTGGGCATGTTCACCCTTGCTCTCACTTCATTGACATACATTTCGGCAGTTCCGGCAGTACCGTTTTGGTAATGTGCTTCAGCAGCCATCAAAAGTACGTCAGCATACCTGATCATGCGGTAATTGACCGGGCTGGTCAGGTCATTGTCAGGAAGACCGAGTTCACCCTGGCGCTTGATGTACTTGTTGTTGTAGTAGCCTGTATGTCCACCACCGCCGATGGCATAAGTGATGCTCGCTGGGTTGGGCTGAGCAGCGATGAATGCTTCTATGTCCAGGATCGTAGCTTCTCTTCTGATGTCAGCTGGGTCAAATGCATCGTAGAGGTCTTGGGTGGGCAGGTTATAGCTGTTCCCGTCACCATAGACAGGGCCTTCGTATTGCCTGATACCCTGGAAACCAGGACCGGCATTTCCTTCCAGACAAACCAGGCAACCATAGCTACCACCTTCTAATCCGGAGTATTCGACATCAAATACCGTTTCGCTGTGGCCTTCATTGGCTGCAGTGAAGAGGGCATTGTAATCGGTGATCAGGCTGTACATGCCGTCGCCGATGACTTCATCCAAAATGGTAGCGGCTTCACCCCATTTTTCCTGATACAGGTACACCTTGCCCAAAAGAGACTTGGCAGCACCGGAAGTAACTCTTCCTTTTTCAGCGGCAATCGGGTCCAATACCGGAATTGCAGCCAGCAAATCAGCTTCGATCTGTGCATAAACCTGAGCCTTGGGCGTACGGTCGATTGAAGTCGCTTCATCCACGCCCAATCTTTCGTCCACGATCAGAGGTACATCACCGAAGAATTTGACCAATTCAAAGTAGTAAAAGGCTCTCAGGAATCTGGTTTCAGCAATGATCATGTCTTTGCCGGCAAACTCAATATTGTCCTTGTTCTCCATGATGTAATTACACCGGGTAACCCCCGCATAGTTCCACTGGAACACAGAGCGCAATTCATTGTTGACACCACCGTGGGTCATCAGATCAATCTGGTGCAGCCCTTCGGTATCGGTTACACTTTCTCCACCTGCAATCGTGTTGTCGGAAGCGATCTCACCAATCCATACAGAGAGGTAAGTGGCTTGCAGCAGGTCATAAGCTCCGATCAAAGCCCGGTCATAGTCCTCCGGAGTTGCGAAGAAGTTTTCTGCATCCTGGGTAAAAGGCGGATCTACTTGAAGAAAATCTTTGCAGCCGAACTGCACTGAACTGATCAGTACCATGGCGAGTATTACAAATCCTTTATTTAAGTATTTCATATTATTAAAATTTAAGATTGACTCCACCCATTACGGTACGGGCTTGAGGATAAATGCCATAATCAACACCACTTGAAAGTACGCCAGCTGATCCAACGTCTGGATCGAAGCCGAGGTAATTGGTCAAGGTGATGAGGTTGTTGGCTGCAACGTAGAACCTCAGGGACTCTATCTTGATTTTGCTCAATACACTCCTGGGTAAGGTATATCCAAGTTGTACGTTTCTCAGTCTGACAAATGAACCATCTTCTACATAGTAGTCAGAGAAGACATTGTTACGGGTAGCACCAGTGGTAACCCTGGGGTGCTCATTGGTCGAGCCTGGACCAGTCCAGCGGTCTACAACGTAGTCCAACTGGTTGGCGAAGGGCTGCTGTCTTTCGTAGTTACGAATGATCTCCTGACCCAGCGCAGCGTATACGTTGGCTGAGAGGTCAAACCACTTGTACTTCAGGTTGAGGGCCAATCCCATGGTCATGCTTGGCAGTGGGGAACCGATATTGGTTTTGTCTGATTCATCACTGAAGTTAATGACGCCATCACCGTCCTGGTCCACAAAGATCAGGTCACCGGGCTGAGCACCTTCCTGGAATACAGCCGCATCATCGATCTCTTCCTGAGTTTGGAAGATACCGGCTGTCTCATATCCATTGAAGTAACCGATAGGGAAACCTTGCTCGAAGCGTGTTGCAACATTACCACCGACGCTGAAACCAGCACCGGGAAGGAAGTCGACGCCATCGGGAACTGCGGTAACTTCATTCTTGATCGCAGTAAAGTTATAGTTGGCTCCAATTACGAAGTCCTTGGTAGGATCAGTGGTATAACCCACTTCAAATTCAATACCCATATTGGACACGTCACCTGCGTTGATCACCGGAGGAGCTCCACCAGGACCATAAGTACCTAAGATACCGGAGATATCAGGTTGGAAAAGAAGGTCGTAAGTGTTCTTTACAAAGAAGTTGGTCGTGAAAGTGATGTCGTCAAACAAGGTCAGGTCAATACCTGCGTTGAACTGACGGGTGGTTTCCCACTTCAGGTCAGGGTTAGAACCCCGGCCGATGGCAACACCTGAGGTGATCAGGTCATTGAATACATAGACTCCTTCACCATTCAGCAAAGCACGGTAAGCAAAGTTAGGAATCTGGTCGTTTCCAGAGATACCATAACTCATCCTGACTTTGAAGTAATCGATGAAGCTGATGTTGTAGAAATCTTCATCGGAGAGAATCCATGCACCAGAGATGGTGGGGAAGATACCGTTCCGGCTGTTTTCACCAAACTTGCTGGATCCGTCTCTTCTGACAATAGCTGAGAAGAGGTAACGGTAATTGTAGCTGTATTCGGCCCGGAGGAAGGTAGAGACGAGGCGTTCCCGGAATTCATAAGATCCCACATTGTTAAGGAATCCACCTTCAGCCGTATTGGCTGAGATATCCGCAAAGTCCAGGGAGTTGTTAGGAATACCGAAAGCAGTACCGCTCAGCGAGGCTCCTTCTCTCTGGAAGACAGACAAACCAAGTGTCGCCTTAACCCTGTGGATATTATTGAATGTCTCGTCGTAGTTGAGGAAACTTTCGTAAGTCAGATCGGTAAAGGTTGCCCTTTCTTCGTAGACAGAAGCTCCTCTTTCGATAAAGACGCTGTCAGCGATCTCAACCAGAGGTGATTCCAAATCTTCATTGATCGCAGTATTGGCAAACTTGCCAGGTCCAAACCAAGCCAGTGGAGAAAACGCTTTGTTGTCTACCAAAGAGAAGTTGTAGCTGAACCGATTGGTAAAGGAGAATTTGTCGTTGAAGTCATACACCAGTTCTTCTTTTCCTACAAATTTGTTGGCGGTGGAGGAGTTGAAGGTGTTTTCGATCTGAGCTACCGGGTTGATGATGTCACTCACTTCCTCCAAATAGCTGAAGTTGCCATCAGGGGTCCGGATCGGCTCATTTGGGAAAGCATTGACTGTATTGTAGAGTACTGAACCAATACCACCTTCAGGCAAGCCTGATCTGGTTTCGTTGGAGTACAGGAAGACCGAATTCAAAGTGAACTTCTCTGACAATTCAGTGCTGAAGTTCAAACGGGCATTGTACCTTTCAAAAGAAGCCTTTTCCCCTCCCACGATTCCGTCCTGGGTGAAGTAGCCTAAACCGAGAGAGTAAGTGGTCGTCTTTGATCCACCGCTCAGGCTGATATTGTGGCTTTGCACAGGCGCACTCTGAAAGATAGAATCCTGCCAGTTGGTACCTACACCGAGTGCAGTATTGTTAAAGGGAAGGGGCTGTCCACCAAAGGCAAAAGCTTCGTTTTTGATAACAGCATATTCTTCTGCGGTTAAAAGGTTAAGCTTTCTGGCAGTTTCCTGGACACCGTAGTAGCCGTTGTACTCAACTCTCTGCTTGGCACCGATGCGGCCTTTTTTGGTCTCTACGATGATCACTCCGTTTGCAGCGCGAACACCGTAGATACCAGCGGTGGCATCTTTGAGCACGTTGATGGACTCGATATCAGCTGGGTTCAAAGCGTTCAGGCCTTGTGAGTCGTAGACAACACCATCCACCAGAATCAGTGGATCGTTGTCTCCAAAAGTGGAGAGTCCACGAATTCTGATATTGGATGAACCACCGGGGGATCCCGAATTGGTGCTGATATTGACACCAGCGACCTGGCCTTGCAAGGCTTGGTCCATTCGGGACAAATTCATCTTTTCAATGTCTTTACCACCAACCTTGGTGGTAGCACCGGTAAGTTCCTTGCTGGTAGCTTTGCCATAACCAACGATTACGACTTCTTCCAGTTTAGAGACTTTTTCCATCGTGACATTGATGACCGTCCGTCCTGAGACCAGAACTTCCTTCTTATCATAGTCGATAAATGAGAAGACCAAGGTCAAACTGTCATTTTGGGGGACGGTAATAGTGAAATTACCATCCACATCCGTAAATACACCTATGTTGGTGCCCTTGGCCACAACATTTGCAAATGAGAGCGGGTCACCATTTTCATTGGTGAGTGCCCCCGAAATTGTGGTATTCTGAGCCATCAGTATCGAACCGATCCCCAGAAATAAGATTAAAGTAAAAAGCTGCTTCGTCATGTAGACTTTCTTTTGAGTTCCCTATCTTTTCCCCAATATAAAATTATTTATTGTAAAAATTACAATAAGGTTGCCATTTTTTTAAGCCACGGACAGTAGATTATTAAGGCATCAACCTGATTCGCCGAATCAATGAATGGTTTCCGGGCCTCAGGCTATCCGACCAATCCGATCCTTCCACCAGCAATCGGCTGAAAAACCAGTGACAACATAATTATTTAATACTTTAAGAAATACCCTGTTCAGGTCTTTAGTGGTTAAAGACCTACAGACCAGGAAACACGAAAGACTACCTTTTGGGCAGACTAATTTTTCTTTCCTTGTTCTTGACGTAAATCAGTTTGTGTTTGCTTCTGGGAGCCTCGCGCTGTTCGATTTCAAACCTGCCGGTAGACTTGATCAGGGGAGTCAGTTTCTGGAAACCGTAATTTCGGGCATCAAAGTTGGGGCGCTTTTGCTGAATCAAACTTCCTACATCGCCCAGGAAGGCCCAGCCTTCTTCATCGGAAAGATCCGAAATGGAGGTCGCAATCAACTGGATTTCCCGATTGGTTAGCTTGTCCACAGATTCTTTGGGACCCTTTTTCTCATCTTCGCTTCCACTTTCTTTCTCATCCACCCGCATTTTAAGAATTTCGATGTAGATGAATTTGTCACAAGCGACAATAAATGGATTGGGCGTTTTCTTCTCTCCAATTCCTATCACCAGCATGCCGGCTTCCCGCAAGCGGGTTGCCAGGCGGGTGAAATCGCTATCACTGGAAACCACACAAAATCCATCCACCTTCCCGGAATAGAGGATGTCCATCGCATCGATGATCATCGCTGAGTCGGTAGAATTCTTTCCCGTAGTATAGCCGTATTGCTGGATCGGGGTAATGGCATTTTCAAGAAGTACATTCTTCCACCTGGCCAAGTGAGGTTTGGTCCAATCCCCATATATCCTCTTGATGGTAGGATTTCCATACTTGGCAATTTCTTCCATCATTTCCGCGATATGGGCAGAAGGGATATTGTCAGCGTCAATCAGAACGGCCAGGTTTTTACTCATGTTTCAATTCAAGTTTTTCCAATTTCTAATTGGTCAGGCAAAGATAATTGGTCAGGCAAAGATAGTTAAAGAATGGATATGGTTTACAGTGGAGCGCCATTGGCATCGGTGGTCAATACATCACTCATATAATCGAGGAAGAACAATATTGAAAGTCGCACCTTTGCCCTTTTCACTGATCAACTCCACATCTCCTCTCAACTTTTCGGTCAATACTTTGATGATGGACAAACCAAGTCCGGTTGAATTTTCGCCTCCCGTTGGCCGGGCGCTTAGTTTTTGAAATTTCCTGAACATTTTCGATTTGTCTTCCTCCGAAAAACCCGGTCCCTGGTCTATTACTTTTAGTCGGTATTGACCATTGGCCGAACTGAGGTTGACCCTGACAATTGATTTTGCAGGTGAAAACTTCAAGGCATTTGAGAGCAGGTTGTCCATGATCCCCACTTTGTTGTCCAATTCCACCATTCTTCCATGGCAATCCACAAGTAGCTCAAGCGCAGGGCCAAACTCACCCTTATAAATATAAACCGCCCCTTCCATGCAATAGGTATTGGCTGTTTTTTGCTTTACCCCATACTTTTCGAAACCTTCCCGCGATTTCCTGAACAATGCAATGGACCGGTCATATTCCGAGAGGGTGATATCACAGAGGGCCAGGTCATAGTGTGTGTATGAGAGGAGTCTCCACGCTTCCTTTTCTTCACACTTCTCACGGTTGAAGATAAGCATTTCAGCTTAATACAGGGTTTTCTTAAATCCACGGACAAATGCGGGTATAACTTTATGATTTTGGTCATGAAAATATCCTTTGCGTGTCGATACCTTTTCCGAATAATACAGCAATATGAGAATCAGAGTAAAAGATTTTATGTCCTCCCCCGTATCCACCGCAATCGGAACTACTCCCGTCAGTGAGGTAAGAGCCATGATGGAAAAAGCCGGGGTCCACGCCGTTCCCATCATTCAGATATCGAAGGAATTGCCGGAAAATAAGGTGACCATTCGGGGCATTGTCACGGCTACAGACCTGGGGGTTGGGGTGGCTGACAATGCATTGGTCGAAGATGTGATGACTTCCGGTGTCCATGTACTCCATACTGATCTCAGTGCCGGAGGAGCCGCGCGGATGATGCTGAAGAAGAATGTACGTCATCTGGTGGTGATGGAAGATGGGGAGATCGTTGGGATTGTCAGCTCCTTGGACTTTGTGAAACTGGTGGCTGAGCACAATTAGGATTGAGCTTGAAAATCAAGGTAGACGATCTTTCCACCTCGCCTTCAGATTTGATCAACTTTGTCAGAATAATATTTTTTGTAGTTTTGGCTCAGTATGAGAAATAAAGTACGCTATCCAGGTTGTTGTCGCTTTCCGTTCAGGGAAGGGTAGCATTCGTGTATTCGTACCATGTATAGCTGCCCTTCGTTTACGAGGGGCATTTTTTTTGAAACGGTTTACTACTGAAATATTATGCTGAATCCGAACCCGGTCAAGCGCCACATCTCCTCTGAACTGATCGGGGAGCTCAATAAGAAGTATGCTCCCCTAACCCCGATTCAACGTGTGGAGCAATTGTACAAGGATTTTGATCTCACCGAGATCATGTTGACTTCCTCCTTTGCCGCAACATCAGCCTTGCTGTTGAAGCTGTTTTCCGATACCAACAAGGGGCAGACCGTTTATTTCATCGATACTGGTTTTCACTTCAAGGAGACCCTGATTTACAAGGAATACCTGACCCAGTTGTACGATTTGAAAGTCGAGCATGTCAAGCCGCACGAGAAGCAGCATGAGATTACCGTCAATGAGAAAACCTGGACCACCGACCCGGATCTCTGCTGCACCGTGAACAAGGTATTGCCGCTTGAAGATCTGAAAGACAAGTACACGGTATGGGTATCTGGCCTCATGGCCTGGCAAAGTGACCACCGCTCCACCTTGGACATCTTCGAGATGCGCAAAGGAATATTGAAGTTTTACCCACTACTGGATGTATCCCGGGAAGAACGGGAAGCCTATATCAGCGATCACCACCTGCCTTTCCATCCATTGATCTCTAAGAATTACTATTCCATTGGTTGTACCCACTGTACTGCACCGGGCAAAGGACGTTCCGGGCGCTGGAACAACAATCCGAAGACGGAGTGTGGGCTGCATCTGTGAGGTGGGGGGAATCGTCTAATTCCAGGGCAGTGCCTTTCTTTCTTTCCAATACGGTGGTGGAGCTATTCCAAATTGCTTGAGTGATTCGATTTCTCCATCCGTAAGCGCAAAATGAGCCGCTTTCAGGTTTTCATCCAGGTGGTGTATTTCCGAAGCTCCACTTAGCACCGCAAAAGGCTGGACACTGTCCATACAGAAACGCAGGGCAATAGCATCGATGCCGACTTCATATTTGTAGGCCAGTTGCTGCAGGGTGGTGTACAAGGGGGAGTAGTGGGAGAATGCAGGGTTGGGGAAGAGCCGTCCATTGGCGAGGGCTTCTTTGATGATAAAGCGTTTTCCCGTGGCGAGAGAAGAGCGCCGGGAGCGGTGTCAAAATAGCGGATTCCCTGCTCATAAGCATGGTCCAGCATCGCCAATCCCTGCGCCCGAAAGGCCGCCATGTCAAACGCTCTCTTCTTGGATTCATTCCGGATATTGATGTAATGAGGCCGACCGATTGCCGCGGTTCCAAATCCCAGGATTGTCTTCGGTGTTTGCATTGAAATCATATTTGATCCCCCAAGTAAAACCTGTTTCAGTTGAATTACAAGGTGGGTGATATTGAACGTCCCTGCACTTTATACAGTTTTCTCTGTATTTATTGATTTTTTCTGCATTTTTTGATTTTCTCTGCAACCCGCCTACCCCAAAACAAGAAAATGCAGGAAATGCAGAAAATGCTGTATTTCTATTTTTTACTGCAGCTCACCCTTCCCTTATTGCGCGTGTACTCAACCTGTAGAATAGATTATGCACTGCAACAACAACCAGGGGAATCACTCCTCTGTCCATAAGCCTTCACTCAGTTATTGGGGGATCACTTCACAAGACCTAAAGTCCTTGTGTAAGGGAGTTGTGCCTACAAGCGTCGGTATCTCTTCTGTAAAACTTCCCGCCTACGGAAGGAAGGGGGAAAGGGTAAACAGCAGTTCACCACTGGGGACTTTTGCCGCGTCACCGGAGATGAATACACGGAGATTGATCCCTTCCTCCGCGCGGAACTGCGCCCTTGGCGGGACAAGTTCTATCCTGATCAGAAGAAGTGCTCAAGTGTTGGTTATGAGGGGTTTGTGGGCTCAATGTGCGTATTTGAGGCCGCTTCCGGCGAGGTGGAGATTGCTGAATCCGCGGGTTTGGAGGTGCGAATCCGAGGGTCTGGAGCTGCGACCCTGCGTGTCTGGACCTGCGAATCCGAGGGTCTGAACCCGCGAATCCACGTGTCTGGACCTGCGAATCCGCGTGTCTGGATCTGCGAATCCGAGGGTCTGAACCCGCGAATCCGCCTCTCTGGACCAGCGAATCC
>CAYGRE010000093.1:0-13846 GCA_964352215.1 uncultured Bacteroidia bacterium
ACTGACGGCGGCATTGAGGGTATCACCACGTGGATTGGTGGCATGGAGGTGGTATTGCAGGGAATATGTTCCGGAAAGGAGGTCCAGTGCATAGAAGGGGACAAAGAGGCTGGCGACATGGTTTTGCAGGGGGCGGGTTCTGCCTGGAACCATGGCTTTGGATTGAAAATAGCCACTGGGGGAGGTGTGGTTGGAGGCACCGGGGCCAGACTGGATCAGTTCGCCTTCTTGATTGGTCAGGGAGAGGTGGAGCTGGTAAATGTCCGGGGATTTGGCGATGTCGGTGGTGTCGTAGGGCAGGTCGGGGGTAATATTTACTTTCACCTTGATTTCGATGCCTTTTACGCCGCTGAGGGTGACTTCTTTTTGATCTTCTACTACTTCCAGAATTGCTTGACCGGTGGCAAGGGCTGTATTGACCCCGAAAAATGGGCCCATCAGAAAGAAAGCAATACATCCAATGACCAAGCGGTAGAACATTCCGAAAATTAGAGATTCTTGACTGATTGGGCAATAATTCCTGAGTGAATTCAGGGGCGGAGATTTTGGTTGAGTTGCTCAACTAATTTATAGACGGAGGTAAAGGGATTGTTGCTACAAGGATCTAGATGCTCATTGTTTTTATGGAGGGTCTTTGCGTTGGCGAGTGCGATACTTTGGTAGGGAAGGAGTTCATCGTAGAGTGCCTTTGAAAACTGGGCTTGCTTGCCTTCTTTCTATCTCCTTTTTTAAGTGGCTTTTTCGACATCAAGAAGTGTGTTAAAGTCTCCTAAGAACGGGATGGCGCCATATTTTCCCTTGATATAGTCCTTTTCAAAAGAAGCATCATTTCGGACTCCTTTGATATCGTAAAGAGAGTAAAAATATGATTTCCCTTTGGAATCCTTCTCTGCAAAATAGATTTGATCCCTGCGCAAGAGGTCTTTGTCCAGAAGGTTGGTGTCATGGGTTGCAAAAACCAATTGAGCCCCCTTTGGATTCAATTCCGGTGAGTTGAACATTTGAACGATCCTCCGGGTGATGATGGGGTGGAGGCGGGCGTCGAATTCATCAATGAATAAGGTCGATCCATCCTCAAGGCTTAAAAGAATTGCGCCAGCAAGATTGAAGATTTTTACAGTACCCTCTGATTCATCATGGTCAAGATCGAATTCCTGAAAGGAACTTGGGTTTCCGGATTGGTCGTATACTCTTCTATGGGTGTATAGTTTCACTTTTCTCAATTCTGATCTGTCTAATAAGTCCTCACCCAAATTGTGAGCAGTCCCATCTTCCTTTTTAGTGGTGATCTTTTCAATTCCCAGATCAGCCAATTCCAGAAATCTATACAATTGTTGCCTTGTGGACTCAAAATTGCACATCAAGAGTGAATAGTCACGAAAATGACGATCTGATAACCCGCTGATGACTTTGAGCTTTCTCTTAAAATAGTTTTTGATGGACTTTGAAACATCACCGTTGAAAGCATCGGCTACGTTGAGGAATAGATTAGATTCCTTCGTTTTTGATTCCAAGCCAATCCCTTCTTTAAAATATTTTTTATTGACCTGAATATCTTGGTCTTCGCGTGTGAAATAAAAGGTCTCTTTTTTTTCAGCTGGTCCGAATAGCCATTCGCTTCTGATTTTAGTCTGGTCTGCTTCGAATCCATACCGGTAGCGTAATCCATTTACGATAAATTGGAGTTGAAAATAGGTAGGAGAAACCCGGGTTTCTTCTTGGAGCATGAATGGCCGAATTCCTCTTTCAAGAATATCATCTTTGGCCATGCTATCTCTGATGATATGCAACATGGCAGTGATACCTTTAAACAGATTGCTTTTCCCGCTTCCGTTTGCGCCATAAAGGGCTATACTCCTTACCAGATCAACTCCAGTATCAGAATGGTGGACATTTGATTTATCCAACTGTGGGTTTCTGCTGGAAATTGGGCTTGCAATGAAACTGATTGTTTGCAAGTCTGCAATCGATCTGAAGTTCTCTATGCTGAATTCTATAAGCACAATGTTCTAATTTGTGATATTTTCACAAATATAGCATTTGTGTCGTTGATTCTGCTAATTTTTTACAAGAGAAGCGGCAACACATAAGGAACAAAGACAATGCCCGCGACAACCACAGCTAAAACGGCAGCCAGCAATACCGCACCCGCAGCTACATCTTTGGCCTTACCTGCCAGGGGGTGGTAATCCGGCGATGCCAGGTCCGTAAGGAACTCAAGGGCGGTATTGACCGCTTCACTGATCCAAACGATCCCGATGGCGAGGGTGAGGGCAATCCACTCCATGCGATTCACTTCGACCAGGAAGCCGGCAGCGATGACGATCAGGGTGGCCAGGGCGTGAACTTTGGCGTGTGGTTGGGTGCGGATCAGGGTGGCAATTCCCTTAAAGGCATACCCGAAGCTTTGAATCCGCTTTTGCAGGTAGTTCATGGGGGGAAGATATAAAATGTCGAATTCAGGTTTGGCAGGTAATCCTTCAATAATTCGAGAAAATCTATAATTTCACAAAATGGATGGAATAATAGGTATGATCAAGATGGTGCTGGGCGATACCCCCCCGTCTGGATGGGTTTTTTGTGAAGGAGATGTTTTACAAGTCGCGGACCACCCCGAATTGGGGGCATTGCTGGGCGATCGTTTTGGTGGAGATGGGAAGCAAACCTTTGGCTTGCCTCATTTTCCTGCCCCTCCCGCAGGGAGATATGTGATTTGCACCCAGGAACCGGCGGACAGGGAAGGTGATTTCAGAGGATTGATTTCCCAGATTACTTTGTTCGTGGGGCAGGAGTTGCCCGAGGGCTGGATTTATTGTGATGGTCGGGTGCTGGCCGCGGATAAATATCAAGTACTGGCTCAGGTAATGGGCAATAATTATGGTGGGGATGGCAAGACTACGGTTGGAATTCCCAATATGCAGGCTGCTCCCGGGATCGAATACATCATGTGTGTAGAAGGAGTCGACCCACGTGGCAATCAGGCCTCCGGGGAAGAGGACGACGACGATTATTGATTTTCCGAAGTGGAGTTTTGCCGGATTAGCCCCTGAGGGTGAGGCCTAGGAGGGGGAATCTCCCTTGGTTGAATCCGATCCGGAAGGCGTGTCTATATCGGAGTCTTCTCCTGATGCTTCATTCTTTCCCGAATCATCCTTGTCGGGAGCTTCTTTGCTTTCCTTTTGAATATTCTTTGCAGATGAGTTTTTCGGTCTGCGGACAGCACTATTGGCACCACCTCCATCGGTCGGCTTTTGGGCAGCTTCCACCTGCTTCCATTTCGGAGGCATGAATTTTTCCAGGGCGAAGATGGCCCCAAAAGTCAGCACACAAATCCCGAATTTCTGAAAAAATACCCCAGAGAATACGGCTCCCCGACCCAAAGCATCGTTGACAAAATAGGCGGCCACAAACATGCCTGTATAGATGGCAATGCGTGGGATATTGTAGGGAATAGGATAGTATTTTTGTCCGGTGGTGTAAACGAGTAAGGTCATCACAGAGTAGCAGGCGGTCATAGCGATGGCGGCACCGATATAGCCCAAAGAGGGGATCAGGATGAAGTTGAGAATGGCCACGATGAGGACGCCCACCCCAGAGAAGAAAATTCCAAAACGTACTTGCTTGGTCAATTTGAACCAGATGGAGATGTTGATATAGGCCCCCCAAAGCACAAAGGAGAAGAGCAGGAGGGGAACTACATCCAGACCTACCCAATAGGGTTCGGCGATGATGTAGACTCCGGCGATCTTGATGGATACAAATTCGTAGGAAAATGAACTGACCAACAGGAACATTCCCAGGGCGGCGAGCATAAAATAGTGGAATACCCTGGCAAAGGTTCTTCGGGAGTTCTTTTCTTTGGCTTGCCGGAAAAAGAAGGGTTCTGCGGCGTAGCGGAAGGCCTGGGTGACGAGCAGGATAAATACAGCCAGTTTCTTATTTGCCGCGAATATCCCGGCCATTTCTTTCCCATTCAGCGTCAATATCCCAAAGTCCCTCGGTTCATCCCCCCAGACGCGACGGATAAAATTGACATCGCTGTACTGGTTGATCATGCCAAACAAGCCGGCCAGCATGATGAAGAGGCCAAAGTTGACCATGGACTTCATCATCTTTTTGTTGATGAGGAAGCGTTCCGGGAGGATATTTATGCTGCCCAATTTGGCTCCGAAGCGGCCCAGTTTTTTGACGAAGTTGGAGATGGGCAGGGAGAAAAAGAAAAGGAGAAAAACCTTGATGATAGACGCGATCAGGTTGGAGATAAATATGTATTCCGCCTCGGTTTGGCCCTGGATGACGATGAAGAATATATTGAGGGAGATATTGATAAAGATGCTCAGGAGGCTGATGAAGGCAAACACCATGGGGCGCTCGTCGTAACGCAGCTTGGCCATGGGCATGGCGGCGACCACATCGAGGAAGATGATGAGGACGACCATGAGCACCAGGTTGGAGCGGTCGCTGTAGCCGAGGGCATTCGCGAATCCCTGGTGGCCGAATCCGAAGAGGAAGAGGAAAGCCAGGGAGAGTCCGGTGACGAAGATGAAGGATTGGGCGTAGGGGCGGAAATCCTTGTGGTTGTCGGAGGAGTAGCGGAAGAAACTGGTCTCCATGCCAAAGGTCAGGATCACGAGGAAATAGGTGACAAATGAATAGAGATCGGAGAAGATCCCGTATTCATCCATGCCCAGGCGGGAGGTATATATAGGAGTGAGTCCCCAAACCGCCAGACGGCCGATGATGGAAGACAGCCCATAGATGGCGGTCTGACTGGCAAGTTTTCGGATTGCACTCATTTATTCGGCCAAAGATGCGGATTTTTTCCCATTTGCTAAGGGTTTAGGATGTGGGTAAGATCAATATGCGGCAGGAGGTAATTTTTACATAACTTTGTAAACATCTCATTTAATTAACCTACATGAAAACTAAATTTTTCGCGCTGTTTTTGTTCCTCCTTATGGGAGCCAGTATTTCCACCCAGGCCCAGATGTCTGAGTGTGAGATCACTTATGATCTTGATTTTTCCGGGGCGGATATGGACCCGATGGCAAAGGCCATGATGGAGGGAGCGGAAATGACCATGTCTTTTAAAGGAAGGAGTGCGCGTGTATTCATGAATATGAATATGATGACCACTACTGCAATCGTAAACGATGAAGCCAAAGAAGGGGTTGTCCTGATGGATATGATGGGCATGAAAATGGCCATGGTGATGGGCGAAGATGAATTTGACCAGGAAGACGGTCCTGAGCCGAATATCAGAGAGACCGGCAAGACCAAAAAGATCGCTGGTTATACTTGTAAGCAAGCCTTTGTTGACAACGGTGATGGCCAGGAGTATGAAGTTTGGTATTCCCCCAAGATCAAGCCAATTGCCAGCGCCCAGGGGTATTCTTACAAGGGTATCAATGGCTTTCCCTTGGAAATGGAAGTCAATGAAGATGGGAATCTCATGAAGATGAAAGCCAAGGAAGTCAAGACCAGCGGCTTGAGTGATGACCTGTTTGATCTGACCATTCCTGAGGGTTACAAGGAAATGTCCCAGGAAGAATTGATGCAAATGGGCGGCGGCCGCTAATGCAGCTAGCAGACACGATCGTCGCTATTTCGACCCCTCCCGGCTTGGGTGCGATCGGTTTGATCCGACTCTCCGGCCCCAATGCGGTTGATCTCGTCGACCAGGTGTTTTCAAAAAATATCGCCCAAGCCAGGGGATATTCCTTGCACTACGGGCAAATCCTAAAAGACGGAGACCTCCTCGATGACGTGGTGGTCTCCGTTTTTCGTGGTCCCCGGTCCTTTACCCGTGAGGATGTTTGTGAGGTTTCCTTCCACGGAAGCCCTTTTATTTTACGGGAGGCTTTGAGTTTGTTCGCTGGTTTGGGGGCGCGTTTGGCTGAGGCGGGTGAGTTCACCCAGCGGGCCTTTTTGAATGGGGCCATGGACCTGGCCCAGGCCGAGGCAGTAGCTGATCTGATCGCTTCTACTTCTTCGCGGTCCCATGAGTTGGCGATGCGGCAGATGCGGGGGGGCGTTTCGGATGAGATCGGACGTTTGCGGGACCGGTTGTTGCACTTCACCTCATTGCTGGAGTTGGAGCTGGATTTCGCGGAGGAGGATGTGGAGTTTGCGGAGCGTGGGGAATTGCTGGAGTTGGTGCGCCGGATTCGGCGTTTGGCGGGTTCGTTGGCGGAGACTTTCCGCCTGGGCAATGCGATCAAGGAGGGGATTGTGACCGTGATTGCAGGACGGCCCAATGCTGGCAAATCGACGTTGCTGAATGCTTTGCTGCGGGAGGAGCGGGCGATTGTGAGTGATATTCCCGGGACGACCCGGGATACGATCGAGGAAAATATTGTACTGGAAGGCTTGAACTTCCGGTTGATTGATACTGCTGGCATCCGTGATGCGACGGATAAGATCGAGGCGATCGGGGTGGAGCGGACGTATGAAAAGGTGGCGGGGGCTTCGGTGCTGTTGTACATGTATGATGTGGTGGAGACGACATTGGAGGAGGTGGAGCAGGATTTGGCCGCGCTGGCGCGGGAGGGGCTGGAGGTGGTGGTGCTGGCGAATAAGGTTGATTTGTTGGCGGGGGAGGGAATTCCTGGTGCCGGAATTCTTGAAGGGCATATTCGCTTGGCTGCGAATCGGGGAGGAGAGGGGTTGGAGGAAGTGAAGGCTGCCTTGGTGAAGGCAGGTGGGGTTTTGTCAGTGGATTCTGACTCCGTGATCATTTCAAATGTGCGGCATTACGAGGCCTTGCGGAAGGCCGGGGCCTCGCTGGGCGAGGCGGAGGAAGGGATTGAGTTGGGAGTGACCCAGGAGCTGGTGGCGCTTGATATTCGCCATGCGATTCATTATCTCGGTGAGATCACCGGTGAGATCACCACGGATGAGGTGTTGGGGAATATCTTTAGTAAGTTTTGTATCGGGAAGTAGCGGGAGAGATTCAATTGCGGGCAGTGCTTTTTGACATATTCAAGGCCACCTTGTATCAAAATTATTTATTGACGAGCAACCAGTTCATAATTGCAAGTTTTCCAAGTTGTAAAATGCCTAACCGATTGATGTATTCTTTTTCTATGTCCTTATCGTTGACATCAGAAAAAAGTTTTTCTGATTTCAATTTTTGCCCTGTGTGGACGATCTTGGATCTAAGAGAATAGTATGAATCAAATAAACATGGGTTTCTAACCCCCAAAGAATGATCTTAATGGAGAGTTTGGAGATAGCCCAATCGAATTATCTACACTTCACTTGATGCCTTTTTGCTTTCCTCTTCCATCGACTCCAAAGCCTTCTTCCGTTTCGCCTTTTGCCGCTTCATCAATTCCCGAAAATCCTTGAGATCCTTTTCGTCCCAAGGTTCAGATTTTACAGTCAGGTCTACTCCTTTTGGCTCTTTTACAACTCCCATTTTATTTCCTCCCAAAATATTTGGTTACCAATTTCTCAGCTTGAGTGGTCTCAATATACATACGCAATCCACGGAAATGAATTGCCCCGAGTGTCTTTTCGTAGTGCTCGATCAATGAACTCTTTGAATCAAAAGCTACATAGCCTTCAAAGCCATTATCGAAAGAAAGCTTGCAAGCGTAGGCGAACAAATTTCCTGCTACTCCCAGGTAGACCTTGTTCCTTCCTTTGTTGAAGTTCGAGCTTTCAACTAGTTTGATGAAGATATGATCTTGCTTGTCTTGCAGGCAAATCAAACCATGGATGATCTGGGGATTGTTTTCCGTTGTCAATTTGTAGATCAGGTTTTCCTCATCCTCAAATTCAGCCATCCAGTCGAATACCCATTCAGCGGGCACAATATCTTCAGAGTTTTCTTTTCCTAGTCGGGTGACAATAGTATCAAAAACTTCCCCCGTAAAACTGTTCTCAATCGAATTGGTCAATTTATCGATTGGGACATCCAGTGGCATATTGGGGGAGTTGCTCATTGATTAAATTTAGCATTTTTTCTCCTACTAAAGTGGAATTGCATTGAGGGGTAGGGGAAAATGTTTTCGTTTCTAAATAGTTACTCAACGATTGGAAGATCCCCGATTACGAGTGGTTTAAGGATGGAATTCACATCCTGTATTGGGAAATATGACCAATCAAAAATGCCTTATTCGCTTAGAGGAGCGTTTTTGAGCTGTCAAAATCCAATTTTCAATAGGTTTATGTTACTCATTCGTTACTCGGGTAACAACCAAATCCAAAGAGCAACAACTCGCGTTCGAATTCCGTATCTGTAAGAAGATGAAATTAGGCAAACATCTCTTTTGGGATACCAATCCCGATAACGTCGACTACGAGAAGCACGCTCGAAAAGTGATCGAGCGAGTTTTGACTTGTGGTACACTCGCGGAGGTCAGGCAAATCCAGAATTACTATGGCCAAGATAGAATCTTGAGAGAAATGCAAAGCGTTCGTTTCCTGGATCATCGAACCCTTAGTTTTTTGTGTACTGTTTATCACGTCCCCAAAGAATCCTTCAGGTTCTACAACGTTCCGCAGTCTATCCGGGAACTCTGGCCTTACTGAAAAAGTTGATGGGGTTGCCATCGCTTGCTTCAACCAACGAGGGGAGGTACGGCACTCGCTCTTCAGCTTGGCCATCGAATTTCAGTTGATCTGGATTTATTTGGCGACGAATTGCCAGATAGAAATCAGTTCTTATCTCAGCTCGCTGAAGATGCAACGCCACTATCCGAGCAGGGCTACTTTTATGCATTCGAAATCCGAGAAGTTAAAGTGGATATTCTTCGCTTTCCGTACCCACTCAAAAGGCCAATTATAGAAGCGGAAGGGATCAGAATGGCAACGTTGGAGGATATTGCTGCGATGAAAATCATCGCCGTAGCTAACCGTGGATCAAAAAAAGACTTCTTTGACATCGCAGTGCTACTGGATCATTTTTCCCTGACCGAAATTTAATCTTTTCACAAGGAGAAAACAAAGAAGGAACTCCCATTTTATATTCTCAAGAGCCTCTGCTTCTTCGATGATGCAGAACAGGAGTTTGACCCGATCTCAATCGTCGATTTGAGCTGGGAAAAAGTCAAATCTGTGGTCACCAATGAAGTAGAAGAAGTATACAAGCAATAGGGTCGGAGACATGTTAGTTTTCCATCAACTTTTCCCTTGAATGCATAGATTGAAGAAGCTGGGAGTTCGTTATATTCCTTTAATAGGCCCACTTCCGTGTTTCCAACATGTGTGCACCCTAAATCTTAGGACAAGTAAAAGTAGAAATTGAAAAAGAATGCAATAGCCGAATCACCCCGCCTTCTTTCCCGACTTTCTTTTCTTCTCTAATTCCGCTTTCCGTTTCTTGATGAAATCGGAGATTTCCTTTTTTTCCTTTTCTGATAGCGGAGGGCTTTCAATGATGAAATCTACTCCTTTTGGTTCTTTGATATGTCCCATAGCTATTAAGTCTTAAAATATTTGATAACCAATTGCTCAGCAGATTCAGAATCGATGATCATTCGTTGATTACCGATCAGGATCGCTCCGAGCGTTCTTTGGTAATGCTGGATTAATTGAGTTTTTGAGGTGAATGCGACGAAGCCATCAAACCCTTGTTGAAATGATCGTTTGCATGCATAGGCTACTAAATTCCCAGCAACCCCTTCGTACAATTTATTTTCGCCAATGTTGAAGGGAGCACTTTCCAGAAGGTTCATAAAAATGTGATCCGATTCGACCGTTACACTGACCAGACCCTGGATGACATGTGGGTTGTTGATGATGGTCAACTTATAAACCTCACGGGCGAGATTGGCGAATTCAGATCCCCAACTAAAATTCCACCCCATATTACCCGTTACCGATTTCAGGTCAACCTTTTTGAGTGTGGAAATCTCAGTTTGAAAGCTATCCCCAGATATTCGGTTTAGTATCGAATCTGTTAGCCTGTCGATAATGAAATCCTGTTCAATCTCCCTCATGTATCATAATATACGGATTCTTGCTCTATTGGATACCAAAATATCATGCAATCAACCAAACGGTCTCATTTTTATTCAGTCAGCACTTTTGGCTGCTTTTTGCAATCCTATTGGTTCCAATGGAATCGACTATGGGTATTGTATCCCAAATTGATCGATGTTGACTGTTATATTGTACCTTATTTGTACCTCGGATTCTGGTTCTATAGCTCAAGGTTCTGTAAGTCAGGTTTTTATTTTCGGGTGCTTTTCTTTTCGAGTATCTCCAACCTTTCGATCAGAGGGCGTTCTAATTCGAATCTAAACCTCCTAATGCTCACATCTTCCTTTTTTATAGAGAATTTAAAAGTGAATTCCGCATCGAACGATTCCTCCACTAGATAATAGTGCTTATTCCAGTCATGATCCATAATAGTAATCATGCGATCAACTTCCTCGATGTAGTAATCAGATTTTAATAAATATGCAGTACGGAGAGAGAGTATCAGAAGAAAGCTAATAAAATCCTTAATTTAGATCTGATCGTAGCTAACGGATATTGGGCGACGCTCAGAATCATCCTCAATCGAGTTCCTTCACGAAGTGTTCAAAGCATTGTCCCACAGAGTATTTGACGAAGCCAGATTCATATTTGAATTGATGCTGGACCAAGTCGCCAGTTTTGGTCAATTGGGGAATTGTTGTACCTAAATAAGCCCGATTGGATAAATACTTACCAGTATGGAGAAACTTTGATCGATCCCCGTAAAGAGAATGCAGTTGACCTACTATCAAGTTATTCTCTCCGAAAACTAAGATCAATAGATCCTTCACTCTTTTGGATATTGAATAGATATTTTGACCACAATTATCGCATTTGCTAACGTCGCTGGGGGAGTAAGATAAGACTTCCAATGAAGACATGTATTTTGTCACGAGCAATTCGTAGAAGTCGATCTCGTTTTGCATCATAACCGACATCACAGTTTCTAGCTTTAACGCAGAATGATATAGCTTGCTTGCAGCGATGAGCATCTGAACCTTTTCAGGGATCTCTTTTTCCTGGATGAGATCGCCAATGATTCCCAAAATCTTCCTAGGAAAGTAAACATTACCATCCTTGACTAGAAAGTCTTCATCAATTGAAAAAACTAAATCATCGCTGTAAATATTCTGTTGAGTTGGAGCTTCAAAACTCGCAGGTAATTCATCTCTCGTTACAGTACGGCAAGCAACCCCAATGGTAGAGGCTAGGATATCGAATATTGTATTAAACTTTTGTTTTGCAACGTAGAGCTTGTCTTCTCGGTCAAAACCTTCGACCAGAATCTTGATTTCATTTTGCTTAGGATTTATCTGTCCAATTGAAAATGCTTCATATCGATATCCTGAGACAGGATAGTTTGATTCAAAGATGCATGAGAGATATGATCTTTCAGTATTAGCGCGAGGATCAGGATTTAGCGATTTTAGCCTCGATTCCAATTTAGAGATATCCTTTTGGCGACTATTGAAGATTATTCGTTTTGCGATTCCCTTTTGCTCATATTTGATCCAAACTTCAACTGTATCAAAATCCCCATATTTGGTTGAGAATTGTCCAAGGTAGATTAGGTTTTCCTTCCTTTGGGTCCTTGGGCTGAATTGCCAAGAACATCCTCCGAACTCTTTCCTGATTTTTGCCCAGAGAGATCTTAGGAACAAATTCGAATTTTCGATGGATTTTTGACCAGGTATAATTTCAAATTCAGTTTTCATGCACGTAAAACATTTTGTAACCTGCAAATTGGCAAAAGCACATTAAATTTAATATCGAGATCTTGAATCAGGTATTTTTCTTCTTGAATTAGGCATTGTGCAATCGATTTCCAGCTCCTGACCAAACATTAGAGTAAGGCACGCCGAAAATAACGGGCCTAATTAGTTTCTTTGCTTTTTGTAATGACTTGATATTCAAAGGTTATGGTTTGAACTTCACATCCTGTATCGGAAAGTGAATACTCACGCCTCTTCTTTGGTATTCCCTCGTTTTCAGTAAAAACTGAAATTATTTCCTACCTTAAAAGAAAACACGCGAATGGAATTCGATCTTTTCAATTATGTAAAAAAAATATTCCCTCTCCTTCATGTTCAAGACATCGCCAAACTGGTTTCCAAAACCAAAATAATAAGCCTAAAAGAGAAAGAATTGTTGATCAAAAAGGGCGAAAAAAACCCCAAAGCTGCGCTTATCATCAAGGGATTGGTGCGGGCTTACCATCTAGTGGAGGAAGATCAGAAAACAGTCCTGTTTCGGAAGGAAGGAGAATTCATTGGATCGCCTCATTGGATGTTTTCAAGAAAGCCTGCAGTCGAGGAAGTGGAAGCGCTGGAAAATTCCTGGCTGGTGGAGGTCGATTTTCAAACTTTTAAAAAGTTGGCAGAGAAGAATTTGCCGCTTGCGCGCGCCTATAATACTGCGCTTGAATCTATGTTGATGGATGCCATCATAAGGATTGAGTCTTTTACTGCATTGAGCCCGGAAGAACGCTACCTCAAGTTCATCGAGAACAACAAGGGTCTGGCCCAACGAATTCCTATGAAACACCTCGCTTCCTACCTGGGCGTTACCCCTTTTTCACTTTCCAGGATCAGAAGAAGAATTGCAGATAGACCGAAATTGCCTTAAGTCAATTTACTAGCGCTCGAATTCTCCGTAGTTTTGAACCATCAACAACGATTGCGGAAGAATCGTTAGATGTTATTCTCCCGTTTGTAAGCTCATCAACCAAAATTTTCATCGAAATGAAAAGGATTTTCTTGTGCCTCCTTATTTCCGGATTTTGCCTGACGGCACCGTGCCAAAGCACTGTCCCTGAGGCGCTTGCAAACTCTGGTAATCATTTCATCGCGCCCAACGCGCAAGTAAGTTGGACCATCGGCGAAGCCGTGATCGAAACGCAATCTGCCGGCGGCAATGTGGTCACGCAGGGCTTTCACCAAACGCAATTGACGGTTGTGGGCCTTGCGCAAGCAGGACCTGAATACGAAATCCAGGTGTTTCCCAACCCGACCTCGGCCTACATTCAGGCGGAATGGGCGGACGCCAATGCCTTGCTGGACTTCCGACTGGTCAACATGATGGGCCAATTGGTCCTTGAAAAAGGGGCATTACAAGGTGGAAAGGCCAGCTTTGACCTGGGTGCGATCACACAGGGCGAATATATCCTTCAGGTGCTTCATCCGGAAACCAATACCGGCAAAAACTTCCGCATCAAAATTATCCGCTAATCTCATTTCGATCTCTTCATGAAAAAGCTACTGTTATTTTTGGCGCTCACATGGCTAACGCTTCTGGGACTCCATGCACAATCCCCCGAATCCTTCAATTACCAGGCTGTCGTCCGCGATGTCGGTGGCAACGTCCTGCCCAACCAAGCAGTCAGTTTCCGGATGACCATCCTGCAAGGCTCAGCCACCGGCACCACGGTGTACAGCGAGACCCATTCCGCCACGACCAACGGTTTCGGTCTGGTGAACCTGCAGATTGGGACCGGGACCGTGGTCAGCGGCACCTTTGCCAATATTGACTGGGGCAGCAACAGCCATTTCATCGAGATCGAGCTGGACGAGACTGGTGGATCCAATTATACGGTGATGGGTACGCAGCAGCTCATTTCAGTGCCATACGCACTCCACGCCAAGACGGTGGAGTTGGACGCAGTGGACGATGCCGATCCCGATCCCGGCAACGAATTGCAAACTTTGAGCCTTTCCGGTGACACCCTTAATATCAGCAGCGGAAATAATATCGTGCTCCCTCCAGGCACCGTTGACACGGATGACCAAACCCTCAGCATCTCCAATGATTCCCTTTCCATTACAGACGGCAACGCCGTTGACTTGAGTCCCTACCTCGACGATACCGATACGGACGATCA
>CAYGRE010000093.1:13946-27638 GCA_964352215.1 uncultured Bacteroidia bacterium
ACGGCAACGCCGTTGACTTGAGTCCCTACCTCGACGATACCGATACGGACGATCAGACTTTGAGCATCAACAATGACTCTCTGGTGATCACCGATGGCAACGCCGTTGACCTAAGCCCCTACCTCGACGATACCGATACGGACGATCAAACCATCAGCATCAGCAATGATTCTCTAATCATCCAGGATGGAAATTCGGTTGATCTTTCTGCTTACGCAGTTGACAATGTCAATGATGCCGATGCGGATCCGAACAATGAATTGCAGGCATTGAGCCTTACAAACGACACGCTCCTCCTCACCAATGGTGGCTCTGTTGACCTGAGCGGATACAATGCCGATACACTCTCCATCATCGAAGATCAAGATCAGGATACCAAAATCGAAGTTGAACGCAACACCGACGAAGACCTGATCCGGTTCAGGATTGGAGGTCCGGAATATTTTAGGTTGGATGCCGGAAGGATACAGGTAATCAGTACTGGCCAATCAGTTTTCCTTGGAAATTTTGCAGGTGAAAATGACGATTTGGGTTTCAACCAAAATGTTTTCGTTGGCCATCAGGCAGGAAGGAACAATATCACCGGCACCCAAAATGTGGCAGTGGGATTGGAAGCTTTACGCTCCAACAATCCCGGATATCGGAATGTTGCCCTGGGTCCATTGGCCCTTACCTCCAATACCAGTGGACATGACAATGTCGGCATTGGTTACGGTGCATTGTTAAACAATAAGGATGGTAATCATAACATCGCAATCGGAGAACGCGCATTGAATGGCGTAGACAGCAGCCTGTACAACATCGGGATTGGTGGAAATGCCGGGTATTACAACAGAGGAGACAGGAATGTCCTGCTCGGGTATGAAGCAGGTGGTGGTTCTGTAGGAATAGATTATTCGGGGAATGTATTTCTCGGATATAATGCAGGCAGGAATGAAGGAGGGAGCGACCTCCTGTATATTGAAAACAGCAACTCTTCCTCTCCTTTGATCTGGGGTGATTTCGCAAATGATTCATTGAAGATATACGGGACGCTCGGTGTACGGGACAATTACGTATTCCCTGACTCGGACGGAACCGCTGGACAGGTGCTTGGAACGGACGGCACCGGGCAGACGGCATGGGTGGACGGTCCCACGGGCATTGCGGATACGGACAAGGACACCCGGATCCAGGTTGAGGAAAATCCAGACGAAGACATCATTCGTTTCGATATGGGGGGCACTGAGTATTTCCGCATGGACAGTCCCAGACTGGAAGTCCTGAACTCCGGGCAATCCGTTTTTGTGGGGGAGAAAGCCGGTGCCAACGACAATTTGACTACGAACCGAAATGTTTTTGTAGGTTTCGAGGCCGGGCAAACCAATGTCAGCGGTAGCAACAACGTCGCAATCGGATACCAGACCTTTAAGGCGAATACATCGGGGCTGTATAATACGGTGGTGGGAGCATTTGGCATGGACGGGAATACAAACGGCTCCTACAACGCAGCCTACGGCTATTCAGCACTGCGGGCCAATACCTCCGGAGCGGACAATTCCGCATTTGGAGCCAATGCGCTTCAATCTAACACCCAGGGTGATTTCAATGTCGCAATGGGCAGTTTTGCCCTGTCAGACAACACCACGGGGCTTCACAATACGGGAATCGGTTACAATGCCGGTAACCATAACCAAACAGGGAACAACAACACCTTTCTAGGCTATGAAGCAGGAAAAGGTGCCAACAACCAGAGCCAAACCGGGAATGTAATGCTCGGCTACCAGGCGGGAATGAATGAACTGAACAGCAATCTACTGTACATCGAGAACACGAACTCCGCCACGCCACTGATCTGGGGAGACTTCGCCAATGACATCTTAGCTGTAAATGGAAACCTTGGGGTTGGAACCACAAGTCCCGCCGCTAACCTGGATGTAGACAGCATTGCGGTAATCGGAAATATCGCAGTTGGCAACCAAAGTACTGGCCAGGGCACCTCAAACGCCAACGGCCTTGGATTCCTAACCACTCCCTGGGTTTATACGAATGCCATTGAAGCACAAGGGGAACGGGGAAGTGCATCTAGCCTGATCACCATCGGAGACGATGGGAATTACGGAGCGGCTGATGAAATCCACCTGGTTACAAACGGGAGTTCAGGAATTATGCTCGATTCGGACGGCGATGTTGGGATTGGAACCACGAATCCAGCTTATCCATTGCAAGTTGTTCGCAGCGCCAGTGGCGGAGGGTCGAGCAGCAATTTTGTTACTAGAATTGATAACCCTGCAAATGCGGCCTGGGCCAATGTCTTGTCGATTAAAGGAGGAGAGAATACACAAACTCAAAACAACCGACTCATTTCCTTCCACCGCCCAAACAATGGTGAAATCGGATCAGTCCGTCAAAGCAGCTCAAATACGGTGAGTTTTAATACCACTTCTGACCGCCGTCTGAAAACCAATTTCAAGCCCAGCCAATTTGGACTGGATCAACTGCTGAAGATTCAGGTCGTGGATTACAGCTTCAAAAATGATCTAGGCCGGACCCATACTGGTTTCCTCGCACAGCAGCTCCATGAGCACTATCCCGAAGCGGTAAGCTCCGGAGGAGATGATCCGAATACGGATCCCTGGGGAGTTGATTATGGGCAAGTGACTCCGCTTCTGGTGAAGTCAGTGCAAGAGCAACAGGAAACCATTGCCTCTTTGATGAAGATGGTCGAAGAACTTAAGGCAGAGGTCAAAATCCTGAGAAACAATTGATCACATGAAAATGAGTACCCGCTTCCAAAACATCCTTTTCCGATGGCGATTGCTTTGCGCTTGGTCTTTGACTGGGGTGATTCTTCTTCTACTTCTTTTCACTCCATCGACCGGGTTTTCTCAAAGTAAGCTCGACTCATTGAAACACGCTTGGGAAGACTCATCGCATCCGGATACTTTGCGAATGCAAGCACTTTACCAATTGGTTAAAGAAGGATATCACAAGCAAAATCTCGATAGCGCGCTATTGCTTTCACAGACGCTCTTTGTGTTTGCAGAAACAAGGGGAAATAAGATCTGGATGGCCAAAGCTTTGCATCTCAAGGGATACGCGCATTTTTATTGGCGAGGCTACGACGAAATGATCGAATTATTGCAGGAAGCAAAGGTGATATATGAAGGTATTGGCGACCAAAAAGGAATTGCTCTTGAAATCGGAAACATAGGTAATGGTTACTCTAAAAAAGGTGAGCTGGAAAAAGCGATTGCGTTAATCAATGAAGCAATTGCACTTAGAGATAGTCACAATATTATAGAGGATCAAAGCCTCTCATACATCCATTTAGGTAACGCCTATAAGAGAAAGGGGGACATTCAAACTGCCATTGAATGTTACGATAAAGCAGAGGCTGCGGCTGTGCAGCTTGGTGATAAAAAAATGGAAATGACCTCAAAAGGAGCCAATGCTTGGGCACAAATGGGGCTGGGAAACTATCAGGCTGCCAAAGAAGGGTATGAAGTTGTGGCGGCTTTTCGTGAAAAAACCGGAGAAACCACGACGCTGGCCCTTGCCTATAGAAACCTTGGCGTCTGCAATTATAGACTTGGAGCTCACAAGGAGGCTATATCCTATTACACGAGGGCCTTGAAGATTTATGAAAAGGAGGGAGATCTGGAAGGGCAGTCAAGTATAAATTCCTTAATCGGAGATGTATATTCTCTCCAAAATGATCAGAAGGAGGCCAGGTACCATTTTTTAAAAGCAGTGGAACTTTGTGAGCAATCCTGTGATAATGGGACACTAGCTGGGAGATTATATCAATTGGCAGATTCATATTATCTTGAGGATGATTACACAAATGCCTTAAAATACTTTTCGGATGCTTTGGTCAGAGCTGACTCATCCGGAAATAAATGGAGGATGTGCGGAACAAGAATTGGTATCGGAAAAACTAATTTAAAGCAAAATGAAATTGATCGGGCAATTGCAGTACTCAACGATTCAAAAGAGATCGGAGAGGAAATTGATAGTAAAAAAATGCTTGTCCTAATTTACAATTATCTGGGTCAGGCATATAATATAAAGGGTCAAACGTACAAAGCAATTGCATATGGGCGGAAAGCGGTTAAGCTGGGAAAAGAGACCAATTCAATCATAGATTTGGCCAATGCGGGGGAAGCCCTTTATGAGACGTATGATAAAGCCAACATGCCCGGACCTGCATTGGAAATGTATCAATTATACATCGGTATAAGGGATAGTCTCCGGGCAGAGGAAAATCAACGGGCTTTGATCCATCAAGCGTACCAATACGAATTTGACAAAAAAGCCTTTGCCGATAGTTTGGATTTTCTGAAAAAAGAAGCAGAAAAAGACCTGGAAATTGAGAAACATACTGCCAGGATATCTCGTCAGAGATTAGCCCTCGGGCTTGGGGGGCTTGGTGGGATCCTGCTCATTGCCCTCGCCTGGTCAATTTATAAGGGCAAAAAACGCTCTGATGAACTATTACACAATATTCTCCCGGAAGAGGTGGCGAAAGAACTGAAACAAAAGGGCGAAGCAAAAGCCCAGTTAATTGACCAGGTAACCGTTCTCTTCACTGATTTTAAAGGATTTACCCAATACGCTGAAAAAATTTCTCCTGAACAACTGGTAATGGACATCCATCTCTGCTTTACCGCCTTTGATAATATTTGCGATAAATATGGAATAGAGCGAATAAAAACCATCGGTGATGCCTATATGGCCGCGGGGGGATTACCAGTTCCGAACAAAACCAATCCAGAGAGTGTGGTAAATGCAGCGCTGGAAATTCGAGATTTTATTGAAGTAGGAAAGGCCAAAAAAGAGGAATCAGGCGATCCCTATTTCGAGATTCGCATTGGAATCCATACCGGACCAGTTGTGGCTGGAATTGTTGGCGTAAAAAAATTCTCCTATGACATTTGGGGCGATACAGTGAATACAGCCAGTAGGATGGAAAGTTCCGGGCAAGCAGGCAAGGTAAATATCAGTGAAGCAACTTTTCAATTCTTGAAAAGTAGTCAGGACTTTGAATTTGAAAATCGTGGAAAGGTCCAAGCCAAAGGGAAAGGGGAAATGAACATGTACTTTGTTGATCTGAAGAAATGATGACTCTTGATTAGCCCCAATTTTTTACGGACACCAAGGACCAATCCTTGAGGTTCAGCAGCGACAGCCAGTACATAGAGGACGGAAGCGGCGTGTACCTGAGTTCCCTTTCGAGCGACGCGGATTGGTCTCATCGATCAAGAAGTGGAAGAAGTTTACCCAGAACTGATCCTACTGATCACGTTGGATTAAAATCCATGGATGATATGTCACTTACAAACAACTTCTTAAGATGCTTGAAAAATTATTGAAACAGCTGGAGGAAAATATCCCTTTCCATGAGTACGAAAACCTCAGGGTTTCAAAAGTCAATGTCGGTTGGCATGTTGAACATTGCCTGATAGCAATGGTGAGCATCACCGACGCCTTGTCCAAATCGAACCCTGCGGACTATGAACCGAGAATCAATCTGGCCAGGTTTATTCTCCTGAAAGCAGGTCGGTTTCCACGGGGAAGAGCAAAGGCCCCTCAACAGGGTCTGCCTTCCGGGATCGTAAATGCGGAGAGCCTCCGGACGCATTGTGCCGATGCTAAAGTTAAGACTCGGGAGCTTGATGCTATAGCAGCAAACCATTTTTTTCATCATCCTTATTTGGGGAACCTGAATGTCAAGCGGGCAAAGCGGTTTCTTATTATCCATACACAACATCATTTGAAGATCATTCGGGACATTCTCGCTTAAGCGTGTGGAGGCAGGTCCGCCCGATGAAAAAGCAATTGCGGAAAGGGTAAGGGCATTGAAAAATCAGGCAGGAAAGTCACTTTGCGAATCCCGAATTTACCAAAAGATCTTCGTGCCAAAATGGCTCTGATTCGCATTCATGCGTGTATTGCGTAATAAATAAACTGATGCCCTCGCGATAATCCCTTCTGCCAAAGGACTTTCGTAGTGTTGTAGAGCAAAAATCACGTTAGCGCTCAATCAGAATCAACTTCTTGAAATTACCTGTTTCCGATGAGACGGTCAGCAAATAAGATCCGGCAGAGACTGCATTGAGATCAAGGACAACCTTGTTCACCAGTCCATCCATTTTTTGGAAATAGATCGCTTGTCCAAGCATGTTGTGTACCCGAATTTCCACCTCTTCGTTGATCGCCTGGACCGGGAGGATATTGATTCTCCCTTCTGTAGGATTAGGGAACACCTTAATCGCATATTCGATCGCATCTGAGCGTCCTGTAAATAGGTAATTGGGGGAGGTAGCGGAACACCCGTTGGGATATATCACCGTCACCGAATAATTCCCACTCTGAGTCGGCGTATAACAAGAATCCATTGCACCCGTGACCGGATTGCCATTGAGGAACCAGGTATAGCCAGTTCCGGTAGGACTTACACATAGATCATTGCCCCCAGGCTGAGAGATGATCGGGAAAGGTACACTGGCCGTATCAACAATGACCGTATCGCTTGCAGGGCAGCCATTGGCATCGGCTACATCGACGAAGTAAGTACCAGAAGTGCTGACGGTGATGGCCTGCCCGGTGGCCCCCGTTGACCAGGCATAACTGCTGAAGCCTAATCCTGCGTTAAGGGTGATCGAATCTCCGTTGCAAATCGTCGTGTCCGGTCCAATGTTCACCACCACTGGTACATAGTTGCCCAAAGTCATGGTGTCGGAAGCGCCGCAGCCATTGGTGTCGGTCACATCGACGAAATAGCTACCGGCCGCGCTGACGGTGATGGCCGGCCCGCTGCCCCCCGTTGACCAGGCATAGCTGCTGAAGCCTGTCCCAGCATTAAGGGTGATCGAGTCGCCGTTGCAAATCGTCGTGTCAGCGCCAAGACTGACCACTGGTGCAGCGAAGTTGGCGATGGTAAAGGTGTCGGAAACCACGCAGCCGTTTGCGTCCGTTACATCCACCCACCAGGTACCTGCAGGAAGGCTGGAAACGGTGTCAGTGGTTAAGCCGCTGTTCCACAGGTAAGTGTATGGAGGACATCCTCCATTGACTGCAACAGAAAGGCTGGCGGTGCTATCACCGGGGCAAAGGATTGAATCTCCGGAAATTACCGCTGTCAGCGGGGTGGGTTCTGTCAGGATGATCGTGTCACTGAGGGTATTGCCCAAACCATCTGTCACGGTCACCCAATGGGCTCCCGCCCCCACGTTTTGCAAGGTGTCTCCTGTCGGACCTGAATTCCAGAGATAGGTATAGGGAAGACAACCTCCGGAAACCACCGCTGCGACCCAAGCATTGGAATCTCCGTTGCACGCGATGTTGAACCCGCAGTTGAACTGGCTTGCCGTCAAGTTGAGTCCCAGCGAATCCGACTGGACTGTCACCGCAAAACTACAACTGTCAACGTTTCCGGAAGAATCGGTTGCGATATACCAAACGGTGTCTACCCCGACTGAAAAGGTGTCTCCAGGAACATGGGTGGACGTGAATGCCATGACGCCACAATTGTCTGCTGCCCCGGGCACAGCCCAGCTAACAGGCAGTGAACAATTTGCACTGTCAGTCGGGATGACCTGGTTTGCAGGACAATTTGAGATCTCCGGCGGAATGGAATCGATTACTGTGACGGAGAATGAGCAAGAATCCTGGAGATTTCCGAGATCACTTGAACGGTAGGTTACCGTGGTCACACCGACGTTGAACACCGAGCCGCTGGCATCGCCAGCTCCCGCACCAGAGGTCACACCGGCCAGGGTGTAGGTAGTATCTGCGGCACAGTTGTCCGCCACTGACGAAGGCGCAATGGCCGGTACAGCAATGGCACAATTACCCGAGTCGTTCCAGGCAGTTGCGTTCATCGGACAGGTAATCGAAGGCGGAAGGGTGTCGAGCACAAGGATTCTTGTTGTGCAGGAATCGACATTCCCGGTCTCATCCCGGACAACCATGGTGATATCGTTCTGGCCGGTATCTGCACAGGTGTAGTTCGTCGTCAGAATCCAGGTGGAATCGATGCCGCAATTATCGCTTGATCCGTTTTCAATGTCGGTGACGGAGACTGCGGCATTGCCACCGCCATTGAGATAAAGTGTATCGGCGTTGTCGCTAAGCAATGCGACATAGGTATTAAAAACCATGTCATAGGGTCCAGCAGGAAATCCCCAGCTTACGCCTGAGCGCACCCACATTGCGCCGTTTGTATAGGTGTTGATCGCGTCATATTGACCAAGCACACTGCCCGGATCATTCCCATCGTCAATCGTCACGATGTAATCGTTTCCGGCGGTAACGGCCACTGGCGGCTCAAATTGGATATCGCGAAGGGCAATACTCGTATCCACCCCGATGGTTTTGGTTGCCAATATGGTCCCCGAATTCGGCAGATTGCCGGTTCGGAGCTGGACGGTGACCGTTGATGAACTCTGGTGTCCAAGCATGAATTCGGCATGGGTTAATTCTCCTGTAATTCCCGGTTGGAAGGATTGTGCCAGCGCGTCGTCCGCCGCGAGGAAGGAGTCAACATTTGTTTGGAACTGATCAAGGCTTTCAAAGATCTTGATACACTGGGCTTTCGGTTCGATAAAATCCATGCGAAGGGTATCCGCGATCGAGGTATCTTGCTGCCCACCACAGCCGAAGACGATGGCATGATATAGGTTGTTGTCGAATGAGACTGGGGTATTGATGATCCTGAGCGTATCAGTTTGGGTACCGGTATAATTGAGGTTGACATCGAAAATATTATTCCAGATGCTCCCACTATCGGTCGACACCTGCCATTGAAGGCTGTCCACCGCACCGGAAGGCGTTCCGACAAAGGCCGTATCCGCACCGGGGCAAAGGACCAGGCTATTGCCACCGCCCGAAAAGCTTGGAGCGGTACAGCAAGCAAACAGGGTGTCGAAGACATTGATGATGATGTCACAACTATCGATATAGCCACCGGGGTCGGTGGTGATGAACAGGACGGGATTCGCCCCGGTATCCTGACAGGCGAAAACGGAATCGCTTATCGAAAATGTCAGGACACAGTTGTCAGAATAACAGTTCCCGACGGTACTGGCGGCCACAGAATCAATGCCGCTGGCCGTCAAATAAAGGTCAATATCGTCGGGACATCCGTCATACGGTCCGCTGATGATGTAGGCGGCACCCTGGTTGTTCACGCTGGGTCCGCCCCATTGATATGCACCCACAATGGCAAATTGACCTGAAACCGATACGGAAATACCATAACGATCTCCTCCGCCCGCATCGCTGGCGGTGATCTTACCTTTTTCACCCCAATTGTCTGTTCCTCCTTCATTACGCAAAAACAAATAGGCCGAACCCTGATCGCTCAAGGGGGAATGATCCAACCAGGATCCCACAAATGCGGAATCACCGGAAATAGAAACAGAAAAGCCCAAATTGTCCCCTCCTTGGGCATCTGAGGCAAGCAACTTCTTCACTTCTCCCCACTTATCTGCCCCTCCTTGGTTTCTTTCAAAAATGTAAGCCGAGCCAGAACCGGAGCCATTGTCATCGTTGAATCGTGCGCCCACCAGGGCCCGGTCTCCGGATAAGCTAACCGCTTCCCCAAAGAAATCACCAGAATCAAGGTCCAGGGGCAATACTTTTACAACTTCTCCCCAATTGTCAATACCTCCCTCGTCTTTGGAAAATACATAGGCAGAGCCACTGTTACTGCCCACGTCATCATTCGTAGGGGCCCCCACAAAGGCAACGTCACCGGAAATTGCCACACCAGTTCCAAATCCATCACTTCCGGAGCCATCCGAAGCCAGTAGTTTTTTTACCTGGCCCCAATTGTCCGGTCCGCCCTGGTTACGGGCAAATACATAAGCGGAACCACTGGAACTGCCATTGTCGTCGTCTCCGGTTGCACCTACGATGCAGCGGTCCCCTGAAATTTGCACAGAATGGCCAAAAAAGTCGCTGCTCTGCCCATCTGGGGCCAGGATCTTGGTGACCTGTCCCCAATTGTCAGGCCCTCCCTGGTTACGGGCAAAAATATAAGCGGAACCGCTGTTGCCGCCATTGTCGTCATTGAATTCCGCAGCGATGATCACCTGCTCTCCCGAAATTGCAACCGCCCGGCCGAATTCATCGCCCGAACCAATGTCTGAGGCAGTCAGTTTTTTGACCTGCCCCCAGGCATCAGCTCCTCCCTGATTCCTGTAATAAATATAGGCCGCACCACTGTTTGTGCCCACATCATCGTCTTTTGGCATCCCAACCACCGCATAATCGCCCGAAATCCCAACGGAATAGCCAAAATTGTCACTGGCCACCCCGTCGGCAGCCAAGATCTGATTGAACTCCAGCAGTGCAATCGGGCCGCCATTGCAAATAGGCTGTATCGTGTCCAAAATCGTGAAGTTACAGGTCGCGGTGTCTGTATTGCCAGACAAGTCCTGCACGGTTAGAGTAAAGGTGTTTGTCCCTACATCCATACAGGTGACATTGATGGCCGGACTGGTTTCGGTCACTGAAGATCCATCACAACCGTCGAAACTGCTGCCATCGCCCTGGTTGGTACTCAGCATTCCATTGCCGCTGCCATCAAGGGTGACCACTGGTGTGACCACCGGACAAACAGGTGTGGGAGGGTTTGTATCGCTGATACTCAAAATTGCAACGCCCGAGGTGTCTGTACTACAGGGATTGTCCAGGAAGACGCGGTATTGATATTGATCATAGGGGTAGGAAATGTTCGCCAGTATGAGCGAATCCGAATCCGTACCGGAATAGGTTGGAACAAGGCCCCCGTTGGAGAGGTTGGACCAGGTCGAACCGCCATCGGTAGATTCCTGCCATTGGTAGGTGATGGGGGTGGAGCCGGTGGTATTCACTGTGAAACTAATGGTATCTTCACAGGCTGCGGTGGTGCTGCCTGGAGGAGAATTGATCACGATGGTATTGCAGCCTGATACGTTGATGTCCATTGTATCTAAGGAAATACAGGGACCATTGAATACGGCCCAAACCAATCGGTTTAAACCGACCGTCAGCCCGGTGACAGTGGTAGTTGGATCATTCGCATTTGTGAAGGTCCCGGACCCGATGAGAACCCCCCACACGCCCGTTCCAACTGAAGGGGAAACGGCTGCCAAGGTGGTATTGGTGGGACCGATTGACTGGTCTGGCCCTGCATTTGCAGGTGTCACATTCTTGAATACGCGGATGTCCTGTGTGGTGGAACAATATCCAAAGGTGTAGGTAACCGTAATGGTATCGACATCTCCCACAGGTGTATTGGCAGTAAATGTAGAATCCTGAACATTCGTGCCGGAAAAGGTTCCTGCATTCCCGGAACCTGGCTTAGGAGTTACGGTCACACGTGCCGGGGTGGCCCTCAGTTGTCGGGTTTCTCCTTCGCACATATCGGTATTGGAGGAAGTAATGTTGAGATTGTTATTTTGCCTGACTTTGATGATGATGCTGGCTGTTGTGTTCTGACTACAATTGTATTGATTGATATTGAATCGGGTATAATCCGTAAAATCGGGTACAATTCTCATAGACGCTTGAAATCCTCCACAATCCGGACCATTGTCATCCCGCCATGCAAAGGGCCCGGTGGTATTATTCCCTTCGAAAAAGGAAAGCTGGGTATCAATGCCTGACCCGCATGTACTTACCAAATAACACCCGCCTTTGAGTACCGGCATCTGGTAATAGACCCCGGGGTTCTGATTTTGGTATATCCTGTTGTTACCACATCCGGCGTTCGGGAGAACTGTACTACCAAAAATTGGATTGCGTGTTGAGCAAGAGGCCCCTTGATTAGGGGTTTGATTGCATTGGGCATACAGGTCAGAAACCGAGCACAAGGCCAAAAAGATGAAGGGGAAAAAGAAATACTTCAGACGTGCGATTCTTTTCATGGTTGCGTTCTCCTGATTTTACCTTATTGGATTCATTCCTTTGAAAACTTGCCATATCCAAGGCAATTCAACTGAATATCGAGATGTGTCCTTGCCTTCAAGAAAGCCATCCCCAAGGGCAAGCGCAAACGCAGAAGCGGCTAAATCGCGCAATTATTCAGCTTGTTAAGTTTTTGTAAGGTGCAAATGACTCAAATGCCCATCAGGACAGCTTCCAATTCATCCGACCTTGACAATCCCAACTTCTTTCGGATGCGAGAACGGGTCACATGGATGGTGTTACTGGAGGTGTTTCGAAGTTCTGCAATTTCCTTTGTAGTCATGCCCAGCCGAACATAGGCACATACTTCACGCTCGGTCTTATTCAAAGAAGGATGCTTTTCCTGAAGGCGCAAGTGAAAAGCGGTATTGACTGTTTCCAGATCCTGTTGAAGGTGATCCATCTTATCTGCTGTGGAAATGGTGCGCAACAACCGGGCAATGAGCGAGCGCACATTTCCCTTCAGGTTGACCTCAGACACTTCCAGGTTTTGAAGTTCCTCCAACAGCTGCCTGGAAAATTCTGTTTTGATTGCATTGGTCGCGGATACCAACTGAAGGTCGCGTTCTTTGAGGTCCAGTTCAAGCTGGAAACGCTTCTTTTCTTCTTCCAATACCTGCTGAGTACGGACTTCCACTTGGTCTTCCAGCAGCTCTTTCTGATTTTCAAGCGCAGCATTCGCTTCTTCCAGGCTCCGAGAAGTAAATTTCAATGCCCGGTAGTTCATGGCATTGCGGCGTATGGTAATCAGGGTCACCAAAATGGGGAAGATTGCGGCGACTAAAATGAATGGTTTGACCTCGTTGACAAAGGTGCCAAAAAGGACGCCACTCAGGAACAACAACAATAGCGTGGCCACCATGGCCACCAGGATCAGACTTGAATAAAGATTCGAAATGGGGAAGGACCGGAGCAAAATGAAACCAGAAAACAGTATCACCAAACCAATTTCGATTGGTACGATGTACACGGTGAGGCCAACATAGTAAAAAGGGGCCAGGAGTATCACCACCACGTTCAGCAACCAAATCCAGAGCATGGCCACTTCCACAATTTGAACATTCATCCGGACCTTCATGAAACGCACCAAAAACCGGATCCAAAAGAAATTGATGGAGAGTACGGAAACAATCTCTATCCGGTGAACCAGGGACCACCACTCCTGTCCGACCAAATGGTACAGCATCCGGTCGCTCAAACACAGGATGTGTATGATCCCGAAGCTCAAGGCCCATACCATGGACAAATAATGCCGCATTTCGGGCCTTAGCAAATAGCGGATGAGGAAAAACAAAAGACAGAGCAACAATGCCCCCAGAAGCGCACCTCCAAAGAGCGATTTTTTCCGGGCCTGGGCGGTGAGGATATCGTAATTGCCCAGTAAAGGCGCGGCCGCCATGCCACCGAAAAAAAAATGGAAATTGCTTCCCTCAACCAGAATTTCAAGCTTGCTTTCTTGTGGAGTCACGGGCACAATGTGTGCATCCAAAAAGGCTTGGGAATATTCTTTAGATTTCCCTGGATGCCCGATTTTGATGAGCGGTTCGCGGTTCACTATTAGTCGGGTGGCCGTGAGGAAATTATCCATTTTCAGGCCGAGGTTCTTGCTGTCGGATGGCAGCAATACAGTGAGCCGGTAACTGCCATATCCAATTCCGGAAATATTCTCCTCCCCGATCCGGGTTCCGTTCCAATAACCGGGAACCTGTACAAAAACCTCCCCGCCACCCCCATCACCACATTGATCCCCCAAAT
>CAYGRE010000094.1:0-27630 GCA_964352215.1 uncultured Bacteroidia bacterium
TAAGAAAGGTCCTCACCTTTCATTCTCAGCAGGAAAAGGTGCAGAGAATGTAGAGAATAAGATATACGAATTGAATATCCCCTCTACTTCCCGGATAAAAACCGACTATTTAGGTACCATATTACAATTCCTACTTCCCATTGGAATCTTGATCGCACTTTGGATTTTCTTCATGCGCCGTATGGGTGGTGGAGGTCCTGGTGGGCAGATTTTCAACATTGGAAAAAGCAAAGCCTCACTTTACGACAAGGAGAATAAGGTGACCGTCACTTTTGACGATGTCGCTGGCCTGGATGAGGCTAAAATAGAAGTACGAGAGGTGGTCGATTTCCTGATCGATCCGACTAAGTTTACCCGGTTGGGTGGACATATACCGAAGGGGGTTCTCTTGGTAGGCCCTCCCGGTACCGGTAAGACTTTGCTTGCTAAAGCTGTAGCTGGTGAGGCGAAGGTTCCTTTCTTCTCATTGAGTGGATCAGACTTCGTCGAAATGTTTGTCGGAGTTGGTGCTGCCAGGGTCCGTGACCTCTTCAAGCAGGCCAAGGACAAGGCTCCATGTATCATCTTTGTAGATGAGATTGACGCCATTGGCCGTGCCCGTGGACGCGCCAACTTTACCGGTGGCAACGACGAGCGTGAAAATACACTCAACCAGTTGCTGGTCGAGATGGACGGTTTCGGTTCTGATACCGGGGTCATCATCATGGGTGCTACCAACCGTCCTGACGTTCTTGATCCGGCCCTGCTGCGTGCAGGTCGCTTCGACCGTCAGATCGGTATTGACCGTCCCGATCTGAAAAGCCGTGAAGAAATCTTCAAGGTTCACCTGAAGGGTCTTAAGTTGGGAGCAGATGTAGAAGCCGCCAAATTGGCTTCTCAGACTCCGGGCTTTGTAGGTGCAGACATCATGAATGTCTGTAACGAAGCGGCATTGATCGCGGCCAGGAAGAACAAGGATTCCGTTGAAATGGATGACTTCCAGGATGCGGTTGACCGGGTAATCGGTGGGCTTGAAAAGAAGACCAAGTTGATCGCCCCTTCTGAAAAGAAGATTATCGCCTACCACGAAGCGGGACACGCAGTTGCAGGTTGGTTCCTGGAGCACGCCAGTCCGCTGGTCAAGGTCACGATTATCCCTCGTGGACTGGCCGCATTGGGTTATGCGCAGTACCTTCCGAAAGAACAATACCTCTATTCCACAGATGCACTCCTGGATCAAATGGGAGTTGCCCTGGGTGGACGTGCCGCAGAAGAACTGATCTTTGGCCGGGTGACCACCGGTGCTCAAAATGACCTGGAACGGGTGACGCAACTGGCTTACAGTATGATCACACTCTATGGTATGAACGATAAGATCGGAAACATTTCCTTCAATGATAACCAGGGAGAATTCAATCTGAAAAAGCCTTATTCTGAAGAAATGGCTTCGGAGATTGACAAAGAGGCCCGTAAGATCATTGATACTTCTTATGAGCGCATCAAGCAACTTCTGGTCAAGCACATGGACAAGCTGGAGATTGTTGCGCAAACCCTTCTGAAGAAAGAAGTCATCTTCCGCGATGATCTTGAAGGTTTGATCGGGGAACGTCCCTGGACTGATCCTGATGAGGAAGCTGCCAAAGAGGAGAAAAAGAAAAGTGAAGCCGCAAATCCAACCGGTCCTCCTGAGTTGCCTAAGATCGATTCAAACGGCAAATCCAACGGAACTCCGGCTGTTAAGGCTGAAGCTGGCGCAGAGGCAGAATCTTCAAATGAGGAAAAAGAAGAACAGACAGATTCTCCAAAGGTTGATCTGAAAAAAGAAGAACCTGAGGCACCAGAAACTGATAGTTAATCCCCGGACATTGCTCCGGAACATACCGTCACCCCGAGTTTCCATCTGAAGCTCGGGGTGATTTACTTTAGATGCTCCCCTTTGATGACCATCCCTATTTGTAAAGCCGGGACATTCCTTCTAATTTTCGGTTTCCTCTCTGGGGAAATCTGACTATGCCGAAAAGGGACAAGATTTACTTCGCCTCCGACCTGCATCTGGGTACACCCGACCGGGCTTCAAGCCTGATCAGGGAAAAGCATTTTGTCCGGTGGCTGGACATGATCAAGGAAGATGCCCAGGAGTTGTACCTGGTAGGAGATGTATTCGATTTCTGGTTCGAATACCACAAAGCAGTCCCCAAGGGTTATGTTCGCATCCTGGGAAAGTTGGCAGAATTGAATGACAGTGGTATCCCCATCCATTATTTTACCGGTAACCACGACCTCTGGCAAAAGGACTACTTCACCACCGAGATCGGTGCCCGGATTTACCGTGACCCCATCCAAAGAGAACTGATGGGCCGGAACTTCTTCATCGGACATGGCGATGGCCTGGGTCCTGGTGATCATGGATACAAATTCCTGAAAAAGGTATTTCGCAATCCGGTGATGCAATGGATGTTTCACCGAATGCACCCTAACTTTGGCATAGGACTTGCAGACTACTTCTCAAAGCTTTCCCGGAAAAAGACGGGACATAAAGATGCGATCGATTATGGTGAGGAGGAATTCCTGACCATCTTCTGCCGCGATAGGCTGAAAAAGGAACCTGAAATTGACTATTTTGTCTTCGGTCACCGACATTTACCCAAAGACCTTGAACTCGAACCCGGAAAATACTATATCAACCTTGGAGATTGGATCAGCCATTTCACCTACCTCTGCGTTTCGGAAACCGGGGTGGAATTGCTTCGTTTTCCTTTGTCTTCTGATGCTAAGCCTTCCCCTGAACGGTCAGAAGCCGATCGATGAATTCTTTGGAAAGCCTGTGCTGAGCATTCCCATTGATTTTAAGAAGGTGGAAGTCATAGAGACCGATCAAGAGAATAATATTTATCTTCTTGCTCCTTCCCGTCACCGGTTATATAAAATGTACCACAATACTGCCTACGATTCTGTGCAAACCATTGGGGGAAAAGGCATTGGGGATGAAGGGTTTAATTATCCTTCCCGGATTGTGGTGCCAAACCGGCAGAGTGTATTTGTGCTGGATGAACTAAACCGGCGCATCGTTCAACTGAATACCAATCTGAAGGTAACCATGGAAACGAATTTCCTGACCCTGCTCAATAAGGTTCCTTTCAGCGAACTCAGTAATCTCCTGCCGATTGGATTTACGGTTGGCCCGACCGGAGAACTCTTTCTCCTCAACCAGGAAGATTTAAAAGTGTGGAAATTCACCTTTAGTGGAAACCTTGAGCGAACCTTTTCTGGCTTGGATTACGGGGAAGGCAGCGTGATCGACCCTTGTGACATTGCGATCAACCGGGAAAGTGATGTCTTTGTCATCTCCTGTGAAGATCAGAGTATTTCCGTGTTTGATCTATATGGTACCTTTCAGTACAAATTATCGGTACCAGCTCCTTTTATGTGGGACCAGGCTAAAATATTTGCCCGTACTGTGACTTATTTCACCGATTCTCAGCTCTATTTCTACAATACCTTCACCCACAAGGCGGGCCCGCACCTGAGTACGCAGGAAGATATCATTGATCTCGACCTCAATGGGGAGTTCATGTTTGTTCTCTTCGAAAAACGGATAAATTTGTACCGGATAAATAAGTGACGCCCCATGCTGGAAAAATTAGAGTTGATCAATCGTAGGTATGAAGAAGTAAAAGATGAGTTGACCAAGCCCGAGGTTTTGTCCAACCAAAAGCTGATGACCTCCTTGAGCAAGGAATACAAAGAGCTGGGGGATATTGTCAAGGTCTACTATACCTACAAGGATGTGATTGACAACCTGGATAATACCAGTGAGATGCTAGAGACTGAGGAGGATCCTGAAATGAAGGAGATGGCCCAGGAAGAGCTTGAGTCGCTGAGGGAAGAGAAAGAAAAGCTGGATGAAGAAATCAAATGGCTGCTGATTCCCAAAGATCCCGAAGACAGCAACAATGTGATCCTTGAAATCCGGGCGGGAGCAGGCGGAGATGAAGCCAGTCTTTTCGCGGGTGATTTATTTCGCATGTACCATAGGTATGCTGAAAAGAAGGGGTGGAAAATCGAATTGAATGCCCTGCAAGAGGGTACAGCCGGTGGATACAAGGAAGTTACCATGACCATCAAGGGAGAGGATGCTTATGGGATCATGAAGTATGAATCAGGCGTACACCGGGTTCAGAGGGTTCCAGCCACCGAGTCTCAGGGAAGAATTCACACCTCGGCTGCCTCGGTCGCGGCCATGCCAGAAATGGAAGAAGTAGAATTTGAGCTTGATCCATCAGATTTGAGAATCGATACTTTTCGGGCGAGTGGAGCGGGTGGACAGCACGTCAACAAGACGGAGTCGGCGATCCGGATTACCCACCTTCCTACCGGATTGGTGGTTTCCAACCAGGATCAGAAGTCCCAGTTGAAGAACAAAACCAAGGCTCTGAAGATTCTGAAAAGCCGCCTTTACGATATTGAATTGCAAAAGCGGGTGGATGAACAATCCCAATTGCGTAAAACTTATGTTTCCACCGGCGACCGCTCCGCTAAAATCCGAACCTATAATTTCCCTCAGGGACGTGTCACTGATCACCGGATCAACCTGACTTTGTACAATCTGAACAATATTTTGAATGGTGATATTGATGAGATCATTGAGGCGCTTAGGGTTGCAGAGAATGCCGAAAAGCTGAAGGCGGGTGGCATGAATTGAGAAAGTAGCTGCTCTTTTATAAAGGGGCCTGCCCTTTGAGTGATCAGCTGTTTTCAAAGTGGTTTTGGGGCCTGGAGTTGTTACCCAAACAGCTAAGCCCAAATCTTAGTTCCTTCTGTGCAATTCGTGCAGATATCCACGGACTTCCGCGAGGTCAGGACACCACTGCGAAATTTGCGATAGGCCTCATTGTTCCAGATGTCTCGGAAATCATCCTTTCCCAATTCTCCCATGACATGCTGCCCATCCTTGTCAAAACAACAAGGCAAAACCCTCCCATCCCAGGTGATCTCTGCTCCCATCCACAGTTTCCAGCACTGATTGCGCAACTTGTTTTTCAGGTGGTACTTCCCATCGGGCCCTTTGCGGTAGCGACTGTATTGCTCATTCTCTGGAATCAGGTCACTTCCACCTTCATAATCATAGATTTGGGCTGTCTTCAGGACCACTTTGTCGACGCCCAACTCCTTGCCCAATGCCTGAATTTCCCCGATTTCATGCTCATTGGGACCTACCACCAGGAATTGTAAGATAATATGTGGTGTTTTGGCCTCTAATTTCTCCCGCCAAGCAACCAGATTTTTCACCCCCTTCTTTACCTTATCGAGGTCCCCTCCTACCCGGTATTGTTCATAGGTTTGCTGGGTGGCGCCATCAATCGAGACGATCACTTCTTGCATCCCTGATTCAACGGTGGCTTTGGCATTGGCGTCGTTGAGGTAATGTGCATTGGTCGAGGTGGCCGTATAAATCCCTTTTTGGGCAGCATAGGCGGCCATTTTAAGGAAATTGGGATTGAGGTAGGGTTCCCCCTGGAAATAAAGGAGCATATAGACCAGGTCTTTGTGGATCTGGTCGGTCATACGCTGGAAATTGTCCAGGTTGAGCATACCGGTTGGGCGGGTAAAGGAGCGCAGGCCGGAAGGGCATTCAGGACAGCGAAGATTACAGGAAGTGGTCGGTTCTATTCCAATTTTGCTGGGTTGGCCCCAGTGGACCGGACGTCGAAGCAGCCGGGACAGGTGAAAACTCAAGAACAACAGGGTAAAGTTCCAGACTTTCCTGAAGGTCAGGGTGCGCAGCAAAAGATATGTTTTATTGGTCGCCAATGGCTCAGATTACCCTTTGCCGAAGTTAGTTCAAAACAATGAAACGACCACGAAATAGGAGGCCACGACCAAGGGGACAATCCAAAGCATCGCATAATTGGACTTTCCGGGAAATATCGTATTGGGGATGTACCAGGACAGGACGAGCAAGGCGGACAAAAGAAAAATCCCACTGATGCTGGCAGTACCGGTTCCATTGTACATAGCTACACCAACGTCGGAGCGGTTGACACCTTTCAATATGTCAAATACAAAAAGGGAGGCCAATAGGGCGGAGCTGCTGAGGACAAATTTCAGGAGAATGTTCCAGGCGCGGTTGTTCATCGAATGTTTAACCCTGGAGCAGGGCTTGATGTTAGGGTCAGGTCAGGAATTCTTTGCGGAATAAATCAAGACTCTCTTTTTTCCCTATTACAAATAACTTCAAACCGGCTACGAGCTTAAGGTCAGCACTGGGATTGAGCTCAAAATGCCCATCCGGATATTGGCTTCCCAGGACCAATGCCCCTGTTTTGGAACGGATATCCAGTTCTCTCAGCGTCTTACCCAAGTATTCACCACCTTCCATACAATCGATTTCTTCCAGGTTCATATTGAAATTTCCCTGGCCGGTAATGAGATCGATAAAATCGATCAGTGCGGGACGGGTCAACACCCTCGCCATTTTACGTCCCCCAAGCTTGTTGGGAAGAACAACGCGGGTAGCACCAGCAACTTTAAGTTTGGAAATGGTGGATTCTACCGCGGCTCTGGCAACCACAGGAACTGTCGGATTGAGTTGCCGTATGGACAAGGTCACATATACGTTCGAGGCATCATCGGCCAGGGCCGAAATCACTCCTTTGGCCTTGGCGATATTCACAGCCCTCAGGGTTTCCTCTTCCGTAGCATCCCCTTTGTAAACCAATACGTTGGGATGAGATTCAACGAACTTTGCAATTACATCTTCATCAACCTCTACCACGACAAAAGGAATTCCTTCCGCCGCCAGTTCCAGAACTGCCTGGTGTCCGTTTCTTCCGAGTCCACAGACCACGACGTGGTCATGAAGCTTGTTGATTTCTTTGTTCACGCGGTAACCTTTAAAGATGGTTTGAATCTCACCTTCGACCACAAAGGTAGTGATCGTATTGATGACATACAGAAATACCCCGATTGCTGAAACGATCAGGAAGGACACAAATATCTTTCCCCCAGTAGACAAGCCTCCATCCAACGTTTCAAATCCAACGGTAGACATGGTGATAATGGTCATATAAAAGGAATCCACAACCGAGTATCCTTCCAAAGCCATAAAACCAACGACGCCGAAAGTCAATGTCCCCATTAACAATCCCAGCGCCACCATCAATTTTCGAACTGCCTTGTTGTTCAGCATTTGCATCAAAAATATGTAATTTTGAGCTTTGCACCCCTCTCGGTTCTCTACATTATTCTTTTGACATGAAACATCTTCTTTGGATTCTTACCACAATCGTATTTTTCAGCCCCCTGGCAGCCCAGGAAGGCTTCCACATTGGTTTCTATGGGGGTGGTCAATACTCCAGAATTCTCAACCAGGAAAATATGGTTGCAGGCAGGACGGCTCTGGAGGCCAAAGGAATCTGGAATGTCAATTATATGGGCAAGATCGGGTACAATATCGGGCCTCCCTTTGGCTTCCACCTCGGGGTAATCTACTCCCAGCAGGGACAGATTCAGAACAGTGTTGATACCCTGGCGGGTAGGTTGATTAGCAATGAGCAAAGCCTCACCTATATAAAGGTTCCCCTTTATCTCCATTTCAACAGCGATCCCGCACCAGCCATGTTCACTTTCGAGATCGGTCCACAATTGGGATTTTTGCAAGCAGCCAGTATCGTAGATGATGGAAACGAAGTGGTTGTAACTGGAGGAACTGATCAACTCTATAAGCCGAATGACCTGGCCTTTGCCTGGTCCCTGGGAGCAGAATTTGCCCTGACCGAATGGTTCCACCTTGCCATCACCCACCGGGGGGATTACAGTATTCTGGACATTGAGAACAAGGATTTCATGGTGGGGAATCAACTCTATTTTGACCCCAACCGTGATCCGGCCAACAATCTGACCATTAGCTTCCAGGCCGGGCTCGTCTTTTGCCTGGCCCCAAGCGGTGGAAAGAACACTAAATTCTGGATCAGATAATTTTTTCGAAAGCGCCTGTTTTGTTTTGGCAATTCAGTGCGTTTGCTTAAGTTTGCATTCCACTTGGGGGATTAGCTCAGTTGGCTAGAGCGCTTGCATGGCATGCAAGAGGTCATCGGTTCGACTCCGATATTCTCCACTTCAATAAAGGACCCTCTGCGGTCCTTTTTTTGTTGCTACCAGTTTTCGATGTCCTTCCTTCCACACAACATTCTTCTGAAAGGTTGGAAATCCAATACAATCCCAACAGGGTGAAATTCGTATATTTACCGATATGCGTTTATTGCTGACCCTATTTTTGTGTTTGAATGCTGCGGCCGCATCCGGGCAGGTATCCAAATTGCTTTCCCAGGCTGAGAATGGCGATGCCAAGGCCATGTTGGAGCTTTCTGAGAAATACCTTTTCGGCCTGGGTGTCCAGCAGTCTGATGACAGCAGCCGCTATTGGGCAGATCAGGCTTTGCAAACAGATGACGCCGAAGCACAATACCTGGTGGGGGTTCGTCATACTGCCTCTGCCTTTGACAAAACCAAATTCAGTAAAGGAGTAGACTTATTGAAGTTGTCGGCAGCGCAGGACTTTATCGACGCTTCTCTGAAATTGAGTGAGATTTACCGCACCAAGGGGACCGGAATGGTTACCGATCACTTCTATGACTTGAATTTGGCCTTTCAGTATGGAGAAGCAGCCGCGAAACAAGGCGACAAAGAAGCACTCTTCTATTGTGGGGAGTGCCTGCTGGCTGGTACAGGTTGCAATCAGAACGAAACCCTGGGAATGCAATACATATCAGAATCGGCCTCTAAAAAAGGGTATATCCCCGCCTGCCTGCGCATGGGAGACCTTCATCTATCCGGACTTGTACTGGGTGAGATCGATCCCTTCGGAGCCCTGGAATGGTATAGCTATGTACTCAACCACCGACGCTCCAATATTGATCAACGCGCCGCCGCCCAACTGGGCATCCATGAAATCGACCGCCTCCTCCGCCAATGGCAAAATATGATTTTCCAATCCGGTGCGGTTCTCCCCCAGAACACTTTTGATTACAATATCCGAGAATAATATGGTCAGAACTCTTATGTCAACGCTCATGAAAAGAATTCTTCCCGTTCTGGTCCTCACCTGTATTTATTCTGCATTTTTTACCGCCTCCTGTCAAAACCTTTCGGAGCACCAAATTCCTTATGTGCTCCCACCTGAGCCTGAGCCGGAACCTGTGGATACTGCCCAAACGATTCGGATCACTGCGGTTGGCGATCTTATGTGTCACAGCCCTCAGTTCAAAAATGCCATGACGGGCAAGGACAGCTTCGACTTCCGTCCCTGCTTTTCCGAAGTCAAACCCATCCTTGAAAGTGCTGATTTTACGATTGGCAATATTGAGACTACTTTTTCCGGCGACCGACTCCCATACAAAGGATACCCGAATTTCAATACCCCGGTAGAATATTTGGTCGCGATCAAGGATGCCGGCTTTGACTTTCTCGTCAGTTCGAACAACCATACCATGGATACCGGCGAAAAGGGTGTAAAAAGCACCATCAAGGCCCTCGACAGTCTCGGATTCGGACGCACCGGTTCCTTTATCTCTCAGGAAGACCGGGATTCGATCCGGGTGGTCGATATCCAAGGCATCACCATGGCGATTGTCAACTACACCTACGGGATGAATGGCTACACCTGCCCCGAAGGCAAGGACTGGATGGTCAATCTGATTGATACCACCCTGATCAAGCAGGATATCGCGGCTGCAAAAGCACTTGGACCTGATCTGGTTTGTGTCTTCTACCACTACGGTGCTGAGTATATCCATGAACCCAACCTTTATGAACGTGAATGTGTGGATGTAGCCATTCGCAGTGGGGCTGACCTCATCCTCGGTGCCCATCCGCATGTTGTCCAGCCGATTGAATACTTCGCTACCCAGGGTGGCAATATTGATACCGGGATCGTGGTCTGGTCGATGGGGAACTTTCTCTCCAACCAGGGTCAGCGGTACCGGGATGCCGGGATCATCGTCAATCTGGAATTGACCAAAGACCTCCGGGATGAGAAAATTCACTTGTCTGGGGTGAATTATGTTCCCACCTGGGTATTCCGTGGTAACCACCCTGACCGTAAGCCGCATGCTGTTCTCCCTTCAGAGAAGGTGCTGGAGGCTGATTTTGCTTATGCCTTTGTGGATGAAGCGGGGAAGAAGAAGATGAAACAGGCTTTTGAGGATGTGAATCAATACGCCAACCTGTATCAGGAGATTCCTCGCATGAGTCCCAAGGATTGGGAGCCTGCTGGTGCCGCACAAGCGGACCGGATTGTCTTCCACAGTGGTGTTTGCTTTGGTACTTGTCCCGATTATTGTCTGAGTGTGGATGCAAATGGCGCTATGGAAATGTGGGGTGGCCGGTTCGCAGATAAATGTGGTTTCTTTAAAGGACAAGTCCCCGATTCTTTGTTGGCTCAGGTAAAGTTCATTTTGCAGCCGGAGGCCTGGTTGAGTCTTGAGGATCACTATGATGCTTCGTTTACGGATGCCAGTACTTTCGAAACGGCTTATGTGCAGGGTGGACGGATCATCAAAGGGGTGCGTGATTATGGCGCGGCTGGGCCGAAGTTGTTGAAATCGGTCTATGAATTGATGCGGAAACTGTATTTGGCGCCGGTCTGGAAGGCTATGGAGCCAGGGGCGCTGACTTGCTATCAATTCAAGGTCTTGAATTACAAGTATGGCGAGCAGCCGGTTCGCCTGAACCAGGCTGAGAACTTTTTCCTTTGGCAGGAATGGCAGCAGAATCAGGGGGTGCTTGATCCTCCCTTCACCTATGAGATTGCCAAAGAGCCTCATTTCCCTTACCAGGGAGGGCGGATGTCCATTGATTCCCCCCGCCAACCGAACTGCGTGCTTGGTGGATTGGCCCTTGATTCGGTCAGTACAGATGGCCGTGTATTTGAGCTTCATTTTCAGGATGCTCATTTGATGAAGATCGACCTGGGCTATGATTTCTTCGGGGAAAATGCGATCCGGGAAAAGGGAAAGCAATAATTCCGTGAGAAAGGAAGCAATAATTCCTGGAAAAGGGGAAGCAATCGTTACTGCAAATCATTCGGGTTGAAAATCGGAATATCCGGGGGCTGTGAGGAGGTTTCAGGAGTGCCAACAGGGTGCCCATCCTCTGTCCAGACGACCATAGTTTTATTCTCAGGACCGGCATCAGCCTCCTTAGCCTGATTAGCCTCCTCAGACTTGGAAAGCTCAAAACCCTCTACGGAATCCTTTTTCTTTTCCTTCCGATCAAACCGCCACTTCACCCGGTCAAAATATGCCTCTGCTCCACTCACACCGCGTTGAACTGCCTTTTTCAAATTTTGATACATATCCAGGCTGTCACGCACCAGATGGTGTCCGGCCACCAGCATCGTATCTTTCACTTTGCTGATCAGTGCCTTGAGTTGTGCTTCAAGTACCTCAATTTGTTGGTACAACTTTATCCCTTCGTCCAAAGCATCATTCGGAAGGTAGCCGGGGATCAACCAGGGAAACTCACGCACGGCCAGTTGCATATTCGCAATGAAATGAAGGTTGTGCGGTCCGATCCGCAACATACGGGGCATTTCCCTCGGACTGACCCCTTGGTGAAAGTCAAAAATTCCCTCAATGGTACCGATAACCTGGTAGAGGGATTGCAACTCGGTCTGAGAGAAGCTTTTTGGGATGCGCGTGGTATTCATAGACAATGGCTTTTGTGATAAATCCTGATCAATGCCCTCAATATGGGGAAAGTCAGCAAAGTCAATCGGGCAAACTGTGCCGTTTTGTGGTGTTTTGTGGCAAAATGTGGCGTTTTAGGGCAGAGAATTTAGGATGGTGAGGCGAAACCCCAAGGTGAGGGAAGCTAAAAACCGAAGGTCACCGGGCGCATTCTTGACGGGGCAATAGGTCAAAGGTGGCAGCTTTTGGATGGGAGGAGTTCACCGAGTTGCTTCATAACTGAGGGTCGAGAGGCGCAAATCTGAGGGTCGAGAGGCGCAAATCTGCCCGTGCCGAGGCGCAGATTCGGGGGGGCAGAGGCGCAAATCTGAAGGTAACTTTCCTCAGGTTCATACGTCACAACCTGCAAAGCCAAGCGTGAGGACCCTCAGGTTTCGAACGTCACATTCGCATGTCCTCTATCTCGAACAGGGAATATCGAAGACGGCAACTCCTCGAAAGTGAGGCCCCAACCCTCTCCCAATCCCGGTTTTGAGCGAAATGGCCGGAAGCCAACAGGACTCATGGATGAACCTCAAACAAAAGTCCTCTCACCCCAAGGCACAAAAAAAGCCCGCATTGCGGACTTTAATCTGAGGCGACGAGCGGATTCGAACCGCTGTAAAAGGTTTTGCAGACCTCTGCCTAGCCACTCGGCCACGTCGCCGTTTTTAACGGACAGCAAACTTACTCAATAATCTTATAGTCGGCAAGGAGTCTACGGCATTTTTCAGTCTTTAAGAATTCGGTGAGATTTGGGCCTTCCCTATCCGCATCTTGTCTCCTCTGATACGTATGAAATCCCCCAGGAATCTCCGGGCCATGCGTAACCGTCTCCAACATATCAGGATGCTGTCTCACCAGTAGATCGGGAACATACCCGAACCTCACCCAACCATTGACCAGATAGTCCCTGGCCTGGGCATAAAAATTGGCGATCACCAGACTGTCAGCAGGCCGCAATTCAGGATTGGAAGTGAACCAATTTTCTGCCGCCCTCCGGGCAGGGCGGTCGCTGGCTTCCAGCATCGTCCCTCCCGCTCCTGGAATATTCTCATTCAACGGCCCTATTCTCCGAACTTTTACCAATCTCGCAGGGGCCAGTTTCAGTGATCTCCACACCCGGGATTGAATATTGTCCCTCAAAAACAAGGTGCTGTCCAAAACGAAAACAAAATCAATCGGGTCTCCGTAGCCAATCCGCTGGGCAATCACTTCAGAGGACCGGACCTTAAATATCACATTTGTTTCGGGATAAACTTCCTGGTAGGCCTCCAAAACAGCTTGCGCAAAATCGCCACACCAAGGGTCGGAAAAGACAACAAATTCACGCGCTTGCTTATGGCAGCCCATCCCGGCAATTCCAATACTGAAAAGCAACAGGATAAAAGTCCTGCTCATGATCTCAGAAATTCTGCTTCTACATAAGAATGAGCGACATCAGCAGCAAGGGGAGGTTTTTCTTTGCTAACCCGAACTTTTACGGCATCAAACCCGGACAATTCATGCAGCAACCGTTTCCCGATTCTCCCTACCAAGGTCTCCAATAGATTGGCCCGTTCTCCCATGACCTCGCTGACCACCTTGAATATAACCGCATAGTCAACCGTTCCCTCTATCTTGTCATCTTCGGGCAAAGGGCGGTTCCCAGTACTAACATATACATCTACCCGGAAATAGTTTCCTTTTTCCTGCTCCTCGGGATACAAACCGTGGTAGCCAAAAAGGCGAATGGATTCCAGCGCAATGATTGCCATATCAATTCAGGATAGCTGAGTTTTCAGATGGTGATTCTGAGGATTCTTCAGAGGACTCGTCCGAAGTAGCACCGGAAGTTTCCAGGTGCTTGCGGATTGCACCTTCCAAGGTGATGAGGTCCACATTTCTTTCGATCCTTCCGTGGGTAACAATGGAAATCTCCTGCCGTTCCTCTGAGACGACCAGCACCAGCGCATCTGAAATCTCGGCAATGCCCATCGCCGCGCGGTGTCTCAGTCCTAGTTCAGGAGGCAACTTAGTACTCCTTGAAATCGGCAGCACACAACGTGCCGCTGCGATCTGGTTGTTCTCAATGATCACAGCTCCATCGTGCAGCGGACTGTCCTTCAGGAAAAAGGAATGCAACACCCTTTCCGAAACCGGGGCGCCAATCAGGTCACCTGTCTCTTTGATCGCTTCCAGACTCTCCCCACCCGCAATTACAATCAGCGCTCCTAACTCGGCCCGTTTGATCTCCTCAATCGCGTTGATCAGGTCATTGTATGCAAAGACCTCCGAAACCGTATTCATAAATAGCTGTTGCCACGCTTTTGAGATGATGCTGTTCTTCCCGATCAATAGCAGGAAGCGTCTGATTTCCGAGGCGAAGATGACAATCAATGCAATCGCTCCGACCCCCAGGAATTCGTCTAGAATCGACTTGAGGAGCAACATATCCAGCAGATCCACCAATTTCCAGATCAGGAAGACAAAGCCAAGGGCGAGGATAATGCGAAATGCCAGGCTACCCCGCAGCAACTCATACAACTTGTAAAACAGGAATGTCACCACCGAGATATCGATGATGTCGACCATTCGTACCGTTACAAATCCTATCTTAAACAGTTCCATGCTTCAGGTAATGGTACAAAGATACGGCACGCTTTGCAGGTTTTACATCGTGGACCCGGAGAATATTGGCTCCGGCTTCCATCGCTTTCAAATGAAGGGCAGTAGTGAGGTCGGAAATATCGTCTGGAGTTGTATTGAACAATTTGTAAACCATGGACTTTCGGGAAATCCCCACCAGAAGTGGAACCCCGAACAAACCGAATTTATCCAAATTCCGAAATAGTTCATAATTGTGGGCCATGCGCTTGCCGAAACCAAAACCCGGATCAATCACCAAATCTGTAATTCCAGCAGTTCTGGCTACCTTGATACGATCCTTGAGGTGGTCCCAGACTTCCTCCACTACATTTTCATAGGTTGGCTTTTCTTGCATGGTTTGAGGCGTACCCTGGATATGCATAAGGATATAAGGCGCATCGTACGCCGCAACCGTGCTGATCATATCCGGGTCGAAAAGCCCACCAGAAATATCATTGATGATATGAGCACCCGCTTCCAGCATCGCACGGGCCACACTGGCCCGAAAAGTATCAATGGAGATGATTGCTTCCGGAAATTGACGGCGAATTTCTCCGACAATACCGGAAATACGATCCAGTTCCCGCGAAGGTAAGATGTCTTCGGCCCCCGGACGGGAACTGTATCCACCGATGTCGATGATCTCCGCACCATCTTCCAACATAGAGGCCGTATGGGCCAACGCACGATCCAATTCATTGAATTTTCCACCGTCTGAGAAGGAGTCTGGAGTCAGGTTCAGGATGCCCATGACCACTGGTCTGGACAAATTCAACAGAGTACCCCGGCAATTCAAGGTTTTTTGCCTTGGAACGAGGATAGGAATATCTGTTTTTTTATCCATGATTGCCTAAATTTAGCTGATTATTAATGAACCTTCATACGCCAGATTCAAATTCTGAAGATCCTCGAGACACATGAAGAAAAACAATACGATTGATTTCGCTGCCTGGGGACTTGTCCTCGTTGTTATAGTGGCAGTTCCTCTTATCGTGAGCACCTTCTACACTGCCCCCGAATTGGGCCCTGCACAGAACCCTTCTGTCATGGTGATGGTCCTCACCTTTCTTGGATTTATTGCCTTAACTACCCTGGCGCTGTGGGGGCAGGTCATATTCGGCCGAACACGTTCGATTTCTGATAAGGGCTCTCTGTCTTCAGGAACTTTGAATACGATGAACATCCACAACAAACTGATTGGTGGCTTATTCATTGTCTCAGGTTTCATTAAGCTCCAGGATCCATTGGGATTTTCTTACAAACTGGATGACTACTGGGATGTATTCCTCGAATATACAGGCTTCTTCCCCGCTGAGTTCTTCCACGAATTGTCCATACCGCTGGCCATGTTCATCTCAGTCTTTGAAGTGGTACTGGCCTTCGCCCTGATGACGGGCTATAAAATGCGGATTACTTCCCTGCTCGCATTTTTAATGATGCTCTTCTTTACCTTCCTGACTGGGTTCGCGGTTATCACCAACTCAGTTACGGATTGTGGATGCTTTGGAGATGCCCTCAAACTCACCCCGTTGCAATCATTTGAAAAGGACATCCTTTTGACCCTCGCAATCCTTCCCATCTACATGATGCGGAAAAGAATGCGGCCCTATTACCGGAATCCGGTTCCCCTGGCTATGGTCGTCATATCTGCCCTTGGCTTCGGCTATATCAGCTATTATACCCTCAACCATCTCCCTTGCTTCGACTTCCGAGGAGCCTATACCGTCGGCCAGGATTTGAATTACAATTCGACCAACTTCAATGATGAAGATGAAATCATAGCCCACGACTTCTATGATTTTTGTACCGAATGTGGCAAAGCTGAGAATGGCCTCGAAGGCGCAACCCTGTACATCGTATGCTACGGGATGGACAAGCACAATTCACAAAACTATTTGGATGCGATTGACCTGACCCGCAAGATTTCCAAAGGAGCTCCCGGGATTAAAGTATGCTCTGGTACCGACGTCCCTGGCTCAGAACGTTCAGAGCTTAAGATCGAAAACCTCGATGAACTGTGCCTCTCTTCTCAGGACAGCAAAATGCTGAAAACGATGGTTCGTTCCAGCCCCGGCTATATCCTGCTCAAAGACGGTGTGATCCAACAGAAATGGCACTACAATGATATGCCCGATGTAGAGGAACTGATTGAGTTGAGCGGCCCCGCTGCGACCCAAGCCCCTCCTGCCCCAAAACCAGAACCCATGGTCATTGATTCCGCTTCTGTGGACTCAGTGCGTGTCGACTCAATGGGGGTGGATTCGGTCACACCTGCCCCAGCGGATGGCAACCCCTGATGCTGCGTTTCATTACCAAACGGTTGCTTGCTGGACTCCTGGTTATCTGGGGAATTGTAACCTTGTTGTTCCTCATTTTCAATGTACTCGGCAATCCTGCCGAAAGTATGACCGATGAGAATACCGACGAAGCAACCCGATTGGCAATTGAAAAAGCCTACCACCTCGATCAATCGGTCTTTTTACAATACCTCTGGTACCTCAATGACTTATCCCCGGTCGGGATTCTGGACCGCGCTGATTCCGACTTGAAGGCGCAATCTTATGCTTCGCTTTTCGGAATAGGAGATACACGTTTCCTGGCCATTAAGCAGCCCTGGATGCGTCGTTCCTTTCAGAGCAACCGTAAGGTGAGCACCATGATCGCTGAGAAACTCCCTGGGACAGCCATTCTCGCATTTACCTCTATTTTCCTTGCCATTCTACTGGGTATCCCGCTTGGGATCGTCTCCGCGCTTAAAAAAGGACGGTGGGGAGATCGACTCATCACTTTCATAACCCTCCTGGGAATTTCAGCGCCATCCTTTTTCGTTGCAGTTATCCTCATCCGAATATTCTCCGTCAGCCTGGGCGATGTAACCGGCCTCCCGATCACCGGTTACCTATTCGAAAAAAACATCTTCGATGACGGCTACACGATTCACTGGGCCAATCTGATCCTCCCTACCATTGCACTCGGCATCCGCCCGCTCTCCATCATCACGCAGCTCACCCGTAGCAGCATGATGGAGGTACTTACTGCGGATTATATCAGAACCGCACGGGCGAAAGGCCTCTCCAATAAAGTAGTGCTCTATAAACATGGATTGCGCAATGCGTTGAATCCGGTAGTCACCTCTATATCCGGATGGTTTGCCTCCCTCCTCGCCGGCGCTTTCTTCATTGAAACCATATTCGATTGGCAGGGTCTGGGAAAACTTACCATCGATGCCCTTTCCACCAAGGATTACCCGGTCATTCTGGGAGCCGCTATCCTGATCGGGGTAATCTTTGTCGCCATCAATATTCTGGTTGACCTCTTGTACACCCGATTGGATCCCAGGGTAAGGTTACGTTAAAGGGGATGGGGATTAATTTTCACAATTTGACTTCTATGAGCAAGAAATTTTTCCTTATCGGATTTATGGGAGCCGGAAAGACGACGGTCGGTAAGTATGCAGCCAGGGCCAACGGGCTTACATTTCTGGATTTGGACAAGTACCTGGAAGCGAGATTGAATATGACTATTCCCGAGATATTTGACCAGCATGGAGAGGAAGGTTTCCGGATAAGAGAACGGCAAATATTACAAGAAGTCATAACCCTGAACGACGACGATTACCTGATCTCAACAGGAGGAGGAACACCCTGCTTTTATGACAATATGGAGCTGATGAATCTTTCCGGAGTTACCATCTATTTAGACTTGAGTGCGGGAAGGTTAACAGATCGCTTGAGAAACTCCAAGTCCAAGCGCCCCCTGATCTCCAATTTAGGTGGCGATCTTCAGGTATTCGTACACAAGAAATTAATGGAACGGGCCGACTACTACAGCCAGGCCAAAATTATTTTGTCCGAGGAGCGAACGGGAAAGAAGGAAGTTGCGGAATTGATTCAGGAGATATTAGTCGGCTGAAGTGATCAATCTGAAGTGATCAATCTGAAGTGATCAATCTGTGGTGATCAATTTGAAGTGATCAATCTGTGGTGATCAATCTGAAATGTGAATGCTGAATCGAGACGGTCAGATATAGTGGCCAAAATGATACTAAGACATTCTGAGAACGACCTTTCCAAACTGTTTCCCCTGCTCCAATTTTTCAGCTGCCACCAGTGCTTCCTCAAAAGGAAAAATCTCATCGACTACCGGTACAATTTCGTGCTTGTTGACAAATCGCAGCATATTGTGAAAATCACGGTCAGAACCCATGGTTGTTCCCAAAATAGAGACCTGCTTCCAGAAAAGCTTCTGAGGAGAAATGTTCTTGATCACTCCCGCAGTTCCTCCATAAACAGCAATCCTGCCACCGGGTGATGCAAGGTTGATCAAAGCCCCAAAACCTTCCCCACCCGCGCCATCAATGATTACATCGAATGTCCCGGCCTTTTGTATCAATCCCTTGTCCCAGTTCTCAGTCTTGTAGTTTGCGCCTCCGCTGGCACCTAAAGCCTTTGCAGCCTTCACTTTTTTGGCCGAACTGGAAGTCACCCATACCTCGCATCCGTGGGCCAAAGCAAATTGCAAAGCAAAGAGCGCAACCCCACCTCCTATCCCATTGACCAGTACCTTATCGCGAGGGCTCAGATTCGCTCTCGAAAACAGGGCCCGGTATGCGGTAAGACCCGCCAAAGGGAGGGCTGCAGCCTGCTCAGGCGTCAAATGAAAAGGCTGCTCATAGATGTATTCAATGGGAACCGTCACATACTCAGCAAAGGTTCCATTGCTGGGCATCCCCAGGATTTCAAAGTCATTCCCTTGAACCCCTTCTTCGACTCCCCAACAAAAACCAGGGTTGATGATGACTTCCTTTCTGAGGATATCACGGCTCAAATCCCGGGCCACATCTGTGATCACCCCACATCCGTCCGAACCGGGGATAACCGGGTAGTTAATGTTACCATACATCCCCTTATTGATCCAAAGATCGCGGTGATTGAACGCCGCAGCTTTGAGCTTGACCAATACCATACCCGTCTTCGGGAGAGGTAACTTGACCTCTGCTATCTTCCAGGGCTCGTTCTTCTTGAGTATATGGAGGGCTTGCATCATTTAGATTAGGTAGGCGGTTGCTGAATGCGTATCCGGGGAAATCTCAACGGATACGTGCTGTTTCAAACTTGTTGAGAGCAACATCCCTACAAAGTCGTGGGTAACGGGTACGTTTCTATGCCCTCTGTCAATCAGAACCGCTGTCTGAACTTTTGCCGGGCTGTGTTCCATCACAGAAGCGATGGCATGGAACAAAGTTCTTCCCGAATACAAGACATCGTCTACGATTAACACCGCTTTCCCTGCTATAATTGCCTTTGCGTTGTTCTCTTCAATAATGATCTCTCCTGCCTGCTCATCTTTTTTGGCGGTAATCAGATGAGTGGTAATCGGAGATATTTCTGTGAGAAGCTTTTGAATCTGTTCAGCCAGGTATCCTCCTCTGACGTCAATCCCGAGAATGACCAATTCATCATTCTCATAATTGGCTTCATAGACCTCGTAAGCGATTCTTCTTAACCGGGCCTTTGCTGCGGAGGAACTCAGGATTTTTGCTTTAGTGGGACCGATGCGACGACTCATATTTTCCAGTTAAGAACCTCAAAGTAAAAATAAAAAGGGACAATCTCTTGTCCCTTTTTGTATGATTTTAAGTAGTCGTTAATCTGCAACCACTTCTTCGGCAAGTTTCGCCTTGGGATCACTTACTCCGTACTTCGCACGGAACTCATGCATGTCACCCACGACGTAGTTATTGTAGTCTCGCAGACCGGTACCAGCAGGGATCAGGTGACCAACGATCACATTTTCCTTAAGACCGATCAACTCATCAGTTTTTGCAGTGATAGCAGCCTCAGACAATACCTTCGTAGTTTCCTGGAAGGATGCTGCAGACAGCCATGACTTGGTACCAAGGGAAGCCCGGGTGATTCCTTGAAGGATCGGACGACCAACGGCAGGACGCGCTGTACGCGCTTCGACCAATTTCAGGTCTTTACGCTGGAGGTAACGGTTCTCATCGTACAACTTCCTCGAGCTGACGATCTGACCTGCAGAGAACTTCTCAGAATCTCCGCCGTCTTCAACCACCATCTTGTCCCAAATCCAGTCATTTTCTTCCTGGAAGTCTTTCCGGTCAACCTTTTCCTTCTCGAGGAAAATGGTATCTCCTGGATCGACCACCCAGAGTTTCTGCATCATCTGACGGACCACAACTTCAATGTGCTTATCATTGATACCTACACCCTGGAGACGGTATACTTCTTGAATCTCATTAACGATGTATGCCTGTACTTCACTCGGGCCTTTGATGGCGAGAATGTCAGCTGGGGCAGTTACACCATCAGAGAGGAGGTCACCTGCATATACCAGGTCATTTTCCTGCACAAGAATGTGCTTGGTCAATGGGATAAGGTATCCTTTCTTATCAGCACCATCACGTGAGGTGACGAATACTTCGCGGTTACCACGCTTGATACCACCCAGGCTAACAATACCATCAATTTCAGATACTACAGCAGGGTTAGATGGATTACGCGCTTCAAAGAGCTCAGTAACCCTTGGCAGACCACCGGTAATATCGGAACTCGTTCCGGATACACGTGGAATTTTACACAGAATGGTACCAGCCTGGATCGTATCACCGTCTTCAACGTTGATATAGGCACCAATCGGGAGGTTGTAAACGCGGAGGGGCTTGCCATCCTTGTCTGCTACCCGAATAGCTGGATTCAGAGTTCTGTCCTTAGAGTCAATGATAATCTTCTCAGCGTGCCCGGTACGATCATCACGTTCTTCCAGATAGGTAGAACCTTCAACAATATTGTCATAGACAACCTTGCCTTCAAATTCTGAAAGAATAACGGAGTTATAGGGGTCCCATTTACAGATTACATCACCACGGGTGATCTTCTGACCTTCTTCGACCGTGATCTCAGAACCGTAAGGAATCTTATGCGATACGAGGATGATACCACGCGCATTGCGGATACGTACTTCACCTCCACGGATAATGACGATTTTCTTCTGAACATTGTTGTCTTCACGGAGTACAGTACGAATATTTTCCAATTCGACGATACCCTCTTGTTTTGAAGTCAACTGGTTGTCACCTGCACTACGACCTGCAATACCACCAAGGTGGAAGGTACGCAGCGTCAACTGAGTTCCTGGTTCACCAATCGATTGCGCGGCAATTACACCAACTGCTTCACCAACCTCTACCAGACGTCCGGTAGCGAGGTTACGTCCATAGCAGAGTACACATACACCAGCTTTGGACTCACAAGTCAGAACAGAGCGCATCCGTACTTTGGTAATGCCGGATTCCTCGATTGCATCCGCAGTATCTTCGTTGATCTGCTCACCAATACCGACCATAACTTCATCGGTATCCGGGTGGCGGACCACATCGAGAGAGACACGTCCAAGCAGGTTCTCACCAATTGAAACTACAATCTCGTCATCTTTGATGATTGGCTCCGCAGTCAGACCACGCAGGGTTCCACAATCGAATTCAGTGATGATCACATCTTGTGATACGTCAACGAGACGACGGGTAAGGTAACCTGCATCCGCAGTTTTAAGAGCTGTATCTGCAAGACCTTTACGTGCACCGTGCGTAGAGATAAAGTACTCCAGTACAGAAAGGCCTTCTTTAAAGTTCGCAATAATCGGGTTCTCAATGATCTCACCGGCAGAACCTTTCAAAGACTTCTGCGGCTTGGCCATCAATCCCCTCATTCCTCCGAGCTGCTTAATCTGAGCTTTAGAACCACGTGCACCTGAATTCAACATCATAAAGACTGAGTTAAACCCATCATTGTCTTTAGTCAACTGATCCATCAGAGTGGTGGACAACGAAGCATCCATATTGGTCCAGACGTCAATCACCTTCTTATAACGTTCGTTATCGGTGATGATACCCATCTGGTATTGTTCCCAGATAGCTTCGACCTCTTCCTTCGCCTTGACCACCAAAAGTTCCTTTTCTGGTGGAACGAGAACTTCAGGTAAGCCGAAGGAAAGACCTCCAACATAAGCCTGACGGAATCCCATTCCTTTCAGATTGTCAAGGAAGATGGCAGTTTCACGCAAGCCAGAAGCGGTAAATATCTTATTGATCCATTTCCGGAGTTCCTTCTTACCCAAGGTTTGGTTGATGAAGGGAACATCCTTAGGAACGATTTCATTGAAGAGGACACGCCCGGTGGTCGTTTCCACAATATGAGTTTCAGGCTCACCAGTTACCGGATGGATAACAGGCGCCAGATTTTCATCATACTTTGGAAGACGGCACTTGATGGCAGCATGCTTTTCAACCCGGCCTTCATTGTAGGCAATGATTACTTCACCTGGGCTACCAAAGGTCAGACCTTCACCAATTTGTCCCGGACGAATATTGGTCAGGTAGTAAATACCCAGAACCATATCCTGAGAAGGAAGTGTAATTGGCTTACCGTTGGCAGGGTGCAGAATGTTGTGGCTTGCCAGCATGAGTACCATTGCTTCGAGACAGGCATCTGCACTCAAAGGAACGTGAACAGCCATCTGGTCACCGTCGAAGTCAGCATTGAAGCCAGTACATACGAGAGGGTGAAGTTGGATGGCCTTACCTTCAACCAATTTGGGTTGGAAGGCTTGAATACCCAAGCGGTGCAGCGTAGGAGCCCGGTTCAACAGAACTGGATGTCCAACCAACACATTCTCAAGGATATCCCAAACTACGGGATCCTTCTTATCAACGATCTTCTTGGCACTCTTAACCGTCTTCACAATCCCGCGCTCAATAAGCTTACGGATAATGAAGGGCTTGAAGAGCTCAGCAGCCATGTTCTTGGGAAGACCACATTCGTGGAGCTTCAACTTAGGGCCTACCACGATCACAGAACGACCGGAGTAGTCAACCCGCTTTCCAAGCAGATTTTGACGGAAACGTCCTTGCTTTCCTTTCAACATGTCCGAAAGGGACTTCAAAGCACGGTTACTGTCAGAACGGACTGCATTTACCTTACGGGTATTGTCGAACAAAGAGTCAACTGCTTCCTGCAGCATCCGCTTTTCGTTCCGAAGGATAACTTCCGGTGCTTTGATCTCAATGAGACGCTTCAGACGGTTGTTACGAATAATGACCCGACGGTAAAGGTCGTTCAGGTCAGAAGTTGCAAAACGACCACCTTCGAGCGGAACCAATGGGCGAAGCTCAGGTGGAATAACCGGAACCATTCTAATGACCATCCATTCCGGACGGTTCTCAATACGGCGGTTGGCCGAACGGAATGCTTCAACGATTTTAAGACGCTTAAGCGCATCATTTTTACGCTGCTGAGAGGTTTCTTCAGCGGCCTTGCGACGCAACTCGTATGAAAGCTTGTCAAGATCGATGGATCCGAGCAACGCTTCAAGCGCCTCTGCTCCCATCTTGGCGACAAACTTATTGGGATCAGTATTGTCCAGGTGTTGGTTTTCCTTTGGAAGCGTTTCCAGAATATTGAGATACTCTTCTTCAGTAAGGAAATCCATTCGCTCAATGCTGTCGAGCCCTTTGACACCTGGTTGGATCACTACATAACGTTCGTAGTAGATGATCTGATCAAGTTTCTTAGAGGTAAGCCCCAACAGGTAACCAATTTTACTGGGGAGGGTGCGGAAATACCAGATGTGGGCAACCGGAACAACAAGAGCAATATGCCCCATCCGCTCGCGACGAACCTTCTTTTCGGTTACTTCAACTCCACAACGATCACAGATGATACCTTTGTACCGGATCCTCTTGTATTTTCCGCAATGGCATTCATAGTCTTTGACAGGACCAAAGATGCGCTCACAAAACAAGCCATCCTTTTCAGGCTTATAGGTCCGGTAGTTAATGGTTTCAGGCTTGAGCACCTCACCATGAGAGCGCTCCAGGATCATTTCGGGTGACGCCAACGAGATGGTTACTCTATCGAAGTCACTATTCAAACCAGGTCTTCTATCCTTATTCAGGGACATTTAGATCCTCCTTATTAATGAATTAATCTAAGGTTACTTCAAGTGCAAGTCCACGCAATTCGTGGAGTAATACGTTGAAAGACTCCGGAATTCCGGGCTTGGGCAGTACATCACCCTTTACGATTGACTCGTATGTCTTGGCACGGCCAAAGACATCATCAGACTTCACAGTCAGCATCTCACGCAAAATGTGTGCAGCTCCAAACGCTTCCAGCGCCCATACTTCCATCTCTCCAAAACGCTGACCACCAAACTGGGCTTTACCGCCAAGTGGTTGTTGCGTAATCAGAGAGTAAGGTCCGATAGAGCGGGCGTGCATCTTGTCATCGACAAGGTGACTCAGCTTCAACATGTAGATAATACCTACAGTAGTCATTTGGTCAAAACGACGGCCGGTTTGACCATCATAAAGATGCGCACGACCCCATGCTGGCAGTTCTGCTTTTTCAAGCCATCCTGCAACATCATCAGGCTTTGCTCCATCAAAGATAGGCGTGGCAAACTTGATACCAAGCTTGCGACCAGCCCAACCAAGAACAGTCTCATAGATCTGTCCAAGGTTCATCCGGGAAGGTACCCCCAACGGGTTGAGGACAATGTCCACTGGCTTGCCATCGGGGAGGAAGGGCATATCCTCCTGGGAGACAATCCTCGCAACCACCCCTTTGTTTCCGTGGCGACCTGCCATCTTATCTCCAACCTTGAGCTTACGCTTCTTGGCTACATAGACCTTGGCAAGTTTGAGAATGCCGGAAGGCAACTCATCCCCTACTCGGATCTGGTATTCCTGACGGCGGAACTCACCTTCGATGCTATTGTAACGTCTTTTGTAATTTCCAAACAGACGCTGTACGTTTTGATTTGCTTCCTCTTCCTTGGTCCATTCGCTGGGAATGATCTCCAGCCATACAACCGGAGCCAGGGATTTCTCTGTAAACTTTTTCCCACTGGGAATAAGCTCCTCACCGTACTTATTCTTAACTCCAGCTGACTTTTGTCCTTGTAAGACCTGGAGTAATTTTCCAGTCATCATCCGGTCAAGGTCAGCGAGGTCAGATTTATATTGAGCTTCAAGCTCAACAAGCTTCTTCTTATCGTTTTGGCGAGCCTTACCTTCTTTCTTCTCCTTCTGGAAAAGCTTCTTGTCGATAACAACACCTTTGACGGATGGAGGCACCCGAAGCGAAGCATCCTTTACGTCACCGGCCTTATCACCGAAGATGGCACGGAGAAGTTTCTCTTCCGGAGTTGGATCGGTTTCGCCTTTTGGCGTAATCTTTCCAATCAGGATATCACCTTCCTTGACCTCAGCACCCACACGGATCAAACCGTTTTCGTCGAGGTGCTTGACAGCTTCCTCGCTTACGTTTGGAATTTCACGGGTCAGTTCTTCCTCACCACGCTTGGTATCCCGTACTTGAAGTTCAAAGACTTCGATGTGGATAGAGGTAAAGACATCCTCAGCAACGACACGCTCTGAGATTACAATAGCATCCTCAAAGTTGTATCCCTGCCATGGCATAAAGGCAACCAAAAGGTTCTTACCAATCGCCAATTCACCATCGTCGGTAGAGTAACCCTCTACCAAAACCGTACCCTCAATTACCTTTTCTCCCTTGACCACGCATGGCTTCAGGTTGATACAGGTATTCTGATTGGTACGCTTGAATTTTGGAAGGTTGTAAGTAGTGACGTTGGAGTCAAAGCTCACGAGGTCATCTACCATGGTCCTTTCGTACCTGATAACAACCTTCTGTCCATCGACAAATTCGACTACCCCGTTTCCTTCAGCAATGATGAGGGCCCGAGAGTCGACGGCTGCCTTCTGCTCGAGTCCGGTGCCAACGATAGGTGCTTCAGAACGAAGCAGCGGTACCGCCTGACGCTGCATGTTAGAGCCCATCAGAGCCCGGTTTGCATCATCGTGCTCCAGGAAAGGAATAAGAGATGCTGCCAATGAAACAATCTGGTTAGGGGCAACATCCATATAGGTCAGGTCCTCTGGAGAAGCCAGTGGAAAGTCACCCATCAGACGGGCACGCACCTGCGTATTTTCAAATTCACCTTGGTCATTGACAGGTGCATTGGACTGGGCAATGGTGATACCATCTTCTTCCTCAGCACTCAGATAGAAGGTTTCTTCTTTAACCTTACCATCTTTAACAGCACGGTAAGGTGTTTCGATGAATCCCATATCATTCACCTTGGCATAAACGCAAAGGGATGAGATCAGTCCAATATTGGGACCTTCCGGTGTTTCAATCGGACAAAGACGTCCATAGTGAGTATAGTGAACGTCACGTACCTCAAATCCTGCACGTTCCCGGGACAATCCACCTGGTCCAAGAGCAGAAACCCTGCGCTTGTGAGTAACCTCAGACAGGGGATTGGTCTGGTCCATGAACTGGCTCAGCTGGTTAGTTCCGAAGAAAGAATTGATCACAGAAGACAAGGTCCTTGCGTTGATCAAATCGGCAGGAGTGAATACTTCGTTGTCACGAATGTTCATCCTTTCACGGATGGTCCTGGCCATACGGGCAAGACCCACACCAAACTGAGCATACAACTGCTCCCCTACCGTTCTGACACGGCGGTTGCTCAAGTGGTCGATATCATCAACGTGAGCTTTGGAGTTCTGCAGCTTGATCAGATACTGGACAATCTTAATAATGTCGTCTTTGGTAAGCACCTGAGAAGTTTCATCATAAACTTTGTGAAGCTTCTTGTTAAGACGATAACGACCGACTTCTCCGAGATCATAACGCTTGTCACTGAAAAACAATTTGTCAATGATCCCACGAGCAGTTTCCTCATCTGGCGGCTCGGTGTTACGCAACTGCCGATAAATCAGGTCAACGGCCTCAGATTCTGAATTGGCGTTGTCTTTCTGGAGCGTATTGTAAATAATGGAATACTCAGCAGAATTAGAGGTTTCTGAAACCAAAATGATGCTCTTGGCTCCGGATTCTACCACGATTTCCAAATCATCCTTTTCAAGGATATGATCGCGTTCCAGAAGGACCTCGTTACGGGTAATGGTAATTACCTCTCCGGTATCTTCATCAACGAAATCCTCATCCCAGGTTTTAAGAATCCTGGCTGCCAGTTTACGACCAACACATTTCTTGAGATTACTCTTAGTTGCTTTGATTTCCTCTGCCAACCCAAAGATCTCAAGGATTTCTTTGTCGGTAGAGTAACCAATAGCACGTAACAGCGTGGTAACCGGGAATTTCTTCTTACGGTCGATATAAGCGTACATGACGTTATTCACGTCCGTCGCAAATTCAATCCAAGATCCCTTGAAAGGAATGATCCT
>CAYGRE010000095.1:0-27226 GCA_964352215.1 uncultured Bacteroidia bacterium
TCCACTTCAGTTTTCCATTCCGGGAAGCATTCTGCTCTACCGTACGCTCAAGGTCCAAGCGGTCCTGAACCGTCAATGGAAGGGGCAAACGAGTTGGGGTTCCTTTCGGCGTCTTCAAGGTCAGGAATATCTTTTCAGGAATCCTTGTGTCCGGGGCTTCAGCAACCTCTGCTACTACAATCACCTTGAGGCATTCATCACTTTGGGGAGGATCACAATAGATCATCTCCAACATTTCCTTCCCCTCAAATCCCGGTTTCGGGATATACCTGAAATAAGGGGCACTGACCAGGGTCTCGATTTCACCTTCTCCGTCCAGAGAGCGTGTCGTCACCAGCGAGCTGGCATCGTCTGGCACCCCGTAGCGAACAAAGGAAACCGGGGCTTCCGAGTTGTAGGCTACATCCAGGAAAAGCGTGTCCACCCGGTCTTCATCCTTCAAAGCATCAATCATAGAAACCGGAATCGAATAGATATTCCCCAGATCTCGGGCCGCTTCACCTGAAACAAAGTAGCCGGTTTCTCCCTTGTCATCCAGAATAAAGTAGCCATCAAATCCTGGTGTATTGACCGCGGGCCCCAGGTTTACCGGTTCGCTCCAATTCTTCCAGGTATTATCCAGGCGCTCGGTCACATAGATGTCACCACCGCCAAGATGGTCGTTCAAACCAGAGCTGGTAAAGAAGAGCGTTTTACCATCCGCAGCCAGGAAGGGGGCAGTTTCGATGCCGGAGGTGTTGATGATATCCCCGAGGGGCATAGGCTCAGACCATCCACCACCCTCCATTCGAAAAAGCACATACAAATCGTCCCGTTTGATCCCCTTGGTCATGGACACGATCAGTGTAGATTCATCAGGGGTCATAAAAAGGCTCAGGAATCCAGCCGGGCCTGACTCAGCCGGATCATGGGGAAAAAGCACCAAGGTCTGTGGATCTCCCCACCTGTCCCCGGAACGTTGACTCCGGGAGATTCCGGGCAACTGCTCTGAGTAGGCATTTCCCAGGATCAGCACATTCCCATTTTCCGCAACCCCTCCCACAAAATTGTGGAGACCGCTGTTGATGGGTTCGCCCAAATTCCGGGCTGGTTGCCAGGTTCCGTCAGTTCCCCGGCGGGAAGCCCAGACATCCTGCCCTCCACCGCGCCCACGGACATTGTCGGGATGCTGAGAGCGCACGAAGTACATCACCTGCCCATTTTCAGCCAGGCGAGGCATCAGCTCGTCATATTCGGTATTGATCGCATCAGAGAGCGGAGTCCCTTTAAATTCGCTTTGACCCATCAGGGGCAGGGCAAAAATCAGGGCGATGAGGAAGCATAGATAATTCTTCATTACCAGAAATACCTCCTTTCACGGTTCACTTTCTTTGGGATGCGGAATCCAAGCGTGATCCCATGGCTCCCCGAATTGAAGTTGCCCAAGGTGGAAATTATATAGTCATAAGAATAGGTCAGAATGACCGTCTGATTCAGGTTGAAACCCAACAAACCGATAAAGGCATCTTTATACCGGTGACTGATCCCAAAATAAAACAAGTCTTTGTAGTCGCCACGGATTCCGATCTCCCAGGAAAGAGGGGCCGGGCTGACATGGCGAATGATTCCAGTCGGTGTCAGGCGGAGGTCATCGGTGACATTGAACCTGTATCCGGCCTGGATTTGGTAGTGGGCGAATAGACGGGAAATGTATGGATTGTTCGGGCCTATGGTAATCCGGTTCCGGAGAATCTGACGGGAAGAGGCGGCGACAAAGAATGATTGGGAATAGACGGCCCCACCTACGCTTATCCCTGGGAGCAGGAGGCTTCTGCGGGCATTCAATACACTGGGGTCATTGAGGTTATTGAGAATGATTTCATCGGTATTGAGCTGGTAGTGCATCATGTCCAGGTTGACACCCAGAGCCAGCCGCAACTCGTCTTTGATCTGAAGATTGCTGGCAAAAGCTGCCGTCAACCCACTGTAGGAAATCGGTCCGGTTTGTTCCGAATAGACACTGCCTCCAATTCCGATGCGAAGACGTTGTGAGGGGACCACGCCCCCGTCTACTTTGCGGGTGGTAGGCCGGTAACGCCCCCGGCCGAGTGCCGGTAGCGAAGTGACTTCGTCCACTGCCCCGCCCTGGACCTTGGGGACAAATCCTTTGTTGACGGTGGCAAAAAGGCCTCTGGGAGCACCCGGAAACCCGGCCCATTGGTGCACATAGCCAAGCTTCAAGTCGGTATAATCCTCCACCCCGGCAAGGGCCGGATTGACCAAGAAACCATTGTTCATGTACTGCGAATACTGCATGCGCTGCTGCGCCAGGACCCGCGGAGCCGCAAGAAGGAACAGCGCCATTCCCAGCAACCAAATCGTCGGTTTTGTATAGGGTGTTCTCATTAGCGGAATAGAGTAAGAGGTCCTTTTTGCACTTCTGCGCCCTCACGGTTGGGGTAGATGATGAAATAGTAGGTCGCGGGAGGCAGATTCTTGCCGTTGAATTGCCCGTTCCAGGGGGTATCGTAGCCTTCTGAGGAAAATACCCGCGCTCCCCATTCATTGAAGACCTCGACAAATACATCCGGATATTGGTCGACATTGTTCAGGACCCAGGTATCGTTGATATCATCCCCATTGGGTGAAAATCCAGTGGGAGCTACGATTGGTAAAGTATCGGTCGGGGGAGGATTGAGTCCATTCTCTTCGATGGCAAATTCGAAGGTAGTCCCGCAACCCAGATCGTCCATGATATAGGCAGTATAGGTTCCCGGCGGGAGATCGGTGAAGGTAGAAGAGGTCCCGAAATTTACGCCATCGATGCTGAAGGTGATCGCGGGAAACCCATTGAGCGGATCGGCAATGCTCACCGCACCATCGGCCATTCCGAAGGAAGCGTTGGTGATAGAGATCGTTCCCTGGTCCTGCAACTCGTACAAAGTAAGGGTCAGGACATCGGTTTCCGTAGGGCAAACGCCGTCCATTACGGTCAGGAGAAACTTGTAGGTACCCGGCTCCAGGCCAGTGACGACTGTATTGTAAAGGGTGTCATCCAGAATGGTAGCTGGTGAAGGCCCGGCAGTTTGTGTCCAGGTCAGGTGGGCCGTTGGGGAGGTCAACTGAGGGTTGGTCGCATCCAACTGGTAGGAGTCGGTGGTGAAACAAAAGATTTCGTCCTGGCCGGCTTCGGCTACCGGTTGTCCGGAAATGGTGACAGACATGGTATCTGAACTGGCGGGGCAGGTCCCGTTGCTGATGGTCCAGGCAAATTGATAAATCCCGGTTTGGAGATTGCTCACCGGAGTATTGAAGGCATTGACGTCGGTGAAGACGGCGGTTGAGGGACCGGAAACCTGGGACCAGGTTCCGACCGGGGCACCGCCAAACAGGGTGGGCATGATACCGTCCATGCTGGTCATGGACACGAAGCAAAGTTCCTGATCGGAGCCCGCCAGCGAGGTGGGCGGCTGGAACCGGGTGATGGTGACCTGGTCGCTGGTGGCAGGACAAGCGGAGTTGCTGATCATCCACTCAAATACACTGGGGCCGTAGCCCAAGGATGTGATTGGCGAAGCCGGATCATTGGGATTGGCAATGGTACCGGAACCGCTGACCAGGCTCCAGATTCCAGTGGCACTCCCCGGACTGTTTCCGCCCAGGGTTGCATTGTCCAGGTTGCAGAGCAAATCCTGGTCTGCGCCTGCCACCGCAGCCGGCGGAAAAGGTACACGGGTGATGATCACTGTGTCCGGCAAACTGGGACAACTGCCATAATTGATGTCCCAGGTGAAGACATAATCTCCGAACCCGGTCAGGTTCTGGACAATGGTATTGGCGGCATTCGCATTTCCAAAGGTTATGGGAGGTGAGCCCGAGGGCTGCGAGACAAGCGTCCAGGTCCCCTGGGATTGGGCCGGGGGGACATTTCCCTGGAGGATATAAGCAGTTGCTGATTCACAAATCGTCGTATCATTGCCCGCGGCGGGCTGCTGGGCATTCCATCCGTTGGCGCCGACGCCACCGATCACCGGATAGCACCCCCACCAACGGGTGGCGGTAGAGTCTCCGGTATCACAGCCGCCCGGCTGTGCCGCAGAGATGGGAACTCCATCGTTTACCCCGACGGAAGGCCCATTGCCGGTCATTCCCGTACCCCAGGGAGATTCTCCGTAGACAAAAGAACCACCTGCGGGACATCCCGCCGTATTGAACGGTACGACCTGATAAAAAACGGCCCGTAGATTGGTCGGTTTCCCGTTCCCTCCCGTGATCGCATCCCATGCGATCGCGACTTCCATTTGATGTTCCCCGGTTGAGGTTGTGTCAAAACGAGGCTCCAACTGAAGATTAGGCGCCGCCCAGGAGCCATTCCAATTGCGGTATTCGTCGTAAGTCTCTTTGAAATAAGCACTGAAATTGATTCCCCCCATAGGCGACAACCCAGGTTGCAGGCTGTCATAGGAGAATCCTGTATTGACAAAACTGGCTCCATTGTACCCGGCCTGTAAATAGATGACACTCCCTTCACTGTTACTTCCCCCACTCCGCCCAATGTACAGGCTGTCTTCATCCCAGGTCATATACCAATTGACAATGGACATAAAACCCTCGAAGACCTCATCTGTCTCCCAGTTTCCAGTTCCACTGTTGCTCCCTGCAGGAAGCAAAGGGCCTATCTGACCATCCACGATAATATTGCGGACCGTAGCCCCACTTGTAGTCGTGGCATAAACCCAGATTGGTCCCATAAAAAGGACCAAAAAGCATAACTTCCTCATGTCTACTTCTGATTCGGATCCATTTCTACAGCAATGATGGCTGTTAAGGCCTCAATATAGAAATTAATTCTTCGTTATGCAGCCCAAACGTACTTCCCAGACCGCTTTTTCATGGTCCTCAATTAGCTCCAATTGCCGTTCGATCCGATAGTTGATTTTGTACCACAGCGCCTTTTCCTCGGACGAAAAGAAATCACGATTAACCCGCTTCAAATTGAAATGAAAAACCATTGTCCCTGCGTAGTACCCATCCTCATGCCAATAGGGAATTTCCCCCTTGTCGATTTCCGAAAAAGACGCCACAAAAAATAGATCCTCATCGGCGGAAGAAAAGAAATTAACGAAGGCACCCAAGCTGATCCCACTCAGACTGAAGGGGTGCTCCAGGGTCAAATCCTCCTCATGAAAAGAAGAACGCACCAAATCCTCAGCTTCCGCTCTGACCGCCTCCTCATTATCAGGATTCCCGATCAGCAGCAAATATCCTTCCAGGGCTTCAAGCTTACTGGCCGCCTCTGCGGCAAAACCCTTCAATTGATCCAGAGAAGGATCTACAGGGGAAAAACGCCTCTCCAAGGGTGCAGTGGGATTCGCAACCGAATCGACAGCCTGTCCGTAAGCAGGCTGCAGCACCAGCAATAGTAAAAAAGTCAGTATGGGGAGGGCCAAATACTTCAAGAGCGATCAGATATAATTGCCGGGATCATCCCACTAATTTACACAATCCAATCTCCGCAAGCCCCTGTTTCCCCCGGTATTCCCCCGGTATTCACCTGGTATACATCCTGAATACATCCTGAATACATCCTGAATACATCCGGTAAGAAAGTCTATACAAGAAGAAACCAAAACAATTTAACCTCCCATGCAACCTTCTCCCTCTCAATTCCATCTATCAGGAACAATCGTATCCCAATCCACATTTGAGTATATTTGTCCGGTATGTTGCGCCATTTCATTCTCCTGATCTCATTACTTTTCCTATTCCAACCCGCTCAGGCCTGGCTCCTGAAGGGCAAAGTCGTGGATGATACCGGCGAACCGCTCCCCTATGCCAATGTCTATCTGGAAAATACCACTGTCGGGGTGATCACCAATATCAAAGGAGAGTACTTTCTGGAATTGCAAAAAGGCACCTACACCGTCGTCTTTCAAAGCCTGGGGTACCAAAAGAAAAGTGTCGAAGTAATCATCAATGGGAACCAGGAACTCGATGTGGTGTTGATCCCTGAAGCGGTGGAAATGGAACAAGTCGAGGTGACGGCTGGCCGCAAAGACCCGGCTTATGCGATCATGGAACAGGTGATCGATAACAAGCGCAGGTACATCCGACAATTCGAATCCTACCAGTGCGAGACCTATCTCAAAGTCTCATTGGAAAAAGACTCCACGGATAAAGAACTCGAGCAAGCTGCCAAGGCACGGATAGAACAGGCCAAAAAAGATTCCATTGCCCGGGATTCTATCATGCAGAGTTCGCTCAATGGAGGACTGGCTTTTCCTGACTCCCTGGGCCCAGACGACTCCCTGGGCTCAAACGACTCCCTGAGCTCAGGTGACTCCCTGAGCTCAGGTGACTCCCTCGGGCCAAACGACTCCTTTTCCCAGGAAAATGCCCCAAATTCCGATGGTGATCCGGTATCTTCTGACTCCAGTGCCACCGCCAAATCTGATTCCATTGCCCCTCGTCGTCCCAAGCGGCGGAAACTCAACTTCATCGAATCCTTCTCGACTACCTATTACCAGCACCCCGGCACCTGGAAATCCATCGTCCACGCCTACCGGGACATGACCGAGGTGCAACGTTCGGTTACTGCATTGGTCATGACGGAGGAAGGCCTTGAAGCCCGGGATTTCCAGTCCAATCCCAACAATCCCTACCTCTTTTACCGCGATGTCTCTGATGCCGACTTCAACTTCTACGAAAACCTGATCTCAGCCCCGGACCTGGGGGACCGTCCTTTTGTTTCCCCACTTTCGTCGACCGCCTGGAAACTGACCTACAAGTACAAATTGGAAGACCAGTTTCTGGAAGACGGCCGGGTAGTCTACAAAATCAAAGTCACCCCAAGATTGGAATACGGCCCCTATTTCGAGGGATACATTTACATCGTGGATGAAATCTGGGCCATCAAATCCGTCAATCTCCAAATTGTCCCCGCCACCCTGAGTTTCTTCAGTTATTTCCAGGTGCTCCACAATTACGAGCAGACTGAAGATGACCGCTGGACCCTGACGCGGGAAGACTATTATTACAACGTCAAGGAAAGCCAGGACCGGTATTATGGCAACTCCATCGCCATCCACTCGGACTATCAGCTGGATGTGGAATTTCCCAAACGCCATTTCCGCAATGAACTGCGCCGGGTCGAAGATGATGCCCGCGACCTGGATTCCACCTGGTGGGATGCCCGCCGCCCCATTACCCTCAAGAGGGCGGAGAAGAAGTTCGTCACGGAGCAGGACAGCATCATCGCCTACAATACCAGCCCGGAATACCTCCGCAAGCAGGACTCGATTTTCAACAAGATCAAATTCTGGGATCCTTTCCTGAGTGGGATCGGTATCCGCCGCCGGGCCTCCGGCATGGAATACTTCATCAATCCCCTGATTGCACAGGTCCGCCCCGCCGGAGTGGGTGGGTACCGGCATGCACTCGGTGGGTATATCACCAAGGAATGGAAGAACTACAAGAAATTGTTTGTCGCTGGTGAGTTGGATTACGGATTCCAAAACCAGGATGTGAGAGGGAATGTGAAAGTCTCCTTTGCCTACAAACCGAAGATCTTTGGCAAGGCCCATGTCAAATATGGCAATATCTACAGCTTGCTGAACAACAATGAAACCATTGGCGCGATCCTGAGCCGAGGCAATTTTGTCAACAAACGCTATTATGGATTCGGCAACGAATTCGAAATTTCCAATGGGTTGTTTCTGGATTTAGATGCCGAGTACTCCGAATACAGGTCCATTGATCAACTTGCCCTGGCCCAGTGGTCACAAGATTTGTTTGGCGGAAACAACACGCCGGAATCTTTTGATGAATTCAGCCAGGCCAAGATCATGGTTCAACTCAGATTCACTCCCGGTCAAAAGTATTACACCGAACCCAACCGCAAGATCAACCTCGGCAGCAAGTGGCCGACCTTTACCCTCCAATACAACAAAGCGATCCCCGGCATATTTGAGAGCACCATCAACTATGATTTTGTTGAGTTGCGGATCAACCACGAATTCCGCCCCGGCACCATGGGAGTTTCCCGCTGGTTTGTCCGTACCGGAACCTATCTGAACCAGGAGAGGATCCTGCTCACCGACTATCAATTTTTCCGGGGTTCTGATCCCTACTTTTTTGCCAATCCGACCAGGGTATTGAACAACCTTTCTGCGACCATTGCCACTCCCAACCCCTATTTCCAGGCGAATTACCTCCATGATTTCGGTGGTGCGCTGATGGACAAAATCCCACTGATCCGCCGGACCAATTTCCAAACCGCATTTGGTGGGGGCTTACTCTTCATTGATGACCAGCAATTCTTTCATGCGGAGGTATTTGGCGGATTGCAATACCCCTTCAGGATCAAAGGGCAGCGTTTCAAAATCGGCGCCTATTATGTAACCAGCTTTTCCAATAAGAATATTAGCAACGACCCCGCTTATGACAACCCCATCGGAGGCCAGATCAAATTTGGCATTTCATTCTTTGACACCTTTAAGAATCAGTGGGGGTATTAGGGAATTGATCCTCTGTATTCCGCGTCCTATCCAAAGGGAATAAGAGCAATTTGCCGGGAATAAATGACACTTCGATGCTGGAAGCTTGTCAGAAAAACCTGACAAGCTTGACAGTCTTGACCCTAATAGGGAGACCGTCTGTACCCTCCACCATTGACACTGCAAACCCTCGACTATTTACCATTGCCACGATCATGGTTCTCGCGGATACCCTACATACAAAAAATCACTAACTTAGAATGCGACCCAAATTCGCCGATACCAAGAAACTGACCATGAAATATTTCTCCTTCCTATTGCTTTCCCTCGCCTTTGGCCTTTGTTTCCTCCAAGGCTGTATCCCCGACAGTGCCGCCCCTGTTCTCAAAGTCGCGGAGACCGACCCCTTCCAGAACCACCTCCCCGAAAGCCAATTCTTCGCCCTGGATGCCGACCAGGACACCGTGATCGAAGGCAGCGAAGGAACCACCATTGTCCTACCAAAGGGCTGTTTGCTCGATGCGGCAGGCAATACTTACACGGGCCCTTTTGACCTCGAACTGGCCGAGGCCACCCAGTTTGAAAATCAACTGCTGGGGAACCTCGCCTCTGGCAACAAAGGAAAACCCACCAATTCCAAAGGCTCCATGTTTTGGAATGCCACCACCGCTGAAGGTGAACAACTTCAGGTCAATCCCGAAAACCCGATCTATATTGAAATACCCTTTGATGCCCCTACAATTGGGCTAAAGGCCCGGCATGGCACTCGAAGTGAAGATGGAGAGATGACCTGGGATCCCCCCCAGGCCCAGGAAAAATTCCTCACCCCGGTAGACATCTTTGCAATGGATTTTTACCCGGAGGGCTTTGAAGAGGCGGTCGAGGTCGGGATGCCTTTTCGGGGTCATTTGGTTGCGGACGATGAACTTAAAGACAGCCTCTTTTACAGCCTCGCCCTGGCCGACCCTTCTTTTCTCACGGAGGGGTTTGCCCTGACGGATTCCTATGAAGAAGCCCTGAGTTGGAGCGTTGATCCCAGGAATCCCAATGTCATTCGCGCCGATAAAATCTCAAGGGAAGACTATAACCTGGCTGATGAATTGGCGGGAAAGGATGGGGGTGAATTCGCAGGAGTGGATGTCGCTGAATATGCTTCCGACTCTGCCTATGCGCCAGAAAGAGAATGCGGCATTGATCCGGCCAGCATCAAAGTCCTGAAGTCTGAAAAATACGCCAAGACCTTGATCGCGACCAAAGAGTTCCAGGAGCGAATCCAGCTCATCTGGCAGACTTGCTCCCAGGAAGTATTGGAGGTTTATATCAATGGTCTGGACAATAACCTCTGGGAAAATGACCAAAAGGCAGCCAACCTGGTTGAAAACTTGGATTTAAAAAGTACATTCCAATTTCTGGCAGGTGAGAAAATGGGCCAACTTCAGGATTGGGACCCCATTTCAGACCAACTCCGCAAGCACTATGCAAGGAAGCTGAAGAAGACCCGGCAGAAGCTTCAAAAAGCATTGGACCAGGCAAAGAAGGAATTGGCAGCCCAGAACAAGGTCGCGGAGGAAACGGTCAATGCTTATGCCAGGGTGCTGGATGAACGTCAGAACTACCGCATGTTTCGCTTTGGATTTACCCCGACAGAAACCGGCTGGTTTGATGTACACGATCCCGACTCACCCTTTGAAAAGGAATGGATTCTTTCCGTAACCGGGGAAGCTGATATAAAAGTGACTGTCACCGATGGAGATGATTACGATCGCACCTTGGTCTATATGGTATTTCCCTACGCCCAAAGCCTGCACCGCATGAGCAGCCTGGATGGGAATGTATTTCGGACAGGAACCGGCGAGTATGCGGATATCCCCATCCCCAGAGGCAATGAGATGGAGGTCATTGTAATTGCCTGGAAAGGCGAGGAAAGCTATTTCGGGGAAAACACCCTGCGCCCTGAAGGGTACCAAAAGACCGTCGATCCGAAACCCCTGGCTATGGAACGGATCAAGGCAAAGATCAGGGAAATCGACTGGACCATGGATGAGTCAAACCGGATTGCCCAGGATTTGGAGTATCAGAAAAAGCTCTTTGCGGAGGAGAAACGGCAAAAGACTCTATTTGAAGAGGCTATCTTTCTGAGGGAATTGTATTACACCATCAACTATTGTTGTACCGACGCTTCTTATGGTCAACAGCTCTTCAGGGAAAATTGTAGCCGGTGCCACAGTCCTCTGTTGTACCAACATTCTACCGGCCCGGCCCTGCTCAACGTGACCGAAAGGCATTCAAGGGAATGGCTCTACTCCTGGATTAAGAATTCGGCAGCGATGATTGCCTCAGGTGACCCGGAGGCAGTTAAATTATGGGAAGACAACAACAAGATCTCTATGCAACCCATGCCCCATCTCACCTACCAAGACATTGATGCCATCCTGGCTTGGATCGATTTGAAAAGCTGGGAGATCAATAAAGGCCAACTAAGTCAATAGCCAAAAAACTTTCGTATGAACCTCAACCAAGTCACCCTCCCCGCCCTTGACCTGAGTATTTCCATCCCCTTTTACCAGAAGCTGGGGCTCAAGCTCATCGTGCATACCCATGCCAACTATTGCCGTTTTGAATGTCCGGACGGTGAAAGCACCTTTTCCTTGCACCGGGTGGCTCAACTCCCAACTGGTGACGGAGCCTGGATCTATTTTGAATGCGATGACTTGGATGAGGAGGTAGATCGACTCGTGGCTGAAGGCATCGAATTCGAACACCTCCCGGTTGACCAGCCGTGGAACTGGCGCGAAGCCCGCCTCAAAGACCCGGATGGGAATCAGCTGATTCTGTTTCATGCCGGAAAAGACCGGAAGGACCCGCCCTGGCGGTTGAAAAAATGATCATCTGGGAGGAGATGATGATTTCACACCAAGTCTTAAGAGTTGAATTCATAAGCCGGCTGATGAAAGTAGACGGATGGACTCGATAATCAATCGTTTCTTATTATCTTCACCTCGGACCAAAAAACACCATCGCTTGTGATCAAACGGGTCATCCTTCTAGTATTGGACAGTGTAGGCATCGGCTATTTGCCGGATGCGGATAAGTTTGGAGACGTAGGAGCCAATACGGTTGGCCATATTGCCCAGCAATTGCCGGGTTTCGAACTTCCCAACCTGCAATCCCTGGGTTTGGGCAATATCCATCCCGACGTAAACCTTCCTGCCACACCTTCCCCGAAAGCAGCCTATGGCCGCGCCATCGAGGTATCTCCCGGTAAAGACACCACCACCGGCCATTTTGAGATCGCAGGGGTGGTCGTCAAAGAACCCTTTCCGACTTTTGACCAGCACGGTTTTCCACCGGAATTGATGGACCCCTTCCATGCCCGGATCGGCACCGGAAGCCTCGGCAATGTCGCTGCCTCCGGCACCGCCATCATCGAGAAACTCGGCGACGAACACGTCGCCACCGGCAAACCCATCATCTACACCTCTGTAGACTCCGTCTTCCAGATCGCGGCCCACGAAGAAGTGATCCCCCTGGACCGCCTCTATGAAATCTGCGAAATCGCCAGAGAGCTTTGCGCAGGCGACTTTGCCGTCGGCCGCATCATCGCACGCCCCTTCCTCGGCGCCAATGGCAACTATACCCGCACCGCCAACCGCCGGGATTTTTCTCGTCCCCCTCCCGGCCGCTCCATCCTGCGGATCGCCCATGAAAACGGACTCCGCGTCAAGGCAGTCGGCAAGATGAAAGACATCTACGCCGGCGATGGCGTCAGCGATTACATCAAAACCGCCAACAACGACGAAGGCATCGACCGCACCATTGAATACATAGCCGAACCAGAAGGAGGGATCATCCTCACCAACCTGGTCGACTTTGACATGCACTATGGCCACCGCCGGGACCTGCCCGGTTACGGAAAATGCCTCCAGGAATTCGATGCCCGACTGCCGGAAATTCTCAGCGCCCTCAGGGATACCGATGTCCTGATCATCACTGCCGACCACGGCAACGATCCCAGCTTCAAAGGCACCGACCACACCCGGGAATACATTCCCGTATTGGTCTATGGCAAAGCGATCGCTCCCAGTCCCATCGGAACCTGCTCGTCCTTCGCAGACATCGGGGCCAGTATGGCTGACATGCTCGGACTGGAAACCACCCCGGCAGGACAGAGCTTTCTTCCAAAGATCACAGCCAAGCCAGCCCAATCAGCCAAACCAGCCCAATCATGACTACCACCGAAGATATCCGCCTGGCCGCTGACTATATCCTGCAAAAGACAGGAGGTTTCCGGCCGGAAATCGGCATGATCCTCGGGTCCGGGATGGGAATCATGGCCGATGAAATCCCCAACCCCGTCTATATTCCCTACGGGGAAATCCCCGGATTCCCCGAATCCACCGTCAAAGGCCACGCCGGCCGCCTCGTAATTGGAGAACTGGAAGGACGCAGGATCGTCGTCATGCAAGGAAGGTTCCACTACTACGAAGGCATCCCCGTACAAATCCTGGCCCTCCCCGCCCGCGTCTTTCACCAACTCGGCGTCACCAAAATGCTGGTGACAAATGCCGCCGGTGGCTGCAATCCCGAATTTCAGGTTGGAGACCTGATGCTCATCCGGGACCATATCAACTTCGCCTTCAACAATCCCCTCATGGGTCCCAACCTCAGAGAATTGGGCCCCAGGTTTCCCGACACCTCCAAGTCCTACGACGCAGAGTTGATGGCAACCGCCCGAAAGGTCGCCCGCGACCAAGGCATCCTCCTGAGAGAAGGCGTCTACCAATTTATGACCGGCCCGACTTATGAGACACCCGCAGAAGTGCGCATGGCCCAGATCCTCGGCGCGGATGCCCTCGGTATGAGCACTGTCCCGGAAGTCATCGCCGCCGCCCATTGCGGAGTCCGGGTATTGGGTATTTCCTTTATTTCCAACCTCGCTGCCGGAATCTCCCAACACTCCCTTTCACATGCAGAGGTGGTCGAAACCATGGAAACCGTCAAAGAAAAATTTATCGCCCTTGTCCGGGGCATCACCAGGGAAATGTAATTTCCCCGATCGCTATTAATACGCAATGGATTTACTCAAGCAAATATCAGAAGCCGCCGAATTTATCCGTTCCAGAACCAAGACAGCGCCTCAGATTGGCCTCATCCTCGGTTCCGGACTTGGCTCCCTCGCCGACAAGGTCGAATCACCGGACAAGATCCCCTACGATCAGATTCCTCACTTTCCGGTGTCCACCGTGGAAGGCCATGCCGGTCAATTGGTCATTGGTCAATTGGAGGGCAAACCCGTGATCGCCATGCAAGGCCGCTTCCATTACTACGAAGGTTATACCATGGAACAGGTCACCTTCCCGGTACGCGTCATGAAAGCCCTCGGAGTGAAATCCATGATCGTGACCAATGCCTGTGGCGGTCTCCGCGAATTCCTCTATCCCGGTGCCCTGATGTTCATCACCGATCACATCAACTTCACCGGAACCAATCCCCTCATGGGCCACAACTATGATGAACTTGGCCCCCGCTTCCCGGACATGTCCAACGCCTACGACAAATCTTATATCGCATTGGGCAAGAAGGTCGCCGCCGACCTCGGGATTGAAACCCGGGAAGGTGTCTATACCGCCTGCAGTGGCCCCTACTATTTCTCCAAGTCGGAATTGAACATGGTCCGCACCCTCGGCTCAGACACCATCGGCATGAGCACCGTCCCTGAAGTAATCGTTGCCGTTCATACCGGCATCCGCTGCCTCGGGATTTCCTGCATTACCGACATGGCCATTCCCGAATCTCTCGAACCCCTTGATCACGCCCATGTAGTCGAGGAAGCTGCCAAAGCACGTCCTAAATTCATCCGCCTGGTCTCAGGAATCGTAAAGGAGATGAGCGTATGAAAATGGTCGACCTCATCCTGAAGAAGCGAAGTGGAAATGCACTGACTCCCGAAGAAATTCATTGGTTCATTCAGGGATATACCGACCGTATCATCCCCGACTACCAGGTATCAGCACTGATGATGGCCATTTATTTCAAAGGGATGACCAAGGAGGAAACCCTCGAATTGGTCAAGGCTATGATCGCTTCCGGAGATGTGGTGGACGTCAGTCAAATAGCCGGGATTAAAGTCGACAAACACAGTACCGGTGGGGTGGGTGACAAAACCTCCATTGTGCTGGGGCCTATGGTTGCCGCTTGCGGTGTTCCCCTGGCCAAGCTGTCCGGACGCGGCCTCGGCCATACCGGCGGCACCCTCGACAAACTGGAGTCCTTCACAGGCTTCCACGTCGAGCTTGACATGGAAACCTTCATCCGCAATGTCAACGAAATTGGCATCGCCATCGCCAGCCAAACCGCGAATCTGGTCCCGGCCGACAAACGCCTCTATGCCTTGCGGGATGTGACCGGCACCGTCGAAAACCGTTCCCTGATTGCAGGGAGTATCATGTCCAAAAAGCTGGCCTCTGGAGCAGATGCCATCGTTCTCGATGTCAAAACCGGCTCTGGCGCTTTCATGCAAAAAACTGAGGATGCCTTCGAACTGGCCAAAGCCATGGTCGAGATCGGAGTCAACTTAGGGCGACGCTGTGTAGCCATCGTGACAGATATGGAGCAGCCGCTCGGGCGGGCCATCGGCAATGCCCTCGAAGTCAAGGAAGCGATTGCTTCACTCCGAGGAGAAGGTCCGGCAGACCTCATGGAAATCTGCATGGAGTTGGGAGCAAACATGCTGGTCCTCGGCGACGTTGCCAAAGATACAGCCGAAGCGAAGCAGAAATTGCAAGCGGTAATTGAGAGTGGTGCAGCCCTGGAAAAACTCAAGGCATTGGTAGCAGCTCAGGGGGGAGATTCATCTGAGGTGGACCACCCTGACAAACTCCCTGGAGCCAAATACCATACCGAACTCCTGGCTGACAGCAATGGCTATGTCCAGCAACTCGAGGCCATCACGGTTGGAAAGGCTTCCATGGAATTGGGAGCTGGGCGGGAAACCAAAGCCAGCCAGATTGATCTGGGAGCAGGAATCCTTTTGCACAAGAAGGTTGGTGACAAAGTGAATAAAGGCGATGTTCTGGCGGAGTTGTTTACCAATGATGGTATTAGGTTGAATGAAGCTATCGAAACCCTGCGTAGTGCTTATTCAATTGGGCTGTCAGCCCCAGAGAAACGGCCTTTGATCCATGGACTGGTCAATGCCTAAAACCATCAATGCCCAACCAGAAGCTGGCAATATTTGCCAACCTCTGATCAGGCACTGAAACAAGACCCATCACGTCTAATCAGACGCTGGCCTTCGCCTTGAAGACTTCGCCCACTTCAGTGGCGAAAGTATCATCAATATTCATCAGGAACTTGATCCGGTCCAGGACCTTGATTTCCATCGGGTCCACATGACCATCTGAGAAGACCATGTCACAGGCATAGGCAAAAGTACCTTTGCGCATGGATTCGCTGCTCAATGCTTTGGCACTCTCCTGCACCAAGCCTTCGAGGCCCTGACCATTCAGAATACGGATGGTATTTTCGATCTTCCGGTTCAGCAGGCGGCCGTCCAGGTTCTTGAGCAGATTCGTTTTCTGGATGGCGGCGTGAAAATCCACCACTTCATTGGAATCTATATGCCCGTCTGCGGCGATGATGGCAAGCAACATACCGATGAAGCCTTCCTGGTAATCTAATTGATTCCCGGATCCTCCGAGAACATCTCCCATAAAACTCATAATGCAGTCTTTTTGCAGTTTCTAAAATGAATGAAGGGTTTACCTCAGGGGAAAAATCTGCGCAATATCAGGCGAGCTATTTCCCCCAGGCTTGACCGAATCAGAGGTTGGCCTTTGCTTGAAAGACCCGATTGCACTTTCCGGCAAAGTCGTCGCTGATCATCAGTGTCTGACGAATCTTGTCCAGCAAACGAATCTCCGAAGGGTCAGCAATACTGTCTGAATAGACCATTTCACAAGCATAGGCATAACAACCCTTGGAAAGATCGGGCGTCATACCAGCTACTGACTGAGCCAACAAGGCATCAACGCCCTGCTTTTTCAGGATCTTCATCAGGCGGTCCATCATCTTCTTGAAGTCACGCTGACTGATATTGGAAAGGACTTTGGCCTTATTGATCGCGGAATAGAAATCGATCACCTCTTCGTTGGTGATCACGCCATCCGCAGCGATGATTGCCAGAAGGATACCAGCAAAGCCTTCGCTGCTGTTGAAGCCAGCGCCTTTGCTGATATCCGTCTTTTTACGAGAAAACAATCCCATGAGAAAAGTGGATTTTGGGTTCGAATTATTTACTGATGACCACCTTACGGGTAACCTTCTGACCATTGAATTGCATGCTCAGGAAGTAAACACCGTTGGACAGTTCAGCTGTATTGTAGGTGAAGGTGGTAGTACCGGCATTCACATCCAGTTCGCGTCGGAAGACGGTCTGACCTACCATGTCCATCATGGTGAATTGAGCTGCACCAGCATTGGGCAGGTCAAAGCGTACCTTGAAGGACTCAGCCGCAGGATTTGGATAGGTTTGGAGCTCGAAGTTGGCTTCAGGAGCATCCACAGCTACGAAGGAATTACAACCAGTTGCATTCACACGAATCAGGAAGTCTTCGGCCTGGGCCTGACGGTAAGTAGACCAGTTGCCACTCAGTACTTCATAAGTACGGCGGGAGATAGGTCCAAAGGCTTCGGTACCCAAACCAATGGTGTCACCACCCATGATCCAGGAAACATAAAAACCACCATTGTTGATGGCAAGAGGAGCCGTCAACGGCACTGTATTCCAGGCATCTTCAACCACATTTACAACAGGAACATAGACTGAATCAAGCAGTGCACCGGGAACGCCAGTATCATCATAGATTTTGACCCAGAAGGAAGACATTGCGGTATTGGGATCCTGGTCACCGACGATGTAGAGTTCAACTGACTGCAGGGTAACCGGGTTGCCGGGAGGTGCAAAGAAGACACCAGCACCGTCACCACCACCGCCGCCCCAGGAGATCAACCCATCAGGAGGATTGCCGGTCGCATAAGTCATAGTGAATTCATCGTTGACACATTCCACGACTGAAATCTCAACTGTATTGTTGTCGTTGGTCTGGTTGATATCAGATGCGTTGGCAGTAGCCACGTTGAAATAGAATTGACCTGGTGTATTGAGGTTGGCAACCGAAGGGAAGGTAACCGTTTGGTTGGTTCCCGCTACAAGGCCACCAGTGACTGTGGTCTGATCGCTCCATACCGTCTGGAAAGAAAGGGACTGAAGCTGACCATCAACCGTGATATCGGTGGTAATGTCTGCATTACCAACGTTGGCTACATTGGCCTCCAGATTCACAACACTTGGAGAAACGTAAATCTGTCCGGCATTGTCGCTGTTGGCAGCCCAGGCTGGGGTCGCATCAGGAACCTGGAAGGTAACCGTACCAGGATAATTGAAACGCACAGAGTAATTGTCCGGGGGAACAACCTCAAGGCTGTGCTCAAGACCAATATTTCCGGTGACATTTTCCATACCAATCGTCAAATCCTGGGCACATTGGGTAATGTTGTTGAAGCTGGCAGGATCCATGTCGTTGTAATTAAAGGTAATGGAAGAATCCAAAGCAGAAAATACAACCTGGAAGGTATTGGAACCGATCCAGTCGGGTACACCAGCATCCCACCAGGGAACATTATTGTACTGAATGATCAGGCTGTCCTGGTTATTGCTCCAGTACCAGGCGGAACCTGGATTGGGAGAGTTCGGATAGCTGGACACATAATTGAGATCCGTCAGCATGGGAGCGACAAAGTTATCACCAGCACCACCCTGAGTTGGGATGACAGGGAAACAGTGGGCAATATTTCCAATCGCATTGCCCTGAGCACCCAGACCGATCCAGCCATTTGAACCAAAGCGGAAAGTATTTACATCAGTCCAGTAGTAACGGAAGTCAAATCCGAAGTTGAAGGGACCAACTGCATTGTCATCGGTCAGACCTGAGATCTGCACTGCACCGGGAAGGGTGGTGATGTCAAGCCAGGTATAGGCGGGGCCACTGGGAGCATTGGAATCTTCCCAAGTGTAACCGAACAAGTCAGGTCCACCCGTCTGGGCCTGGGCTGGAGTAAAAGCAAAAACTGCGGCGATTGCCAGCAATAGTGTAGTAAACGTGTTTTTCATAAACATGAAATATTAACTAATAGTATTACCGAATTAAGGACGCAATATACAAAATAATTAAGCTCCTGCCTGCAAAGCCAAGCCTTCAGCTACACTTGTAAATGCATTGTGGTCCCGAATTTTATCTGCACCGAATTTCGTCTCCATCAATCCACGCACCGAACGCACCAGTGAAGATCCCCCGGTCAGAAATACCGAATCAATTTCTTCCGGGCTAACCCCTACCTCGGTAAGCAAATGGTCCATAGTTGCGCTCAACTGCTCCATATACTTCTGAATGAAATGGTCAAATTCGCCCAGAGCCAGATTCTCTTTGATCGAAACGCCCCCTTCCTTGAAACGTATGGTAACCTTATCCTGCTCCGTTAGGCCTATCTTCCCTTGCTCAATGGAGCGGAACAGGGAGTAGCCAAGATTATTCTGAATCACATTGATAAAGTCCCCGATTAACTTGTTCTCCTGGGTCCAACGGTAATAATTCTCCAACTCGATGATATTGTTGGGGCTGTTGAGCATAAAATGGTTTTCCCAACGGATGAACTTGCGGTAAAACCGGATCGGAAGGGGGAGCATTTTCCCACGTCCATTGGAATCGTACTCCAGATCACGGCCAAGGTGCTTGACAATCTTTCGCCAGGCAATTTCTGCATCAAAATCATCTCCACCTACCCGGACCCCGGTGGAACCAAGGATATCCTGGGAGCGGTCTTTTCCAGCCAAAGCTTCTCCCCCCCTCAGTCGCATCAGGGTAAAGTCGGCGGTACCTCCCCCAAAGTCCCCTACCAGTACCAATTCCTTCCGGAAAATCTGGCGCTCATAGGTAAAGGCGGCGGCTATGGGCTCCAGGAGAAAATCGACCTCTTTGAAGCCTGCGATCTGAGCCGCTTTCTGCAACCGTTTCTGGGCCAGTGCGTCCTCCTTGGGATTCGGCGAAAACCTTGCCGGCCTGCCCAGCACCACCCGTTCCGGATTTTCACCCAAAATCTCCCTCCCCTGATCCGCAAAGTAGCCCAGGATCAATGCCACCAATTCCTCAGCGGTGTACCTTTTCCCATAGATCCAGGTGTTCTGAAAACTCTCGTAATGGAGAATGGACTTGATCGAACGGATAAACCGCCCCTTCAACCCACTCTCCAGGTATTTTTCGATTGCTTTGGTGCCAACATGGTATATCTGATCGTTGCTCTCTTCGAAATACAGCAAGGTGGGCTCGTATTCCCCGGAAATAATCTCATTGGTCTCTGAACGGTAAACAGAAACTGCTGAATTGGTGGTTCCAAAGTCAATTCCAATCGAATTCATGGGATGCCATTGAGTGTTAAGACAAGCCGGAGAAGAAAAGAGCCGCTCCGATTGGACAGAACGGCTGCGTATTCTTCAAATGGCTATAAACCATATATTAGTCGGACCGGTAGGTAAACCAGTCATTGAACTGGTTGCTGACAAGGAATAGTCCTGGACTGGCTGTGGCCATAGCCCAACCTTAAATCTGGCTGCTGCCATAGACCAGCCTTAAATCTGGCTGCTGCCAAGGACCAGCCTTATACCGGACGGTCCAGCGACCAACTCTCCAGAATATCGGCTACGCGCTTCACGAAACGTCCTCCAAGAGCACCGTCTACAATCCGGTGATCGTAGCTATGGCTCAGGAACATCATCTGACGCACTCCGATAAAGTCACCCGCCGGGGTTTCGATCACCGCAGGCTTCTTGCGAATGGCACCCGTCGCCATGATGGCGACCTGCGGCTGCATGATCACGGGTGTTCCCATCACATTGCCGAAGGTTCCGACATTGGACATGGTGTAAGTTCCTCCTTCGAGTTCCTGTGGCTTCAGCTTGTTGATCCGGGCCCGGGCTGCCAGATCGTTCACCGTAGCGGCCAAACCGACCAGGTTGAGGCGGTCCGCATGGCGAATCACCGGCACAATCAGGTTATCAGTAGGCAATGCCACCGCAATCCCGACATTGATCTCCTTCTTCATCAGAATCTTGTCTCCATCAAGAGAGACATTGACCCGTGGGTGCTCGCGGAGCGCCTGGGCGATTGCTTCAACGAAGATGGGGGTAAAGGTGAGTTTCTCACCATATTTTGCCTCAAACTCTTTTTTCACTTTGTTTCTCCAGACCACAATATTCGTCACATCAGCCTCTACGAAGGAGGTCACATGTGCGGAAACATGCTTGGAGTAGACCATATTGTCCGCGATCATTTTCCGCATCCGGTCCATCTCCACGATCTCCATGTCCCCGGTATGGGAGAAGGAACGGTTCTTGACCAGATGGTAGTCGGAAAGGGCTCCGGGAGCGACCGCGGCCTGGGTAGCTGCTTCAGATCCAGCCGTAGCCGATGACTTGGCCGCGGTGGTTGCTGCGGCTGCCGGAGAGGTGGTAGCGGTCTTGGCCACCGTTTCCGTGAGAGAGAATTCGCGGGGGCCTTTTACGTAGGCAAGGATGTCTTTCTTGGTCACCCGACCTTCTTTTCCGGTTCCGGGGAGTTGCTCCAACTCGTTCATGGAGACGCCCTCGGTACGGGCAATGTTCAATACCAGTGGGGAATAGAAACGTCCACCCTCAGTACGGGCGACTTTCGCAGGAACTTCTGCTACCAATACCTGATTTGCGGAAGGATTGGTGCCATTGCTGGTCGCGGCAACCACTACGGGCTCGGCCACCTTTTCAGCAACCGCTGTTTCTGTCTTGACGGGATCTGCACTGGCAGGAGCATCACCACCGGAAACGGCTTCGGTTTCGAGGATTGCAATCACGGTACCTACCGGAACCACATCCCCTTTCTCAAAGCGCATTTCGATCAATATACCATCTACTGGAGAAGGGACTTCGCTGTCCACCTTATCGGTGGCGATTTCAAGAACAGGTTCATCTTGTTCCACTTCTCCACCGACTTCTACCGCCCACTCAAGAATGGTAGCCTCGATGATACTCTCCCCCATTTTGGGCATGATCAGCTCTACTCGTGCCATATATAAAAAACGTTTTCCAAATTGAACGATCGAATTCAGCCGCGAAATTAGTCAAAAATTCACTCAAGCGGTAATCATCAATCTTGATAGACCAACTAAATCTTACCATAATTGGTTCCGATTATTTACAAAATCCAACTGGTATAATCAGCCTCGCAAACACCTCAGTGCATAAATAATCGCTGCCTGGGTTGCAATTGCAATGTTCTGTTTCCGCTGCCGGAACAGTTTGAAATAAAAAGCCTGTTCACCCCTGGCATCCGAAAATCCCAACCAGGCCTGAGGCGATGCTTCTGCGGGTGCATCCTGAGGCGCTTCTGCAATTCCGGTGATCGAAACCGCAAAATCACTTCCCAAACGTTCCCTTGCACCTCGGGCCATCTCCATCGCCACCTCCCCCGAAACCACATTGTATTTATCTATCGTTTCCCGCTTGACCCCAAGGACATTTTCCTTCACCTCTTCCATATACGCCACTACCCCACCCTTGAAATAAGCTGAAATTCCCGAATGCTCCACCATGAGTGCTGCAATCGCCCCTCCGGTACAACTCTCTGCAGTCGCCATCGTCAACTGATGCGCGAACATATACTCCTTCAACAATTGACTCGGGGATTTATCGTCCAGTGAATAGACATATTTAGAAAACAAGGCTGCAATTTTCTTTTGAGCCGCTTCGATTTCCTTTTCTGCCTGCGCTGCATCGTTGCTCTTCATCCGCAGCTCGATTTTCGTCCCTTCATAAGAAGGCAAATAAGCCACACTCAGCGCTTCGGTAAATTGGTCTTCGATCGCCTCCATTTTCTGCGCGATCCGGGATTCCGGCACCCCAATCGTACGGATGATCCGGGTATGCATTTCCAGCACCGGATAGGTTTTCACCAGCAATGGCACTATCTCTTCCCGCATCAGGACCTCCATCTCGAGTGGAACCCCAGGCATGGAAACCACTATCTTGCTTCCCTCCCGGAAAACCATTCCCGGCGCGGTACCGTAATTGTTGCGCAGGACCTCGCAGGAAGAAGGCACAAAAGCCTGTTGTCGGTTCTGGTCCAATAAGGGTCTGCTGTGACTGCTCAGGTACTTTTTGATGGCTTCCAGGGTTGGCTCGTGACAAATCATCTCGCCTCCAAAGCGGTCCAGCAGAACCTTCTTGGTAATGTCGTCTTTGGTGGGCCCAAGCCCTCCGGTAATAAGAAGTGTATCGTGGCGGCTGAGGAGTTCGTCGATCCAGTGGCGAATGTCCTCTTCGGTATCGTGGCAAACGGTCGTGGTTTCCAGGTGAAAACCTTTGTCCCTGAGCATGAGGGCCATTTTGGTAGCATTCGTATTGATGGTTCGGCCAACCAGGAGTTCAGAGCCGATATTCAAAAGTGCAATCTTAGTCATATAACTACTCGTTGAGGGAGCAAAAGTGGTGCGCAAAGGTCAGGGTGCAAAGGTCGGGGCGCAAATAACAAAGAGAAACTCAACTGTAAAGAGATCCTCAACTATATTAAGCCCGGATCGCCCCGAAAGTTTCTGCAAATGAAAGAATCCCCTGACTTGCACCCGTAGAATCTATTATTTCCCCTAAATTCGCCTTGATGTCCAACGATCCCCGCGTATTTGTCCGCAATTTTGAACAGAAGTTCGAAGCCCACCGGGACAAACCCCGCCTCCAGTTTCTGGTCCATTTCCGACCCCGCGAACTTCATTTCTATATGATGATCGTGACCGAATTGGGTGGCCCACGCCGTAAGGACTTCGACTATGCACAGCTGTTCCGCACCTTCCCCCTGGACCATTGGGAGCCCACCATCATGGACCTCCTGAAGAAATTCGTCAAGAATCCAGCCAAGTCACCCCGCATCACCGGAGTCGAAAATGGCCTTTCTTTCATCGAAGCCATCTGCCGGGAATTTCCCGAATTCTTTGCCGACTACCTGGACGACCTGTTTATTGCCCGCATTAGCTTTCCCGGCCTCTACAACCGGTATATGTGGCAGCGTTTTGGGAAGGTCTATGGACAGTTTCTCCAGATGTATGTGGAAACCAACAGCGACGATACCGAGGCCCAGTGCCGTGGGCTGAGTTATGCCCTCATCATCGGTGACCGCGAATTGGAACGCTGGGCCAAAGACTTCATCCGCAACGATCTGGACATTCCCCGAAAATTTGTCGAAGGCCTGAACTTACAGGCAGAGATGCTGAACAGCTATCTCCATGAGATGGGGATGGAATGGCGGGGCAATGACATCATTCCTCTCTATGTCGACGAGGTCCTCCACCTGACCTTTCCTTACCGGTACCTTCACCTTGACATGGACCAGGATTCCTTTTACAAGATCAACCCGCTCCCCAAGAGCAGCGTATTTGGGGGTGCCATGATGGCGACCAATAAAAACGGACGCAAATCCCAGGTTCAGCATATCATCAGCCTGGACCCGATCCCTTCATTTCTCCCGGTGAGTGGACTCTACCGGCTGTACATCGCCTGGGACATGGACCAGGTGCTCTTTGCCACCGGAGCGACTTTTCAGAAGCACCACGCCAACGGAGCCGTGACCATTCTCGACGACGACCGCCAGGAATATCCCGAAGGGCAGGAGCATTTCTCCCAGAGCTCGTCCTTTATCAAGTCCACCAAGGTTGTCCTCTCGGACCAGGGCAAGGCTTTCCAGTACCAGCGTCCGGGGCGGAAGGAAAATTATTACCGCCTGGGCGGAGCGCCGACCTTCCTCAGCCAGGCCAATTATCCCCGCTGTTGTGAATGTGAGAAGACCATGGTCTTTATCATGCAGTTGGACAGTCACCTGCCCCGGACGGATGAGAAGCCTCAGGAATGGGGGGAAGATGGGATGGCTTATGTCTTTTGGTGTGATCGTTGCAAGATCAGTGGGGTGGATTTTCAATCGGAGTGAGGCGGAGAAGTTCTAATGAGCCTTGTTATTCTGGATAGCCTTTTATTCTGAAGAGTCTTTTATATTGTCAAACAAGGTCTTAACTCAAATCAGGCAAGAGCTTTCAATTTATGACCACTTCCACACTCCAGGTGACGGCCCGGTCATGGTCGTCTTCCGGCAGCAGCGCCAGATGAAGCGTCTCCGCCCCTGGTTTCAAGGCCTTGGCTACCAGGGTTGCTTCAAACCGGGTTTCCAGCCATTTTTTCATGCCCTCTTTGGCCCCCAATTGCTGGAAGAACAAGGACATCTCCGGAAAACCAGCCGGGATTTCAACCCCAAAACTATATGCCACAGGATTATCGCCAGGGGTGACATCCGTATGGTATTGAGGCTGCAAACCAGTGGGGTATCCCGTCATCAATTGAATCGCTTGAGGTTCAATAAGCCCTTTGTCAAGCGCTTCGCCCCAAGCCATCACCGTAAGCCGCGAGCCGGGAGAGGAGACACTGTGCGCAATGATCTGAGCAGTTAGCTGGCCCCCAACCTTCGCCACGACTTCATGAATGCCTCCCCGGTGTCCAAGCTGGGCCGGCCCTTGTTCAGTTGCTGGCTCGTTCGCTGGGTTGGTTAAAGGATCAGTCACGAGATCAGTCACGAGATCGGTCACAGACTCAGCCACTGGATCAGTCAGAGACCCGGAAATACCCGTTCTATAAATGGGGTACCGGGAAAGCACATCGGGAAGGTCTTCCTCAGAAAGAACAAGTCGATCTGTAAACCAACCCATTGACTCGCCTGCGCGGGCAAGAACCTCCTCCGCAAAGACCGCCGGCGTGGCAAGACTGGCAGAAAAATCATGCAGGGTTTTCCCTGGTAACAGCAGCTTTTCCCAGGCAGGATTCAAGTCCGGAAGCGGTTCAGTTACCACCGGCCCGACCTCTAATATCTGTACGGCAACTCCTTCTTCCCATAAACCAAGCGTCAACAGATCGCTGTCGTGCACATCAATACCAATGACCGGACCATTCGAAAAGTTAGAAAGATGAGCTGCGGCTTCCCCAGGATTCCCCAAGGGAACAGGAGGGCCCACTACCCCGGTTGCGGATTCCCCCATCACAAAAGTTGTGCAAGTCCCGGACAGGCGATGGCCTTCCAGCAAGGCAGAATCCGTTAACCAGGCCTTTACCGCTGCATCCGAAGACAGGGGTTCTCCTGAAAGAATAAGCACACTGAAAAAAGCGCCCATGGTTTTACGGAATGGCAGCGTTGGCAGGAATGGTCCACCACAAAGGTGGGAAGAGTGAAGGAATCATCCGAACGCCCCGGTAAAGCAGGTAGCCAACACCTACCCCCACCACTACTTTCGCACCGTTTTCAGGCGTGACCCAATCGGGAACGGTTCGGGGTTGGGTGGTCGGTACTCTGACAGGAACACGTACCGGTACTGGTACCCGAACCGGCGGTCTTATAGGTGCAGGAGTATTACAACGGTAATAATAAATCCCACTACTCGGACCCCAGGCCGAAATAATCTGGCGGGGATTGCCCAAAAAGGGAGAAGGTGGAAAGGTAAATGAAGTCATGGGCAAAGGAAAAGCCCCCCCATTCGCTGCTTGCCAGGCAGTAATATATCCGGCAAGCTGGGCAATCGCAGTGGCTTGCATCCCCCTTCCTAACCAGGAAGCAGGTTTGATTTCCCCAATCTCATCAACATAGGGTAGCCGCTGACGCAGCAAATCCATACGCAATAACGTCCCGGGAATACGACGTTCACCGACACAAGTGGGGGCGAGTGCACCACAAGTGGCCTGGATCTGTGAATGGGCCATCATCCCTATTACATTGGGCGGAACTCCGGGCATATAACAGCCCGCTACCACCGAACGTTGCAGGGGTGTATTTTCCAGCTTGCGTTGAACGGGATTTTCCGGCTTCCGTTGCACTGGATTTACCAGCTTGCGTTGAACGGGATTTACCGGCTTCCGTTGCACTGGATTTACCGGACCACGGCCCTGCGGCACAGAAAACGCGCCTGCTTCCGGAATCAGGGCCCAGGTTCGGTTGGTTGCCAGTTGGGCAATGCTTGCCTTCAAGGCTTCAAGTTCTTCCGGGGTATTTGCCTCTCCGAGATACTCCAACCCATTCCAGACATCCGGTGAGGCCACTTTGGCGGCATCTGCCCCCGGGTCCTGGCTTCGCTGCACGGCCCGGTCACTACCGGTCGCGGTTGAAACCTCCATGGAATGACCCACTGAGAAGGCTTTTCCTCCCCTGTCCGCTTCTTTTTCATAGGCATCCCCTACTCCCTGCAAGGCGGACCGGGAAAGCCCCCGACGTTGCTGAACCACATGGGTAAGTTCATGGCCCAGCAAATTCAGTCCGGCAGGGGTGCTGGGATTATAATAAGAGTTCCCGAAATAGATATCACTGCCCACCGTAAAGGCACGCGCTGCAATCTTTTTGGAAGCAGAGGCCGCAAGGCCACCACTGTGAATCCGTACACCCGCCATTTCAGTACCAAAAACAGATTGGGCCCGCTTCCTGAGAGGAGTCGACAAAGGCGAACCAGTGGACCGGGCGATCTCCGGCACCATTCCTGCATGAAAGGGCAAACTGCCCTTTTTTGCCTGACAACTGGAACAAGTACCTCCACATGCACAGGCACGCTGAAGCGGGTTCAGAGGCTGAAGAGAAGGGGACAAGTCACCTGCT
>CAYGRE010000096.1:0-27214 GCA_964352215.1 uncultured Bacteroidia bacterium
CCTTCCCGTTCAGGAAATCAACTGCTTCTTTCAAATGAGCAATGGGAATCACCTCCAGTTGATTGACAATGGCAGCTTCGTGCGCATTCTGTGAAGGAAGAAGAAGGCCCTTGTAACCCGACTTACGTGCATGCATGGCAACCGGAAGGGCTCCCTTGATGGGTTGGAGAGATCCATCAAGCGACATCTCCCCCATGATCATATACTGAGGCAATAATTCAGGTTTCAATTGCTTGCTTGCAGCAAGAATGCCCAAGGCCAATCCCAGATCAAATCCGGATCCGATTTTGCGTACATCAGCCGGAGCCATATTGATCACCAACCGCCCCCGCGGCCAGGTGTACCCATTGTGGCGGATGGCACTCTTGATGCGGTCGATGCTCTCCTGCACGGACTTCTCGGCAAGGCCGACCATCGCGAGCTTCATCCCCGGTCCTGAATTGACTTCGATTGTAACGGTTAAGGCTTCTACTCCATGTAGCGTACTGCCAAAAGTTTTTGCTAACATCTCCGCGGTTCCTCCCCTCTTTTCTTTAGTTCCCTTCAAATATGCTACAATTGTTGGGATTTCTCAACCCTTTGATCAAATTTACCCGAAAGTTTTCTAAACATTCACCCTCCAACCAAGGTTTAGTTGGCAGTATAAAAACTTCAATACAGTTCAATGAGCTTGTTTTACAGTTCAATTCTCGCACTTCTTATTTCTTTTCCCATTCTGACCAAATCTCAAAATATGAGCAATGACCAGACCATCTATCAATTCGAGATGGACAATTTACAGGGTGAACCAGTTTCCCTGGAAACCTACAAAGACAAGGTCGTCCTTGTCGTTAATGTTGCCAGCAAATGCGGCTTGACCCCTCAGTACAAGGACCTTCAGGAAACTTACGCCAAATACAAAGACAAAGGATTGGTGATCCTCGGATTTCCAGCCAACAACTTTGCCGGTCAGGAGCCCGGGACCAATTCAGAAATTGAGCAATTTTGCCAATTGAACTACGGGGTCGATTTCCCCATGTTCTCGAAAATATCCGTTAAGGGTAGTGATCAGCATCCGTTTTACCAGTTTCTCACCCAGAAAGCAAAGAACGGGGTACTGGATGCCGAAATGGCCTGGAACTTTCAAAAATTCCTGATCGGAAAAGACGGTAAGGTAAAAGAAGTCATTCCTCCTACGACTAAGGTCACCAGCAATGAGATCGTTGAATCGATTGAAGGTTTGCTGAACTGATCCCCGAGACTGGTCCGGTGTCTCCAACCACTGGCCCCAACAACGACCCGGTGCCCCTAACACTGGCCCGGTGTCTTCAAACACCATCAAAAAAATGCTGTCCACATTAAATGGACAGCATTTTTAGTTTCTCGAGGGAGGTCAATTTCAACCTGCATTTTGATGTTCAGAATTCTAAACCGAGCCCTGATTACTTTCCTCTTGGGACCTTTGCGGGACAACCACAAGACGAGCAAAACTCAGTCAAGAAAATAGTCCCGTGCTTTATCCAGAAGGATGTTCATTTGATCAACTTCCTCATCAGATAAACCGGCAAAGATATTGTCAAACCCTTCAACCGCCGGGTCCATTTCTTTCAGCAAAGCAATCCCCTTACCGGAAATAACCACATCCATTTTTCTTCGGTCCTCCAGGTTGCTCTTGCGGGCGATTAACTTTTTCGCTTGTAACCGATCTACAAGACGGGACACGTCCGGTTGCTTGTCAAGTATCCTCAGCTTTAAAAACTGAATTGTGCAGGGCTTTGGATGGTTACCCTTCAGAATTCTGAGAATATTGTACTGCTGGTTGGTTACACCATACTGACGAAAGACAAGCTGCATCTGGGAAGACATCCAGTTGTTGGTGTACAGGAGATTGACAGTAAGTCTATGTCGGGAACTTTTGAATCTCGATACCTGAAGCTCTGTTTCCAGACTCATGACGAGAGTTGAAGTTGATCATTATAAGTACGGTAACCGGCTTCCTGAGGAGTGTTCACCACGAAGATAGATCCAGGACCCTCAGCAGAAAACTGAAAGCTTCCGGATTCATTTACCTGATAATAGTCTCCTACTACAAGCTTTTCGCCCTCGATGGTCATGGTTCCTGAAAGAAGGACAAAAGAGACGATTGTGCCGCTTTCTATGTCAAAAGAGTGCTCACCGGCTTCGTAGTCGAAACGGTCCAGTTGAACTTTGGTAGCGGTCCACAAGGGTGCATCATCATGGCAGAAATCAATCCGCTTCATGCCATTGAAATCTTCTGTCTCAAAATCTTCGGCTTCGTAGACATTGAAGACAGACGGGCGCTGCAAGCTGCGGCGGAAATCCGGATCAAACCAGACTTGTAATACCTTGGTACCTGGTGCATATCGCTCGGAATGGGTCAGACCATTTCCAGCTTTAAGCACAGAAAGATCCCCTTTGGAGAGCTTTACCCAATCCCCACCTTCTTCTCTTTCCTGCTCAACTTCCCCTTGGATGACATAGGTCAGAATCTCAAATCCTTTATGGGCATGCGGATCAACCAGGCCCCCTTTTGGGCTAGCGATGTACGACCATTGGTAAACAGTCGAATAACCCTTGGCGGGTGATTCATAGGAAACAGCCTTCCGCTCTTTGACCTTACTTTCATCGTAGTAGGTCCGGGCTTGGTCTTTAAATTTACTGATGATTGGCATGCTGTGAATAAGTCTTATTTATTGCTATATTAATCGGTCAATTCTTTCAGTCTCTATTCAGAAAATGTCTGCAAATATACGCTTATTAGCCCTTTTCTGCAATTAAACGAGCAATATGTTTTTTGTTAAACCCTCATTATGTGGCATTTACGGACAGCCTCTTGGAGTAGAGGTGTTTCATAAACCCAATAAGTCCTTAGATATTAAGAATTGATCCGGATTCTAAATCGGTTTAATTTACAACAGAGCCGTTTTGGACGGAATTAGCCGGATTTACCAGATGAAGCTTTCCATTGGGGTCTTCAGCAAAGAGGATCATCCCCTGGGATTCAACGCCTCTGATTTTTCGGGGCTTCAAATTCACAAGCACCAAGACCTGCTTGCCTAAAAGTTCCTCAGGTGTATAGTGTTTGGCGACTCCTGAGACAATGGTCCGCTGGTCAATTCCGGTGTCTACCAGAAACTTCAACAGCTTGTCCGTTTTTTTCACCGGTTCGGCTTCCAGGATCGTACCCACCCGTATGTCCATTCCCTGAAAATCATCAAAGGTGGTCTCTGGTTTCTGTGGTTCCAATACCTCTTCTTCTTCTTCAGGTGCGGCTTCCCCCGGATCACCACTGGTCAGCTTTTCGATCTCGTACTCGATCATCTTGGGATCGATCTTCTGAAACAGGTGGGGAATATTCTTCAGTACATTCCCTTCGGTTACGAAATCCAATCCTTCCAGATCGGTCCAGCGCAAAACGGGAATCTGGAGCATGTCAAATACCTTGACCGAAGTAGAGGGCATAAAGGGTTCCGCCACCACCCCGAGGACCGCAGCAATATTCAAACCAATATTCAGCACATGACCCGCCGCCGCTTTGTCGGTCTTGATCAACTTCCAGGGCTCCATATCACTCAGGTACTTGTCACCCAGACGAGCGATTTTCATCATGTCGTTCAGCGCCTCACGGAAGCGGAAGCTGGAAATGTTTTCTCCGGCTGCTTTCACATTGGCATAGAGTTCCTCCACCAGGGCTTGTTCGGTATCGTTCAATTCCCCGCGTGCTGGAACCCCCTCGAAATTTTTCAGGGTGAGCACCTTGACCCGGTTGATAAAGTTGGCGTAGGTGGCGACCAACTCATTGTCGTTGCGGGCCTTGAAATCCGCCCAGGTAAACTCAGAGTCCTTGGTCTCCGGCATGATTGCGGTCAGGACATAGCGGAGGGCATCAATTTGATCCGGATATTCTGCTGCAAATTCATGCATCCAGATGGCCCAGTTCTTAGAAGTGGAAATTTTCCGTCCCTCGAGGTTCAGAAATTCATTGGCGGGCACATTGGTGGGAAGGATATAGTCCCCATGTCCTTTGAGGATGGCTGGGAAAATAATGCAGTGGAATACGATATTGTCCTTGCCGATGAAGTGGTAGAGAGCTGTTTCTTCATCCTGCCAGTAGAGCTTCCAGTCTTTGCCATTTGCCTTGGCCCATTCTTTGGTTGCAGAGATATAGCCAATCGGTGCATCAAACCAGACATACAGGACTTTGCCTTCACCTTCAGGCAGGGGAACCTGAACTCCCCAGTCGAGGTCTCTGGTGATCGAACGCGGTTGGAGCCCATCCTGCAACCAGGACTTGCACTGGCCATACACATTGGTTTTCCAGTCCTGATGGCCTTCCAGGATATATTCTTCAAGAAATTCCTGGTAGTCGTTCAAAGGCAGGAACCAGTGGTTGGTCTCTTTCATCACCGGAGTCGACCCCGATATCTTGGAACGCGGGTTGATGAGTTCTTCCGGGCTGAGATCCTTGCCACAGTTCTCACATTGATGACCATAGGCTTCTTCGTTTCCACAGTTGGGACAGGTCCCGATCACAAAGCGGTCCGCGAGGAACATATTCTGCTCCTCGTCATAGAGTTGCTGAGTCGTCTTCTGGATGAGCTTCCCCTCGTTGTGGAATTTCAGGAAAAACTCTTGTGCCGTTTGGTGGTGGACCGGGCGGGAGGTTCTGGAAAAATGATCAAAGGAAATGTTGAAAGCGGCAAAAGCATCTCGGATAATCTCATAGTATTTATCAACGATTTGCTGAGGTGAGACGCCTTCCGAAACTGCCTTGATATTGATCGCAGTACCATGCTCATCGGTGCCACACATAAAGGCGACGTCTTCCCCTATAGAACGCAGGTAGCGAACGTAGATATCTGCAGGTAAATAGGCTCCTGCAAGGTGGCCAATGTGGGCGGGCCCGTTGGCATAAGGAAGCGCCGATGTGACCATGCGGCGTTTGATGGTTTTCTGTTCCTGACTCATGGCGTCAAAGATACTTTTATTCGTGTAAATGTGCATAAATCATGCTTTCTCAACAGGGTAAAAGGTGTCAATTTTGATCCATTAACAAGGCCCTAAACATGGCTTACGTAGTAGAACAAGATACATACCGCATCCACCTGCCCATTTTTGAGGGGCCCTTCGATTTGTTGCTGTTTTTTATCGAACGCGATGAATTGGACATCCACGACATTCCCATCGCCACCATCACCCGGGATTTCCTCGATTATATTACCCATCTGGAGCGCATGGACATCGAGGTCGCCAGCGAATTTATCCTGGTTGCCAGTACTTTGATGCGTATCAAGGCGAAATTGCTTATCCCCAGACCTGTTCTGGATGAGAGTGGGGAAGCAGTCGATCCGCGCCTGGAGCTGGTACAGCGCTTGATCGAGTACAAGAAGTACAAGGCAGTTCAGGAAGACCTGGAGAAAATGGAGGAAGAGGCCGGGGAATACTTCAAGCGGACATTTGCGAAAAAAGAGGAGAAGCTTTTCCTGGAGTCAGAGTACCCGGAAGACGAATTGATGGGGATTGACCTGTATTCCATCATGCGGACCTTTAAGCGTATCTGGGAAAAACACGAAGACCGCATGGACCGGCCCAAGCACGTCATCAGAAAATACCCCTATACGGTTGATGGCTGCAAAGAGACCATCCTGAAGTCGCTCGAAAAGAAATCCCGGATCGACTTTGTGTCCTTTGTGTTGGATCAACCCACCAAGCTCTATTGCGTATTTAACTTTCTTTCCATCCTCGAGCTGGCCCAGCAGCAGAAGATCAAGCTGATTGTCGGAAAAGGCTATAACAACTTTTGGATGACCAGCCTGGATTACGAAAAGAAAGCTTCCTGATCAATCAATCTTTCGCTGGCGGCGGAGCCTCTCCCTTAGCGGGAAGTCCAAACTGATCAATCAGATAGACCAATCCGGCCATACTCGCTGCCCCCAATTCCAATTCACGTTTGTTGACCGCTTCGAAGACATCGGATGCCGCATGGTGGAAGTCAAAGTAGCGTTGAGAATCGGGTAAAAAGCCGATCAGGGTAGTTCCCTGGAATTTCAGGGGGCTGATATCTACCCCGCCATAACCCTGCATGATGTCGTGCAACATATAAGGGTCCAGCAGTTCCTTCCAATCTTTGACAAATTTCAGATTGTCATCGCTGTTTTGTACCGTAAATCCACGTGGGGTAAAGCCGCCCCGGTCGGATTCGATGGCAGCAATATGATTTTCGCCCTTTTCTTCCGCGACCCGCCCGTATTCGATCGCGCCCCGCATCCCGTTTTCCTCGTTCATAAAGGCAACGGCACGGATGGTGCGCTTGGGCTTGTAACCGGTCAGTTTCATCAGGTTCAGGACTTCCATGGCTTGTACCACCCCGGCTCCGTCGTCCTGCGCACCTTCTCCCAGGTCCCAGGAATCCAGGTGGCCACCCACCAGAATGATCTCATCCGGAAATTCTGAGCCTTTGATTTCTCCGATCACATTATGAGAAGGGGCATCGGGGAAAGTCTCACAATTCATTTGCAGGTAAAATTCCAGGTCGGGGTCTTTTTCAAGCTGTTCGTGGAGGAGTTCGGCCCCGTTGGTGGAGATGGCACAAGAGGGAATTTTCTTGACCCCGTCCTTGTAGCGCATATTACCAGTGTGGGGATAATCGTCCAGGGCCAGGTTCATGGAGCGGACCACAACTGCAGCTGCTCCCTGGGTTCCGGCTTCAATGGTCCCGGAGGACCGCTGGTCCACACATCCGCTGTAGGCTGCAAAGGTATTCAGGTGCTTGGGCTCCATCGGGCGGTTGAAGAATACGATTTTACCCTCGATCTCGCTGCGGTCCATTTTGGCAACCTCTTCCAGTGAGAACACTTCTACCACCTTGGCTTTGATCCCCTTTTTTCCGGTTCCGATAGAACTTCCCAGCGCGCATACCGGAACCTTGAATTTGCCTTCCTCCGATTTGAACCAGGCCGTTTCCGGGTCGCCCCGTTCCCAATGGGGAACCATGCAAGGTTGCTTTTCCACCCGGTCTACCCCCATTTTCTCGAAGGTTTCATAGACCCAATCGACAGACTTGGCTGCATTTTCAGAACCACTCAACCGGCCACCGATCTCCTTGCACATATAGCGGAGGTTTTCGTAGCAGCTACTGCCTTCGAGGGCCTTGTCGTAGATGCTTCGGATGGCTTCCTCGTGGATGGCAGTTGCCGGGGAAGACCCCTGAGCGGATTGCGCCTGCACATAAGGGCAGAACGGGAGGAGTATCAACAGAAAGAGGAATCGCTTCATGGGGTAAAAATACCACATTCCTTTTTGGGTCCCAATAACCAAAAGGTCATCTGGGTGGGAATAGCAATATTGCAAAATGTGGTGTCGGAGTAGGTGGCGAACACCTTTGCAGCAAGCTCCGAACTCACCCGGAGAGAGCACCGAACTTACTACCAGACAGTAAAAAATATACTGCTTTCAGGAAAAGTGCTCAAACTTGGTAGCAAAAACCCGGCCCAAGATTTTTCCATAACTTCACGCCCTCAAAGGAATGACCTATGGCAGATCACATTTATCCGATCTACGACCGGATGCTGGCCCAGGCCGACAAAGAGCACTTGTTGCAGCAAAAAGGCAAAGTCTTTTGGTTGACCGGCTTGTCCGGGGCTGGCAAGAGCACCCTGGCGATACAGGTGGAACGAAGGTTCCATGAGCAGGGACACCTCGTTAAATTGCTGGACGGGGACAATATCAGGTCCGGGATCAATGCAGACCTGGGCTTCACCATGGAGTCCCGCACAGAGAACATCCGCCGGGTGGCGGAGATTGCGAAGCTTTTCAAAGCTACCGGGATCATCACTCTGTGCAGCTTTATTTGTCCGACCATCGAGGCCAGGGAAATGGCCGGGGAGATCATCGGAAAAGACGATTACCGGGAGGTCTTTATAGAAGTAGACCTGGCTGAAGCGGAAAAGCGGGACCCGAAAGGCTTGTACAAAAAGGCCCGGGCGGGAATGATCAAGAATTTTACCGGGATAGATTCTGCTTATGAAGCCCCCCCCAACCCCGATCTGCGGATTCGGACCGATCAATATGACATCGAAACCTGCGTCAACCAACTGGTCGATTTCATTTCCCGTGAGTGTTTAATTGGATGACAAAGCTTAACAGAAACCATGGTGAATAGCATCAATGTTCTTGATATCGTACAGATTGCACGGGAGGCCGGAGCGATAATCCTCGACATATACCACCAGGCTGAAGGAATCAAGATCGACCACAAGGCCGACGATTCACCCCTCACCAATGCCGACACCCAGGCCAATGCCCATATCGTGGCGGAGTTGAAGCGGTTGTATCCCGAAATTCCCATCATTTCAGAAGAGGAAAAGCTAACCGACTATGAGGAGCGTCGCCACTGGGAAACCTGCTGGGAGGTCGATCCGCTCGATGGTACCAAGGAATTCATCAAACGCAATGGGGAGTTTACCGTCAATATCGCGCTGATCCACCAGGGCCGGTCCGTTTTGGGGGTCATCTATGCCCCGGTTCCGGAATTGACGGCCTGGGCATCAGAAGGCAAGGGAGCCTGGCTGTTGGAAGGACCGAATGCCTACGAAGACTTCAAAAACGGCACCACCAAGGCCACCCGATTGCAAAGCAAGACACCCGATAAGGGGGAAAAGATCAGGGTGGTAGCTTCAAGGTCCCACAACAGCCCGGAGATGGAGGCTTATCTGGAAACCTTCACCGATCCGGAAATTCGCAGTTCCGGAAGTTCTCTCAAATTGTTGCTGGTAGCCAGGGGAGAGGCGCATTTGTATCCCCGCTTGGCGCCGACCATGGAATGGGACATCAGTGCGGGTCAGGCGATTCTGGTCGAAGCGGGTGGAGAAGTATTGAGAATAGTTGAGGGAGATGAGCTTCGCTACAACCGGGAGGATTTGCTGAATCCCCACTTCATCGCTTATGCGGCCGGAATGCGGGAAGGATTGGGGGATTATCTTAAGGATTGACTTCATCCATAGGTCCAGTTCCAGCAATAGCCTGGCCCATTGAAGTATGGGTCCAACTCAAAGCCTGACCACAGACTTTTGCGCGGCACAGTAACCGATTTTGTTTCCGATGTAAGTGTGATCTGGCCTGGCCCGTCGCAGACCTCACCCTTGGTGGGCTTTACATCGATCATGCCACGCATGGCCTCCCGGATTTTGTCACCATCGGGTTCAGATTGTTCGGGAACCATGGCGACTGAAGGCCAATCATCCCGGAACAAAGTATCTCCTGACGCAGATACGATATAAAAATAGACTAGTGTATCCGGAAGTTCGTTGCCATAATAGCCCAACAGAAAACGGTCAGTTTCCTGATCAGAACAAAAATGGTAATTTCGGACCATGAACGTGCTGGAAGGAGGAACAGGGACTTTATCCGGGTCTGTAGATTCAGAACCGCCACAGCCTGAAAATATCAGGGCAATAAGCAGAATAAGTCCCGTTAATCGCTTCTCCATTCGGTAAATTTAATCAAAATTAAGAGCTTGGAAAGGGTACCTTAAATTCATCCTTACCTACCCAAAAGAAATACAAGATTATGATCGAGGAGATCGAAAAGGAATTGGGCCGCAAGAGAAGACCGATCGAAGAATTGGTCTATTCCAGCATCGGTTCGCGTAAAATGCAGATTCTGAAGTTGCCTGTTGATGAGATGGGGTGGGCCTTTGAGTTCTCGATTACCAAGGAAGGGATGATTCTGAGCCGGTCCAAAGCCTGGCTGGAAGAAGATGGCCCCTGGCTGGAAGGCTACGAACCGCTCCTCTGCCCCAACGATGCGATCAAGGGGATATTCAACAAGCTGACCAATTTTACCATGCCCTACTTCCTACCCCACCTCAATGTCGCCGGGGTCGGAGGCACTTCTTACGAGATCACGATTTGGGGTGGAATCTATCAATCCGTTACCCTGAGGTGGTGGGGAGACGCACCGGGTGCCGGCTGGAATGTCTATACCGATCTGGTGCTGGAGAATATCACATTTTTCGAATCACTTCCCGTAGATGCCAAGCGGGACAAGTGGTGGGAAAAGTAATTTGTAGATTTTTTATTGGGGCCAATATCGGTCTCAGAACACCCATAGGGCTGGTTTCGCCTGGACCCATCCACTGCTCTCGCCTGCCTACATCCCCCAAAACTAATATAATAGTTGAAAAACTAATTAAATAGTTGTAACCTTGTCCCAGGTTAAACTAAACAAATAGTTCATGAAAAAGATTATCACCTATTCCTTCCTTGCACTTGTTCTCTCTGGCAGTTTCTTATTGCTGATGTCGATTACCCCATCCGCAGAAACAACTCCTGACCCTGTCGTCAACCTCATCGAAAATGTCGACGCCGCAATTGAGATTGAAGTCACCGGTTTGAGCAGCTATAAACTGGAAGAAGACAGCTACAATTTTGGTGAGGTAAAAATGGGTTCTACCGCCAAGCACACCTTCTGGTTTACCAATACGGGTACCGAAGACATTGTGATTGAAAAAGTAAAGCCCAGTTGTTCTTGTACGGCATCCAACTTTTCCAGTGAACCTGTCGCTCCAGGGGAAAAAGGATATGTAGAGGTTGTCTATCCGGCAAAGAAAGCAGGCGTCTTCCGCAAGACCGCGACCATCACTGCCAATACCGATCCTGCAAATAAGATTTTGACTATTAGCGGAGAAGTTGTAAACTAAGACATTAGTAGAGACTAAAATCCACATGAAACAAAAACTTCTGACCAGTTTGGAGTTGAAGGTGATGAACCTTCTTTGGGACAAGGAAAAGGCTTTTGTGAAGGAGTTGATAGAGGTATGGGATGAAACACCCAAACCCGCTTACAACACCATCTCTACAGTGGTCCGCATCCTTCAGGAAAAGGAATACCTTGGATATGAGGCGTTTGGGCGCTCGCACCAGTATTTTCCCCTGATTACCCGAGAAGAATATCAGAAACGGCTGGTTAGAAACGTTTTGAACAATGTATTTGCCGGTTCAGTCTCCTCTATGATCTCCACCCTGGTCGACAATGAAGAGATCAGCGATGGGGAGATGGACGACCTCCGGAAAATGATAGACGAACACAACGAATGAGCATTCCATCCTATTTACTGTCCAGCGTGCTGCTCTCCTGGATCGGAATCGGGGTCTACCTGATCTTCCGGTGGCTCCGGCCTGAGGTAAAAGGACAGCGGACCATGATCTGGCTGGTCATTGCGGCCAGCCTGATCATTCCCCTTTTCTCACCTTTGGGAGATTATGCCGGCACCCACAGCCATGCACCGGAACAGCTTCATTCCTACCATGCCTCCCAGGATGGCTTCATTCCCCCTGCCGGTCTTACCCTCAAAGAATTTTGCAGTTGTACCGAACCCCAAACCCGGGATGTTCTGCTCTACCAGGCAAGCCGCTTCTATGATGTGATGCTGGCCAATGCCGGCCTCCTGACTCTCATTCTGGTTTCTTTCATGGTGTTCTTCCTGTTCAGACACGGGATCGGCATCCTGAAACTTTACCGGATGATCCGCCGCTATCCCGTGGAAAAGATCACGGTCGGAAAGCATCGGGTCAACCTGGTCCGGGGATTTGAAAAGCTAAGCGCGGGTTCTATCAGACTTGGGAAGCCCTATATTTTCTGGAATCCCGACCTGGACAAGCTCTCCGCTTCCGAGCAGGAATGCATCATGCGCCATGAGCTGTCCCACCTGCGCCAGTTCAATACCTATGAGAAGATCATCCTTTCACTGCTTCAGGGAATCTGGTTTTTCAACCCGGTGCTCTATTTCTTCCGCCGTGAATTGGAGTTCTTAAGTGAATTCCAGGCAGATGAATATGCTTCCCGGCATGTGAAGAGTCGAAGAGAATACGCTCACCTGCTCCTGAAAGTGAAGTCGGACCAGGAGTTCAAGCTGGTTCACTTTTTCAAGGGCAGCAGCCTGCGCAAGCGCATCGAGCGCATCCTCAAGGGACACCCCCGCGCCAGGCTCCCCCTTTTACCTGCCACCGTGCTCGGTCTGTTGTTGCTGTTTTCGGGTGACCTGATCGCCCAATCCCTCATCACCGATTCCATCCAGGAACTCGAGGTGTATGAATTCATGACCCAGGCCAACGAAGAGACCGGCCAGGAAGAATTCTGTAAAAAATGCACCTACGAAATTGTCTGTGAGTAAGGATTGTGTTTTCTTTCCATAATGCCGGGTTGTAACCCGCGTTACCCACGGGTGGTCGCAAGCATGGTAGTTTTACCAGAAATGTGATTCCAGGGAAAGAAGATACACGGAAATGTTAAAGAAGTTCATCCCTATACTTAGTTGGCTTCCAGCTTACCAGTCCAAGGACCTGAAAGGTGACATTTCGGCTGGTTTGACGGTCGGAGTCATGTTGATTCCCCAAGGGATGGCTTACGCCATGCTGGCCGGGATGCCGGCGATCTATGGCCTGTATGCTTCCATTGTTCCCTTGATCCTCTATGCTGTCTTTGGGACTTCCCGACAACTGTCCGTCGGTCCGGTGGCCATGGTTGCCTTGCTGATCTCCTCCGGCGTCGGAGCCATCGCCCAGCCAACCACCGAAGAATACATCGGTCTCGCCATCCTGCTTGCCCTGATGGTCGGAATCTTTCAGGTCATGTTGGGGGTGCTTCGATTGGGGTTCATCGTGAACTACCTTTCTCAGCCGGTCATCAGTGGTTTTGCCTCTGCGGCAGCTGTGATCATCGGGTTGAGCCAGCTCAAACATCTCATGGGGGTTGACATTCCCCGCAGTCAGCACATCTACGAAATCCTGATCAATTCGGTAAAAATGGCTCCCGAAACCCACCTTCCCACCTTGATCCTGGGACTTGTGGGCATTGCCATCATCATGGCCCTGAAGCGGGTCAACAAGACAATCCCCGGACCCCTGGTGGTGGTGGCCCTGAGCATTCTGGCAGTCTATCTGTTCAACCTGGATGCTGGCGGAATAAAAATTCTGGGAGATGTTCCCAGCGGCATGCCCTCCCCGGAAGTTCCCAACCTGGATTTTGGGGCAATGGGGGATTTGTCTTCGACGGCCATGACCATTGCTCTGGTAGGGTTTATGCAGTCCTTCGCGGTTGCCAAAGCCATCCAGGCCCGCCATAAGAATTATGATCTGGATGCCAACCAAGAATTGATTGGCCTCGGGATGGCGAATATTGGTGGGTCGTTTTTTCGTGCCTTCCCGGCGTCGGGAGGGTTTTCCCGCACTGCGGTCAGCGATCAACTGGGTGCCCGTACCGGACTCGCTTCTATAATCGGGGCCGTGTTCATCTTCCTTACCCTCATCTTTCTAACCCCCTTGTTCTATTTCTTACCGAAGGCCATCCTCGCTTCGGTGATCATGGTCGCAGTTATTGGCCTCATCGAGATCAAAGAAGCCGTACACCTTTGGAAGACGGACAAATCAGACTTCGTGATGATGATGGCGACCTTCTTAGCGACCCTCACCTTGAAGGTGGAATACGGTATGGCAGTAGGGGTCGCATTGTCCTTGATCGTAGTCATTTACCGCAGTGCCTATCCCCACCTGGCCGTATTGGGTCGACTTCCCGGATCAACCTATTACCGGAATCTGAGTCGTTTTGAGCAGGCCGAGGACCGAAAAGATATCCTGGTGATCCGCTTTGATGCCCAGATGTATTTTGCCAATGCCAATTATTTCAAAGAAAAGCTGGAAAAGTTGGTCACGCAAAAAGGGGATGAACTTCGACTGGTGGTGATCAATGCAGAATCAATGACCTTCCTGGATTCTACAGCTATCCATACCCTGCACGATGTCGTAAAAGACCTCAAAGAAAAAAAGATCGCCTTGTATATGGCAGGCGTGATCGGCCCGGTGCGGGACATATTGTACCGGAGCCATTTGCTGGAAGAGTTTGGAGAAGGCTCCCAGTACATGCATGTCCATGAAGCCATCGAGTATTGGGATAAGAAGGGAACCCGCGAGGCTACTGACAAACAGGGTCTGGCCGGACACGCTTATCAGACGAATGTAGATCTGCCCCATTGAACTATCCCGTAGATTTGCCCATTGACCTGTCCCCCCTGACTTTCCGATCCATTTCCTGACAATTCTCATATTCAGAATCCAGGTCGATTTTCCGCTGCCAGGATTCCAATTTTCTATTGTGACCCCTTCCCATCTTACGCTAAAAGCCCTTTCCAGTAGAATATCCTCCTTTCTGAAGCCCTTTTCTTTCAATCAGGCAACCGGCCAGACGTTTGGAACAAAGGTTACATTATCCTGATAAGGTGATTTTGGTCACCGTTTTTCATTGAGAGGAATGGCAATTTAGCAGAGAGATAAAGAAAAAAATGAATGCCATGAAAGTAGAGCAATTATACACAAATTGTTTAGCAGAAGCTGCCTACTATATTGAAAGTGAGGGTGAAGCTGCAATTATTGACCCATTGCGTGAAACAGAACCCTATATAGAGATGGCGGACAGCAGGGGTACAGAAGTCAAATACATATTTGAAACCCATTTCCACGCCGACTTCGTTTCTGGTCACCTGGATTTGGCAAAGCAGACAGGAGGAACGATCGTATTTGGACCCACGGCAACCCCAGCTTACGATGCTTATGTCGCACGCGATGGGGAAGAATTCAAGGTCGGCAAGATTACCATTAAGGTACTCCATACACCCGGCCACACTATGGAGTCGAGTTGTTTTCTTCTCTTGGATGAAAATGGGAAAGCAAATGCCCTCTTTACCGGTGACACTTTGTTCATTGGGGATGTTGGCCGGCCCGATCTGGCGGTGACATCCAGCATGAGCAAGGAAGATCTGGCCAGCCACTTGTATGACAGCATTCGCGAAAAGATTCTCAACCTGCCGGATGATGTGATCATCTATCCCGGTCATGGGCAGGGTTCTGCCTGTGGAAAGAACATGAGTTCTGAGACAGTAGATACATTGGGCCATCAGAAGGCGGTCAATTACGCCTTGCGCCCCGATATGAGCAAAGAAGAATTTGTAAGCGAGGTTCTCAACGGCATATTGCCTCCACCCCAGTATTTTCCGAAAAACGCAGCCCTTAACAAAACAGGCTATACGAGCTTTGCTGAGGTTCTGGAAAATGGATTGGTAGGCATGAATGCAGATGAGTTTGCCGCCTGGATGGATCAGGATACCATCATTCTGGATACGAGAAGCAAAGAAGAATACATTGCTTCCAATATTCCGGGGTCTGTATTCATCGGGCTGGATGGGAGCTTTGCTTCCTGGGTAGGCACTTTGGTCTCAGACTTGAAGCAACCGATTGCTTTCCTTGCCGGTGAAGGTCGGGAAGAGGAGGTCGTGACACGGCTCGCACGTGTCGGATATGACAACTGCGTTGGATACCTCAAGGGAGGAATTGAGACCTGGATGGAAGCTGGCAAGCCTGTACGGAAGCAGGAATCTGCCTCAGCGATAGCATTTGCAACCCAGTATTCGTACGGCGGGATGAAAGTACTGGACGTACGCAGGCCCCCCGAATTCATTTCAGAACACCTGGTGGGCGCTGAGAATGTCCCGCTGGATTACCTGTACGAGCAGCTTGGTGACCTGGATAAAGGTCAGGTATATTATGTCCATTGTAAAAGTGGATACCGCTCCCTGGTAGCATGTTCCATCTTAAGAAATCACGGATTTAGTAATGTTATCGACGTTGCAGGCGGATTCAACGCGATCAAGGAGACGAGTGCTCCTATATCAGAATACGTCTGCCCGTCAACGATTTGAGTATTGCGATTATGTTCATGAGTGGAGGGGAGCCCTGGTTCCTCTCCCTTATTTTTGTTCAAATGCCACCGTAACCTCGGTTACATCCTGAAAAAACACTTTTCCTTATTATTGTGTTTGGTAGTTCTCTATTGTTAAATCAATAACCAGGGTAATAGTATGGATTGGATTTTAGAACCTTGGCCTTGGTATGTAGCCGGCCCCCTGATAGCCGTCATCATGTTTGGGCTTTTGTATTTTGGGAAAACCTTTGGCTTGTCCTCTAATCTCAGAACAATGTGTTCCGCTATCGGCGGAGGAAGATACACGGACTTCTTTGTCTTCAACTGGAAGAACCAGGGTTGGAACCTGGTCTTTTTGGTGGGGACTGTGATTGGCGGCTTTCTTGCATTCCAGTACCTCACCCAGGACCCCAGCATTGAAATCAGCAGTACTACGAAAGCCAGCCTGCGTGAGTTGGGCATTGCAAATCCGGGTAGCTCTTATCTCCCCGATGAACTGTTTGGCCTGGACGCTCTGCTAAGCTTCAAGGGGATCGCCTTGCTTGTCATCGGTGGGTTTATGGTTGGATTTGGAGCCCGGTACGCCGGGGGCTGTACATCCGGACATGCCATCACCGGGTTGAGTAACCTGCAAGTCCCTTCCCTGATTGCCGTGATCGGGTTCTTTGCAGGGGGACTGATTATGACTTACTTGATTCTACCTTTGATTTTTGGTGCCTGACAGATGGTAGTCCTCCACACCCGAATTGGACCAATCACCTTTGAATTTGCAATCCAGTATCACTTTTAAGAAATCAGTCGCAGTATGAAATACTTAAAATTTCTGGCCCTTGGGGTCATCTTCGGAATCGTTCTCAGCAAGGCGGAAGTCATCTCCTGGTACAGGATTTATGAAATGTTCCGGTTCGATTCCTTCCACATGTATGGCATCATCGGTTCTGCGGTTGTGATTGGTGCACTGATCGTTCAACTGATCAAGCGTACCAAATTGAAATCCATGGTGGGTGAAGAAATCAAATTGCCTCCCAAGAAGTTTTCCGTACCCCGTTATTTGATTGGCGGGACCATCTTCGGCCTGGGCTGGGCCTTGACTGGTGCCTGTCCGGGTCCGATGTTCATATTGTTAGGACAAGGGCTGGTGGCGATCGCGATCGTAATTGTGGCTGCCATCATCGGCACCTTTACCTACGGAGTTGTAAGGGAGTGGCTTCCTCATTGATAGCCGATAAATCTCGCGGGTCGGGTAATTGTGAGGGAGCCAATTTGTTTAGAAGACCGAGGGACTATTTTTCCCGCTCTTTGTAATTTTTGATGCCCGTTGTGAGCATCTCATAGAAGACTTCTTCTGAGCTGTAACCGACTGGTTCAGCCAGTGGCTCTTTCAGGTCCCAAGGGTTCAGAATTGCATAGTAGGGCTGTGAAATCACCTGGAATTTCTCGGCCTGGTAGTGCTTCACGAAGTCGCTGATCCGCCGCAATTTCTTTCCATCCGGCAAGACAATCGTTTCATCAAGCCTGGCATCTTCGTCCGCAAAGAGGGCGACCATGACCACTTCCTCTTTCAATAGCTTTCTGACCTTTCCAGATATCCATACGCTGTTCTCCATGTTTCGGCAGTTGGCGCAGGAGTGACCGGTAAAGTCCACGAGGACAGGGTAGTCATAATAGCGGGCAAAGTAGATCGCCTGCTTAAGGTCGAAGAACATATTGAAACCGGTAGCTTCGTGGTCCCCAAGCAGGTCGACATATCTTCTCCCAGAGGTTTCTCCTATTTTATCATTGATGGTTTTTCCTGCCTGGACCTGTCCTGGAAGCAATTTAACACCGATGTTTTCATTGAATCCGGGAAGGAACCCTTCGATCAGGTGAAGGCTGGAACCATTCATACCGGGGAAGAGGTACATCACGAAGGAGAAAGAGAAGATCGCCAGAATCAGACGTGGCACGGGGATCTTTTCCATTTTATCATCGTGGGGAAGGCGAATCTTGCCCATCAGATAGAGACCGAGGAGGACAAAGAGGACCATCCAGATGCCGATGAATACTTCACGGTTGAGGAAATTCCAGTGCCAGATCAGGTCGGCATTGGAGAGGAACTTCATACAGAGTGCCAATTCCAGAAATCCGAGGACGACCTTGACTGAGTTGAGCCATCCACCGGAAGAGGGGAGGGCTTTGAGTGCATTTGGGAAAAGGGCCAGGAGGCCAAAGGGGATGCCAAATGCGACACCAAATCCTGCGAAGCCGGCGACCGGTGCCCAAAAGCAATCACTGTTGGCCACGCCTACGACCAGGGAACCGAGGATCGGTCCGGTGCAGGAAAAGGAAACGATGACGAGGGTCAGGGCCATCAGGAAGATCCCGATGAATCCACCTGTACCCGCTTTGGTGCTTATTTTACTTGAAAACGAGCTCGGCAGGGTCAGGTCAAACAATCCAAAGAAGGAGAGGGCAAACAGGAAGAAGATGGCAAAGAAGGCAAAGTTGGCCCAGGGATTGGAGGCAAAATCATAGAGGGCCGTAGGGCCGAAGATCATGGTGATCACCAGTCCCAGGACCGCATAGATTAAGAATATCGAGAGCGAATAGGTAAACCCATTTCGAATCCCCTGTCTCCTGGCGTTTCCACCTTCTTCTCCGCCTCCCTGCTTGACAAAGTAACTTACGGTCAAGGGGATCATGGGGAACACACAAGGTGTAAAGAGGGAGACCAGGCCAGCACCAAAGGCAATCAGGAAGATACTCCAGATTTTACTGGAAGTACATCCTTCTGTATCTACTGATCCACTGATCGGGGAATAATCCAGCTCTATTGATTCTGATTGGGACAGGTTGAAGGTTCCCATATCAGCATTTCCGGCATGAACACCATTGGCATCAGGGGTGGTATTGGCATCGTGGCCACCATTGTGATTGCCATCGGAAGAACCTCCGTGGGTGCCATTTCCGTTTTCACCGTTGTTGTTATCAGGATCGCTTCCGTCAGGGTTGCCACCATCCGCAGTTCCATTTTCTGAGTTGCTGCTATCTTTGCCACCGTCATTGCTTCCATTGTCTGTCCCCCCATTTTTAGGCTCTACATTGCCGTTGGCAGGAGTCGCATCGTTTCCACAAGGCTTTGCCTTAAACGCCCATTCAAACGGAAGATTGAGGAACTTACACATTCCCCCCTGGTCAGGATCCACACAAAACTGAAAAGCGAACTCGGCTTCGATGTCTACATTTTCCTCGGTGATCTTGATCTTTTGGCAGAAGGTGACCTCTTTTTCTTTGAAGTCGCGGATCGTACCCCCCATCAATTCATCTTCATATTCACGCGGCTTTTTATTTTCGGTCATCTTCCCACTCAGAACCGCGCCCTTACTGTCTTCTTCGAAAATGAAAAACTCAGTCGCCTTGTAGGAAATGTTGCCATCGGTTCGGGAGGAATACAAATGCCATCCGGGAGCGACCACCTTGCCTGTAAAACACAGCGTCACCTCATCACCCACACAAATGTCCTTCGGATATTTGGAAAAGGTCATGCTGACCTCTACTTCTGAACCATTGGCATCTTTCCCATTGAAGACAGGTCCCTGCGACCAGGAATCCAGCCCCAGAAGCATGATAAATGTCCAGAGAAACAATGATTTACCGACAGATTTAACCATGATCTATACCGATTTAAACGAATATATTCCAAAGACAATGGAACATCGTACTTTATTGCAGCGTGAAAATAAAAAATCTACCTCGCAAAACCTGATGGATGCGACCGGGTGTCACAAAATGGACGAGATAATTTTTAAATAGCTGGAGAAAAAGGAATTATTTGGCCGCAGTGGCACTTACCTTAAATTCAGAAAGGAGCGGAATGCACTTGAAATCATTGCAGGCCATGTAGTCAAATGACCCGGCTGCAACCACATTTGATTCGGTCACTTCGATTTCCTGGACAAATACGACATTGGATTCATAATAACGGAGCATCCCCCCCATGATATCGTCGTATTCACTGTGCATAGAACCTTCTTCGCCCAGACCCTCTACCAGAGAAAAGCCCTCGGAATTGATGCCAATGTCCAGCATGGCCGGTTCATAGGCACCTTCTTTACTTGGAATGGCGGAGTAGACATGCCATCCTGCTTTGGGTACGACCGAGATTTGCAGTTTGGCCTTATCCCCCACTTTGAGACTTCCATCATGTGATATCCCTACCCGAACATACGCAGCTTCACTCTCCGACTGCCCTTTGACAGCGACAAATCCAAGCGCAAGCACAAACAGGAGGAATAATCTTTTCATAACAGAGAATTAGGCCAAAAGAGATTCAAAAAGGAATTTACCGTCAATGTTTCCAAGCAAATTGTCGGATGCCCGTTCAGGGTGAGGCATCATACCGAAGACATTGCGGTCTTCGTTGCAGATGCCCGCGATATTGTTGAGGCTTCCGTTCGGATTGGCGGAGCGCAGGACTTCACCATTTTCATTACAATAACGAAAAAGGATCTGGTTATTGTCTTCGAGCTCTTCAAGAATAGATTCCGGTGCATAAAAGTTCCCTTCACCATGGGCAATCGGGATTTTATATGCCCTTACGTCAAGTTCCGCAGTCAACAAGGAGTTCTTGGTAGCGGGCTTGATATAGACATTCTTACAGATAAAGTGCTGGGAAGCATTTCGGATCAGGACACCGTCCAGCAGGCCGGATTCGCAGAGAATCTGGAAGCCGTTGCAGATGCCCATCACATATCCACCATTGTTGGCGTGGCTGACCACCTCTTCCATGATAGGAGAAAAGCGGGCGATCGCACCAGAACGCAGATAGTCACCGTAGGAAAATCCACCGGGGAGGAAAATAAAGTCACATCCCTGAAGGTCGTGCTCTTTGTGCCAGAGTTGTACTACTTCTTCACCGAGGTTTTCACTCAATGCATAGACCAGGTCTTGATCACAATTGCTGCCAGGAAAGGTTACAACACCAAATTTCATATTGGGCTTTCTTTTTGAGAAGCGTAAAAATAGGTAAAAAGGAAATAAGATTAATGAATTGCGGGAAGGAAGAGGTCACTTTCTGTACATGAGGTAGCTCCTGTCTCCTTCATCTATGACGACGGCCTCATAGTCCTGAAAGAGCAAGGGCAACTGGGCACTGAGTACCGGGAACATATCCAAAGGATCAATGATATAATCAGGCATCTCTTTTTCAAATGCGAGGAAAACGTCTGCCCGGGTCTCAGAACTGGAAATAAGGTTGACGAGACCATGGTCAGGGAAGAAATCGAATTTGAAATTGGCAATCGAAAAATTGGTGTACTTGGTTGCACAAGGCAGGTCTAGCCGGGTGTAGACGGTGGGCTCATAAGCCAGTACCAGGATGCCGTGGTGAATATTTCCCCGGTCGATATAGCTTTCCAAAGGGTGGGGTTCATTGAGTTCCTGTCTGAACTTCATGGTCCAGCCTCCCTCCTGCAGGTACTTGTCAGCAAAGGAAAACTCTTGTGGAAAAGCAGCGAAGAGAAAGACCGCGTAGGTAATCATCGGAATTGCAAAAGCGGACAGGAGTATAATATTGCGGATCCAACTCTTGATTTTCAGCTCAAGGGCTTTGGCAGCATAGATGGCAAGGGGCGGAACAAGTAAATAGAAGTAGTGGAGGTAGAGGCGGCCTCCTCCCAGGATAATGGTCAGAAGGCATACGACAAACCAATACAGGGTCACGGACTCTACTTTTCTCAGGCGAATGGTTTTACTGAAATAATTGAGTCGGTAATGCACGATACCCGCAACTCCGAGGAGAATGAATATTCCCCAGAGTTGGGCGTACTGACCCAGATTGAAAAGGGGGTTGACGATTTCGCCGGGGTTGGCCCCGACCCTTATATAATCAATATTGTAGAGGACCCCGATATCCCAATAGGCATCCAGTGCCCCTGTGAAATAAACCACCAGTACGAGGCCAAAGATGGACAAGAGGAATCCGAAGAAGTAGGAGAAGGTTTCCGAAAGCTTGGTTGGCTGGGTAAAGAGGTAGGCGGCAAACATGCCCAGGAAGACGAGGATGGCCTGGTACTTGACCATGAAGGCAAGTCCCAACAGCAGGCCCGCCAGAAAGAGGTGACTGGTATTTTTGCGCGATCGTTCGCGCAACTTCAGGATTTCAGTCACCGCCAATACCACCGGAAGATTCATGAGAATCTCTCCGTTGAGCTCTTGTGAATACCAGGGTACTGAGCTCAGAAAGATGACCAGAAAGGCCGGAAGGAGAGAAAACTGATTGAGCAGGCGGTTGTCGTCAACAAACCGGTTGACCAGCAAAGCCGTGAGAAAGATGTAGATGGCGGTAAAGATTCGGATTGCCAGGAAGGCAAACTCACCAAATACCCAAAGGAAAAAACTGTAAACCCATACCAAAACCGGGGGCTTGTTGTCCCAGGTGTCGAGGTACTGGGCCTCTCCATTGATCACTTTCTCTGCGGAAACCATATAAAAGGACTCATCCTCGCCAAAGTATTGGGTATGGAAAGAGGGAGCCCTCAGAGCAAGGGTTAGCAGAAACAGGATGCTGTAACTGAAAAGGTGGTTGTATGAAAGGAAGCGCAGCAAGTATCGGACTGGATTTTTTCCTTGATAAAGATAGGGAAAGGGACTGCTATTAAAAAAGAGTAGCTGCCTCTTTGGGGAGGCAGCTACAAGATTATTTTATAAAAGGGATAAAGGCCCCCTCTTTTTCAGAATTACAGATTTGGGAACAGGTAGCGATAATCTTTGATATTGGCGATGTCACGCAAACCGTTCGCAGCATTGTTGAACACTGTGTTTTCTTTTTGCTGAACCAGTGCCTGCCGGCGGATATTGATGTCGTTTTCGGCAAGGTCAGGAGCATCCGTGACGGATTCGACCTTGATGACATAGACAGCCGTATTTCCAGCAATAGGTTTACTGGTCTCGCCCTGGTTCATGCCAAATGCGCGGCCAACTACTTTGGGTTCAGTTCCGAGTCCGGGAATTGCATTGCTGGCAAAGGTCAGTCCGGGGACAGATCCGGTAGTCGCTCCGGGTCCATAAGTACTGGCCATACTGGCGAGGTCTCCGCTGAGTGCACTGAGATTTTGCTTGATGGTACGTGCTTTGACCATTTGCTTAACCGCAGGCGTCAATTGTTCACGAACCTCTAACAGAGGAGCATAATCATTGCCTCCCTTGGTAAGTACACGGGCGATGACAAATGCATCGTCGGTTTTGATCAGGTCTTCAGAAGTAACACCAGCTTCATCCTGCTGGAAAGCCCAGGAAATAACCGGACGTGCGTCTTCGAGGTCACGGAGCGCATAGCTGGAAGGGACCAATGGGGGAGAAACCTGGGTCACCGCTTCAGGGAATTCGGGGAGAATGTCATCCATACTTTCTCCGGAGAGCACGCGGCTTGCATACTGAGAAGCACGCTTTGATACGCTGTCGTCAGTTGCGGAAGAGATGCCAATGGTTCTACTGAGAGCAGCATAGCTGACCATCAGGTTAGACCGGTCCATGACCTGAACGACATGGTAGCCGCCACGGGACTGGGTGACAATGAAGCGTCCGATAGGAGCCGCATTGACGTCTTTTGCGAAATCACCTCCGATTGAGAGCGGATCCATCCATCCCAATTCACCACCTGTTGCTTTAGAGGCAAAGTCATCAGACTTCTCGAGTACCACAGCCGCAAATGTGCTGGGATCAGCTTCCACCTGATTGCGAATCTGGTTGGCGGTCTGACGTGCATCAATTGTGTCCTGGGCGGTTGGGCCTTTGTACTGGACAAGGATGTGTCTTGCCTTAACAGCGGAGCTGGTGTCTTCCGCAGTTTTAACCACCCGCAGCAATTCATAACCTTCAGCACCAAGTACCGGACCAACAATGGTATCGGGATTGGTAATTCCCTGTAGTGCGGCAGGAAGCTGGGAAATTTTCTTCAGGGTCGTGTCATATACGGGAGCATTGGAACTTTGGTAAGCGAAGACATGGGCATCTTCCGCTTCCAGGAATTCTTCCCGGTATTCTGAGATTTCAGAGATCGCTTCATTGCTGTCGGCCAGGCTGGGCTTCACAGGAAAGAGGGTGTACTTGACTGATACCTGCTCAGTACCTCTCTTGAAGGACTCCTTGACGGCGTCGTAGTATTCCTGATAGTCGTTGTCCGTAACATTAACCTGGTCGTCGCTGATGGAGGCATAAGGGACACTCAGGTAGCTAATGTTTACTTTTTTCTGCTGGTCGATATTGGAACGGCGAATTTCATTGTCAGAAACAAATACGCCTCCCTTGATCAGGTTTTCCCATTTTTGGGCAAGACGGTTGGTGATCAGGAACTTTTTAAGGTTCAACATATCGAGCTTGAAGTTCAGCTCTGCATCACTCCGGGGATTGTTGATGTCAATCTGATCGGCCATCTGGAAGCGGGCCCGGATCATATCCGGACTGAAAACACCCGTGGTGTCGTTGCGGAACCAGGGAAATTGATAAACATAAGGATTGACAATAGGACCGAAGTAAAGCATGCTTTCTTCACGGTCGGTAATGCTCATCCCCAAAGACTTGTATTCTTTGTTGTTGATGATTTCCTGGACGATTTCATTCCATACATCGCGCTGAAGTTGATCAACGGCTGCCTTGTCCTGATCCTGACGTCCCCGGGAATAATTGTCTGCCCGGTTGTTGATTTCTGTTGCGGGAATTTCTTGTCCTGCGACTTCTCCTGCTGCATTCTGATCTCTTCCCAGTCCCCTGGTCTTACCGGTGAAAAAGTCGGTAAGGATAAATGCGGCCAGGGAAATTACAATCAGGGCAATAACGAGGCCAATGTTATTCCGTATCTTACTTAGAGTAGACATAGGTCTTTCTTAATGATAAAATTTAGGCTTTACCTGAATTAGCCAGCGAAAATACGCGTTATAATCTCAATCTGCAAGTTTGTGAGGGGCTCTGAAGCCTTCATTTTGACGAAAGAGAATAAAAACTGATTTGGGGGAAAGTATTCTGGATAAGATTGGATCAGTGATCCTCATGATCGCGGGTTAACCGGACCTTGTCCACCTTCGTTTCCGTGGCTTCAAGAACAGTAATGGTGAAGGGTTCAATGGAGACCTCCTCACCCTGGGCGGGAATGGATTCCGCAAAGTGGATAATCATGCCGCCCAGAGTCGTATAGTCTCCTTCAGGAAGTTCCAGGTCCCATTCCTCATTGAGGTCATCAACTTCGTGCCGGGCACTGAAAATCCAGGTATTGACATCTACTTTTTCTGCTACGAGGTCATCTTCTTCGGGTTCATCGTACTCATCTTCAATTTCTCCAAATACTTCTTCGACCATATCTTCCACGGTAACCAATCCCGAGGTTCCACCAAATTCATCTACTACGATGGCGATCGTGCTCCGGTTCTTGGTAAACTCAGAGAACAATACGTGGGCCGTCATGGATTCGGGAACCGTCATCAGGGGTTGCATGGCCTCTTCAAGGTGGTTGGGGTTTCGAAACAGATTGGTTGAATGGATAAATCCAATCATCTCATCAAAACTGTCCTTGTAGATCAGAATCTTAGAATGTCCGGTTTCAGTAAACGTATCGATCAATTCTTCCAGGGAAGTGTCTATAGGAACAGCGGTGATCTCGGTGCGGGGGACCATGAATTCTCTGACCTTGATCTCATTGAATTCCATGGCATTTTCAAAGAGTTCGGGGTCAATATCCGGCATACTGGGATCTTCTCCGGTAGCGGCAAAGGACTCTCTCAAGTAGAGGTTCAGGTCATCTCTGCCAAAGACCAGCTCTTCTTCTTCATATTTTAACCGCAGGACCTTGATCAACATAAACCGGGAAAGGGCACCGATGAAACTCACAAACGGTCCAAAGACCCAGTAGAAAAACTGGAGAAACCTCGAGGTGAGATTGTTGAACATGATCTGTTCTGCCTTTAGGCGGAAGACCGCTTTGGGAAGGTATTCCCCCAGAAAAAGGATGATCAGGGTGGAGATCAAGGTCTGGATGATCAAGGCAGAGAATGGGGAATCGATGGGGTTCAGGATGCCATAGTAGAGAAAGGAGGCATTCAGAACCTTGGCGAAATAGATTCCATAAAGGACAAGCGCCAGGTTGTTCCCAATCAAAATGGTGGTGATGATGCGGGGGGTGTGCTTTACGAAAAAGGACAACCGCATGCCGATCTTGTCATTTTGGGCACTTTTGAGCTCAATCTTCAATTTATTGGTGCTGACAAAGGCAATCTCAATACCCGAAAACAGGGCAGAAAAAGCCAGCATAATGATCAGCGTGACTATGTGCCAGCCATCAATCATGGTCTTCACCTGCTTCTTTTTTCAGTTCCTCGATGTGTTCCTGCTCCAGCTCTTCCAGTTTGATTCGCTGCTGGCGCCGAAAAGAATACATAAATGAAGCAACCGCAGCACCGACAGACATGCCGATGACAGCATTGGTGGGCATTTCTTTGTAGCTGAAAGCGATGAAGCCAGCCAATCCTACCGCGACCGCGAGATAGAGATATTCGTAATATCGAATCATAGTTCTTCGTCCATTTCTACTGCACCGGAGATTTTGTACATCCGGTACCGACTGAAGTCAGTCTTTGCCCACAGGCTGTCTCCATAAAGGAGTTCTTTATCTGTCTCAACCACGACCTGATTAAGCTCCGGACTTGTATAGGTCGTATCTACCGCACTTCTCAACACCCGTATCAGCACAGAGTCTCCCCTTGTCTTTTCGGGAATTGCGAAAAGTGAGTCAATATCATGATGAACGGACCCAACTACAAGAGAATCGGACTGACCTGAGAATTTTTGGTTAAAGTTTCTGGAGACGGCAAGCGGAAGCTCCTGAGATTTCAACAGTTCCCGGCGCACTTTGTAAATCGGCCGCGGGGGAACGACCTGAAGCGGGGCCCACATGGTAGATACTGAATCCCCCTTGTCATAGTGCATGCGCTTTGCTTCGATCCTTTCGCCACCAATATTGGTGATCACAACATTTCTCCAGAATTCAGCCTGTTCAAACTTGTTGGTGAAGATGGCAGAATCTGCAATCAATGTACTGCGGACTTCTCCCTCCTCGTTGAAGAATGTCATCTCGACCCCCCGGTCGAAGATTTGTACATTTTGCTCCTTGATGACGGTTTCAATCACGTGTGGAGCTTCCAGCGCCGCTTTCACATCTGCCATTTCGGAAAATACAAACCGGACCTGAAATGCTTCCCGGATGGGGGCATTCTGGTTGAGGGCTTCCGGATCGAGTTCGTCGGTCGCAGATGAACAAGCCCCGGTCAATAAAACCAAGGCAAGCAGGAAGGTGTAATGAATTATCTTCATGCAGATTCAGGGACAAAAATAGGAAAAATTCAGTTGTGGAGTATGTTTACTCACCAATAGTAGGCACCGGATTTATCAATGAGCTCCGTGGGTCTTTGATCTCCCATTTATCAAATGAGAATGTTGC
>CAYGRE010000097.1:0-26927 GCA_964352215.1 uncultured Bacteroidia bacterium
GATCTCAGTGTTGTTCTTCTTTTCGAAAATGTCCACCACTTTGCTGAATTTTTCCAGGAACAATGCCCTGTCAACTTTCACCATATTGTTCTTTTCGAAGAACTTTTGCAGCGAACGTACAGCAAAGTCAAAATCCTTGAAGTAGACGCTGTGCTTTTTAAACAATTCCAGCGGAATGGACGGCGCATTCATAAAGAAGAAATTGCTGTAAGCATCTTCTGGGTTGAGAATCAGCTTCAGGGTATTGTAAATCGCCTGTTGCAGCATCTTCTTGAAGTCCGCCAAGGGAACTTTGATGTTGCGGGAAAGGACGTTGAGGAAATTGCTCAGTCCTTCTTTGACCTCAGGGGCGCTGTAATCAAAAAAGGGATGTTGCATTTTCTGCATCATCGCATTCCAGTCCTGATAAATCTGAAATAAAATAAAGTTGTTGACCTGACTGTGATTGGAAAACTTGACGATCTCGTCACCTCTGATAGCACCATCCGGAAAACTTTTTCCATCCAGGCTCTTTGCTGTGACAGAAGCTACCAATTGGTTCAGTTGTTGGTCTTGAAGTATTATCTTCTTCATGGGTTCGGGCTTTAAGAGAAGTAAAAATAAGGCTATTTTTTGGAAAGCGCAGACTATTCACACTTTTGTGGAAACCTCTAGGGAGGATGCCATGGATATCTGTGCTTAACTTTGTCCTCATACGGAGTCATAATGTTCATCGAAGTAAATTCAGCTAATCGAAAATCCGGATGGGTAGAAGTCATCTGCGGAAGTATGTTCTCGGGAAAAACCGAAGAATTGATCCGGAGACTCCGACGGGCCACGATCGCCAATCAGAAAACGGTGATCTTCAAACCCTCCATTGATACCCGGTACCACGAAACTAAAGTGGTCTCTCATGCAGGTGCCACGATTTCTTCCCAACCGGTCACTCACTCCGGTCAAATACCCCTGTATGCGAGTGGAATTGAGGTCGTCGGGATTGATGAAGCTCAGTTCTTCGATGAAGGAATCGTAGACGTCGTTCGTGATCTGGCCAACCGAGGCGCACGGGTTGTAATCGCCGGCCTGGATATGGATTTTGAAGGCAAGCCATTTGGTCCCATGCCGGAATTGCTCGCCACCGCAGAATTTGTCACCAAGGTGCATGCCATTTGTCAGAAGTGCGGTTCCCTGGCCAACTTCTCTTTCCGGCTCAGTGACTCCAGGAACACCGTCTTGCTGGGGGAAAAAGATGCCTACGAGCCTCGTTGCCGCAATTGCTTTGTTGAAGACCGGGCCTAGGTCAGGACATTGCTCCGGTAGGAATACAAGTTCATCAGGACAAAGATCATCAGGGTAAATGTAATGAGTGATGATCCCCCATAGCTGAAGAAGGGCAGGGGAATACCAATGGTGGGCAGCATCCCGATCGTCATCCCAATATTCACAAAGACGTGCATGAAGATGATGGAAGCAGCTCCATATCCATAGACCCTTGCATACCGCGATTTCGAATTTTCAGCGATGTAGACAATCCGCATCAAAAGGAGAAGAAAGAGGATGATGACGATGGATGTACCCACAAATCCATGTTCTTCACCGATGACACAAAAGATAAAGTCGGTATGTTCTTCGGGCACGAAAGCTCCTCTGGTATGGGTTCCTTGTTGGTAACCCTTGCCGGATAAGCCCCCTGACCCAATCGCTACCAGAGACTCCTCCAGGTTGTAATTTACCTTTTTGAGGGATTCCTCTGCTTGTATCTCATCAACCGTAGCTACCAGTACCCTTATCCTTGCACTCTGATAAGGCTTGACGAGAAAATTGATTCCCAGGGTGATCAGAATCAGAAATACACCGACTCCAACCACGACAAATATGGATTGGATCTGGTTCCGCATGGCCAGGAATACGGATACACCTGCAACAGCCAGCACGTGGAATAAGATTATGAATCCATTGACGAGTGGTGTCGTAGAGAATATGATGGCTATGACCCCATTGGCAACAACCAGGAAGAGCAGAAGTAGCCAGAAAGAGTTGAGCCCCTCACGGTAAAGCATTAAGAGGATTCCACTGAAGACGATGGCAGACCCAGCATCGTTCTGTGCCAGCACCAAAAGCATGGGAAGCAAGACGGCTGCGCCAGTCAGCAAGAAATCCTGGGTACGATCAAATGAAAAATTGTACCGTGAAATGAACTTTGCCAAGGCCATCAGCACTGCGATCTTTGCAAATTCTGTTGGTTGAATCTTAACACCGCCAATGGCAAACCAACTGGAAGCACCGGAAACTTTACTCACAAAAAGTACCGCCGCCAGCAATCCCATCGCCACCCCAAAAACAATATAAGAGGTTGCCTCAACGAACTTGGAATCCAAAAAGAGGATCAAGGTTCCCAAGCCAAGCGAAAAGAGAATGAAGAAAGCCTGCTTTCCGTGGTGGGTACTAAAGTTGATGAAGGAGGGGTCGTCCTCACTGGATACCGAATAGAGATTCAGCCATCCCAGAAATAACATGAGTAGCAACAATCCTAAGGTAATCCAGTCTATCTTCGATTCGCGAACCATTGTCTATTCTACTTCTTGAGGGTCAGCTACGACTGCTTCCGGTTCTACATCTGGTACAGGCGCAATCTTTTCCCGGAAATCAGCTTCGAGGATACGTTTGAGCTTGTTTTCATCTTTTATCTTTCCAGTCAGGTATTTTTCAGTCATCAAGCTGGTGATTGGAGCGGCCCAGGTTCCTCCAAATCCCGCATTCTCAACGATACACGCGATGGCAATCTTCGGTTTGTCCTTTGGAGCGAAGGACATGAAAACGGAATGATCTTCTCCCTTCTTATTCTCGACGGTTCCGGTCTTACCACAGACAGCAATGCTGTCTATCCTGGCCCGCCTTGCTGTACCTGCGATAACCACCTGCTCCATCGCATCTACCACGACATCATAATCGGCTGGCCTGCCCGGCACAATCGTCTTCTCATAAGGTTCAGACAACCATTTTCCGTCTTTCTTGGCCGCTACCAGAAAATGTGGCGGATAATACCATCCCCGGTTGGCAATCATGGCCGCAGTATTTGCCATTTGCATAGGCGTCATCAATATTTCTCCCTGGCCGATTGAATTGGAATAGATCGTCAATGCTCCCCATCCGCTTTCGCCGTATATCTTATTGTAAAACTCTTTCTTCGGCAGCAAGCCTGGCTTCTCATCGGGAATATCCACCCCCAATTTCTGCCCGACACCATAACTTTTCATAATGTCAAACCAGCGTTGGTAGGCTTCCTGGATATTGGCGTATTTTTTGTTGTTCAGGAAGTTGTAATAGACCTCCGCAAAGAAGGAGTTGCAGGATTGCTTGATGCCGACTGGAAGGGAGCACGCCCCGTGGGCTCCGTGACAGGCTGGTTTGCCGCGGTTACGGAACCAGGCTCCTCCACAACTGAAGCGTGTTTCACTGTTGATATGCCCTTCTGACATCGATGCGAGTGCCTGTAAAATCTTGAAAATGGATCCGGGAGGATACATTGCGGTAAGAGGGCGATTGACGAGGGGTAGTTCAGGATCGGCAGCCAGGGCAAAATAGTTTTTACCCAAATTACTGCCCGTCAATAGAGATGGATCAAAGGTGGGAGCTGAGACAAAGGCGAGAATCTGTCCCGTCTCAGGTTCTATCGCCACTACGCTGCCCCGCTTATTGCGCATCAGCTGTTCACCCAGCATTTGCAATTCAACATCTATCCCCAGGCGTATATCCATACCCGAAACCGGCTTGATGTCATTTTTTCCATTGTCATAAGAGTCCATTTCCCGGTTGTACGCATCGACAATGATCATCTTCTGTCCTTTCTTTCCCCTCAGCATCTTTTCATAGCGCCGTTCCAGTCCAATCTTGCCGACCCGGTCTCCCTTCACATAAGGATAGTCAACCGTATCCCCAGCCATCTTAGCTCTGGCCAGCCCGCCCTTGTCGATTTCATTCAGGAATCCCAGAAACTGGGCGCCACAAGGGTAGACATATTCCCGACCCGTTTTGGGTTCCACCCGGATACCCTCAAACTGCCACAACTGTTCGCTCAATTGAGCAAAACGTTCGTGGTCCAATTGGGTGGCAAGGTCCTGCCAGTGATGCCGTTTGTAGGACTGCTTGTTCATTTCCTCGATCTTGTCCCGGATCTCGTTGCGCTCCATTTGTAACAATTCTTCCAGCACTGAGGTGTCCGAGATCGTGATCTCCTTGGGCATGAACTTCACATCGTAAATAGGGCTGTTCCGCACATAGATTTTATTGTTGCGGTCATAGATGATACCCCGCGATGGATAAAGCGGAACGGTTTCCAGGTCTTTTGCCTCTGACAAAAGGGTGTACTTGTCACTGACGCCCTGTAAATAGAAAAGGCGAACCAAGTAGATCAGCAGGATGATCGTAAATCCAGCAAGGATGAATAAACCGCGAAGCCGAAGGTCTTTCATCTTTTAGTTCCTTTATGGAAAAGTAAGGTAAACAGGAGACAGATCCCAAATGTATAGACCGCACTGGTACCGATTTTTAAGAAGATCAACCCGACATTGTCAAAAGAGAAGGCTTCCAGAAAATAGTAGGCCGTGTGGTGAAGGAGAATCAATGGAAAGAGGTACTGTGCATACCAGGTAGCGTTTTGCACCTGAAGCAGGTATTCCTCGGCTCCATGATAGGAGAAGCGATTTGTAAATACATTCACCCAGGGACTGCGGACGCTCATCATCAGAACAGCTGCGGCGGCATGCATGCCTTTGAATGCATTGAGGGAAAAGAGATCTACCGTCAACCCAGCAAAAAATGCAATCAACATCAGAAAGGGCAGGCGGATATTCATGGGCAACATCAGCAAAAAGAGCAGAAACACGTGTGGGGTCGCGATGTCAAACAGGGTGAAATTATTGAAGACGAAAACCTGCAGGAGCAGGTAAACGAAGAAGATCGCGATCTGTTTAACGTAGACATTCATTCCTGGGGGAACCGGTTTTCCAAAGAGTCGATTTCGGGTTTGAGCTGGTGGGTAACCACGTACATATTGTCCACTCCACGAAAGTTGGTAGAGAGGTGTACTTTCACGGTAAAGAAACCATCCTGAAGTTCGGCATTGAACTCCTCAACGGTACCAATCATATAATCTGGAGGGAAAATGGTTGAGAAACCAGAGGTAATGACCGTATCTCCAATGTGGATGATGGATGTCTGAGGGATGAACTCAAGGGTTGCATACTCCGGGTCGAAGCCTTGCCAGGTCACGTTTCCGGTGTTTTTATTTCCTTTTATGATGGCACTCAGGTTAAACTTCTTGTTGAGGACACTTTGGGCCAGGGCGTAATTCTGGCTCACATCCACCACCTGCCCGGCAACACCCTGGGGGGAAATGAGTCCCATCCCTTTTCTGATTCCATGTCGGTATCCTTTGTCAATCGTGATGTAATTGTAATTCCGGGTGACGGTATTGTTGATGGCTTTGCAGGGAAGAAAGTCATACCCCTTAGCGGGAAACAGGGAATCGGGGATGACGACTTCCACCATCATGGAGTCTATGAGAACGGAATCCTGCCGCAGGGAGTCAGGGAGCAACAAGAACTCTGCTTCGGTGGGACGCCGAAACATGTAAGTCCGTAGAGAATCCCTAACCTCGAGCAGTTCTCTTTCCAGGTTGCGGTTCTGCTGCAGAAGTTTATCATTCTCAGAGCGCAATCCGAAATAAGACCCAATGCTCGCCTGGAATTCACTGAAATTGCCAGACATATCGAGGAAAATGCCTTGGGAGACTTCGCGGTGAGGCTTGTTGACTGAGATAATGATCAACAGCGCCACCAATTCCAGAAACAGGAAAAGGATGATGTTACCAAACTTGCCAAGGAACTGAAAGATTCTCCACATGCTCGACGCCCAGGATTATTGGGTTCTAAGATTGTCTCCGAGTGACTATCCTTCGAATCAGCCTTTCAGAAACTTGAACTTGTGTGTATTCTTAAGGGCAATTCCAGTGCCTTTTACAACTGCCTTCAGAGGATCTTCGGCAATGTGAATGGGCAATTTGGTCTTTTCCTGAAGGCGGATATCCAGTCCACGAAGCAGTGCTCCACCACCGGTGATGTGGATACCACGGTCGTAGATGTCAGCTGACAACTCCGGGGGAGTGAATTCCAGTGCCTTGAGGATTGCCTCTTCGATCTTCATGATCGACTTGTTGAGGGCGTGGGCAATCTCCCGGTAGGAAATGGAAATCGTTTTGGGAATACCCGTCATCAGGTCCTTGCCACGAATCTCAATGTCTTCCGGTGGATTTTCCAATTCAGGAAGGGCTGCACCGACTTCGATCTTGATCCGCTCTGCGGAACGCTCACCGATCAACAGGTTGTGCTGGCGACGCATATAATCGAGGATGTCCGAGTTGAACTCATCTCCTGCGATACGGATGCTTTGGTCACTGACGATTCCGGACAATGCGATAACCGCAATCTCGGTGGTACCTCCACCGATGTCAACGATCATGTGTCCGATAGGCTCTTCGACATTGATGCCGATACCGATCGCAGCTGCCATAGGTTCAGGAATCAGGTAGACTTCCTTGGCGCCTGCATGTTCTGCAGAGTCGCGTACCGCCCGCTTTTCCACTTCTGTAATCCCACTCGGAATACAGATAACCATCTTATGGTTGCTGGGAATAAAGCGACGGTTGGGGTGGATCATCTTGATCATCCCACGAATCATGTGCTCAGCGACTGTAAAGTCAGCGATCACGCCATCACGCAGAGGGCGGACAGTTTTGATGTTTTCGTGTGTCTTTTCGTGCATTTGCTGCGCCTCGGCTCCGATGGCCAGGACTTTGCCTGTCATCCGGTCGAGGGCAACGATCGATGGCTCATCCACCACAATTTCATCATTGTACATGATGAGGGTATTGGCAGTGCCGAGGTCGATTGCGATCTCAGAGGTAAAAAAATTAAATAATCCCATGGTTATTTCCCGCTCAAATATCTAGTGTTTAAATCTTCTGTTCTTCGTGAATACAACGCACATGCCATTGGCTTCAGCATAATCAATCGTCTCCTGGTCCCTGATAGAGCCACCAGGCTCCGCAAGGACTTCAATACCGGCCTTGTGACTGATCTCAGCACAGTCTCCAAAGGGAAAGAATGCATCAGAGTACAGAACCGACCCTTCGAGGCTGAACCCAAGGCGACCGGCCTTATCAATAGCCTGACGCAGGGCATCTACCCGAGAGGTTTGACCCACCCCGCTGCCAATCAGCTGGCGGTCTTTTACTATGGCAATCGCATTAGACTTGAGGTGTTTTCCAACCTTTTCCCCAAATACAATGTCCTGTATCTCGGAGGATTCGGCTTGACGAGAGGTCTTGGTTTCGTACACATCCGGGTCGACTGCCAGAGTGTCGCGGTCCTGCATCAGGACTCCACCCATGGCTCTCCGGTACATCTGTGTACCCACTTCGAACTTAACCTGTTTAAGTATAATACGTTTTTTCTTCTGTTTCAATATATCCAATGCTTCGTCGCTGTAATCTTCTGCAATCAATGCTTCGAAAAAGATCTTATTGATGGCTTCTGCTACATCCTTTTCGATTTTTCCATTGCAAATCAGGATACCTCCAAAGGCTGAGACGGGGTCAGATGCCAGCGCTTTTTCCCAGGCTTCCAGCATATTTGCCCCCTGAGCCACTCCACAGGGGTTCGTATGCTTCAGAATGGCGAAGGTTGGACCTTCTCCCCTGAACTCTTCCATCACCATCATGGCGTCTGTAACATCCTGGATGTTATTGTAAGAAAAATCTTTGCCATGGAGCCTTTGCAGTATTTTATCGATGTCTCCGGTAAAGACGCCCTTCTGGTGAGGGTTCTCTCCGTAACGGAGTTCGTGGTGCTCTCCGGTGATACTGACCACTGCCTTTTTACCTCCCTTGAAATGGGTAAAGATGCACTGGTCATAACTCTGGGTCACCAGAAATGCTTCAGCAGCTAAATTCCGGCGCTGCTCGGAAGTGAATTCTCCTTTCTGGGTCTTGAGGAGGCCCAGCACATGTGCATATTGTTCCTGAGAAGGCACGATCACCACATCCTTGTGGTTCTTTGCTGCCGCCCGGATCAGGGCGATGCCGCCGATGTCAATCTTCTCAATGATCTCTTCTTCACTGGCCCCGGAATTCGCAGTCTCCTGAAAAGGATAGAGGTCCACGATCACCATGTCGATCGCCGGAATGTCGTACTGCTTTGCTTCATCCAGGTCTCCCTGGTTGTCACGGCGGTGCAGAATCCCCCCAAAAACTTTTGGGTGAAGCGTTTTTACCCGTCCACCAAAGATGGATGGGTAGTCAGTGATGTCCGCCACTTCGTCAACCGGAAGCCCAAGCCCTTTGATAAAAGCGGCGGTGCCGCCGGTGGAAATCAGCCTCACCCCATTGTCATGCAATGCTTGGGCGATCTCATCCAGACCGTCTTTGTGATAGACGGAAATCAGGGCGGAGGTTATTTTCTTATTACTCATTAAACGCTTGTTCAATTCATTTATCAGTTGTCTGGAGAGCTTCTTTACGCTCCTCCAGTATTTTTTCGATCACCACTGGAAAATGCTTGTATTCCAATTGGTGGATAGCCCTGGCCAGGTCATTCGGGGTCCAGGTCGGATCTACGTCTACCTTTGCTTGCAGAATCACTTCCCCTTGGTCATAGATTTCGTTGACAAAGTGAATGGTAATTCCCGACTGAGCATCCCGGTTGGCGATGACAGCTGCATGGACCCGGCCATCGTACATCCCGCGGCCTCCGTAATTCGGGAGCAATGAAGGATGAATATTGATGATCGATCTGGGGTACCTGGCCACCACTTCAGAAGGAACCAATTTCAGGTATCCTGCCAAAATGAGCAGGTCAGGTCGGACTGTTTCAAGGAACTCCAGGAAGGCTGGACCATCGGTGTACATGTTCTTAGACAATACACTTGTCTTTACTCCTGCCTTCTCTGCTCGGGAAAGCACACCAGCGTCCGAATTATTGGTCAAGACCAATACCACTTCGGCAAGTTCTGAGTCTGCAAAATAGGTCATAATCCGCTCGGCATTGGTGCCGTTACCGGAGGCCAGGATTACAATTCGGAACTTTAAGGCGTGGTTTTGACCCATTTGGGCGGCTTTTCGCAGCTATTTCCCGGTTTCTAAAGGGTAAAGATGCATATTTATCAATCTAAAAACGCGCTCAGGGCCATATTTAAGGATAAATTTATACACGGCCCGGTGTGGGCAAGAACCCTTTCCGGCTCATTGCTCCTTTTGTTGTTGCCACGCGATATGTATTTCTTCCAGTTCATCGTAAAATCTGGTCCCATATTTCCGGATAAGTGGAGCTTTCAGAAATCGAAAAACAGGCAAGCCAAGTCGCTCCCCTTTGTGGCAAGCTGCATTGCAAATGCTCCATTGATCGTAGTTCAGCGCATCCACATTAATCGATCCCATACGATTGACGCGAATCGGATAAAGGTGGCAGGAAACCGGCTTCTGGAATTTGATTTTCCCATCCCGGTAAGCTTGCTCAATTCCGCAAAGGGCGACCCCATTATTAAATACTACATAAACGCACTCTTTCCCTTCCAACAGGGGAGTTTCATAGCCTTCCTTTCCTAAAATCCAGGTCCCTTCTGCTGCGATGGTCTCTCGGCGTGCCTCGGTAAGATAGGGAGCTACCTCAGGGTAAATCTCATCCAGAATTTTGCACTCTTCCTCTTCCAGGGGAGCACCGGAATCACCCTTGACGCAACAGGCACCTTTACAGGCTCCCAGATCACAGGCAAATTTGACATCAAATACGTCCTGGCTCACCACTTTGTCTCCTATTCGGATCATGGGACAAAATTAGAACTTATATCCGTCAGAACAGACCAGAAATCAACTCATTAATTGAATTTTAACATCCCCGGTAATCCGCGCCTCATCTCCACTGATATTGGCGATTCCGATCAGCCGGGGGCTCGCCCCTTCCTCAATGCGAAACTCTTCCTCTGGGAGTTGGAGTGCTCTGGCACCATTGGGACTTGACCAGCGCAGGAGGTGCTCCGTTGGGATGTCCTGCTCCTGCTGGAGGTATTGGATTTCCCTCAGGATATCCAGCTGTCCATTTCCGGCAAGGGAGTCGGTCCCGATGCATACCCGGTCCGATGCATCCAGCAGCATGCGGGCCGGAGGCTGGGTGTTGTGAATGAATTCATTGGCCAATGGGCAAAGGACAAAGAAGGCGAGTGGCCAGCCAATGGTGATGCGGTCCATTACATCCCGGCCCATTTCGGTACAGTGGACCAGCAGGCCCGGAACTGACCTGGGAAGAGACTCGAGGACAAAGTCCGCCACTGTGTCATACGTATGCGGAGAAAAGGCCAATCCCCAACCCTGAAAGAGTTCCATCAGCGGCCCATCCAGAGATTCAAAAATCTGCCGTTCCTCTTTGGATTCGAGAAAGTGGAGGCTGAGAGGTGCCTCCTGGGCAGTGACCTGCTGACAAACGAGGTCGCGCAGGGTGGGAGACATAGAGTAGGGCGCATGCAAGGTAATGCTGGAGCGGCGACCAAAACGATGGGCCAGTTCGAGTCCTTTTTGCAGCGCATCTTCTGCCGCAGCAGGATTGAGCGAAAAAACTTCGCAGAAGTTATAATAGGAAAGATCGGGGCGGGCAGCCTTGGGGGCATGGCTGTGGAAGCCATTGCAGATGTCACCGATGGCTACCGTGCCACCGTTGGCGAGGTCAGCAATGGCCCGGCCGGCTGCGACCTCCTTTTCTTCATCAGAATAGTTGTTCCGAATAGCCTGAAGTTGCTGGACAAATCCGGCCATACCGGTATGCCTCGGTAGGGCACCTTTAAGATGGGAGAGCTCCAGGTGACAATGGGCATTGACAAATCCGGTAGTCAGCAGACCCCGGAAGTGCTGGTTCCCGGAGGGAGCAGCGACAGGAAGACCATCCGGCCCTGGACGGTAATTCGATTGGTTTTTGATCCGCCCGGCATCGTCAAGGAGCACGTACACCTTAGATTCAAGGCCCCGGGGGGTCAGAACAAAATCTGCTGAAATTGATCGCATCTGCGAAGATAAAAAAGTCGTGCAACACTCGGGGTACTGCACGACTCTCTTTTGGGGTGGACGATCAACCCACGCGTTGAAGGATGATCAATCCGCCCGTTCAACCACAAACCGAAAGCCTATCCAGGATTCGGGTGCCTCGTAACGGAGGATTGCATTGATTTTGCAGTCTTCAGCAAGATGGTACCAGCTACCTCCTTTGGCAATTCCCTTCTCAGCCACCATTTCGGCAGCATTGCCAGCGACGTTGTACAGACCCAGTTTATCAGCGTAGAAGGTTTGTACAGGAGCGGTCACCATATATCCTTCATAGTCTTTGTAATGGGCGTCCTTGCCAATGTATCCGGCAAAATCGCCTTTGCCCAATTTGTGGTTGAAGAGAAAATCTCCTTTGTGATTGCGGGGATAGACGTAACCACCCGGCCAAAAATCACGGGACGATGATCCCATTTCGGCAGCTGCCATCCATTCTTCCTCGGAAGGAAGCCGGAATCTATAATTTACCTTGTCCTTACTTTTCTTAGCTGAGGGCATCTCCCCGAAATGGCGGGTTTTCCATTCACAATAAGCCACGGCGGCTTCATAGCTGACCCCAACTACCGGATAGTTATCAAAGGCAGGATGTGAAAAATAATAGTCCATATAAGGATTGTTGAAAAGCGTCTCATTCGTCCATACAGTTACATCGGGTGCATAGAGTGGGATCAAATCAGCTTTGTTCTCTTCGATCAGCCCCATCAGGAAGGCTTTGTACTCTTTGTTGCTGACCTCGACCTTGGAAATCCGAAGTCCATCCGGAGTCTGAACGGTGTTCTTGAACAAGTCATAGACCTGAGGTTTTACCTTACGTCCCGGGCCAGCGGTTAGCAGTGCTGGAATCAGCAGGGCAGTCAAGAGAAATGCTACTCTTTTCATGGCGGTTCTGTGTTTTATTAAAAATATGATAGGTTGTGAGTTCCTCTAAATGAAACCAAATCCGTAACAATTTACGGCCCCACCACTTTTTGACGACCGGTCACTTTCATCAACCGATCCGGATAATCTGAGATCAAACCATCAACACCCATTCCGATCAACTTCCGCATATCTTCCTCTTCATTTACCGTCCAGGGAACGACCTTCATGCCCTTTTCCTTGGCATAAGCCATCATTTCAGGGCTCACCAGTTCAAAACTCGGGCTGTAATACTCCGGCTCAAAACTCAACAATGACAAGGCCTGCATGAAATCATCGTTGTATTCGACCAGGTAGACCAGGGTAAATTCTGGCGCAGATTTTCGGCATTCCTCCAGGATCCCCACATCAAATGACTGAATGAAGGTTCTTTCTTCAATCCCCTTCTCTCTGAGTATCTCTACGAGAAGGGCACTGAATTCCTGTGCATCAGGATGAAACAACCCATCAAACTTTGCTTTGCGCTTGATCTCTATATTGTAGTAGGGGGCTGGACGTCCAAGCACCTTGGCCTGGGATTCAGCCATGTCAATTACATCGACCAACAAGGGCTTCGTAACCGGAAGGTGCTCCTGGTCGGGAAACCGGGGATGGACCTTCGTCCCACAATCGTATTGCTGCACCGTCACATAATCCATTTGATAGATATTGTGTGACTTTTCATCTTCCTTTGAGATCGGATTGCCTTCCGGATCCAGGCAAATCTCATGGGACATAAATGGTTCATGGCTCAAAATCACCTGCTTGTCTTTGGTGATCACGACATCCATCTCCAGAGAGGTTACCCCAATCTCCAATGCCCTTTTCATGGCAGGGAGGCTATTTTCAGGAAGCAATCCCCTGCAACCCCGGTGACCCTGAAGGTCAATCTTTTGTGGTTCCATAATCGGCTGAATAGACAATTCCTGACTGTTCATGGGCTTTGCAGGGCGTTGATTTTCCTGGCACCCCATAAGACTACACAAGAATAGCAAAAGAAGAAGTAGGGATGAAGAATTTAAGCGATGAAAACGATACATTTCGTATTTGCGGGGATTGTGAAATAATAATTAAATATAGGTGCTACTTCACCCGTTACAAGAACTTCGTTAAGGATTTCATAGTTTTGTAACGTGCTCGAAATAAAGGGCCACAGATAATCCAAACATGGAAGGCGAAGCCAGAGCGGTAGATGTAGTAATCGTATCAGACGTACACCTGGGTACCTATGGTTCTCAGCCCAAGCATCTATTGCGCTACCTCAAAAGTATAAAACCCAAAACGGTGGTCATCAATGGTGATTTGATCGATTTCTGGGCGTTCTCCAAGCGGTATTGGCCCAAATCCCACATGCAGATCCTTATTTACCTGATGCAACTCGCAAAAGAGGGTGTCAGGATCTGCTATATCACCGGCAACCACGATGAGATGATGCGAAAATTCGTCGGGTTTGAACTCGGAGGAATAGAAGTGCTGAACCAGTTGGTCCTGGACATGGATGGACGAAAAGCCTGGATCTTTCATGGCGATATCTTTGACGTATCCATGAAGAGCAAGAAAAAGAGGATGGCCAAAATCGGGGGATGGTCCTATGACCTGTTGGTTAGGTTCAACCGTTGGGTCAACAAAGTCCTGCTCTCTTTCAAGCGTGGTCCGGTAAATATCTCCAAAGCATTGAAAGATGGTGTCAAAACCATTGTGAACAAGGCAAGCAGCTTCGAACAAACCGCTGCGGATGTAGCCGGGGAGCGTGGTTACAGGTACGTTGTTTGCGGACACGTACACCGGCCTGAAGTTCGGCATATTGAAACCGAATATGGCCCAATTACCTATCTGAACTCCGGGGACTGGATTGAAAACCTGACCTCATTGGAATGGTACAACGGGGAGTGGAGGCTGTATGAATATTTCAAGGACGAAGAGTTGCTGAAAAAGCCAGAAAAGATGGATTCAGATAAAGTCCCTAAAGTTTACAGCAATTACCGTCTTTTCCGCAAGATGGAAGAGGAGATGGGAATTCGTCCCCCTTCTAAATAGTTCCCTTATCAATTACTTGTAACTGACGATATCCACCCGGTCCAGGGCCAGGCTTCCGATGCCTACCTTCTTGAAACGGATACGCCGGGTGAGCCTTCCATCCTCATCATACTGGAAATCCTGAACGATGGTCAGATTCCCTGCATCGGGATTGTCCTCGTTGAAGGTGATTTTGGCCAGGTCGCCAAAATCATTGTAGTGGTACCTTGATTCTGTTTTGACCCCATCTTTCCCAACAAAGTCAATCCTTCTCAGTTCCCCTTCTTCATTGTAGACATAAGAAAAAGTCCCCCGAATGGTCTCCAGGTCTGCAAATTCCATCACGGAAAGAGGCTTATCCTGGCTCCCCTCGATCAGCATCACCTCTTTCAGACTTGCCGCAGAACCATAGTCTACAAATGGAGAGGCCCGTTCCAATATTTCCTCTTGGACGAGCAGTGCGGTAGATTCAGGAAAGCTCCCTTTCGGGCCATACACGCGTACCGTTCCTCCACCATTGGCATCATAGTGGGTTTCATAGATGCGTTCGTTGCCGGGGTCGGAAATATACCTGACTGAAATTCCTGCCGGGTCCTGGTAGTGACTTAATTTTCTCACTCCCTCCTCTTCCTGATATGTAAATACAGCCGCTGTATTTCCGGTGGCAGAAGTAATGTTGATGAATTGAGGTTCCCCATTCTGGCCATATACCCAAATAAGCGATGTTGAATCTACGGGATCACCCATGATACTCGCTACCCGGTTAAAAGAAGCCATATCCCCTTTCTCAGTGAACCCAAAATCAAATATTTTAGCTGCGATCAATCCTTCTTCGGGGGAATCCGCTTTCAGGTCATCGTTCTCATTCGCGGTGTATTCGCGGATGGTCATCCGGCTGATCCCCATATTCGCGACAGCAGAGTTGTTGAAAGGAAAAGGGCGCTGACGGTTAAAATATGTGAAAAATTCAGCCCTTTGAGGGTCTATCAGGTTCCGGATTGGGCTATAGGGCCCTTTTTCCCGCCCCTCAACTACCGGGGGCTTGTCGTTCTCAACGATGACAGAATTGTCATTCGTAGCGGCAGGCTCGCAACTGACCAGGAAGAGAGATAGAAAAAAGAGGGAAACGGCAGTCAAAAAGGAATTTCTCGGGTGCATAGTAATCTGGGTATAGGAAGAGAAGAAGTTCAAGAAAAATTGAGTAATGCGCAACAATGATTATTTTGTAGCTCAAATTCAAGACTATGAAGTATTCTCAAGTCGAAGCCGCCGCCCTGTTAGAAAAAATCGGAGTCAGCCGTTGGGATTTTCTCCCCCCACATGAAGGGAAGATCAAGTTCTACAATGCCGAGGATGTCAAAGTCGGAACCGGTGATTACAAACTGATTCTAAGCTATGGACCGGAAGATAAGTATACCATGGCCTGGGACATCTCAGTTTACGAACCTTTTCCTGTCGTTGAAAAGTTAAATGCCGATGACCCGGCCGTCGTTGAACCTGCCCTCCTGGATGATGCCATGATCAAAGCAATGGAGGTAGGGGAGGCGATTGGAGCCGATTTCGTCTACAAAGCCGCTACGATATATGTAGCCATCTTTAATTTTGAAGAGATTCACGATGGCGAGGCAGAAGTCAACCTTTCCCACGAAGAGCGACTCCGGATCATGCGGGAAGACCAGGCCCGACACGAACAGCCATAATCACCTTCTTTCCCCTATCACAGGGACAGTACACATGCGCAAAAGTCTATTGCTATTTGATACCTCCGGGATTTATTGCCCTCAGGCAGACGTGTACATAGACCCCTGGCGCTCCGTGAAGCGGGCCTTGATCACCCATGCCCATTCTGACCACGCCCGCAGAGGCATGAAGCATTACCTGGCGCACAAGTATACGGTCCCGGTATTGCGGCAGCGGCTGGGAAACAATATCAGGACCCAGTCCGTGGACTATGGGGAATCCCTCCACATCAATGGCGTCCGTATTTCTTTTCACCCCGCGGGTCATATCCGGGGTTCTTCACAAATTCGACTCGAATTCCAGGGTGAGGTTTGGGTTGTCTCCGGCGATTACAAATTAGACCCTGATCCCGCATGCACACCTTTCGAGGTCATCCCCTGCCAACATTTCATCACAGAATCGACATTTGGCCTTCCGATTTACAACTGGCGGGCCGGAGATGAGGTAATGGCCGACATCAACCGCTGGTGTCAATACAACCGGGACCATGGCCTCGTCTCAGTCATGTATGGATATTCTTTGGGGAAATCCCAACGTATCCTGATGGGACTTGACCCGTCCATCGGCCCGATCTTCACCCACCCTTCGGTGGAAAAAATGAATGAGGTGCTGCGGGCAACCGGAATGCCCCTTCCAAAAACCAACATGATCACTCCCGGAATGGGTCCGCCTGATTTCAAAGGTGGGATTTTGATCACTCCACAGACAGGGGAAGCTTCTGCCATGATGCAGCAACTTGGGCCTTACCAAACCGCAATGGCCTCCGGCTGGATGGCCCTACGCAACTTCCGCAAACGTCGCAATGTGGACAAGGGCTTTGTCTTGTCCGACCATGCCGACTTCAAAGGGCTTAACCAGGCCATCAGGGCCACCGGTGCAGAACGGGTGTATGTCACCCACGGCTATACCCAACTGTACACCCAGTACCTCCGGGAAAAGGGAGTTGACGCCCATATTGTAAGCACTGAATACAAGGGGGATTCGCCGGATGTCACCCCAAGAGGGCAAGTGGACAACTCGGAAGTCACCCCAAGAGGGCAAGTGGACAACTCGGAAGCCACCCCGACAGGGCAAGTGGACAACTCGGAAGCCACCCCGGGAAAGCAGGGTGACAACTCCCAAACCAGCAGAGAGGGGGAGGATTGAAATGCAGGACTTTGCCCGCCTATTTCACCAACTCGACGCTACCACAGCAGCAGCCTCCAGAATCGAAGCGATCACTGACTACCTGGCCGCCACCGATGACCGCTCGGCCCTGCATGCCATCGCCTTGATGGTCGGAAAGCGTCCCAAACGGGTGGTCACCGCCCGCCGCCTGCAGGATTGGGCCATAGAAATGACCGGAATACCAACCTGGCTATTTGAAGACGGGTACCAGCGGGTCGGGGATCTGGCAGAAACGGTCTCCCTGATCCTGCCCCCTCAGTCCGCAGGAATCCCAAAGCCCTTGCATTGGTGGATGGATTTTCTCATCGACCTGCGTGCCTCCAAACTGGAAGACCGAAGGCCGAGGATTATTCAGGCCTGGCAAGAATTGGGGCAAGAAGAATTGTATGTATTCTGTAAGCTCCTGGCGGGCGGGTGGAGATTGGGGGTTCCCAGGAAACTGCTGACCAAAGCCATTGCCCTGTATTCCGGCAGAGATATCAGCATGGTAGCCCACCGCTTGCAAAGTGACTGGAACCCCTTTGAAATGACCCTCTCCCAGCTCCTGGAAAAATCAGAGGAGGACGAAAATTCCCAGCCCTACCCTTTACAACTCGCAGCTCCCCTGGAAAATGAACCGGAGGAGATGGGCGAGATCGGAGAGTGGTCAGCAGAATTGAAATGGGAAGGAATAAGAGGGCAGTTAATCTACCGGGGGGGCGAACTCTATGTTTGGGACAGAAGAGAAGAATTGGTCACCGATAAATTTCCTGAGTACCATGAATTCAAGCATTCGCTTCCGGAGGGTACCGTGATTGATGGCGAAATGCTCTGCTTCCATGAGGGAGAGCCCCTGCCATTGCACCTGCTGGAAAATCGAATCAGCCGAAAAACCATAGGAAAGAAGACGCTGGAACAATCCCCCGCGGTCCTGATGGCTTTTGACCTGCTCGAATACAAGGGTGAAGATATCCGCCAGCGTCCTTTTCACCTCCGGCGGGTCCTCCTGGAGGAGATTGTGGCCCAGGTTGACCATCCAGCCCTCTTGTTGTCTGATGCGGTGGAAGGAGAAAGCTGGCAGGAATTGCGGGAACTCTGGGAAGATGCCCGCCTGATGAAATGCAGTGGCCTGGTCCTGAAACGCAAGGATTCCATCTACCGCTCAGGGGGAGAACAGCAAGACTGGTGGACGTGGAAGGTAAAACCCTTCAAAGTAAACGCAGTATTGATTTATGCTACGCGGGGGCTGGGTGGTCAGGCTGGCTTGTACAGCGACTATACATTTGCGGTATGGAACGGTGACCAATTGGTTCCCCTGACCAAAGCCAGCGAGGGGCTAACTGAGGAGGAAGCAGCTGACATTGCCATGTTCATAAAGGAAAATACGGTAGAACGGTTTGGACCCGTGCAGAGTATCAAGCCTAAAATCGTGATGGAAATAACCTTTGAGGGGATCGCCCGGTCTTCGCGGCATAAGAGTGGAGTTGCCCTCCGGTCGGCACGCATTCACCGTATTCGGCGGGATATCCCATCCGGAAACGCGAATACCATCCATGATCTCCTGGCAATCCTGGAGTCTATTGGGCAATAATGATAAATTATTGAATCTACTCTGCAATAGGGGGCATTGTTGAGTCCAATGAGCAATAAAGCGGATTGCCTGAGTTTCCCAACACCTCCGTTAATTTTCTAACGTACCTGCCTCCTCCTACTTCCTCAATCTTACCCATTGGGCAGAAATACCCATAATCCTTTCCCTAAACCCATTCAGGGTAGCGACTCCCAACACCGGGGAACTGAAGATTGTGCAATACGGGCGACCAAAAATTAACATTTCAACACCAAAAATGCCCAATACCTTTCAATTCGACAACCGGGGCGGCAGGATGGCGTATATAGATACATACAGTTGATTGACAGAATACCTTAGCATTGAATTGATGGACATAAGAAATCGTTCTTTATCACAGTATCTCGCCGCCTTCACTTGGGTTAGGAATTGAAGCTGATAAAACAAATGAGGCGGCAGGATCAACAAGCATCTGGCCAGGATTGGTTGGACTGGATCTGTCCGGGAAAAATTGATTGAGGAGTCAGGAGGACGCAGGAAGTTGAGGGGATTGGACGGATGATGAGGGGTAGGAATTGGAAGTTGAGGACCGGATGCTTGTCATAAGAGTCAGGTTGTACCTGGCGACAACAATATGAGGGGTTGATACGAAGAGTGTAGATAAGAGACCGTTCCAAAAGGGACGGTCTTTTTTTGGGTGATTGGGATTATGCGGACTGAGGGTTTCGCAGACTGTCGATTATGCGGACTGGGATTTTCCACCAGAACGCCAATGCACATCCAGCCCTTCTTCGTTAAAGGAAACCTGCTTCCATTTTCCATCCCTGAGAATGGTCAGTTTGCGGAACCCAATGTTTTGCAGGATTTGACTGGCAAACCCGAATCCAGCGCTGATCTCGTCCGGTTGATGGGCATCTGAACTGAGGGTAATGGGAATCCCAAGGCTCAGAATGCGTTCCAGAATCCATTGGCTTGGATAAAGGTCCAGGGTCTTTCCGGTATAGAGGCCACGCGTATTGACCTCTACAATAGATCCCATATTGGCAATGACCTTGAGGGTTTTTTCGATCTCATACCTGTACCATGGCTCCGTCTCGGAAAACAATTTCCCGCCCAGGTTCTGCATTTTGATCTTGTCCAGGTGTCCGATGATATTGGGGTTTTCCAGCATGACCATCCAGCGCACCAGCTCGTAATAGCGGGTAACAGCTGCTCTTACATCTCCCCTGAATATTTTTTGAAGTCCTTCCTGGAAGACAGCATGGTCTCCATCCACTTCCCAGGGCCGTCCGTCGTCAAAGCTGTCCACCAGATGAACGGAACCTATCACGTAATCTAAATCCCGGTACCGGGGACCGATCTGGTCCCACCAAGACAGTCCCGGCAAAAAGTCGATCTCCAATCCGGCATAAATCTCGATATGGTTTTGCCACTCGACTCTCAAGCGTTGGATGTCGGACAGGTATGCCCCAATATTCTTGGCGTTTATAGTCCACTCAAATTCGTAAGGAACCGGACCATGGCTTGAAACCCCATAGGCATGCATACCCATCTCAACGGCCTTTCGGATGTAGGCCTCGATCGGTTCTGCTCCATCGCAATAGGAGCAGTGGCTATGGTAATTTGTCCAAAACATGATGGGGCAATATGATGCTGCCTCTTTAGGAGAGTACAAATGTCGGTTTTAGTTCATTCCCGTCTTTGAACCTAATGTGAATTAATATGAACCGTTGTACAAGAGAATGGTCGAAACTGATCCTTGTACCAAGGTGGTCCAAACTGATCATTGTACATCGAAGTGGTCCAAACTGAAGAGGCTGTCCTATTGAGACAACGGCAGGGTAAGGCTGAAACAACCTCAGGCTACATCATTCAAATCTGCTCTTGTCAATCCCCAACCATTCCAGGGTTGAGTTGGCGAAGATGTCCTCTTTGACCTGCTGCGGAAGATCACTGTCCGTGATATATTGCCCAATCTCGAGATCACCGAGTGGAAAGGGATAGTCTGAACCCAGGCAAATCTTCCGGGATCCGACCATGTCAAGTGCATATTTCAGCAGTTTGATATCATGGGTAATCGAATCTATCCAGAAGCGTCCGATGTATTCCCGGGGATTTACCGGGTTGTCGATGGCCACCAGATCGGGGCGGCAATTGAATCCATGTTCGATCCGGCCAATGGTGGGTAAAAAGGAGCCACCGGCATGAGAAAGGCAAACCCGCAGTTGCTGAAATTTCTCGAAGACACCACCAAAGATCAATGAGCAAGCCGCCCTTGAAGTTTCGGCCGGCATCCCTACCAACCAAGGCAACCAATATTTTCTGATCTTATAGAAGCCCAGCATATTCCAGGGGTGAATCATCAGCGGCATGTCCAATTCTTCACATGCAGCCCATAGTTCGTGAAATTCAGGTTCGTTGAGATTTTTGTCGTTGATATTGGACCCGATCTGAATCCCGACGATTCCCAGTTCTTTGCACCGCTCCAGTTCTTTGATGGCATACTTGGGGGATTGCATCGGGAGGGTGCCCAAGGCAAGGTAGTTCTTGGGGTGTTTTCCAACCGTCTCCATGATATCATCGTTCAGGAAACGGGAAACTTCCCAGCCGTCCAGCGGTTTGGCCCAATAAGAAAACAATACCGGGATTGTACAGATAACCTGGACTTGGGTGTCCTTGGTTGCATATTCTGCCACACGTTCGGTCGCGTCCCAGCAGTTACTTTTAACCGTCCGGAAGTATTCGCTTCCTTTAATCATGTCCGCGGAACCTTCCTTATTGTGATCCAGTTGAATGAAATCCCCGTAGCCAAACTTGTCCGCCCACTTTGGCAGGTGTTCGGGAATTACATGGGTGTGCATGTCGATTTTGAGCATATCTTTAAAATAATGCTCCATTCGGCCAAATACCAAATGTTAGGGTATTAAATGATGATTACTTCTTTGCCTGGCCCTGATTAAAGGGGCGACTCACAGCGGTTGTGGATCTGTACCAGGTGTTCTGGGTACCCTAAACGAATCAGGGTTAGGTGTTCTGATTCCTTTAAATGGACCACTTCACATAGACCGCGCCCCAGGTAAATCCCCCCCCGACTGAAGCCAGGATAAGATTGTCCCCTTTTTTGAGCTGGTCTTTGTAATCGTAAAGACAGAGGGGAATGGTTGCCGCCGTGGTATTTCCGTAACGCTGGATGTTCATCATCACTTTGTCCGGGCCGATGTTCATAGAATTGGCACAGTAATCAATGATGCGTTTGTTGGCCTGGTGAGGAACCAACCAGGCGACATCGTCACCGGTAAGGTTGTTGCGCTCCATTACTTCCCGGCAGACTTCGGCCATTTTGGTTACGGCAAATTTGAAGACCGGACGCCCTTCCTGGTAGACAAAGTGTTCGCCCTTGTCAACCGTTTCATGTGATGCGGGTTTGTGGCTTCCGCCAGCGACCATGTGCAAGTGCTTTTTTCCGCTACCGTCTGAGTAAAGCCGGTGGTCAATGACGCCATTGCCATCCTGAGAGGGTTCCAACAGCACTGCACCACAACCGTCTCCGAAGAGCACGCAGGTATTGCGGTCGGTATAGTCAATGATGGAGCTCATTTTATCAGAGCCAATCACGAGGACTTTTTTATGTGTACCGGTCTCGATGAATTTCGTACCAACAGAAAGGGCGTAGAGAAATCCGGAGCAGGCTGCTTCCAGGTCAAATCCCCAGGCTTTGGTGGCTCCAATCGCGGTGGCTACGATATTGGCAGTGGCTGGAAATACGTGATCCGGGGTAACGGTTGCGACGATTACCATTTCGATCTCAACCGGGTCGATCCCCATGTTTTCGATGATCTCATTGGCAGCGTGAATGGCCATATCGGAGGTGGCTCCGTCTTTCATCAGCCGACGCTCTACGATACCGGTCCGTTCCTGAATCCAGGCATCGTTGGTATCGACTAATTTTTCGAGGTCCTGATTGGTGAGGCGGTGCTCAGGCAGGTAATGCCCAATTGCGGTGATAGCTGCAGTTATACTCATGTTTACCCACTTTTATTCGTTGTTTCAAAAAGCGGCCCGGATTTTCTCAACCAACTGGTTCCGGACTGCATCGGCTGCACTCTTGACCATCTGCGCAATTGCAGAAGCGGTACTGATGCCGTGGCCTATCAGAGAGACCCCCTCAATTCCTAATATGGGGACCCCACCATAACGCTCAAAGTTAAATGTTTCGATGGATTCATCGCCATCCATGCGCTGCTTAAATACCTCGTAAAGGGATTCAGCAAATTTCAGCACAATATTTCCGGTATAGCCATCGCAGACGATGACATCGGCCTGACCGGAGTAGATTCCCCAGCCTTCAACATTGCCAATGAAATTGATTTTTTCGGACGCGTCCATTATTTCGTAGGCGGTTCGAACGGTCTGAGGACCCTTATTCGCTTCTTCTCCAATGTTCAGCAAGGCGACCTTGGGATTGTCAACCTTCCAAACACTTTCCATGTAGACGCGCCCGAGGATACCAAAGTCCAGCAATGCTTCCGGCTTACTGTCTACATTCGCCCCGACGTCGCAAAGCAGGGTCGGCCTTCCTTTGACATTTGAAAAAAGGACACCGATGGTAGGACGATGGACTCCCTCAATTTTTCCCAGTCCCATAATAGACCCAACAAGCATAGCGCCGGTATTGCCGGCGCTAACAAATCCTTGAATCTTATTTTCTTTCACTAAGCCCAGGCCGACGACAATGCTGGAGTTCGGCTTTGCGGCGATTGCCCGGGCGGGAGCATCTTTGCTACTGATGAAATCATCTGTATGGATGATTTCAAAGCTCTTGGGATCTATCTGGTGTTTCTCCAGTTCCTGGTGGATGAGCGCCTGGTCTCCTACGAGTACCAACTCGACTTCATTTCCCAACTGTTCCCGGGCGAGGATAGCTCCCTCAACCGGGGCGACTGGAACGAAATCGCCCCCCATGATATCCACCCCGATCCGCATCGGCAAATCAGAGCAGGTCGTCCTGTGGTTCCATCACCTGTCGTCCGCGGTACATTCCGCTTTCGAGGCAAACACGGTGATAGAGCGCGGATTCTCCGCTGCTGGGATCAATATAGTATTGAGGAGCGGAAAGCTTCTTGTGCGTCCGGCGCTTGTCCCTTCTAGTCTTCGAAATTTTCCGTTTAGGATGTGCCATCGTATGTTTCTTTTACTAATTATTCCTGATCTTTTAACTTCTTCAATGCGGCCCAACGAGGATCAATCTCCTCTTCTTCGTCGCTTTCATCTTCCAAATCCGGCGATTCCAGCTCTCCCAACAGCTGAAGTACAGCATCAGGACAAACGTGAATCTCCTCGGAAGGAACTCTGCGAAGGGGAATTTGCAGGACAATGAAGTCATACAAATCTTTACCTACATAAAGGAATGGGTTATTCTCATCGATTAAGACCACATCATCAGTGTTGATTTCGAGGTCTTCATCGTAGGCGTAAACCACCCTTTGCTCAAAGTCCAGTGCTTCGTCATAAGGTTCCAGGCAGCGGTCACAATTCAGCTCAACTTTTCCGTTGAAATGAAAGGTTACATCCAGGTGACGGTGATACTTAAATATTTTCGCCGTTACCTCGAGCTGTCCCTCAGACAATACAGGACTCTCAAATTCATGAAAGAAAGAACTATCAATCTCGTACTGCTCTGTATTCTCCCCATCTCTAAGCTTAGGGATTTCGAAAGAATACTTTCTCTCAAACTTCTTAGCCACGTTGACAAAATTGGAGTGCAAAGATATAAAAGATGTGGATAACTCCGAAATGTTTTTCCGAAGCAATTTATTCCACGATATCGTCCGGGGTTTCTTCTAAACGCCCTTTTGGTTGGGAGTTCCAAATTGAATTGTCATACAATTCCTGGTTCTCCTCCCGTCTGTGGTAAACGTCAATTGCAGTATACAACGCATGGATGAAAGAATCCGGACTTGCTTGCTCCTTTCCCACGAGGTCAAAAGCTGGCCCGTGGTCGGGAGAAGTCCGGATTACAGGCAATCCTGCGGTGAAGTTTACGCCTTCAAATCCTGCGATCAGCTTGAACGGAATCAGTCCCTGGTCATGGTACATGGCCAGGATACCATCAAACTTCCGGTACATGCCTGAAGCGAAGAATCCGTCTGCGCTGTAAGGTCCGAGCACCAACATCTTCTCGTTGGTACATTTCTCGATTGCTTTCTGAATCTTTTCCTGCTCCTCTTTGCCCAGCAAGCCATTGTCGCCGGCATGTGGATTCAATCCCAATACGGCAATCTTAGGCTTCTCAAAATTGAAATCCATGCGCAGAGAATAGTTCATCATCCTGATTTTACGGACGATTTTATCTATGCTGATGTTCTCAGAGACTTTTTTAAGCGGTACATGGCCGGTCACGACCCCGACCTTCAACCGCTCGTGGACCATGAACATCAGGCTGTCACTCGCGTCAAATGCTTCGGCCAGAAACTCTGTATGTCCGGGGAACTGGAAATCATCGTTTTGCATGAAGTGCTTGTCGATCGGCATGGTGACCAATGCATCTATCAAGCCTTCTTTCAGGTCTTTGGTGGCGGCATCCAGCGCCTGAAATGCAGCAAGCCCGCTGTCATGATCCGGACGGCCCGGCTCTACACGCCCTTCTACGCTGATGCAATCTATGATCGAAACCTTCCGGGGCTGCGCCTGGTCCGGGGTCTGGATCATATTGTAAGAGAATCGCTCAATGTCCAACTGCTTCCGGTATACATTGATCACTCTTGGTGCTCCGTAGACAATCGGGGTACAAATTTCCCGGAGGTGCTGGTGGCTAAATGCTTTGATGATCAACTCCGGCCCAATCCCGTTGTAATCCCCAATCGTGATCCCAACCTTCAATAATTTTTGCTTCTTATGCATGTCAATTCAATCAAATTTTATTTCCCCTGCTCAGTAGCTGGCAAGGAATTCCAACAACAGCCTTACCCCGACTCCGGTTCCATTCTTGAGTCGGTAGGCATCATTGCCGGAAATGAAGGCTGGTCCGGCGATATCCAGGTGAACCCAGGGATAGTCGGTAAAGTGCTCCAGGAATTTTCCTGCAGTGATACAGCCTGCGGAACTACCACCGATATTCTTCAGATCGGCAATGTCGCTTTTCAACTGGTCGCGGTACTCGTCCCAAAGGGGAAGTTCGACCAGGCGTTCATAAACTCTGTCTCCAGCACTGGAGAGGTCCTCACGAACTTTTTTATCTGCGGTGGCCATCATGGCGGTACCGTGATCTCCGATGGCAACGACCTGGGCTCCGGTAAGGGTGGCAAGGTCAATGCACAATTCGGGATCGTATTTCTTGGCGTAAGCAAGGGCGTCCGCGAGAATCATCCGGCCTTCGGCATCGGTATTCAGGACTTCGACCTTTGTGCCATCATACATGGTAATGACATCTCCGGGGGTATAGGCATTCAGGCCGGGACGGTTGTCCGTAGCAGGAACCAGACCGACGACATGAATGGGCAATTTCAACAAGGCCGCACCATAGAGTGTTCCGATCACTGCCGCTGCACCTCCCATGTCCGCCTTCATCTTGTCCATCGAATTTGGAGTGGGTTTCAGGCTGAGGCCTCCGGTATCATAGACCACTCCTTTTCCAACCAGGACCACCGGACGTTCATTGGTCGCATTTTCAGGCTTCCATTCCATGATGGTGAAAGTCGGAGGGTCGACCGACCCAGAATTCACGGCCAGGAGTCCACCCATTTTCAGGGCCTGGATTTTTGCTTTGCTCAGGACCTCCACTGCGAAGCCCAGTTCTTTACCATATTCGACACAACGGTTGGCCATTTCCTCTGCGGTGAGGGTAATGACCGGCTCATTGACCAGGTCGCGGGCGATGCTTGTCGCACGGGCGATCTTCTCACCTTTTGCAATATGGGCAGCATGTCCGGCATCTGAGCTATGCACCAAAACCTCCTCCAATGAATTGGTTTGGGGATCTGATTTGTACCTCAAAAACTGGTAATTGGCCAGTGCGGCTGCTTCCGCAATGGCGGTATAGACTTGAGATTTCCCGGAGCGGTTGCCCTGCGGGTAAGTGATCTGAAGCCTTTTGTATTCGAAATCGTTGGCGTGGTTGACTGCGGAAGCGACCGCACGACGAACGCCCTCGTGCTCGTTTTTGGGAGTACCGATTCCGATTGTAATCAGGTTAAGGGCCCCATTGCCATATATTTTCTGTTTCCCTTTTTCGGCGATCGAATCAGGCGGGGAACCTATTCCAAAGCTGGATTTCAAAAGATCAACTGCCAAATCCTGGTATTCTTCAGAAACAATCAGTAACTGAAGCAGGGATGAATCATTAGAAACAAGCGCTGTGGTATGTTTGATCTTCATGTGCTGTCCGGTAATCAATGGTATAAGCGAGCAAATTTAGGAAATTTGTGTGCCATTCCTAAG
>CAYGRE010000098.1:0-26796 GCA_964352215.1 uncultured Bacteroidia bacterium
GATCGGGGGTTATGTCAATTGCGACTCCCCCCTGGCCCATATTGGAAATGTACTTTAGCTGAATCTTACGGTCTGCTTCGATCACCGTATCCAGATAGAGATTTTGCTCCCGCATCAGTTTGCGGCTGTCAGCATCCAATTCCAGCTTATTGTTGGGGTTGAGTTCGGCCAATGCATCATTGCGATGCTCAATGAGCTCTTCCAGGCTGCTGCTGCCGTCCCCGGTTACATAGGCCGGTTCCCGAACGCAGGCAGCAGCGATCTTGTTTCCGATCACCTGAATACGTAGGTCTTTGCCTGTAATCTGCTCTTCGACCATCCATATCCGGTAAGTGTCTGCATAGACCTCGGTATGCATATCAATGTCCAGGTGGTCTATCTTATTCATTCCAACTGCATGGCCATCAGTGCCATAGAGTGGTTTGCATACATAATTGATTCCATCCATCATATTCCCGTTTGCCTGCTCTTCGATGGACTCCGGCAGGTCAAGGTCTATGATAAAGTGTGCGGGAGTTTTAAGGCCACATCTTGACAAAAATACTTTGGAGATATGCTTGTCATCAGCAAAAGTAGCTGCCTGAAGGCCGAGGTGACTGTACACCCGCCCATCCAGAACCATTTCCGTATGGTTACCCAACTTGAATTCGACAGCGTCGGTATGCCAGTCCTGAGAATGGTCAATAACTTCTATTCCTAGAACTGAAGCCGCTTTTTTCAAAGCAATGCTGTGAGGGTCAGAGATTGTACTCATAGAGACTTTGCAATTCGAAATCCGGAATGTTGGAAGAAGCCGCGGCGAAACCAAAGACGGTAATACTTGGATGCGCTGGTGCCGGAGGAGGCCCATGATCCCCCTGCCAGCATTCCATGCTGCTTATCCATATAAGGTTGAGAGAAATCCTTGTACCAAGGGTGAACTTTGTACCCAGGCAGGGGATGGAAATCATCGGAGAGCCAATCCCAAACATTGCCATATAGGTCATATACGCCGTCTGGCGTACAGCCCTGTGCCATCATACCTACCGGACTGGGTGAGCCAAAGGCCATTGACTGATTGTGGTAGTTGCAAAATGCAGGGTCCCCATCTTTTTCGGGAGCTTCCCGGGTGGCGTACTTCCATTCCGCCTCGGTCATCAACCGGAACTCTTCTCCTTTCCACTTAAGATAGGCTTCTGCTTCGTAAGCAGTTACCTCTGCCGGCCAATCGGGTGGCAAGTCCAGGACGTCAAACATCGCCCGGTACTTGTAGGTACCGTCTTCGTCCAATATCCAGAATTTTGGGTGTTTATTTTCTTGTTGATCAAGCCATTCCCAACCTTCACTACTCCAATACTTAGGATCGGCATACCCGTTGTCTTCTACAAACCCGAGGAATTCATTGTTGGTAACCATCAAGTTCCCAATGGCAAATGGATCTACCTGGACTATCTTCTCGCCATATTCATTGTCCCAACCGTAGGTGGGGTTGTCCTTAAGTTTTCCAATACGCACGGTTCCGCCAGTAAATGGAACCATTTCAAAAGCAGGTTTGCGGGGTTGGGTTGTGGGAGCATATTCCCATCCAGCAGGTTTTTCCAAATATTCCACCGGGTATTGGCGCATCAATACGGAAGAGGTTTCAAAATGAATTCTTTCGTGTTCAAAGGCCATGTGCAAAGCCCAGATGGGGCTGTTCATGTCCACTTTGTCGAGTAGGGGGGCAGATTCAATAAATTCCAATACGACTTCCTTTACCTTCTCCCGGTATGCCCAGACATTGCTGACACTGGGCCAGTTGATTTGGGTCTCAAGGTCATCCGTACTTTCTGGATCAACCCCTACGGCCAACAAACTCTCATAACGGCTATTTAGTCCTTCGGAAAGGGCGCCTGAAGCTTTCAGCTTGTTAATGTAGAAGCAGGCCGTATGGCCAAGGTAAAAGATAAGTGGATGGCGAAGTGGGTCCGGTGCTTCATAGAAATAGCTTTCCTTGCGTATCGAACTCATGAGTGTCTCGTATAACTCCCAGGTATTCAGGAAGTAATGCCTTAACTCTTCACGTGAACATTTGCCTAACTTTACGGGAGGGGTACTGAGTATAGCGGGTTCCAGCAGCATGATCTAAACATAAAATAATCTTTCCTCTATTCCCAAGAATTCAAAGATAAGATTTATCTGATAAAAAGGGGAAGTGTCAAATTAGACTTAACCATTTGCTTTATCACTTACCTGGATCACCTGAGAGGCAGCAATAGATACGATACAATAGAATAGGAAGTACCAAAATCCTGAGTGGAGTTCAGCATTGACATTGTCATTGGTTTTAAGGGAGAGGAAAGCAATAAATACACCAACCACAAATACATCTGCCATAGACCACTTGCTGATCAGACCAATGAATCTGTGGATTCCTTTCCTTTTGGGAACATGCTGGAATATCCCAATCAGGAGCAGGAGGATTGCCTTGATGATCGGTACCACAACGCTGAAAAACAGGATCAGGAATCCTACCCAGGCATTGTCATTGGCAAATAACTCACCAATGGTCCCAATGATACTTCGGGTCTCATTGTAAACTTCAATGGAAATCAGGGCATTGACTGATATGTCCAGGGTGATCAAGTCCAGGGTTAATCCAGGGATGAGGAGAATGATAGACAAAACCAATAATCCTATGCCAACCAAGTTCCTTTTGCTGATGTTCATTGCACGGTAATGCTTTGGAGGTAAATAGTGTTTGAAAGAAAATCAGGGCAACCGCCTTTCGGCAGCCACCCCGTCCTCGTATTAAAATTCTTGTTCATTGGTCCAATCAGGGAATACTCTTGATGAGTACCCGTCCATCTTTTACCAATCTGAATTCAACTCTTCTATTGTTTTGGCGACCTGAATTGTTCTCATTCGAATCGATTGGCTGCAGTTCGCTGAATCCTGTGATCACCAACTGATTGTCCTCAATGCCTTTCTCTCCGAAGTACCTGTAGGTTTCATTGGCTCTGTTTTCCGAAAGCCTTTGATTGTAGCTAACCGAACCATAAGCATCGGTATGGCCATAAATCTCCAAAGTCATATCTGGAAACTGTTGCATCAGTTCAAGTACTTTACCAAGCTCTGACTGGGATGCGAGGCGCATATTGTACTTGTCAAAGTCAAAGTAGATATGGTGCAATTCCATTTCACCTAAGGTTTTCAGCGCTTCCTCTGGAACGAGGTTTGCATTGACGACCGATGGATTTGCCTTTGCTTTTTCAAGCAAGTTGTTGGCTGGGTTTAGGTTCGGATCATCATTTCCGGAAACCAGTACCTCATCATTGGGGTTGTCGTCCGGGTCAGAATCTGTCATCGCTACCGGTTCATCGGGGGTGTTGACTTGTGCCTTGTCTTCGGATGGAGTTTCTGAGCTGGCACTGGATATGGCTTCGATGGTACTTCCGTCGGTAGGATTGTCGAAACCCGGATCTCCTTTGGGCTTGGTTTTGTCCACCACGATTCCTTCAACGCCAACCCTCAAACGGATCGAGCTGAAGACAACATTTTCATTTTTGACAAACTGGAACTCACTCCTTCGGTTGTACTGCCTTCCTTCGTCGTCTTCATTGGTGTCGATTGGATCGTTTTCGCTGAAGTAGTCTTTTTCTAAACGGGTGGGATTGATTCCCTTCTCTTTGACCAGGTAGTCAAAAGCTGCATCTGCCCTTCTCTTGGAGAGGTCGACATTGTAGCTGTAAGTTCCATACCAGTCGGTATGCGCCAAAATCCTGAGGTTCATATCCGGGTTTTGTTCCAGCACCTGAGCGACCATATCCAATTCCTGAGGGGAGCCATCTCTCAGGTCATCCTGGTCAAAGTCATAATAGATATGTTGGATTTCGGGAAAGACCTTTTCAACCACGACTTCTTTTTCTTCCGGTTTGCCCAAAAAGAGATTCTTTTCCAGGAACAGGTCTGTGTCCGCCAAGGCTGGAGTTTCCAGATTTTCTTTTGCCGAGCTGTATCCATCGGCTGATACTTCGATTGAGTAACTTCTTTGGGGTTCCAGGATGAAATAGTAATTCGTAGAGTCGAGACCAGTGTACATGGAGTCGAGGACTTCCTGGGTAGTATTGTCAACCAACCTGACCAATGCGGGAATTGTATCGAGGGTCAGAACATCCTGAACCAATCCTGCAAGTTCAACAATGTGGAAGCGCCTGGGGTAGGGGTAGTAGGGGAACTTGATATGGTAAATATCCTTTTCACCGTAGCCACCTTCTTTACCACTCGAATAATATCCACTTTTCCCATCTGCCGAAAGGACGAAATAGATATCATCGTCGGCAGTGTTTACTGGAACCCCCATGTTGAGGGGTTCCAACCAACCGGTTTCCGCAAAGGAATCCATTTCTGTGACGAAGATGTCAAAGCCGCCGATGCTGTTGGGGCCATTGGAGGAAAAGTAAAGGGTTCTTCCATCTGGGTGGAAGTAGGGAGCATCTTCATCAAAGGGAGTATTGATGGCAGGACCGAGGTTGACGGGGTCTGTCCATTTGTCCTTTTCCAGTCGGTTGACCATGTAGATATCCCGACCACCATAACCGCCGGGGCGGTCACTTGTAAAAAACAGGATGCTGCTGTCGGCACTTTGGCAAATAGAAGCTTCGTAGTATTTTGAGTTCAGTGGTTTCTTGATCGCTTTTGGCTCTTCCCATTTTTGACCAAGCGTGTCAAAGTCAGTTACATACAGTGCTCCATCTTTCTTGTGACGGTAGAGGTAAAGCTTCTGACCATCAGCCGAAAGAGAGATTGTGGCGTCATGGCCTTTGGAATTGACAGGCTTGTCAATATTCACCGCTGGTGACCATCCTTCTTCTGTCCGGTGGGAGATGTAGATATCCTCATCGTAGAAATGGTTCTCGTTATCTGCTCCAAGGCTTTCGGGGCGACGGGCCGTAATGATGAGCAGAGAGTCGTTGGCAGAAATGACGGGGCTGTGTTCTGAATACTCAGTATTGATCTTTTCACCCATATTGTCAATCTTGACCTGGTCAGAATCCTTCTTCCGGGAAAGCTTCTTGGCATATTGACACTGGGAAATCCGATTCGCGATCCAGATATAATCCGGGCTACCTGATTCGTAACGGTTCAGGTCTTGCCGATATTCAGAAATTGCTTTGTCATAATGGAGATTGTAGTGCAGGGTTAATCCGTAGTAATAATGGAATTCCCTGTCTACATCTGGATTTATCTTTTCAACTTTCTCGAAGTAGGAAAGTGCTTTGTTCTTCTTGTACGTTATGTACAAGCATTTGCCCATCCAAAAGTTGTAATATGCTGAATTAGGATCTTGCTTGAGCAGATCCTCTACAGCCGGTATGGCTTGATTGAATTCCTCAAAACGCAGATGCTCTTTGGCTACTTTTAGTGCATTGCGAGCTTCCTTACGAGATTTTTTGTCTCCAGATTGAGCCATTACACTCGTCGCAACAGCTGCAAAAAGCAAGAATGCCAATACCTTTAATAAGCGGGACATAAAACGAGGATTTTAATACGAGAATCAGCTATTCACTTAAAGTATCAAGCCGTAACGGTGTTGATATCCACCTAAATACTGAACCAGTCGATTGCTAAAAAACCCGGCGACCTTCAATTGTGGATATGTTGATAAGTCGACGATGCAATATAGCGAAGAGTTCAATAATTGCAAATCAGTGGGATTTGATTAATAAAAAGGCTTTTACTTGGGTATAGTCAGTTGATAGATAGGGTGTTGATATGTTTATATCTCAAGTAATGGATTCACTTGTGTGCTAATGTAGACAGGTTTGCTTGGAATGTTAATTGTTGAATTAAATACTTAAAAGTAAGAGATTCTGGGACAGTTGGTTAGGGCCGTCTTTGTCATGCCTGTATGGAACATACTGGAGCACTGGAATAAAAAATGAAAAAAAATCTTAATGTCTGAATCCAGGGTTATTTCTCCAGGATCTTCAATTCCGTTCTGCGGTTCTTTTGCTTGTTTTCTGGCGTGTCATTGGGTGCAACAGGTTCTTTCTCACCATATCCTTTGGCGATCATTTTGCTGCGATCAATCCCACGTTCGACAAGGTAGCTGACCACTGATTTCGCACGCCTTTCGGACAGGTCCTGGTTGTAGGTATCAGAACCATCACTGTCTGTATGTGCCCCTAATTCAACCTTTAGATTTGGGTTGTCAGACATAAATCCGAACAGTCTTTCAAGCTCAGCCTTTGACTCAGGACGAAGGGTAGCTTTGTCATAATCATAAAAGATATTGTTCAAGCTGATCGCCTTACCGACTTCAATTTTGTCCAACTCTATGTCTTTGATTATTTCCTGGTAACCATCTGATGAAGGGATGTTTACATTTTCCGACTTAAAGAGATACTCTGGGTTTTCTACTCGGATACCATAGTTTTTTCCAGAGGGGAGGGTTACCAGGTATTTTCCGGAGGCGGAGTTGGAAGTGAAGTTGGCAACTACCTGGCCTTTTTCATTGTCAATTACTTGCAGGGAGGCTTCCAAGGGTTGCATTGTCTTTGCATCGGTAATGACTCCTTTCAGTATAGTCAGGGCATTCTTTACGATTACTGGTTCAGGATCCTTTTCATCAACGACAACTGTAACTGGCTCGTCTTCAATGATGATTTTGTAGATATCCTTTTCCCCATAGCCTCCTTCTTTCGCACTGGAGTAATAGCCGGTCTTTTGGTCGGCAGAGAAAACAAAATAGATGTCATCGTCGGGTGTGTTAATGGGATAGCCCATGTTTTCAGGTTCTCCCCAGGAGCCATCTGCCTGAAGGGTTGATCGGTAGATGTCAAAGCCACCAATGCTTTCATTCCTCCCATTGGTTGAGAAGTAGAGTTCAACTCCATTGGGGTGAATAAATGGGGTTCTCTCCCAATTGGGTGTATTGAGCTTGCTGAGATTCTCTGGTGTACCCCAGTCCCCATCTTCGGTCATGCGGGCAACATAGATATCCGATAGCCCTTTACCTCCCGGTCGATCCGATGTGAAGAAGATGGTCTTCCCATCAGGGGAGAGGGATATGGCTTCTTCCCAATCTTTAGAGTTAACCGTTTTTCCCATGCTTTCCGGTTTGCTCCATTTATCACCTTTCAATTCACTGGAAAATATGTCTCCTGAGCCGGGGGGATTCTTGTAGACAAAGAGTTTTTGACCATCAGATGACAGGCCAATGGTGGCATCGTGGTTGGCGGTATTGATCTCTTCAATTGGTTTAGGCTGACCCCACTTATCTCCTTGTTTTTCAGATATATAGATGTCTTCTAATCCACACATGGGGTCTCCCTTGCAACCCACATTATCTGGATATACGGTTGTATAGATGAGAATACTCTCATCTGCATTGATCACGGGACTGTGCTCAGAGTGTTGGGTATTGATGGGAGGGCCTACATTAACCACTTTGGCCCGAACGGGATTTGCCACAGCCTTCTTGCCATATTCGCAATTTTCAATCGCCCTCAGGGTCTCCTGGTATTCAGGATCTTTTTTATTAATGTAATTAAGCGCTCGCTTGTACTGCACGGCTGCCTCATCGAACTGAAAGGTGTAGTGGAGGCACTTGGCGTAGTAAAGGCTTAGAGAGTTGCTTACATCACGGTTGAGGGTGTATGCTTTCTCAAAGTGGACCAGTGCTTCTTTCTTCCTGTATGTTAAAAACAGGCTTTTCCCCAGAAGGAAGTGAGCAATTACATTTTTATCATTGTAACCCAAAGCTTCCTTCAGGTAGGGAATGGCTTGCTTGTATTCATCAAAGCCCAAATGCTGATCGGCATTCCTTAAAGCCTTCTTTTCACTTTGTCCATAAAGTGAAGTGGTTCCAGCAAAGATTGCCAGAACCACAACAAATACCATTGATATTTTTTTCATTTCCTGCTTCCTCAATTTCTTTTACACGTATACTCAGTTGATAATATAAAGTTCCACCCGCCGGTTATACTTCTTCAAATCTTTGTTGCTATTGTCATAGATCGGCATGCTTTCTCCCATACCGGAAACATTCAGTCGCTTGGATTCAATCCCCTTTTCAGTCAGATACTCAGCGACAGCCTCTGCACGCCGCTCAGAAAGGCCTTGATTGTAGGAGTCACTTCCATCACCATCTGTATGGCCGATTACATTGAGCCTGATCTCAGGGATCTTTTTCATAACCTCGACCACATGATCCAGGTCTTTGTAATATTCCCGTTTGATGACATCCTTGTTATGATCAAAGAACTCCCAATTGATGACGAGTTTTTCAGCATCCGTTTGCTTTTGCATGCCGATTTCGTGGGAATGTGCTTCAATCTCTCCGGAAGGGGATACGCTAAATTCTTCATAATAGGTGAGGTACTTATTGGACTTAGCCCTTAGCATATACCGCGCACCACTTTGCACTGGAAGCAGATAGTTGCCTGTTTCCGGATTGGTCTTGATCTGCTCCAGTACCTTGTTGGTTTCAGGATCAATCAATTCAATCTGTCCATCCAGGGGAGCATTTGTGATAGCATCTTTGATGAATCCGGTTACGACATTGTATTGTCCGGTTTTGACGACAGCCGGGCCACCGGCAGCATCCACCTTAACATCAATGTCATATTCTTTGCCACACTCAACTGTCATGAACCGGTAGGACCCATCACTTGGATTGGTATTGGTTGTCTCGATCACTTTCCCACTTACTTTATCGATCAGGCTTACTTCAGCAGCAAGCGGATTGTCTCCGTCACGGGTTAGTACACTGCCCGCTATGATGGTCTGAATCTCTTCTGGAATAAAAGGGAATGCATGGTAAATGTCTTTTTCACCAAAGCCTCCTGGCCGGTCACTGGAATAAAAGAAGCCTTCTGTTCCATTTTCCTGGATGAAGTAGATATCATCTCCAACGCTGTTGATAGGATACCCCAGATTTTCAGGTTTACCCCAGCCGCTTCCTTCGCGCTTGCAACGAAACAGGTCATAGCCGCCCATGGAGTTGTGGCCCCGGGAACTAAAGTATAGGTATTGTCCGTCCGGAGTGACATAAGGAGCATCTTCGTCATATTCGGTATTGATATCATCTCCGATACCAACTCCTTCTCCCCATTCTCCAGATTCGTTCTTTTTAGAGACGTATATGTCTTTCAATCCTTTGCCACCCTCTTTGTCACTGACCCAAATAAGTGTCTCACCTCCGTCGGTCAGGTAGGCATGTGGCTCATTGTAATCACGGGTATTGATATTTTCACCGATACTTTCACGCTTTGACCACTTACCATCCTCATTGTAAGAGACATATATGTCACCATTTCTACGAGCAACATAATAAAGCAGGCTGGAACCATCTTCTGACATCGCGATGGAAGCATCATGGGTCACCTGCGGAATTGGACGGGAAAAAAGCTTGGTTTTCGTCCATTGTCCATCCACTTTTGTCGCCTCGTAGACCTCCTCATTCACATCTCGGACATGGTACCTGCGCTCGGCAATCTGCTTGACTTTGCGCGGGCGCCGCGATGTAAAAATCATATATGAATAATTGTCAGAGAAGGTTGCCGCATATTCGGGATATTCCGAGTTTACGTATTCGCCTAGATTCTCTACTTTGTAGTACTTGGCATTTTCTACCACATCAGGAGCATTTTGACACTGCTTGATCCGCATTTCACTGTCCATATAATCCACACTACCCTCTTCATACCTCTGCATATCGCTTCGGTAGTGGGTGATGGCCTCCTCAAAGAGGTGGTTAAAATGCATTGACCGGGCCAAATAGAACTCTAAATCTGAATGGACGGACCTGTCAAGGTTGTAGGCCTTAATCAGGTATGGGAGTGCCTCCTGGGGGCGGTCTCCTTCAAAATAAGCTTTTCCCAAGAGGTATTGGTACCAGGCATTCTCGGGATCTAAGTTGGTGGCTTCCTTAAAAAACGGGATGGACTTGATATAATCCGATTTTGAAATTAATCGTTTGCCCTGTCGATAGGCACGTTTGGCCGGTTTATTCTTTTGAGCATCTAAAGGAAGCGCCCACATTAAGATCACACTTAATATTATAAAGGATAGCTTTCTCATTTTCGGGCGTTGATAGCAGTCGAAATCAGGTGTATATGAATCCTCGGAAATTACGAAAAGCAAAACAGTCCACCAAAATATGACAAAACAAAAAGACGGATGTTTTGCACCCGCCTTTGTGTATAATTTATTTGGTATCTATCTGTTATCGACGCTCTTTGATTCGAGCAGACTTACCACTCAGCTGACGCAGGTAGAAAATCTTAGCACGGCGAACAATTCCGCGCTTCATGACAACAACTTTTTCCAAATTGGGAGAGCTATCTACAAAAATACGCTCTACACCTATTCCGCTTGAGATTTTACGTACAGTAAAGGTGGAGTTAGCCCCAGCCCCACGGCGTTGAATGCAAACACCCTGAAACTGCTGAATACGCTCTTTTTCACCTTCTTTGATCCGAACGAATACATTTACGGTATCTCCAGCAACAAACTCGGGGAGGTCGTCGCGGCGGAATTCTGCTTCTACGAGGTCGATAAGCTCTTTCATTGTCTTGTATATATTATCCGGTCAAAAAATCAGACTGCAAAGTTAAGGGTAATTTTTAATGTTTCAATTATTTCAACATCTTTTTACGAGATGTTATTCATCTTCTTCCAATAGATCAGGCCGGCGCTCCTTCGTTTTCTGGTAGGCTTGCTCGTCACGCCAGGCATCGATCGCGGAATGGTTGCCAGAAAGGAGGATTGCTGGTACCTGATGGCCTTCGAAATCTTGCGGGCGGGTATAGGCGGGAGCGTCCAGTAGATTGGTCATAAATGAATCGGAGAGGGCAGAAGTTTCATCTCCAAGTACTCCGGGAAGCAATCTTACCAAGGCATCCGTCAGTACCAATGCAGGCAACTCTCCTCCCGAAAGGACAAAATCGCCAATAGAAACTTCCTTGGTGATAAACATTTCACGTATGCGCTGGTCGATTCCTTTGTAGTGGCCACAGAGAAGAATCAGGTTTTCTTTCATACTGAGTGAGTTCGCCAAGCCTTGCTTCAGCACCTCCCCATCTGGCGTCATGAAAATGATCTCATCGTAGTCCCGTTCAGAAAGTAGTTGACGGATCGCTGCGGCAATGGGTTCTATTTTCATTACCATGCCCGCACCACCACCATAAGGAGGCGCGTCAATACTTCTGTGCTTATCTGTGGTCCAGTCCCGAATATCATGAACGTGGATCTCAACGAGTCCTTTGTCCTGGGCCCGTTTGATAATGCTAGTGTTCAGGGGGCTGTGCAACTGGTCAGGGACCCCAGAAAGAATATCAATCCGCATGGGTGTGAAATAGGTGAAACAAAAAAAGCCTTCGGATGAAGGCTTTTTTATAGTTCGTAACGGGTTTACGCAGCAGAGTCATCTACTATACGTTCCGCCAAAATGATTATCTTATTCTTTAAGACCTCTACCACACCACCCTCAATATCAAACATCTTCTCTCCTTCGGAAGTAACAATTCTTACTTTACCGGAAGCCAAAGATGAAATGATAGCAGCATGGTCTTTCTTAATCTGGAACATACCATCAGTTCCAGGAACAGTGACAGAGGTGGTCTCACCAGAAAATATCTGGCGGTCAGGAGTGAGGATGTCAACAATCATGCTCATAATTATTTGACTTCTGAAAGAATCTTTTCACCTGCAGCGATTGCTTCTTCAATACTACCCTTGAGGTAGAAAGCATTTTCTGGCAGGTGGTCCAATTCACCGTCGATGATCATGTTGAAGCCTTTGATACAATCTTCGATTGCAACAAATCGTCCCTCCAGGCCGGTGAACTGCTCTGCCACGAAGAATGGCTGGCTGAGGAACCTCTGTACCTTACGGGCACGTCCTACGACCAACTTGTCTTCTTCAGACAATTCATCCATACCCAGAATTGCAATGATATCCTGAAGGTCTTTGTATTTCTGAAGGATCGCAATCACCTTGGTAGCACAATCGTAATGTTTGTCACCTACCGTCTCAGGAGTCAAAACCTTTGAAGTAGAGGACAGGGGATCCACTGCGGGGTAGATACCGAGTGATGCGAGTGAACGTGAAAGTTCGGTGGTTGCATCCAAGTGGGCAAAGGTAGTTGCCGGAGCAGGGTCGGTATAATCATCAGCAGGTACATATACCGCCTGGATAGAGGTAATGGATCCCCGCTTGGTAGAGGTAATCCGTTCCTGCATCGCACCCATTTCAGATGCCAGGGTTGGCTGGTAACCTACCGCTGAAGGCATACGTCCCAAAAGTGCAGATACTTCTGATCCTGCCTGGGTGAAACGGAAGATATTGTCGATGAAGAACAGGATGTCACGACCAGTCGTATCACCTTCTTCACCATCACGGAAGTATTCCGCCAATGATAGACCAGATAGGGCCACCCGGGCACGTGCTCCGGGAGGTTCGTTCATCTGACCAAACACCAGGGTTACCTGAGATTCTTTAAGTTTTTCAAGATCCACTGAGGAAAGATCCCAACCTCCACCTTCCATGGCGTGGGCGAACTTCTCTCCATAACGGATAACGTTGGCTTCAATCATTTCCCGAAGAAGGTCATTTCCTTCACGGGTACGCTCTCCAACTCCGGCAAACACAGACAATCCTGAGTGAGCCTTTGCGATATTGTTGATCAACTCCTGGATCAAAACGGTCTTGCCTACACCAGCTCCACCGAACAGTCCAATCTTTCCACCCTTCAGGTAGGGGGCGATCAAGTCAATCACCTTAATACCTGTGTACAGGATTTCTGGATTGGTTGAAAGATCTTCGAACCTGGGTGCATCCCTGTGAATAGGGTAACCACGTGGAGACTTGGGTTGTGGAAGACCGTCAATTGCGGTTCCTACCACATTGAAAAGACGACCACGGATTCCATCACCAGTAGGCATCTCAATAGTACGACCGAGGTCGAGGACTTCCATACCTCTTTCCAAACCATCGGTGGAGTCCATAGAGATGGCACGCACCTTGTTTTCTCCCAAGTGCTGCTGAACCTCCAGATAAAGCGTGGAACCATCATGTTTGTTGATGGTAAGTGCATCAAGAATTTTTGGGAGGTTAGCTCCTTCGCCACTAAATTCAACGTCCACTACCGGACCGATAACCTGGGCGACTCTTCCTTTATTTACTGCCATTGTAAGCGTTATTGTATAAGGATTTTCTAAAACGGGCGCAATTTAATATCACCGCATAAGAATAACAATTTGAGAGAAGGTAAATGTCAACAGTGGAATGTGGAAACATTTTATCTGCTCATTTTGAGCGGTTTTGCTCCCTAAATACAACAATTATTTAATCATTTCCCCGTATTAGGTGTAATAATAATTCACGTTTGGGATTCCCTTCTTACTGAGTTCGCCGGAATTTGTTGCTTTTATTGCTGGATATTCTCGACAGAAGGAGTGTAAGAATCCAGATTTCCGAGCCAAACGGCATCCTTTGCAAGGCCATTCTCTTCTGTTCGTTTTCCAATTTAACGGTATTACCGCATGCAAGATTTTTTCTTTATCCATGTCAAATTTACACATCATGGTCATTGGGTATCTACCTAATTAGGTTCCTTTTTCTTCATGAGGGGGATGATATATTTTAACCATGACTCGGCCAGGTATACAACACTCTTGATTTTGCTCTCAGGGGGGCATTTATGGTCCCTTTATCCTTTCAGTAGTCATTTGCAAGGGCTAATTTAACCTGCTCACTCACAAAGCCTCTGCCAACCTTTCAGATTGGTTCCTACGGCCCGATTTTTACCTACTTTAGAACTGTTATCAATCGCGGCAGCTGCTATACTGCCAATAAGAATCTGTACCTCTGTAAACCATGTTACCTCGTAAAGCTACTTCTGCTACATGCAGTCCCAAGGTATTCTTGTAACCTTATGTAACGCTTATTACGACTCGCTATGAACACTGGAATTTTACAAAAAACCGTTTACCTACTCTTACTCGTTGCTACTTTTTCTCCATTGTCCGCAGTTCAGTATACGACTGTCGGAGATGGGTTATGGACCAATCCCCTGACATGGAGTGGGGGAGTGCCTCCCTTACCCATCGGAACTAACGATACTGTTAATATCAACCACCTTGTAGTCCTGTCTTCCGATTTGAATATCAATCCGGGAGGAATGGTCAACATCAACCAGCCAAGTGGAATTCTTGATATGACCGGTTTCAGCGTTTTTAACCAGTCGAATGGTGGAGGTCTTACCTTTGGTGGGCTGAATGTATTTGGTCAACTAATCTGCAACTACATTCGGAATTACCCCTTTTCCTGGATATTTATTGAACCTTCCGGCATCATTACGCTTACGGGAAACTTTGACAACCTGGGAGACGTCTATATCTCAGGAACATTGGGACTAAACTCAGGTGATTTTAACCACCGGTCCGGAGATCTCTGGATATTTTCAGGCGGTGATATGGTTCTATCAAATGGAAACTTCAACAATTATTCCACCATTCGGAATCTTTTTCCAAGTTCATGTATAAGGCTGATAGGGGGGAGTTTTATCAATCATCGCGGCGGAATCGTGTCTGGAAATGGCGGGGTTACTGCAACTATCAACATTGATAATTCTGTAAATCCTATCGGTAATTGGACTGGAGCCACCTGGTGTGCTGGTGGTGCAGCTTTCAACGTTCCTTTAGCTTTGGAAGATTGCACTGGCCCTTGTAATTCACCCCTTCAGGTAGAATTGGTAGATTTTGATGCAGTGGTTCAGGAGAATGGATACGTAAAAATCTTCTGGGCTACCCAAACTGAAATTAACAGCAATCATTTTATCATTGAGCGTACTTCAGATCTTCAGAATTTTGAAGTCGTGGCAACTGTACAGGCTGCTGGAATGTCTCAGGACCTCCTTAGCTATCAAACAGTAGATGTTGCGCCCGGCAAGGGGATGGTCCATTACCGTATTTCAGAAATGGACCAGGAGGGAAGCCTGACGGTCTATGGTCAAATGGTATCCATATTCGTGGAAAGTCCGGAACAGGAATTCATCCTGTTCCCAAACCCTGCTACTGATCATGTTAGTGTAAAAATAGATGACGCTCAATTGGAAGGTGCGCATGTCATCGTAGTCGATCAAATGGGAGCTGTCGTCATCGACAGATCTATGGTCTCCTCTCAGGAAACGATCAACCTTTCAGAATTTTCATCCGGGATTTACTTTGTGGGGATTAAAAGAGGGAGCAAAATGGTCACCCGAAAGTTATTGCTGCAATAGAGAATAATGTATAGATATAGAAACGAAGTGAAGTGCAAAACGGCCAACTCTTAACAGGGGAGGCCGTTTTTTTATAGTGGGGATTGGGTCATGTGTTTTCGAGGTTGTCCATCATCTTTTCCCACTTTACTCGGGACATCGCGCTCTTTCGTGTCAATTTTTTGAAATCCTTTTGCTCCAGCCCCAGCCATTCCGCCTTGCCAAAAGCCAGAATATGATCCAGAGGTTTGAATTCCTCACCTTTATGAGCCTTGGAAAACCGGTTCCAGGGGCATACATCCTGGCAAATATCACAGCCATAAGCCCATCCATCTGTTTTACCCACATATTCCGGAGGGATGTTTTCCCGCAATTCGATGGTGAGGTAGCTGATGCATTTGTTAGAATCAATTTGGTATGGGGTGAGGGCATCGGTTGGACACGCATCAATACATTTGGTACAGGTACCACAGAAATCTTGCATTGGACCGTCGTACTCCAATTCCAGGTCCAGGATGATTTCGCCGATAAAGTACCATGATCCAAGCTTTGGGTTGATCAGGTTGGTATGCTTGCCAATCCAGCCCAGACCACCTCTTAGCGCCCAGGCCTTGTCCATCACCGGCGCAGAGTCCGTAAATACACGTGCATTGACCGCCCCTGATTTTGCCTGTATAAATTCAAGCAAACGGTACAATTTCCTTTTGATCACCTTGTGGTAATCTTCTCCCCAGGCATAAGTTGAAATTTTGGGTGCGTCAGTTGGCTGCTTGTCTTGGGGGGCAGGAAAATAATTGAGCAAAACGCTGATGACTGATTTGGCACCTTCTACCAGAAGACGAGGGTCAACCCTTTTTTCAAAGTGGTTCTCCATCCATTTCATGGTACCATGACGCCCCTCTTTCAACCAAATTTCCAGGTCATGGGCCTCTTTTTCGAGAAATCCGGCTTTGGAGATGCCCACCAGGTCAAAGCCCAGCTCAAGCGCCTTGTCCTTGATTTCCTGGGTCACAGGTTGTTCAAGGAATCGAGGTATAGCTTTCCGGTTAACAATGCACCCGGGGCACAGTCGTTGTGGGTCAACGGGTCGGAGTCGGTATCAATCCTTCTGAGCTCTACGTAGGGTGCACCGGCTGCCATGAAGGCATCATAGGCAACGATCGAATTTTGATAAGAGACTTGATCATCACCTTGACAATAGAACATGGCCAGCGGCTTTTGAGGAACCCAACCCAGGTAAAGGTCGTTGTCCCTCAAGGCTATCTTTAAGGGGTGGTTGGGGTCATTGATATATTCGTCCATGTACTCATCCCGGATCATCAGTCGTGGGACCGGGTTGCTCATTTGATTGACTTCTCCCATCGGGGTGACCTGTCCTAATATATATGGTGCCAGAGAATCATAGGGAGGCTTCAATACACTGGTAGGATCATCATTCGGCAGGACGTCGTATACCATATCATAACTGTATAGGGTAAATGGCAGGTAGCCTGGTGTTGCATAGGGATTGAAAGAGAGCATATATTGCTCTTGGGCTCCTGAAATATCATAGGGGCCAGCCATTGGGGCTGAACCGATTAAGTCAAATTCATCTGACAGATTGAGCTCAATCTCCTTGTGCGCCGCCATGGTTGCGTGACCTCCTTGTGAATATCCGGTCAAACCAACCTTGCTGTTGAGTTGGGCATCGACTGCCAATGCAAGGAATTTGGATGCTCTCAATGCGTCCACCACAGCGGATGCTTCTGTTGCTGCATGGACATAGGGGTGAAAGCCGGGTCCATCTCCAAGCCCGAGGTAATCAGGCATGGCCACCATAAACCCATCACCGGCCAGCAAAATTCCAATTGTTTCTTCTCCGCCTCCATTGAACCGCGATGGAACTCCATCCTTGTGCAGTGTAGTTCCATGGCTGTACCCTATCAGGGTCGCGCTGTGCGGATCACCATTTCTGGAGACAGGAACCATGACCGCTGCAGTGGCAATGGTAGGGGTGCCGTCATAAGAAGTCGTGCTGTATGTTACTTTATAACCATCAATGTCAAATTCTTTTCGAAAGAAAATATTGAGCAAAGGATCTACAGAATTGATAAGGTCATTCAATTGAGTGGAGTCCCAGGACTGGATCAATTCATAAGAAAGAAGGTCTCCACGAGTGCTTCCCTGGTTGACGATCAATTCATCATTGATCTGTTTACAGCCTTGGAAAGAAAAAAGAATAACCAAAACGAAGATACTTACAACCGGAATCCTGTTCATAAGAGAGATGAATTAAATCGATGCGTTATAGCTTAAAACTAATAATTTTTGTCAAGGCTACGGCACGAATCTGTAATTAAGTACTCCAGACACCTGGGATCATCCTCACCCATAAGGATACTTTTAGGAAAACAGAGTACCCTGATCCCCGCTTGGTAGAACTCCGAAATGCAGGAAGGCCCTTTCGGTTGCCACCCGTCCTCGCGCTGTTCTCTTGATAAATCCTTCCATAATCAGGTAGGGTTCATAGACTTCCTCGATCGTCTCAGCTTCTTCCCCGACTGCTGTTGCAATGGTGGTGAGTCCAACCGGACCTCCTTTGAACTTAACGATGATGGTACGAAGAATTTTATTGTCCATGTCATCAAGACCAGCCTCATCGACATCAAGTGCTTTCAAGGCAAATTTGGCAATTTCGAGGGTGATGACACCATCGCCTTTGACCATGGCGAAGTCTCTCGTTCTTCGAAGTAGACGGTTCGCGATTCTTGGTGTTCCACGGCTCCGTCTGGCAATTTCAAGGGCCGCACGAGGATCAATCCCTACGTCGAGCACCCTTGCAGAACGCCGGACAATTCTAGAAAGAGTTTCAGCATCGTAATATTCCAGTCTGAAGTTGATCCCAAAACGTGCCAGGAGGGGAGAAGTCAGCAATCCGGCTCTGGTAGTGGCCCCCACCAGTGTAAAAGGGTTGAGGGTAATCTCCACACTACGCGCATTGGGGCCGGTCTCAATCATCAGGTCGATCTTGAAGTCCTCCATGGCTGAGTATAGATATTCTTCAACAACCGGGCTCAGCCGATGAATTTCGTCAATGAAAAGGACATCCTTAGGCTCAAGATTCGTCAGAAGACCAGCAAGGTCACCTGGCTTTTCCAATACAGGGCCGGAAGTAACCTGAATATTGGAGGCCAGTTCATTGCTGATGATATAGGAGAGGGTGGTTTTGCCCAGTCCGGGAGGTCCATGCAGCAAAACATGGTCCAGAGACTCACCCCTGAGCTTAGCAGCTTGAACAAAAATCTGGAGGTTTTCGATCAACTTTGGCTGACCGGAAAATTCTTCAAATCGTTGCGGACGCAAGACGATGTCGTCATCTTGTTCGTACCCGCTCCCGGGATCCATGAATTGATCTCTCATGAACCACAAACATAATCAAAAAACAGATCAGGAATCCCTGCCGCCTGTGGATAACCTTTGCCTATAAGACATCCTTTCACCATATTTGCAATTAAGACTACACAGGACATTATGACCTTAATCGCTTCTATTTCAGGGATTCGCGGCACAATCGGAGGACAGCCGGGCGACAATCTCACGCCAATAGACATCGTAAACTTCACTTCCGCCTTTGGAATTTGGATGACAACGAAGTCTTCGAGTCGAAAGGTAATCCTGGGAAGAGATGCACGTCCATCAGGGCCCATGGTGGAGGGATTGGTAGCTTCTACTTTGATAGGATTAGGCTTTGAGGTGATAAATTTAGGATTGTCGACCACCCCGACCGTAGAAATGGCCGTTCCTCATTATGAAGCCGCGGGTGGAATTGTCCTGACTGCATCCCACAACCCCAAGGAATGGAATGCCCTCAAGTTATTGGGTAAAAAAGGAGAATTCCTGACCCGTAAAGAAGGTTTGGAAATCCAAAGCATCGTTGACCGGGGATTTTACTCCTTTGTGCCAATCAATGAAATCGGAATTGTCAGGGAGGTAAAAGATTTCGGAAAGATTCACATTCAGAAGATTCTTGAACTTCCTTTGGTGGATGCTTACGCAATAAAAAATTCTGGATTGAAGGTTGCCGTGGACGGGGTTAACAGTTCAGGTGGAATTTATGTCCCTCAGTTATTAAAAGCCTTGGGAATCGAAGACATCATTGAGATCAACTGTGTCCCAGATGGAGAATTCGCTCACAATCCTGAACCGCTCAGGGAAAATTTACTGGGAACCTCAGAAATCGTCAAGACTTCTGGGGCTGATCTATGCATCGTAGTAGATCCTGATGTAGACAGATTGGCACTGATTGATGAAAACGGGGAGATGTTTGGGGAAGAGTACACTCTGGTTGCAGTTGCTGACTATGTATTGCAGCACAAGAAGGGAGCTGTCGTTTCAAATTTATCCTCTAGCCGGGCGCTGAGAGATTTGGCAGAATCCTACGGATGTCCGTATAAAGCAAGTGCAGTAGGAGAGGTGAATGTAACAGATAAAATGAGACGCCATGATGCCGTTATCGGAGGAGAGGGGAATGGCGGAGTAATCCTTCCTGATTTACATTACGGAAGAGATGCCTTGGTTGGAATCGCTTTGTTTTTAAGTCATTTGGTCAAGAGTAAACTGAAGTGCTCAGAATTAAGAGCAACTTATCCAAATTACTATATGTCCAAGCAAAAAGCTGCGCTCAACCCCGGAGTAAACGTAGACGAAATTTTAGAAAAAATACACCAGGAGAATAAAGACAAAGATGTCAACGATGTGGATGGAATAAAGATTGATTTTCCTCATTCCTGGGTACATCTTCGCAAGTCAAATACTGAGCCAATCATTCGTATTTACTCGGAAGCTAAAAGTTTGGAAGAAGCTGAATCACTCGCGAATAAGTTCAAGGAAAGAGTTTTGCAGCTGAATAAGTAGTGTTTTTACAAGAATGGAATTTATGAAGCGAATATATCTGGACAACGCCGCCTCTACTCCCATGGATTCTGAAGTTGTTGAATACATGATCCCGTTTCTTAAGGAATTCTATGGCAATCCTTCTTCTATCCATGACCACGGCAGAAATCTTCGTGCCATAATCGAAAAGGCCCGAAAAGAAATTGCCGAGTTGGTTGGAGCTTCACCTGCTGAGATATTTTTCACAAGTGGAGGCACAGAGGCCGATAACCTTGCCATCAAGGGAGTTGTTAAGGGAATGGGGATTCGCAATGTGGTAACTACCGGAATAGAGCACCACGCAGTGATGCACCCTATCGAGGAGTTCGAAAAGGAAGGCGTAAGTGTAACCTGGCTGGATTTAGATGCTCACGGCCGTCCAGACCTTCAACAATTGGAATCTGTACTTTCTTCAACTCAAGAAAGAACTTTGGTTTCTCTGATGCACGCCAACAATGAATTGGGAACCCTGTTGGACTTTGATAGAGTGGCCGAGATTTGCGAAAAATACAATTCAATTTTCCATTCAGATACGGTTCAATCCATATCAAATGTAAAATACAACCTTGGGCAGTCACCGGTTCACTTTATTACTGCAGCTGCGCATAAGTTTTATGGTCCAAAGGGAGTGGGCTTCCTGTATATGAAGTCTGGCATCCAGATTCCTTCACTGATCTGTGGAGGCTCTCAGGAAAGAAACCTGCGTGCTGGTACCGAAAATGTTGCCGCTATTGCAGCCATGGCTTTTGCACTCAAGCGCTGCTATGCAAATTTTGAAGAGAAAAATGCCAAACTGAAGAAACTCAAGTACTATATGAAAAGGGGGTTGGAAGCCAGGTTTCCAGGTGTACAATTCAATGGTGACACTTCTGAAAAAGGCTCTATTCCAACTGTTCTCAATGTAGCTTTCCCAGGGGACGAAACTGAATCAATGTTGTTGTTCAATCTTGATATCAGCGGAATTTCTGCTTCAGGAGGGTCTGCATGTACAAGTGGCAGTGTGATCGGAAGTCATGTCCTGAGAGGGATTGGTTGCGAACCCAAAAGGGCCGCAAACTCAATCCGATTCTCGTTCGGGGTACAGAATACTCTTGAGGAAATAGACCAGACGTTGGAGAAGCTTTCTTCCTTTATCAAGCTACCTGTGTAGAATTTCCTGAATCCTCCTTTTTCTGCTACTTAAGTCCCTGCAGGAATTCCTGGGCTTTGGAGCCAAAGAGAAGTTCAAGTAGCTTCTCTTGTTGCAAGCCCGAAAGCTCAATAACAAGCTTGATGATGGGACCCGGGGGATCACCTTCTGGGGAACCAAGGGCGGTTCCCAATCCCGGTTTCGTAAAAAAACTAAAAAAATCGTAATCCAGGACTCGACCGATCTTCTTGAGAAGACGGGTGTCCAGACTTTCTTTGCGAAGCAGTGTATTCACGTTCTGGCGGCTGGTGTTGATTCTTCTTCCAAACTCCGCCTTAGTCATCCCTACTTCTTTGATACGCTCTTCAATCAGGCGTCCGATGTGAATATCCATAATTCTATTATTTATTAGCAAATGTATCAAAATATTGGCGAAAATGCACCAACCTTTGTACATTTTTTATTCACACCTGAATACATTAGGGTAATATTGCAAATTGTATTGGTAATTAGGGTTTTGCTCCCGACTCTTGTATGATAGTATGGTTAGCAGGAAGGAGAGGAGCTACTTTTGTAATCGTTGTAATTACTAAATGTAATTCTACCAAGGAGCTACACCAAAAAAAAAGGCTGTCCTTGGTTAGACAGCCTTTTCTTTTAGGTGTATTGTTGTGACGATTATCAGAGCATCAAATGGCGTTGTGGATTTCTTCCATCAAGTCGATGTCTTCATCTTCCATTTCAAACTCCAGTTCGTCGAATTCAATTTCTTCGTTGATCTCATCCCATCCTGGATCAGATGCTTCTTCAAGATTGTCATCCTGAAATCCATCTTCTATATCGTCGAAGATTATATCATCAATTGAATCATCTTCATCTTCAGTTGCCGGGCTGGTAAATTCATCTGAAACCCAGGTGGTCTCATAAGAAGAAAGGTCGTCTTCTATTTCTTCTTCCCAAATGACTTGATCCCAATCATCTTCAAAATCATCTACAGAAATATCTTCTGCACCTGACATAAAGGTATCGTCCAAATCCATGTCGAGAGAACCAAATTCTTCTTCGCTGGAAATCCAGATTTCTTCTTCCCACTCTTCCTCGAAGCCTTCTTCGATGTCGAGCATGAAACCTGCGTCTTCGATCTCTTCAACGATCAGTTCCATTTGAATGGAGCGTTCTGTAGCCTTTAGATCAACACTTTGATCCATACCACGCATTACACCCTGACCGTTTACTTTTAATCCCAACCCAATGAGCGCTACACTCATCAGAACAACTAAAAAATTAACTCTCATTCTGATTATTAAGCGATTATCCTACTACTAATATAGGCATTAACGGATAAACACAAAGAACAGTTTGCGCCAATACCTAACAAATCATTAATCATAACTGGTAAATGATAATGGATTTTAACCCTAAATCGGTTCAGGAATGCATGCAATGCCACCATTTGCGATTCAGGATCGGATTTTATGAAATTTTGAGAAAACCTCTGGGATTAAAGACTTTAGTTCTTCGTACAAACAGGAGGGTGCATCCGGCAGCTGCCTGAGATGCACCCCAAATTGTTAAACACCTTAAAAAAAAGGTCTACGATTATAGGGCAGCTTGGTTGTTATTTTGAGGTTTTAAAAGGCTTTCTGTCTCCTATCCTTATTTGGTGGACTTTTTCACGAATTTTATCCAGTTTTACATCCTTTCATTCAAGATATAAACCAACTGGATAAGATGAGATATCACTTGGTCACCGGCGGGGCCGGATTCGTAGGAAGAAACCTTGTAAAGCGTCTTTTAAAGACCACCAAGGACACTTTGGTAGTAGTAGATGACCTCAGCACCGGCTGGGAACCATCCCGTTGGCTGGAGGATAACACCAGCCGTGTCCACAAGGACATTGAATTCCTGGGCAAGGATGAACGCATTATCTTCATCCGAAAGGACATGCGGGATGTTATCAGAGGGATGATGGCGGACTCAGATTACTTTAAGAACAACTATGGTATTCCCCTCACCCGTTTTAGCGATGTGTTTCATTTCGCAGCCATAGTTGGGGGAAGGGCAAAAATCGATGGAGATCCGATGTTGGTAGGCCAGGACCTGAGCATTGATGCCGAATTTTTTTATTGGTTGGTCACCCACAAGCCGGATCGCGCCCTCTACCCATCTTCAAGTGCCGCTTATCCGGTCCACCTGCAAACCGAATCCAATCAAGTCCCTCTCTTCGAGAGTGCCATCAATTTCGACGAAAACATGGGCATGCCTGACATGACCTATGGTTGGTCTAAATTGACTGGGGAGTATCTTGCACGGATTGCAGCAAAGCACTATGGTATCTCAATTGCCTGTGTGCGGCCCATGTCTGGCTTTGGAGAAGATCAGGACCTTAGCTATCCAATCCCTGCAATCGCAGCACGTGCAGCACGCAAAGCCGATCCCTTTGAAGTCTGGGGAACCGGTAAGCAAGCCAGGGACTTCGTCCACATAGATGATTGCATCGATCTGATTCTTCTGGCGATGGATAAGATTCACGATGGTTCCGGGATCAACATTGGTTCGGGTAAACTTACCTCGTTCATTGAGATCATCGAGCTCTTTACCAGCTTTGCCGGATACAAGCCCACCATCAAGCAATTGTTGGACAAGCCTGTCGGAGTTCATGCCCGCTATGCGAATATGGACCATGTCTACAATAAGTATGGATGGAAGCCAAAAATCTCCATTGAAGAAGGTATGCGCAGGGTATATGACCAGGCGGTGAAAAACCTTGAAGCCGGAAAGTAATAACTGTTCCCAACCCATGTCTCAACCTACCCGAATCGTCTGCTTTGGCCCGGGGCCCCAGTTCAAAGGCGGGATTGCCAACTACAATCTTTCCCTTGCCAAGACCCTGGACGCCATGCCAGGCAATGAAGTCTTCATTGTCTCCTGGACCCAGCAATATCCGGCAATTGTCCCAAGAGAATTCAAAGACCCAAGCCGGTCCAATAAGTTGGCGGGTACGAACATCAAAGAACACTATATTACCAATTACAATAAGCCCTGGACGTGGAAAGAGACCTATAAGTATATCCTCGATCTCAAGCCTGATATTGTGATCCTGCAATGGTCCATTGCCTTACAAGGCTTACCAATGGCTGCCATCGCGAAACGATTGCGGAAGCACAAAGACATCGAAGTGGTGCTGGATTGCCACCTGGTGGTTCAGAAAGAGGCCAGTTCTCTGGACAAAAGATTTACCAGGAAGTGTTTCAAGCACGTTGATACCTTTATCACCCATTCTCAGAAGACATCTGATGAGCTCATGGCGATCATGCCAGAGCTTACCTTTAAGCAGTGGGACGATGGAACCAGAGCCAAAGAAGGGGATACCCGAACGATCATTAAACTCTTCCATCCGGTCTACGATATGTTCCAGCCGGACCCAGGGTTTGATGTGGCGAAATTCAAAGAGGAGATGAAACTGCGAAAGCATGTTTTTCTCTTCTTTGGGTTTATCCGAAAATACAAAGGACTCCATTATTGTATTGAAGCATTTGCAAAGCTGGCCAAGCAGCGGGACGATGTATCCTTGTTAATCGTTGGCGAGCTATTCTGGAACACCCTGGACAAAAAGAAATTTTCTACCAGGGTCAAGAAAGCCGTCTTTGGTTTTGCTAAGAGCATCTTCCTCCGAAAAAGTGACAACGAACAGGATTACCGCCCCATGGAACTGATCACCGAGTTAGGGATCGAAGACCAGGTGGCCACCAAGACAGAGTATGTTCCGAACGAGGATGTGCACAAATATTTTCAGGCCAGTGATGCCATTGTTCTGTTTTACGAGACCGCCACTCCCAGCGGTGTTGAGTCCATGGCCTACAACTTTGAAATGCCAATTTTAGCAACTAAAGTGGGGCATTTCCCGGAAACCGTTAAGCATGGATTCAATGGCTATCTCGCAGAGGCCGAAGATATTGACAGCATGGCCCAACAAATGTTGGCCATCATCAATAAGCCAATTCCAGCTGAAAATGTGGGGCAGACCGCATCGCACATGAGTTGGGAAAATTATGCAAAGGCTATTCTGGCTGAGCGAAATCAATAATCATACGGGGGGATAGCCTTGGTATTTCCTGCCGAATAAAATCCTTAGAAGCTCATTGAAAGTCCAAGAGTTATGAATAGTGAAAATTTGAATGAATCCTTTTGGACGCAACGCTGGGAAAACGGCGAAACGGGTTGGGACATTGGCTATGCTTCTCCGGCCCTGATTGCATACGCTGAAGAGAATATCCCCAAAGACGCAACCATATTAATTCCCGGTGCCGGTAACGCCTACGAAGCAATCTGGCTTTTCGAAAATGGGTGGGAGAAAGTCTATGTTCTGGACATTTCTCATATCCCACTGGGGAAGATTCTGGAAAGGTTCCCCCAATTCCCAACCAACCAACTCATCCACAGCAATTTCTTTAAGCACGCAGGGAAATACGATTTCATCCTTGAGCAGACCTTCTTTTGTGCCCTTTTGCCAACCTTCCGCCCCGACTATGTGGTGCAGATGACGCAACTCCTAAAAAAGGGGGGCAAACTTGCCGGACTCCTTTTCAATTTCCCATTGACAATACAGGGGCCTCCCTTTGGGGGATCAGAGGATGAGTACAGAATCCGATTTGCACCCTATTTTGAGATATTGAATCTGGAACCATGTAAATCCTCCATCAAACCTAGAGCTGGAAAGGAACTCTTCTTTGAATTCCAGCTTTACCCCTTGGACTAATGCAAACCCACCTGGCCTGATTCCTCCATGATTGGTCTTTCACCACCATATTTACCCTAAAAAAGAAAACCTCCCCCCGGCAGAGCCTTTGGAGGAGGTAAAAAAAAATGTGGGCCCAACAGGACTCGAACCTGTGACCACCTGATTATGAGTCAGACGCTCTAACCAACTGAGCTATGGGCCCCGTTTTTAGTGGAATGCAAAGATAAAGGCTATTATTTACCCCAACAAGTTTCAGAGCCCTACATATTTTTATTTTTTATAGTTCGTTTGTTACCAAGGGGAGAACGAACTAATTTGATGGCCTGTTTGAAATGACCTCTTTGAAAGTAGAAATTCAATATGAAGAATAAAGTAACAGCTCTGTTGGCGGCCCTCCTGATGATGGGCAGCTTTTTGCAAGCACAATCGACTGATAAAAAGGATATTCCATTAGAGGATATCTGGTTGTACTACAAGTTTGTGCCTGGTTTTCCAGATGGTTTCAACTGGATGAAAGACGACGATTACTACACCAAAATGGATGAAGGGAAGATCGTCAAAGTCTCCATCAAGAATGCGAAATCAAAAGAAGATATTCTCGACATCGGCTCCTTGCAGGATCCCGAGACCAAGGAAGAGCTTGAATCCAAATCTTATACTTTCAACGAGGACGAAAGTAAAATCCTCTTAAAATCTAAAATAGAAAAGATTTACCGCAGGTCTTCGAAAGAAATTTGCCATGTCTACGACCGGAATACCAAAGAGGTCACCAAGCTTCACAAAGGGGAG
>CAYGRE010000099.1:0-26777 GCA_964352215.1 uncultured Bacteroidia bacterium
AAGGAGCCAATCTCGAAGGAGCCAATCTCGAAGGAGCCAATCTCGAAGGAGCCAAGCTCAGTTCGGATATAGACCTTACGGATTCTGGGTGGAAATTAGCCACCTGGAATATCATCTATATCCACGATATCCCCGTCTCTTCACCCCAACTGGAATCTGTTCTGGCATTCCTGGCTGGTGAGAAGAAAGAAGCCCTTAGCTTAGAAGAACTCAAAGCAATTGCCAAAGAGAAACATGGATGGGAGAAGTCAGATTGGGGTTTTTTTTGAAAGATAGGTGATTCAGAAATTCTAAAACTTTCTCCGTCCTGAAATCAAAGGCTCAAACTATTTGGGTCAATAGCATTGGAATATAACCCAAGAATATTCACCTGATCCTCGGAAACCTCAATGTACATAGATATTTGCGGACAAAATTGGTGACAGCAACTTGTCCCCACTTAACTTTGAGATAAATGAGGGTCTCAAAATATTGTTCAATGGCTCTTGGGGACCAAACGAGAATCACTTTTCGAGAAATAACTTGTGAACCATTGCCCTAACTTGCTCGGAGAGTATTCCCTCGCCATGTTCAATTTGCTTTCTGGATTCTTCAATGGTGGCCAAACCCAAAACAGCCCTGAGAGCCTTCCAGCTTACCCCAAGTCAAACTGACTGACCAAAAAGGTGAACTGATTGACCAAAGAGCTAAACCGCTCGAGCCTTATGGTCAACTGTCTGGGGAAAAAGGTCAGCGGCCCGAACTTTTTGGCCAGTGCGCCAAGCTTTTTTGCCGGTGGTTTGGGGACAAGGGTCAGTGGTCCGGGCTTTTCTGTCAGCGCTTTAGGTATTCAGTCCAGTAAGTTGGGGTCTGAGGTCAGCCGTCCAGGCTTTTTCCCGAACGCTCCGGCCTCTGAGGTCAGTCGCCTTAAAAAAAGCTCGGGGAGTTTAGGTCCGGGGTCAGTGAGTTGACCTCGGAGGTCAATTGGTTTGGGTCAGAGCTGAGTCGGTTAACCTGGAGCCCTGAACAGTTTCGGTGAAAGGTCAATTGGTAGGGGGGAATTCTCAATTGGTTGGGATGAAAGGCCAACTGATTCACTGGAAAGTCCAATGCACTTCGCTAGAGGGTCAATAGGTTCAGCATCATTCCCAACTTGTTGGGGAACCACGTCAACCGATTGACGAGGAAGTCCGATTGATTCAGGTCAATGCTTGGCGAGTTGACCGTAAAGACCAGGCTGTTCAGGTGAAAGGTCAGCGATTTGACCTCGAATCTTGGTTGGTTTAGGTCAGTGTTCGGAGAGTTGACCTCAAAGCCTAACCTGTTTAGTGGCTCACTGAACTGAGGTCCTTCCTTCACTAAGCTCGTTCAGGAAAAGCCCCCCAAAATCAATAATAAGCCCGCGTATCCACCGACTGATAAATCGGAAAAATCCACCCCACCCGGAAACCATTCAAGAGGTCAATCCGCTTGGTCTCGTCCTTACGACCATAGTCATAATTCCAATCGCGGCGGCTCTGGGTGAAGTTCTGGCTCAATTGCAGGCCTATCTGGAAATTGATGAATTTCCGGTTGCTGTGGTAACGGTAGCCAATGGCTTCGGTGATGCCGATCCCATTGGTGAGGCGGTCGTAGCCGGGGATGAATTCGTTGGCGAGTTGGGGAACATTGTCGCCGACCACTTCGATGCGAACTTTGTGCTGGATGAATTGGGCACCGAGTTCTACAAAAAGGCCGGAGTTTTGGTTGTGGGTCTTGACGATGGGGATGATTTTGCCGAGTCGCACCGGGATGATAAAGCCCCGTTGGTACATGCGGATGTCGTACCAAACGCCATCGGCCCCGATCGCCTGCTGGACATATCCGGTCTGGGGAGTGCCATTCAGAGAAGTAATGGCCTGGGCCACGGGTTCATTGATCCGGTTGCCAAAGAGAAATTCGACCCCGCCTGTGAAATAGAAATTGCTTCTGAATTTGTACCCCCCTTCGATCATCAGGTGGCTGGTGAAGCCAAAACGGTCATCCAGATCGCCTCCGGGGCCACTTCCGATATAGCCGAGGCTGGTCCAGGCGAAGCTGATCGTGCTGTCCTGGATGTTTTGTTGCCCGGAGGCAAGCTGCGGCAGGAAAAGAAGACCTAAAATTAACCAGATGAGGGCAGGAGATTTCATGTGAATTTGAGTAGTTTTGGAACCCGGTACAATAATAGGACATTGAGCCTCAAGATTCAACGATCAGAAACGCGCTTTGATGACACAGGACGCGGAATATTTTGCCCATGAAACCGCCGTAATCGACCAACCGGTCGAAATCGGTAAAGGAACAAAGATCTGGCACTTTTGCCATATCATGCCGAATGCCAGTATTGGTGAGCGTTGCAGCTTCGGACAAAATGTATTTGTCGCTTCCGGAGTGCGGTTGGGGAACAATGTCAAGGTCCAGAACAATGTCTCTATCTATGAAGGCGTTACCTGCGAGGACGATGTCTTCCTGGGACCCTCCATGGTATTTACGAATGTGCTCAATCCCCGCAGTGGGGTGGTGCGCCGTTCCGATTATGCGGTGACGCATTTGGAGCGGGGTGTCTCCGTGGGGGCAAATGCGACCATTGTATGTGGGGTCAAATTAGGTAAATTTGCATTCGTCGGTGCGGGGACGGTGGTGACGAAAGATGTTCCGGCTTATGCCTTGGTCGTGGGGAACCCGGCCCGGCAGATAGGCTGGATGAGCGAATGGGGATCTAGACTCGAATTTGACGACAACGGTTTTGCCCAGTGTGCGGGCAGCCAGGACAATTATCAGTTGGTTAGTAATCAGGTAAAAAAGCTCGAATGACGACGAAATCCATGACGATACGGATGGTAGACACCATTACACAGTACGAACACATCAAGGATGAAGTGGACGCAGCTGTAGCTGAGGTAGTCGCCTCCGGTGCGTATATCAACGGCCCGGCGGTCAAGCAATTCACCGCCAACCTGGCCACTTATTTAGGTGCTGAGCGGGTCATCCCCTGCGCCAATGGTACCGATGCCCTCCAGGTTGCCCTGATGGCATTGGACCTGCAACCCGGTGATGAGGTCATTACCACCCCATTTACATTTGCCGCGACCTGCGAAGTTGTGGCACTCCTGGGCCTCAAGCCTGTATTTGTAGATGTGACCGATGACTCTTTCAACATCGCGACCGCCCAGATCGAGGCTGCGATTACCGAAAAAACCAAAGCCATCATCCCGGTTCACTTGTTCGGCCAACCCGCCGACATGCAGCCGATCATGGATATTGCCAAGAAGCACAACCTCTATGTGATTGAGGATGCGGCGCAATCCATCGGCGCGACCTATACCATGGCCGACGGGACCACCCACCAGTCCGGACTGATTGGTCATATCGGCACCACTTCTTTCTATCCCAGCAAAAACCTGGGCGCTTTCGGAGATGGTGGTGCCCTCTGGACCAATAATATTGAGCTGGCCGACAAGATCCTTCAGGTCTGCAACCACGGTTCGAATCGCCGCTACTATTACGATATGGTAGGGGTGAACAGCCGTCTGGACTCCATCCAGGCCGCGATCCTCGACACCAAGCTCAAGCAATTGGACACCTACAATGCCAACCGCATCGCCGCCGCCGATCTCTACGATCAGGCATTTGCCGGTGTAGAGGGCATTGTGACCCCCTGGCGTTCCGCCAACTGCAAGCACGTCTTCCACCAGTACACCCTGCGCATCGAGTCAGGCCGTGAAAAGCGTGATTTTGTTCAGACAGGACTGGGAGAAAGGGGTATTCCTTCAGGTGTATATTATCCCGTTTCCCTGCACCTGCAACCCGCCTACGCTTATGACAACAAGGAAGGCGACTTCCCCGTGTCCGAGCGCCTGAGCGAAGAGGTGATCAGTTTGCCAATGCACTCTGAGTTGGACGCGACCCAAGTGGCTTACATTGCCGAGAATTTTTTAGAACTTTACAGGAAGTAGAGATTCAGGAATGACTTTAAAGTGAAAATAAAATGAGAATAGCAGTCGTAGGAACCGGGTATGTAGGATTGGTGGGAGGCACCTGTTTTGCTGAATCCGGTAATGATGTTATCTGTGTGGACAACAACCAGGATAAGCTGGCCAAATTACGCGCAGGACAAATTCCGATTTATGAACCCGGATTGGAAGTGCTCTTCGAACGGAATACTTCTGAAGGACGGTTGACTTTCACCGACGACCTGGCCAAAGCGGTAGAATTTGCTGAGATCATCTTCCTGGCCTTGCCAACCCCTCCCATGGAAGACGGTTCTGCCGATCTCCAGTACGTCCTGGCCGTAGCGAACGATATCGGCCGGATGATCAAGGATTACAGGGTCATCGTCAATAAGAGTACGGTTCCGGTTGGGACTGCGGATAAAGTAACCGAGGCCATTGCCCAGCACACCAATGTTGAATTCGATGTGGTTTCCAATCCAGAATTCCTCCGCGAAGGTGCTGCCGTCAATGACTTCATGAAGCCTGAGCGTGTGGTGGTCGGAACCCGTTCCCCCCGCGCCCGTAAATTGCTCGAACGCCTCTACAAGCCTTTCCTGATGTCGGGCAACCCGATCATCTTCATGGATGAGCGTTCCTCTGAGCTGACCAAATACGCTGCCAACTCCATGCTGGCCACTAAGATCACCTTCATGAATGAGATCGCGAATCTCTGTGAACTGGTCGGTGCCGATGTGGACATGGTCCGTCGCGGTGTCGGGTCTGATTCCCGAATCGGTAAGCGCTTCCTGTTTGCCGGCGTTGGTTATGGTGGCTCCTGCTTCCCCAAAGACGTTTCCGCGCTGTACAAAACGGCTCGGTCTTATGAATACAATTTCCGTATCCTCGACGCAGTGATGACCGTAAACAAGGCCCAGAAGCACCGCCTCGTCGAAAAGGTCGAGAACTATTACGGCTCTGATCTGAGCGGGCACACCTTTGCCGTCTGGGGATTGGCATTCAAGCCCAATACCGACGACATCCGCGAAGCTCCGGCTTTGACCATCATCGAGGAACTCACCAAATTGGGTGCCACCGTCAAGGCCTATGATCCCGAAGCGATGTGGCAGGTCCAGCAGTACACCGACCTCACCGTCGACATGGTGGACAACCGCTACCATGCCCTTGAAGGTGCAGATGCCCTGCTCATCGTTACCGAGTGGAGCGAGTTCCGCACCCCCGATTTCGACAAAATCAAGTCCCTGATGAAGCAACCGGTCATTTTTGACGGTCGCAATATCTACGACATGGATGACATGCGCGAGCGTGGATTCTATTACAATACAATTGGCCGCGGTGTGGTCAATGCCCTCAACCGCAACAATGTCAACAAGGAGCACTAGGATTTGAATCCCATTCGCAAACGTCGCATCCTGATCACGGGAGGAGCCGGATTTCTGGGTTCACACCTGGTCGACCGGTTCATGAACGAAGGCTACCAGGTCATCGTGATGGACAACCTCCTCACCGGTAATCTGGAAAATATCCAGCACCACTTCGGCAACCAGGACTTTCAGTTCGTTCACCATGACGTAACCGAATTCAACCACGTTGCCGGACCGTTGGATTATATATTGCATTTCGCTTCCCCGGCCAGTCCCAAGGATTACCTGAACTTTCCGATTCAGACCCTCAAGGTTGGGTCATTGGGAACCCACAAGATCCTCGGCCTGGCCAAGGCCAAGAATGCGCGGATGCTGATTGCATCAACGTCTGAGGTCTACGGTGACCCGCTGGTCCATCCCCAAAAAGAGGATTACTGGGGCAATGTAAACCCGATCGGGTACCGGGGCGTTTACGACGAGGCCAAACGGTTCATGGAGGCCATCACCATGGCCTACCACCGTTACCACGACCTGGAGACGCGGATCGTCCGGATTTTCAATACCTACGGCCCGCGGATGCGGATCGATGATGGCCGGGCATTGCCCGCCTTCATTGGGCAGGCTTTGAAGGGGGATGACATTACCGTCTTTGGGGACGGCTCCCAGACCCGGAGCTTCTGCTATATCTCTGACCAGGTGGAGGGAATCTTCCGCCTGCTCCACTGTGATACCCCGGAACCTGTCAATATTGGCAACCCGGAAGAGGTTTCCATTCTCGAATTTGCCCAGGAGATCATCGCCCTGACCGGATCAAAGAGCAAAATCACCTTCCAGGAATTGCCGGAAGACGATCCCAAGGTGCGGGAGCCTGACATTAGCCTGGCCCGGGAGCTGCTCGGTTGGGAGCCCCGGGTCTCTCGTGAGGAGGGGTTGAAAACCACGGTCGAATACTTCAAAGAATCTATTTATGGGGTTCAAGCGCATTGAGACAGGGATTGAAGATCTGGTAATCATCGAACCGGATGTGTTCGGGGATCACCGTGGATTCTTCAAGGAAACCTACAATGCGACTTCGTTCCGAAAGATTGGGCTTGACCTAAACTTCGTTCAGGACAATGTTTCCTACTCCGCCAAAGATATTTTGCGGGGGTTGCACTTTCAGGCGCCTCCTTATGCCCAGGGCAAGCTGGTCACCGTCCTGCAAGGGGAGGCGATTGATGTGGCGGTAGACATCCGCCGCGGTTCATCGACTTATGGGCAGCACCAGACGGTGCGGCTGAGCGGTGAGAACCACCGGATGTTTTGGGTGCCACCAGGCTTTGCCCATGGTTTTGCTGTCCTCAGCGAGACCTGCTACTTCTGCTACAAATGCACCAATACCTACCACCGGGAGTCTGAAGGCGGACTGATGTGGAACGATCCCGCACTGGGGATTGATTGGGAAGTGGCCGAGCCCGTTCTTTCTGAGAAGGATAAATTCTATGCTCCGTTTGCGGAGTTTGAGAGTCCTTTTTAGGCGACAACTATTTCTCTGCAATACCGTATCTAAACACTCACCAAACCAAAATCTTCTGTTTTAACGATCTCGTTCTTTAGCGAGGGCTATCGTGTTGATAGTCGATCGCAGCTATGGGCAATTTGACTACTTGTTGAATTTGCCATCTAAGCCGGATAAATTATTTACAAACAGAAGGCCATGAGTTTTTTATTTGATGTATATGAGGTGCGGGAGATTCAGTCACAATTTACCGATCAAGTAACCTTTATTTTCCAAAGTGTAGGGAACAGGATATTGTACAAAGTTGTTTCTTTTGATCATGTTTATGATGACAAGGAGATATCTATTTACAATTTTGGTTTCGGGGATTTTGTTGGTGGAGAGGATTTTATCTTGGATAACGTTGAGTCTGCTAATGGAGATACTTACAAAGTTTTCAGGACTGTTTTATCAGTTATTCCCCGGTTTTTTGAAATCAGACAAGGTGCAAGGGTGGTCGTAAAAGGGAGTGATAGCAGCCCTGAGTTTGAGATCGAATGCCGTAAAAATTGTCATCGGAATTGTGACCTTTGCAGGAAGCAACACAGGAGAATCAGGGTATATAGAAGATTTGTAAACAGCCATTTTGAGGAATTAAATCAATCGTTTAGATTTTGGGGCAGCAGGTCCATTACAGAGGGAAATCAATGGTTGTATTCTCCATACAAAGTAGGGGAACCTTACTTAGCAATCTTCGTAGATTCAAGAAAATAACTTACCTTAAGGATGATGAAAGAAATCACTGAAGCAAATAAGGTTGAAGTAATCCAGGAATTGGATTCAATGACTCCATCTGAGGTAATGGATAAATTGGCTGATATTCTCTCCAAAAGGGAGGCTTTTCCCAAGGCGAACCAAGAAGCCAGGGAGTTTATGAGCCGCAGAGATCAATCCACCCCAGTACCCCCTCTCCCTCAATAAACCACATCCACCACAAATGAGAATTCCTGGTCAATGGTCGTCACATGATTTTCATACGGCCACCGCATTCCAAAGGTAAAATTCTCCTCCCCTGAACAGTTTTTATAGAGAAAATCTTCGGTTCCCCTGATCTCTCGCAGGACATAGAGCTCCTGTGCGCCGTGGTAGAGGTGGAATTCCGTTTGCGGTCCCATCAGGAGAAAGGCGCGGGAATTCAAATAAGGGTAATCATCGTTGAAGACTTTGTCCTGGTGCTGGTAGGATTGGTCGGGGGCATGGGTTTCCGCAGCTGTGATCTGAGCTTCTTCTTTGCCGTCTTCTTCGATGGATCCGCGGATCTGGCTGGCTTCCCAATGGGTGACTGCTTTGAAGTTGGGATTACCGAAGGTATTGAAACGGACGTTGTATTTGGAATCGTTGAGGGGCTGAAGGGATACTTTGAGCCGGGTGGAATCGAGGGTATAGGTCATCCGGGCAAAGGCCCCTTCGGTTGTGCGGTACCGGGTGAAGCTGACGGAATTGCTGTCACGGCGGGTTTCCATCCAGGTGCTGTCACTGCTACCCGCAAACATATCTGCGGGCAGGCTGAAGACGGGGTAGGATACTTCCGGAGCCACCACTTCCCAGGTGTCCATACTGTTGGTAAAGGAATAGATCGGTCCAAATGGATTGTATTCGGGGCGGAGGTTGGAGGTTTTGTTTTCGATGGCGAAGAGGGTACCATTGGCAAACCAGCATTTCAGTTGGTCATTTTCGAGAATGAAGTAGGGGAGGTTGAAAAAGACGTCTTTGAATTCGTACCAGTAGGTGAAGATGCCATTGGGTAGCGGGGAATTTACACTGTTGTCGGTAAAGGTATGGTCTCCGTGGTCGATCCGGTCAATGACCCTGTCCGAGTACTGGCCATTTCCATCAACGGTATAGGCGGTGAAAAAAGCATTTTTATGGCTGGCTCCAGAAGGAGGCTTGAACCACATGTAAGAGGCTTTTTTGTCCAGGGTTTGAAGTTTGATCGTTCCCGATCCGCTGTCATTGCCTTGCTCAGGTTCACCAATATTTTCACCATTGAGGTCTTTTCCGGCTCTTTCTGGCTTACCTTGAGCTTCTCGGTAGTCGTCCCGATCGGGAACCCCATCCGGTGAATAATAAATCTCCGTATGGTCAAAGCGGCTGTCGTTAGGGTTTTCCCAGGAGAGGAAAATAGAATCACCAAAGGGAGTAGCTTGCAAATAGGTTACTGGATAGGTATTTCCCTCGAAGTACATCCGGTAGCGGCGACCGACCATCAGGCTGAAGTCCGGGACGAACAGCCAGGCCAGCGAGATCCCCAGTCCTCCAAGGATAAGTAGAATCCAGAATACACGGAAGATCTTCCTTTTCATAGCAAAGCCAAATCTAATTTTCTTTTTCGCTTCGAAAGTAGGAATTTGCCGCCAAAGACTCGCAACCTTAATAGAATTTACATGAGAGGCATCATCCTGGCCGGCGGTTCCGGCACCCGTTTGTACCCATTGACCATTGCGGTAAGTAAGCAACTCATGCCGGTTTACGATAAGCCGATGATTTATTACCCCTTGTCAACCATGATGATGGCCGGGATTCGTGAATTGTTAATCATCTCCACTCCCGAACACACGGATTTGTTCCGGCAACTCCTTGGCGATGGCGCCAATCTGGGGATGCGGATTGAGTATGCGGTCCAACCCAACCCGGAAGGTCTGGCCCAGGCCTTTATCATCGGGGCCGATTTTGTAGGAGAGGAAGATGCGGCTTTGATCCTGGGGGACAATATCTTCTACGGTACGGACATGATCAAAACCCTGCAAGCGGGTTCACGAACGATTCGTGAAGATGGCGGTGGAATGGTATTCGCCTACCACGTATCTGATCCTGAACGGTACGGAGTGGTTGAATTTGACGACAACGGTGAGGCACTGTCCATTGAAGAAAAGCCTGCGAAGCCCAAGTCATCTTTTGCAGTGCCGGGAATCTATTTCTACGACAACTCTGTGATTGACATCGCTATGAATCTCAAGCCCTCTCCCCGAGGCGAATTGGAGATCACCGATGTGAACCGCATTTTCCTGAAAAATAAACGACTCAAGGTCTCGATTCTCAGTCGGGGCACTGCCTGGTTGGATACCGGAACCCATGATTCGCTGATGGACGCCGGAAATTTTGTGCAGATCATCGAGAAGCGTCAGGGCCAGAAGGTCGGCTGTATCGAAGAAGTGGCCTGGAGAATGGGCTTTATTGACGACGACCAGTTGCGTGAGGTAGCCCAACCGCTTATCAAAAGTGGTTATGGAGAGTATCTGCTGGGCTTGCTGGACGAATAAAGGCAATAGTTTCCGGTCTGAGGATGGTCGAGGGTGATCTGCGGGTGATCGGAGGATTGCCGGAGGATGCCAAACATCCTTCATTCAAACACATATTTAATGGAGTGTGCATAGAAGAGTGCATAGCCGTGTACTGATTAGTGTACAGGTGTATTCGGTATCGGTGCAGTTGATCGTATATTAAATTGGTCGCAAAAATGGCAATATAGCGTTGTGGGGCTTGTTTTTGGGGTGGTTGCAAAAATTGGCACAGGTATTGCCAATGTCTGGGTGTAGTCACGAAGGCTACTCAAAATTGAAACCCTCAAAAATTAAGAATATGAAAAAGCTTGTACTCATCACCGCAATGCTCCTCTCTTCACTCTCAATCGTAGTTGCACAACCAGGTGTAGGATACAACAGTGGTAGCCACTACGGAGGAAATGTTGGATATAACAGTGGGGCCGATTTAGGGCCACCAGCGATGCACCCACAGCAGTTTCAGCAGGCCTTGGTTCAGATTCGCAACCAGTCCTTTGATGGAAGTCGTTTGACGGTTGCCCGCCAGATTGCCCGGAGCAACAACTTAAGATCACAGCAGGTAATGCGGATCATGAAGCAGTTCAGCTTCGAAAGTAACCGCCTTCAGTTTGCGAAATTCGCTTACAGCTCTGGCAGCGTAGTTGACATCCAGAACTACCATGTCGTCAACCAGGCCTTCAGCTTCAGCTCAAGCGTACGTCAGCTTGACCAGTTCATCGCTTCTGCAGGACCAGCTCAAGGCGTTGGCGGATCATGCGGCACCGGTGTAAGCACCTACCAGAGCGGAACCCTGACTGTAACTGGCGGGATGTCACCAGCCGGAGGAGTACACCACGGAGGCGGAAATGTTGGCTACAACGCTGGCGCTAACGGTTCCTCAGGCTCAGGATACTACGGTGGAGGCCACGGCGGAATGAACCCTGCCCCTGCTCCTGCCCCTCACGCAGCTGCTGGATTCAGCTCCTACGAATTCAACTGCCTGATCAATGACCTGAAGCGGATCTGCTTCGACAGCGAAAAGCTCGCCGTAGCCAAGCAGAAGATCTGCACCCGCAGCCTGAAGTCTTGTGAAGTCGTGCGCATCATGCAGCTCTTCAGCTTCGAAAGCAGCAGGCTGGACTTCGCCAAAGCGGCTTACCTGCAGACCTGCGACAAGCAGAACTACTACCTGGTAAACGATGCCTTCAGCTTCAGCTCAAGCATCTACAACCTCGAATGCTACATCCGTAGCCTCTAAGAGGAACCCAGCAAAGACTAATTACCACAGCCATTTTTTCATCCCCCGCTCTCCCGAATATGTCGGGGGAGTTTTTTTATACCCCAATTTCGCGGATGGCAAAGCTGAGCAGGCGATCGGTTTCGTTGGTGAGGTAGATGAGCTCCCAATTGTATTTGAGGCAGAACTCGTTGACGGCTTCGACCACACCGTAGCGGGCCAGGGTGGACCAGGAGCCGACACTGAAATCGTGGCCGGCAATGATGCCGCCCTTCTTCATCTTGGACCGGACCAATTCGAGTTCCTGCGCGGTGGTGCGGTAGGTGTGGTCGGTATCAATGTAGACAAAATCGAAATAGTCGTCCTTGTACAGCTTGAGTTGATCGGTAGAATACCCACGGTTGATCTGAACCAGCCCGGATTCGATCTGGGACTTGAACTTACCCTGGACCAGGGTGCTGAGCCCATCGTGGTAGCGTTCCGTGGCCCAAACATCCACCAGGTGGAGAATCTTTGGCTGGAGCCGATCAAGAATTTCCTGGGAAAAGTCCCCTTCAGCAACTCCGAGTTCAGCAACCACTCCACCTTTGGGGATCAGGTCGAGCATCCTATTGCGATTGGGAAGCAGCTTGGTATTGGCAATGTGCTTTTCTTCCAATTCCACCTGGGGATAGTCCTTGGTTATTTCCTGTTGCCATTTCGGAAATTCCTGGCGAAAACGTTTCAGCATCGCTTTCTTGAAGGACTTGGGAATAAGACTTGAGATACCCATGGGTTGGTGGAATTTTTAGCGAATAATGCGCAAATATGATCAAATTTCAGGGATGACACAAGCGGTGGAGCTGCCTCAGTCCTTCCTATAGCTGACCGGAACTTCACGGCCTTCGACCACTCCTTCGATCACATCAATCAGGTGGTCCCGGTTGTCGATCGGATAGTCGTGCATGATCTTTTCCCTTGCTGCCTTGCGCAACTTGACCCGGTCGGATTGCATCGCCTTTTTGAGCAAGACGATCAGCTGGTCCAGGTCCTTGTGCTCCAGGATGAATCCGGTGTCTCCGATGATCTCCGGGATGGCGGCCACATCCGACCCGATCGGAATACATCCACACAACATCCCTTCACAGATCGCACTGGGAAACCCTTCACAGATGGACAACATCAGGTAGAACTCATGGCTCGCATATATGCGCTGCAATTCTTCGTAAGGTACCGAATTGATCACCTGCACATTTTCAGGAACAGGGTCCGGGAAGTCGAGCTTGGGATCAGCGCCTACAATCGTAAAGGTAGAGTCGGGAAAATGGGGGGCCACCTTGAAGATCATGTCCACCCCTTTCCGGTAATAGTTCGGCCGGGTCAGGTACCCTACCATGAGGAAAGAATCCGGGATGACATTCTCCTTCACATCGTGGAACATCTCGGGGTCGTAGCCATAGGCCAGTTCGGTGTAACCAGCCTTGGCATTGGGGACAAAGTATTTGTAGCCCTGTTGAGGATAATCGTCCGTGGTATAGGTATAAGGTCCCTCCACAAGTGACTTATGTACCGGAACGAAATGGTCGGTCAGCAGATAGGACCATTTTGTAAAAAGGCCAAACAGCTTCTTGTTGAAATTCCCATAGCCAATCGACGGAAAAGAAACACAATCACTTCCCCCTTGTACAATCAGCGACTTCTTACCGAATATCCGCCCAAATACACCGGGGAGCCAGGAGTGGTAGCCGCCAAACTGGGTGACGATTACCCGGGCGGTCCAGATATTCCACAGCAGGAAGAAATACTGACGAATCAATAAAAAAGGGACCATCCAATTCGCAGAGGTCTTAAAATAGAATTTCTTGATCTTGTAGTGTTTCTCCAGCAATGCCAGGTCCTTCCGGATGAAGGAGGTATTTACGTGGTGGAAATACAAAAGGACTGGCTTTTTCATATTGACTATCAGTGGTGTCAAACGGGGGCGCCAATTTAAAAAATTTAGAAAGTAGGGTGAAAATTATTTTCTTCGCGTAGTCCATGAAACGGAGAGGTCTCATTATATGGTTGTAGGGAACGGATTGGTAGCATCGGCCTTTGCTGAATTTGCCCAGGATGATGACTATGTCATTTTTGCTTCGGGGGTGTCCAATTCCCAGGAAAAAGATCCGGCTGCCTACCAGCGGGAGTTTGACCTGTTAAAGGCCCACCTCTCCTCGGGTGCTTGTTTCGTTTACTTCAGTACTTGCAGTATCGCGGATCAAAGCCGGGCCCATTCCCACTACATTCAGCACAAGATAGAAGTAGAGCAGTTCATTGCTGAAAATGCATCCTCTTATGTGATCTTTCGCCTCCCCATCGTGGTCGGGCGTTCCTCCAATCCCTATACCCTGACGAATTTCCTCTACAACAGTATTGTCGGGAATAAGCCGCTCAATGTTTACCAGCGGGCCATTCGCTACCTGATTGACATTGATGACATTGCCACCCTGCTCCCCCGATTTCTCAAAAGTAGATTTGCCCGGAACTCGGTTGTCAATGTCGCTTTTGACAATGGAATGGAGGTGACGGAGTTGATCGGGATCTTTGAGAAAGTGATCGGCACCAGGGCAGAGGCAACCCTTCTGGACATTGGCACCCGGTTCAGGATCGACAATGCGGTCTTCAATCAGTTTCTGGATAGCATCGGGTACCAGTTGTCTGAGGAGTATACCCTTGAGCTAATTGAGAAATACTACCGCTCAGAACCTGCCGGCTAGCAGTTCAAACCATCATGTTACAATTGAGGAGGGATGGATGCGCAGGTATGCGCACCAAGGCTAAACCTTGACGTACAGCCTACCTGTGGTGTCAATCCGGTTCAGCAGCGGGACAATCTTTTGCTCTTCAAAATACTGATCTACCGCTTCGCGGGCACCTTTCCAGTAGCCATAATCATCGATGATCAGGATTCCTTTCTCTACCAGCAGTGGGTATTGGTGGACCAGGCAATGGTAAATGGATTCGTACCAGTCGGTATCCAGTCGCAGCACGGAAATCTTCTCGGGCATAGTACCGGGAATGGTGTCTTCCACTTTCCCCTTGACGTAGATGATATTCTCTTCCGGATAGCCGGTCTTGTCCATATTGGTAGAGACTTCGCCGATCGGTGAATAGCACCATTCATTGTGGTCCCCTTGCTCATTCTTCTTCCAATCGATACGGCCATCTTCCCCATAATAGGTGACATCCTTGTCAGTAGGTACACTCATCCCCTCAAAGGTGTCGTAGAGGTACATCTTCCGGCTCGTATCTCCGAAGTGAATAAAAGACAAAGCTGCCATCATAGAACTTCCACCTTTCCAGACCCCACACTCGACGAAATCACCCTGCACATTGTTTCCGACAATGTACTTGACCGTCTGGTAAACACTGTACATACGACCGACTGAGGTCATAGTATAAGGCTTACACTGCTCATATATTTTGAAAAAATCCGCATCCATGTCATAAGGGTTGTCAAGCGTCTTTTGCGCGATGACCGCCAAGCCCATTTTTGCGAAGATATTTTTAATCACTTTTTTCATAATCGGCAAAGTTACAATCAAATCTTCGGTGGTGCAATACAGGGTCAGACGGTGAACCTGATGAGGATTGGTTAAGTTAGCAGAGGTTTAATAAACGCAAAGATATGGACCTGTTTCGACTCAAAGATGCCCTGTTATCTGAATGTGGACTTTACCGCTATTACCTGTGGAGGTCTTGGGATGCTGAAGGAAAGACCTTGAATATCATTGGCCTCAACCCGTCGACCGCGGATGCATTTCAGGACGATCCAACCATTCGGCGCTGCATAGGATTTGCCAAAGACAATGGCTTCGGAAATTTATATGTCACCAATTTATTTGCTTACCGGGCCACCAAGCCCAATGATTTGATGGTCGCTCCCGACCCGGTCGGCCCTGAAAATGACAAGTGGCTACAAGATATCGCCACCCAATCGGACGATTTACTTTTTGCCTGGGGAAATTCGGGAGGGTTTTTGGACCGGAATGAGATGGTGCTGGAATTGTTGCCACAAGGGCTGTGTCTGGGAAAAACCAAGATCGGGGCTCCAAGGCATCCATTATATGTGAGAAAAGACAAAAGCCTCGAAAAATATTGACCAGATTATAAATACTTGAAGCCCTTATCTTTGGCCTATGAAAACGAATCGGAAAGAAGATTGGATCGTGGTGCTAGGTGTGATCCTGGTAGCTCTTATCATCGCCATTGTTTTTCTGGTGCGCAACCGGACTCCTGACGAAACGGAGGATACACCGGAGGCGGTTCAGCATCCGGTGGAGTATATCTCACCCATTTCTGTGTGAGAAGCTTTCCTGGTCTATCCAGCTTGCCGATCCATTTTACGCACCAGCATGACGATCCTTGTTGTCTATCCAGTTGAAGCGCCGAATCTTTGCCTGATGCCTTTCTCCCTTACCCCTGCCAATTTTCCACTTTATGGGACCCATCGCAGAAAGGCTTGTTTTTAGAATGCCCAGACCAGCACAGCGAAGCCTTTTCTACCTCAGTCAATTTCAGCCAGCACCAGACAAAGAAAAAGCCCGGAGTCTTTTTCAAGGCTCCGGGCAAACCCGTAAAAGCAATGTCTTACGGTTTCAGCATTTAGTTTTCGTCGGGCGTTTAGGTCGGACAAAAAAGGTCTGTAAGTTGTGGTTGCAATATAAAAGGTTCATCAATGGTTAGGTCTGGGCTTTCGCCACAAAGGGTTTGCCGCCTGGTCAATAAATACAATAGGTCTGGCTGTACTCCAATAGGATCATTTGGGTTTGGGAAGTAAGGATCGCGGACACGCCTGGAACGCCAGGATGGGTTCCGGACAAGGGCAATTGGTAAAGAAAATTAATTTGGTACATGGCGTAAGGTGTTTGAAATGGATACACGCCTCACCGGTCAATCCCCCCAATCTTTGCGGATAAGTGTGGAATCATCTTACGTACCCAGATTGAGCACTTGGCCTTGTAGAGTCACAAGAAAGCCATTGTCCATCCTGATTCTTACGCAGTCAGGATAGTTTCTTGAGTTAAAAAAATGTCGGGTCAAGTATAGAAAGTACCGATATACACAACGGAACCTCTCTCTTCAGGAAGAGGGAAGGAACAGAAAGGCATTGCATCCCAGGTTAACCTACATCTGCGAAAAGACATTCCGGATAGACAGCCGGTCCGCAACCGTGGCATGGATTTGATCAATCGGAATGCGGATCTGATCCAGAGAATCCCGCTCCCGAATGGTGACGGTATTGTCCTCCTTGGTCTGGTGGTCCACCGTAATCGCATAAGGGGTTCCGATGGCATCCATACGGCGATACCGCTTGCCGATGGAGTCGCGGCCATCCTCATAATGGGTACGGAAGTCGTACTTCAGAGAATTGAAGATGCCGAGGGCAATCTCGGGGAGGCCATCAGCTTCCACCAATGGGAATACCGCGACCTTGATCGGTGCCAGCACCGGATGGAGCTTGAGCACCGTGCGGGTCTTGCCATTGATTTCCTCTTCCGTATAGGCATTGCTCAGGTGGGCCAGGAAGGTCCGGTCCAGACCGACAGAAGTCTCCACCACATAAGGAACATAGTTTTCCTTCAGTTCCGGATCGTAAATCTGGAGTTTCTTGCCGCTGAACTGCTCGTGCTGCTTGAGATCAAAGTCAGTTCTGGAGTGAATTCCCTCCAGTTCTTTGAACCCAAACGGGAATTCAAATTGTATGTCTTCAGCGGCATTGGCATAGTGGGCCAGTTTCTCATGTTCATGGAACCTAAGCTTTTCGACAGGCAGACCAAGGGCTTTGTGCCAGGCAATCCGCTTTTCCTTCCAGTGCTTGAACCATTCCAGTTCCGTACCGGGTTGGACAAAGAATTGCATTTCCATCTGGTGGAATTCACGCATCCGGAAGATAAACTGACGGGCTACGATCTCGTTGCGGAAGGCTTTTCCGATCTGAGCGATTCCAAAAGGAGGCCGTTGGCGGGAAGTTTTATAGACATTCAGGAAATTGACAAAAATCCCCTGTGCAGTTTCGGGACGCATATAGATGTCCGTGGCAGCATCGGCGGTAGCACCCAATTGGGTCTTGAACATCAGGTTGAACTGGCGGACTTCCGACCAGTTGCGGGAACCAGATTCAGGATCGGCAATTTCCAATTCGATGATCAGGTCCCGCAGGCCTTCCAGGTCGTCCTTCTCCAGCAGGCTGGCAAATTTGCTCTGGATATCGTTGATCTTCTGCTGATAACCAATTACCCGGCCATTGGTCTCGCGGAACTTTTCTTCGTCAAAGCTCTCTCCGAACCGCTTGGCAGCTTTGTCTACCTCCTTGCGGATCTTTTTTTCCAGCTTATTTTCGATATAATCTTCGACCAGGACATCGGCACGGTAGCGCTTCTTGGAGTCCTTATTGTCGATCAGAGGGTCGTTGAAGGCATCCACGTGCCCCGAAGCTTTCCATATAGTGGGGTGCATCAGGATGGCAGAATCCAGACCCACAATGTTCTCATGCATCTGAACCATGGCACGCCACCAGGCATCCTCAATGTTCTTTTTCAATTCCACCCCCATAGGACCGTAATCATAGACCGCGCTGAGACCGTCATAGATTTCAGAAGATGGGAACACAAATCCATACTCTTTGGCATGGGAGATCACCTTGGGAAAGATTTCCGAATACTGCATGGCGGCAAATTTAGTGGAAATCCTGAAGAAACTGTCTATATTTGAAACAGATCATTTATTCCCGAATTCAGAGGGATAGTCGCGGAAGAAATAGTTGTATTCGAGTTCGTGTAAAGAAGAATTGCCCGCAGAGATATCCACTGCGGATTTTTATTTAGTGGTGGTGAAATAAGGTTATTTATGAAACTGGATCGAATAGACTTCAATATATTGCGCATCCTTCAGGAACGTGGCCGGGTTACCAATGCTCAGCTGGCTACCGAAGTAGGACTTTCCCCGGCCCCCACCCTGGAGCGGGTCAGAAAACTGGAAACGGGGGGATTCATCCAATCTTACCATGCATTGATCAGCGCAGCCGGGCTTGGACTGAATGTGATCGTTTTCATTGAGGTGAAGCTCAATTACCATTCCCATTTTAAGATCGAAACTTTCACTGAAGCGATCGAGAAAACGGATGAAATCGTAGAAGCTTACCACATTACCGGGGATGGAGATTTCCTGCTTAAGATGTTCTCTCCGAGCATTGCCGATTACCAGCAATTCATCGTTGAAAAGCTGTCAAAGATCGATGGGGTAGGGCAAATCCAGTCCAAGGTGGTGATGAAGACCCTCAAGAAAGAAATGAGCCTGCCTATGACCGATGAAATTTTTGACCGGTTCAAGTCTGGGGGCTAGCTCCACGGCGACATCTAAAGATGATTTTGTCTTTCCAGTCAGGCTGGGGGTGCTTGGCAGTGTATACTATTCCTTCAAAAAACTTTGCGCATAATCCATTGAATGGGTCCCGGCTTTCCTGCCCGGTTCACCAACCAGTTCATCAGCTTCCGGCGTTCGCCCAGGTACTTCTGAGCCAGGTATTTCCGTCTCAGGTCCTTCCAGATTTTTCCATATAGCGCCTGGTCGTATTTGGCCAATTTATCTGCACTCAGGTCATTGCGTGAGAATGCTTCCTTCAGATGATCGGCGGCCAACTTACCGCTCAACATCGCATTGCCAATTCCTTCTCCCGTAGCGGGTTCAACCAGGGCGGCGGCATCCCCACAGAGCAGGAACCCGGCCCCGCTTACCCGGACCTTACGGGAGCCCATCGGGAGCCCAAAACCCTTGATGCCTCCGGCAAGGCTGGCATTGCGGAACCTTTCCTTCAACCCCTCCGAAGTACTGACAATCTCCTCCAAGGATTGACGCAACCGAATCTTCTTCGCCGAGATTTGATTGGACAGCATCCCAAAACCGACATTGGCCCAACCATCCGGAAGGGGAAAGATCCAGAAGTATCCCGGTAAGTGATCGTCCAGAAAATGGATCTCCATTTTGTTTTCGTCCAGCCCCTCGATGCCCTGGTAGTACCCCCTCACCGCCGCACAATGGTGGTCATTGTCCAGCTTGAAGTCGGCCAACTGCCTGGCCAGTACAGATTGGGCACCGTCACACCCCACGACTGCTTTACTTTTCAAGCACCGTCCATCTTTCCCAATAATCAGCCAGCCTTCTTCTCTTTCCCGAACCACCTCCCCCACCTGAAACTCCTCCAGATAATCCACCTGTCCAGTTTCAAGGGCCAGTCCCAATAAGAAATTGTCAAACGAAATCCGCTTGCTACAATAGCCGTGGGTATGAAATGAATAGTCGAAATAGGCGCGGTTAGGTGCAACTACCCGACAACCTTTGATAGCGGTCTTCTCGTGAAAAGCGAGCAATTGGTCACCGAGGACAGGATCAATGGCACGGAGAACTTTTTCACAACGGGCCGGAATAGCATCCCCACAGACTTTGTCCCTGGGAAAGGAAGCCTTGTCGACCAATGCCACCCGCAAACCAGAACCTTTCAGGGCGAGGGCACAAGTACTACCCGCAGGGCCGGCCCCAATGATAGCAATGTCGTATTCCTCTGCGACCGTAGTTTGCATACCGCAAGATAGGCAGGACGAATGGTAGACAAAAGCGATGCATTAACTTGAAAAATTCACAATCAATGCACGAATTCGTCCTAGGAATACGAACAGTTGGCAAAAAGAGCAAACTGGTCATCGGGAAAATGACCGCTCTTGGATGCACCGATTCGCAGAGAAACTCCACGCCACGCCCATTCTTGGGTGGGGCGTGATGGAAAAAAGTGCAATGGCAAAAAAAGCGAATTCTGATGAGGAAAGGCGCCCGGATCCTAAGGAGTCAACACCTCGCTCCCCAAGAAGACCTGATGGCAATGATCAGCGGGAATCGGAATCGGAGCCGGAGCAAGAAAATAAATCCCAGGATGGAGACACGGTGAATCCGGAAAAGGAACACTAGGCTGTCACCATTTTGGAAGGAGTGCCGTCGTTCTCTTTTGGGGAGCGGCGGCCATTTTTTTATAATGCTTGACGAAGGATCAGGAACCGATGGATAGGACAGGCAGGAGGAACGATCAGGACGCTATGTTCAGGATGCCGGACAATATTCTGCCGTCGGTGAGGATACGCAGTTTGTAAGTACCAAGAGGCAGCAAGGAAGTGTCCAGGCTTACCAGATTGTGGCCTTCACGGCTACGCTTTTCTTTCTGCATGACCGTTTTTCCCGCAGCGTTGAGAACGAGGAGAGAAAACCATTCCCGCTTGTTGGTAAAGAAATTCAGCCAGTAGGATTGCTCCTGATCCAGATTGGGATTGACCTGTATCACACCAGACTCCCACAACTCAGGATCAGAAGTACTGTTGGTAACAGGACCTCCCCATTCGTTGAAGTCGGGCAAGGTAGCTTTAAGTGTCAAAGCGTCAGAATCAATGTAGGACATAATAGAAATAGAAACTTTTTCGAGTCTGCGAAAGTAGCAAATATCTGGACACTTACAGGGATTATTTGATTATCTGCCCGAATTCGTCGGCGAAGGTACTTTAAATAGGCTTGGATGGCATAGTATATCGTTACAAACTGATATCAGGAAGCAACAATATCATTCAGAGTACTGTGTCGTAAGCGTATGGCAACTTCTCAGGATAATCAGTGGTAAAGTGCAGTCCCCTGCTTTCTTTTCTGATTTTGGCACTCTTCACCGTCAGGTAGGCACAAGTGATGATATTGCGCAATTCACAAAGCTCAGGAGAGACTTTGGTATGGCGGTAAAACTCTTCCGTCTCTTCGTGGATCAGGCTCAGGCGTCGCATGGCCCGGTCCAGGCGAAGGTCGCTTCGGACAATTCCCACATAATTGCTCATCAGGTTTTGTACTTCCCGGAAATTGTGCGAGATCAGGACCCACTCATCTTGCTTGACCGTGCCCTTCTCATCCCACTGGGGAATGTCCTCACGGTATTCATTTTCCTGGTAGCTGTCCTTGATGGATTCAAAGATATTGTGGGCATAGACCAGCCCTTCCAGCAGAGAATTGGAGGCGAGCCGGTTCGCACCGTGAAGACCGGAGCAACTGACCTCTCCACAAGCGTACAGGCGGTGGATAGAAGTTGCGCCTCCAGGGTCGGTCTGCACCCCTCCACAAGTATAATGCTGAGCCGGTACCACCGGGATATAGTCTTTGGTGATGTCGATCCCTTTGGAAAGACATTTTTCATAAATGGTCGGAAAGTGGCCCTTGATCTCTTTTGGATCAATATGCGTGGCATCTAACCATACATGCTCAGAACCGGACTTTTTCATTTCCGAGTCAATCGCTCTGGCAACGATGTCCCTCGGTGCGAGGTCTTTGCGGGGATCATAGTCCCCCATGAAAGGGGTCTTGGAAAAGAAGGTCCGCAGGATGGCTCCAGCTCCCCGCAAGGCCTCAGTGATGAGGAATGCCGGGCGCACACCAGGATCATAAAAGGAGGTCGGGTGGAACTGTGCGAATTCCATATTGGCGATCCGCCCCATGGCCCGGTAGACCATCGCAATGCCGTCACCCGTGGCAACACTCGGGTTCGTCGTAGCGGCATACACATTTCCGGCACCGCCGGAAGCAAGGATAGTGAGCCGGCTCAGGATCCGGATCATTTCCTGCTGGTGTACATCCAGCGCATAGACACCATAGCACTCCACATCCGGAGTTCCCCGGTTGAGGTAACGCCCCAAGTGGTGCTGGGTCAGCAGATCTACGGCAAAGAAATGCTCGTAAACCGTGATATTTTCATTTTGTTGAACCGCTTCCAACAATGTGCGTTCGATTTCCCAGCCCGTAGCATCCTTGGAGTGGAGGATACGGTGCTCAGAATGCCCACCTTCCTTGCCCAGGCTGAGGGTACCATCAGGATTGCGGTCGAACCGCGCACCATAGTCGATCAACTCCTGGACCCGGATCGGGCCGGTTTCCACCACCATGCGGACCACCGATTCATCACAAAGGCCATCACCGGCATCCAGCGTATCTGCGAGATGCTTTTCAGTCGTGTCCATTTGAGAGACAACCGCAGCAATCCCACCCTGCGCCCAACTGGTATTGGATTCTTCCTTTTTGGCTTTGGTAATGACAAGTACCTTTCCCAGGGAGGCGGCCTTCAATGCAAAAGACAGGCCGGCCACTCCTGATCCGATCACCAGGAAATCGGTACGTATGTCCATTTAGTTCGTTTCTTTGAGGAGGCGGTTGATGATGTCTCCGGGGGTAATGCCTTCCGCTTCAGCCGTAAAACTGGGAACGATCCTGTGGCGCAATACAGACACCGCAACCGCACGTAAGTCTTCGATATCGGGACTGTACTTACCATGCAGCAGCGCGTGGCATTTGGCACCGAGAATCAGGTATTGAGAAGCACGGGGGCCGGCACCCCAGGTGATCAGTTCTTTGACGAAGTCAGGCGCATGATCGGTGGTAATCCGGGTCTTGCTGACCAGACGAACCGCATACTGCACAACATTGTCCGTAACCGGAACCTTGCGCACCAATTCCTGAAATTCCAGGATTTCTTCACGTTTCAGGATGACCTTGAGGTCAACATTTTTGGAACCGGTGGTTTCCTTGACGATTTGGATTTCCTCCTCGACGGAAGGGTAGTCCACCAGAATATTGAACATGAAACGGTCCAACTGGGCTTCTGGCAGTGGGTAAGTACCTTCCTGCTCGATCGGGTTCTGAGTAGCCAGTACAAAAAATGGCTCCTGCAGCTTGTAGGAGTGACCTGCTACGGTAACCTTCTTCTCCTGCATGGCTTCCAGCAAGGCAGCCTGGGTTTTGGGAGGCGTACGGTTGATCTCATCCGCAAGGACAATATTTGCAAAAATCGGACCCTTGATGAATTTGAACTGGCGACGGTTGGTTTCCTCATCCATTTCCAGAATCTCTGAACCCAGGATGTCACCAGGCATCAGATCAGGAGTAAACTGAATCCGGTTGAAGTTCAGGTCCAATACCTGAGAAACAGTACTGATCAAGAGCGTTTTAGCCAGGCCGGGAACCCCTACCAATAAACTGTGGCCTTTACAGAAGAGGGCAATGATGAGTTTCTCAACTACATCCTCCTGCCCGATGATCACCTTACCAACCTCCTGCTTGAGGTCTTTGTAAATAGAGGCCAACGCATCAGCCGCCTCCTTCTCATTTTTGTACGTTTTGCTCATTGGAGATCATTTATTTTGAGCGGAAGGAAGCAGGTAGGGGAGTACCCCGATGCATTCCTCGCTTTTGATGTCAATGTAAATATTGGTTACAGCTCTTTTGAACCAACTCTCAAGGGACATACCTTGTTCAGCCTGAAGAGCTGCTTGCTGAATTTTAAAGTAATCGTCTCCCAGATTGGCAATGTGGGGAGGAACCCGCCGCTTCAGATAGACAATGTGAAATCCACGTTTTTTATCAGGGCTGAACCACTCGGAAGGTTCGCTGATTTCCCCTTCTTCCATCTCATCCACGAGAAAGAAAAAGTCGGAATCGAGCATGTCGATAGGCACCCTGGACTCACCTGATTGGGGATTCTTGATATTTCCACCATAAGTGGAAGTGGATTGGTCGTCAGAATACTTGGAGGCAGCAGTTTGGAAAGGAAGGGTATCCGTTTCCATGATCCAGGAGCGGATATCGTTCAGCTTGGCCATGGCTTTCGCATCGTCATCTGAATTGATCGACGAAGTGATCAGGATATGACGCGCCGTTACCGTCTGGCCGATTTTGTTGGAGACCTGGATGATGTGGTAGCCGTAATCAGTTTCAAAGATCTCGGAGACATCGCCTTCATTGATATTGAAGGCCACCTCTTCAAATTCGGGAACCATTTGACCCCGGCCAAAGGTACCCAATTCGCCACCGGCGCGGGCGCTGCCCGGGTCGCGGGAATATTTACTGGCCATGTCCCCAAAGGTTTCAGCACCGGAAACGATCTTTTCACGGATCTCTTTGAGTTGGTCGTAGGCGGCCTGCTTACTGGCATCAGAAGCCTTCGGCATGATAGCGATATGGTAAAGCTCAACCTCTGCGGGAAGCAGGGGGAGAGAATCCTTGGGTATTTCAGAGTAAAACCGCTTGACATCTCTCGGGGTGACGGTGACATCCGAAAGGATGCGCTGCCGCATGCGGTCGACCAACAATTTGTCCTTGACCTCATCGCGGAGGTCGTCCTTGATTTCGATCATGGGCTTGCCGTAGACCTCTTCAAGCTGTGAAACACCGCCATAGCCCTGGACGAAGTAAGCCATCCGGCGTTCAAGCTCGGAGCTGATCTCATCGTCTGAGACCTCAACCGAATCCTGCCGTGCCTTATTGAGCAATAAGTGCTCAAAGATTTTCTCCTCCATGACGGTGCAGTACATAGAGCCATCATCTTCAACCCCATTCTGCTTATAGTACTGGATTTGGGCCAAAATCTCAGAGTGGAGAATGATATCATCCCCTACAATGGCGGCAACCCGATCCACAGATTGTCCCATACCGAAAGACCATGAACCCAAAATAAGGGCCAAGAGCATCCCGGACTGAATAAAGAGAGACTTAGCGTTGAATGTAATTTTGCGCTTGGGCATCCTTGACGATTTTGTTTTCTGTGTCTTCAATCAGTTTAACCCGACGGTCATTCAGCAATGAATTTTTGATCCTTTCCCGGCACAAACTGATCGGGAGGTATTCTCCAATCTTGACTACATCGATCAATTTAAACCGATATCTACGTCTTTCACCTTGTATAACGCCGGTCCATTGAATTAATTGTCCAATCCCGACTTTCTTGAGACTCCCGTAATAACCCTTGGAAAGTTGGTTGACAACCGTTCCGCCTTCATAACTGCTGTCCAGTTTGGCCTCGAGGGTGTTGGTGCTGGCCCAATTTCTCAGACTATTCAAATCCGACTCCTTGGAACTCCGCATCCATTGATCAATCTGACCTAAATTATTTTCGGTCGTAGCAAGGTAGAAATAAGAGTAGAACTCCTCTTTACTTTTGAAGTATTCGATATTGTTATCGTAGAACCTCTGGATCGAAGAATCTTCAATCTCCTGGTCCATAGACCGCTCTACCAGTTTCGACTCATACTCGTGCATGATCAACTTCGCCCGGTAATCCTGAACTTTGTATTCAACGCGGTCGGCGAGTTCCTGGTCTTCGGTCAGGGCCTTATCCATCACAGCCTGCTCCTTGATCCACTGGGTAATGAACTGCTGTGCATAGCGGGCACTGTCACGTTCCGGAATGCCGTTCGGAATATAGAATGAGAGTTGAGACTTGGTGAGGTATTTGTCTTTGAATTTAACAATGACCTCATCGTCTATGGGGAGCTCACCGCCATTACAGCTCCAGAACTGAAGTGCGAAGAGGCACAACAGAACAAGAGGGGTAGAGCGGAGAAATCTCATATATTTATTTGAACAGATTGGTCGCTACCTCCTCCTTGACAACTACTGGATAGCGGTTCTCAAGTTCCTTCAGCCATTCGGCTTCGAGGTAGTTTTGATATTGTGTGATAGCTTCAGACTTGGCATCGTCAAAGGACTTCAGGCCGGCAGGGACCAGCTCCTTCAGGACAAATACCCGGAAGCGGTTGTTGCCGTAATTGGTAATACCGGAAGTATAGCCGGGCTTTTGGGTGAAGAGAGGATCAATAGCCTCTGATTTCCCCTTTTCATAAGTCTGGGTACGAACGGTCAGGTTCAGCGCAGAAGAGGCATTCAGTTCTTTGGTAATGTCTTCTTCTGTCTTTCCTTCCTTGAGCATTTCCAGAACCCGGTCCACAGTGGCCTTATTGTCCGAAATGTATTCGTCTACCTTGACCCGTTCCCCGGCACGGAAGTCATCCTTGTGGGTATCGTAATATTCTTTCAGGCCTGTGGTGTCTTCTACTGCCTTGCGCCAGACTTTGTCTTCAGTCAGCGTAAAGAGCAGGATGCCATCGCGGTATTCCTTCAGCAACTCGCGGTACTCGCGGTATTTTTTGGGCAGTTGAGACTCTTCGAAAGCCAAAGCCTCTTTTTCAAAATAACCTTCCAGGAATTTATCGGTAGCTTCTGGAATCGTTACGCCTTCCAATCCCTTGCGGGCGGCAACGTAATACTCAGCGAAGTCCATGATGGTTCCTTCGGTCTTGTCTGCGTCTTTGCCGATGCTGTAGATGGGGAGGGTTTTGAGGTCGGTCATCAGCGAATCGACCGGACGCCAAAAGCCTTTGGTATATTGGGCAGAGGCATTTTGACCTTCCAGGAATTGGTTGAACTTGTCGATGTTTTCCTGGTTGGTGGTGAAGTCGTTTTCACGCTTAACCCTGGCAATCAGTCTTTCCTGTGAGAGGGTGGAACGGGCATCGCGGGCAATCCGGCTCTTGATCTCAGCTTCAGACTCTTTGAACGTCTTGATTG
>CAYGRE010000100.1:0-14259 GCA_964352215.1 uncultured Bacteroidia bacterium
GGGGTGTTGGAGAGCGGAGGAGCTGGAGGAATAAATACAGCCAACCATTTGGATGCACAGCCGCTACCCGGCTGGAACCGGTACCGGGTGCGGGTTGAAGACCCGTCCGGCCAAGTGGCCCGTTCCAATATTGCCTGGGCATATTGGGAAGGAGATGCCTGGGCACAGGTTTCACCGGTGCCAGCACAGGACGAATTCCAGTTGGCGTGGTACCTGCCAGAGATGGCAGGTGGAAGAGTAGGTGCTTATGACGCCCTGGGGCGGGAAGTCTGGCGGAGCCAGTTGGCAGGAGAGGAGGGAACCCTGCTGGTGGATATCCGGCACTGGGCGAAAGGAATCTATATCCTTCGGGTTGAAGGTGGCAACGAAGGCTGGGCCAAGGAATTAAAGATGGTGAAAAGATAAGGTCTGGACGAGTTGCTTTATCAACCACTAAACCCAATGGGGGGTCATGTAATTTTTAGTGTTATATTTATACACTAACCTATAAATAAATACCTATGCGATCATCATTGAACCTACACCCTTGGATACAGACCTCTGCTTGTACAGGAATCATTTTACTCTTGTTGTTGAGCATCTCATGCACCCAAGACCCTGATATCGGACCCGCTGATCCCAATACTCCCGCAGATACTACCGGAACCACCGATACCACAGGGACAAACAACGGTCAGCAGGTTACCGCATTTGATACCATTGCACCTTTATGCTACTTTCCCGCCTATCCCGGCTCTTATTGGGTTTACAGCAGTGGTGATACCATGAAGGTGGACCCCGATTATCAAATGCATATATTCGATGTTGCTGAATGGCCGGCCCCCGATCCGGTTTGGGACACGCTTGCCCTTCCCATGTTGATTCAGAATGGTATCCTGACCGCGGGATACGAAGAGATTTTTGTAAATGGATACACGATGACAGGGATGCCACGTATCAGCTACCGCGACCCTCATTTTATGAAATTCCTCAGTGAAACCGAATATTTGATTTTTCCCATCACGGAGTTTGCACAAGGGTCTCAGATTTTGGGAAAAACGATCACCAAGGATTCCACAGTTGCGGTTGGCAGTCAATCTTTTGACAGTGTATTGGTGGTCATCCAGTTCAACTACATGTGTGGGGGAAGTCAGGAGTCCTGTGCCAACCAAAGAGATTATTTCGCGAAGGGGGTAGGTTTGATCAAGCGGGAAAACCGGCAAAATGCGAACACGCCATGGATTACAGAACTGGAGTTGAATAGCTACTACATCAATAACTGAGGCTGATTGCAACTGCCGGATTTCAAGCGTCCAATTTACATTCGGTCCAAAAAGGACCGAACCAGAAGCACTTCACACCACATTCACTTCACGCTCCAACTCGATCCCATAATGCTGCTTGACCGATTCGAGAATCCGGGTGGATAGATCGTAGATGTCTTTTCCCGAAGCTCCCCCATAGTTTACCAGTACGAGGGCCTGGTTTTTGTGAATACCATAATTGCCAAAGGTCTGGCCTTTCCAACCAGCCTGATCGATAAGCCAGGCTGCCGGGATCTTCATAGTGGTCTCGTTGATGAAATAGGAGGGCATCTCAGGGAATTTTTCCTTCAACTGGTCGTGGAACTCCGTACTGACTTCCGGGTTTTTGAAGAAACTTCCCCCGTTGCCGATCTCAGCCGGGTCAGGGAGCTTGCTTTGGCGGATCGAGATCACCACATCACTTACATCCCGGATGCCTGGCTCCCGAATCCCACGGGCTGCCAACTCATTCTTAATGGCACCGTACTCGGTTTTGATCTGGTGGTTCTTTTTCGTCAAGCGCAAAGCAACCCGCAGGATCACCACTTTGCCTTTCAGGTCCCGTTTAAAAACAGAGTCACGGTAGCCAAATCGACAATCATCTGCATCGAACCGCTTGATTTGCCCCGTTTCCAGGTGCATCAATTCCAGGTATTCGAAGACATCTTTCAATTCGACCCCATAAGCCCCAATGTTCTGGATGGGAGCAGCGCCGATTTTGCCAGGGATCAAAGAAAGATTTTCAATTCCTCCCCAGCCCTGTTCGATGCAGTACAGAACCAGTTCATGCCAATTTTCCCCAGCCCCGAATTCGACCACTACATCCTCTTTATGTTCCTTCATCACGGTTCGGCCCATGATCCTGATGTCCATCACCAAGCCGGGGAAGTCCCGTGTCAGGAGAATATTGGAGCCCCCGCCCAGGATCAACAAGGGCAGTTGGGTCAGGTCTTCCCGTTCCCGGTATTCCCGGATTTGGTCCTCGTTATCAATCTCAGTGTAGAGGCCAGCCTTAGCATCAATGCCAAAAGTATTGAAAGGAAGAAGCGAGCGGTTGTGTTGCAGTGCGATCATCTTGCCCGGCAAGCTAGTGAATCCATGAGAAAAGGGGGAGGGGTTAATCCACAGGTAGGATGTGGAAGAGGACGCTAAGGTAGATCAGCATGTTTCCCAATGCATGCCCTTGGCGCATTGGGAAACATGCTGAAAAAATAAACCACCCCAACGAAACAATACCCCAGGGGGAAAGTTATTGCTGGGAAACTCTGGAAACTTTTGACATTGAAAATGTTTCCGTAGTTTCGCCACGGATATGAAATCAGAATGGAAACCAGAGACAGAATACTGACGGAAGCTGAGAGCTTGTTCAAGCGACGCGGCGTCCGGTCAGTGACCATGGACGACATCGCGAAAGAGCTTGGAATGTCCAAAAAGACTGTCTATCAGTACTTTTCAAACAAAGCCGACATCGTACATGGGGTCACTTCAAGCCACTTCCACCAAGAGAAGTGCATCACCAATGGGATCATGGAAAAGGCCGGCAACGCGGTCGAAGAATTTCTCATGATCCTGCAAGCCTTCACCAAATCCATGCAAGAGATCCCGACCACGATGGTCTATGAGATCCAAAAATATTATCCCAAGGCCTGGTGCCTCTTTGACGAATTCAAACAAGATTATGTGATGGATGCGGTGCGGACCAATCTGGTCACCGGGGTCAAGCAGGGGCTTTACCGAAAAGACATGAACATCGAAATCGTGACCAAACTCCGGGTGGAGCAATTGGATATGGTTTTCAATCCGGAGACCTTTTCTCCACGTGAATACGATCTCTATGAAGTGCAGGCCGAGCAATTCAGGCTGTTTCTGCACGGAATTGTGACTATAAAAGGAAAGAAATTGATCTATAAATACCTTAACCAATCAGAAGATGAGTAAGCGAACTATGGGTAGGATACAGAGCCATTTTGCTGTAATCCTGCTGCTGTTCATCACCCTTTCAGCGTCCTTCGCCCAGGCGCAGAATCCGCCAGGTGGGGACGGTGTACAGTTTACAATGCAACAAAGCATTGCGTATGCGTTGCGGAATCAAAAGAGCATCGAGAATGCCCGCTTTGAAACCTATATCGCAGATAAGCGGGTCAGAGAATTGGTAGGAATTGGCCTCCCTCAGGTCAGTGCCAACGCCAATTATACCCAGTACCTCGAACTTCCGGTGTCCGTGATTGACATTCGGAATTTTGCTTTGGACCCAACCGCACCCGCCATTCCTGAAGGTTTGCCGGATTCGGTCTATTTCCAGACCGCCAATTTCGGGATCAGGCACAATGCATCCGTACAAGGTGACATCAGCCAGTTGATCTTTGACGGTTCCTGGATCGTTGGGCTTCAGGCTGCGAAAGAATATACCTCCTTGAGTGAGATCAACCTGCAACGCACCGAAGAAGAAGTTGCGGTCAATGTGGCCAAAGCTTATTACAATGCATTGGCAGGAGAAGAACGCGCCAAATTGCTGGGGGCAAATGTCACCCGCTTGCAAGAACTGCTGAATTCTACCAAGGCCCTGTATGAGCAAGGGTTTGCAGAAAAGGTCGACGTCGACCGGCTTCAGATTCAGTTGAACAACCTGGTGGTGGAGCAACGCAAGGTGTATCGCCTGGTAGACCTGGGCTACGATCTGTTAAAGTTTCAAATGGGGATGCCAATTGAAGAAGTGATCGTACTGAGCGACCGGATCGATGAGGACGTGGAACTTGCGCCATTGGAAGATCTGGCGATGGATGCGGATTACAGCGAGCAACGCCTGGAAACCCGTCTCCTGAACCAACAGATCAGATTGAACGAGTTGGACATCAAGCGCAACCGCCTGGGCGGTTTTGGTACCCTGGCTGGTTTTGCCTCATTGAACTATTCCACTGCCAGACCGACCTTTTTCAGGCTCGATCTGGAAAGAAACTGGTTCCGTTCTTCACTGTTTGGCATACAATACAATGTGACCCTCTTTGACGGATTGCAAAAGAGAGCCCGTATCCAGCAGACCACCTTGAAGATCGACCAACTCCGCAATAACCTGGACATTTTCCGCGAGTCCGCCAAGATGGAAACCCGGAGCGCGGTCACCAATGTCATCAATGCGTATGAAGACGTCGACAATGCCAGGCGCAATGTGGAGCTTTCAGAAGAAGTGTACCGCATCTCTACCACCAAATACGAGGAAGGGATCGGATCAAATCTGGAAGTGATTGACGCTGAAAGCACCCTTTTGACTTCTCAAATTAACTACCTCTCTGCCCTCTACGACTACAACCTTGCCAAGATTGAATTGCGTCGTGTCCAGGGAGGATTTGCCCCTTCAGAAATTCAAAACTCAGACACTGAATAATCATGTCAACCTTCTATCAATCTACCGTGAGATCATCAATTAAAATAAATCGCCTCTTCGTCTTCTCATTTGCCGCGCTGCTTTTGCTTACTGCCTGTGGTGGGGAAAAGCCCGGCGATCTCGACAAGAAAAAAGAAGAGCTTTCCGAGTTGAAGACCCAACGCAAGGAAATCAACACCAAGATTCGTGCCTTGGAATTGGAAATCGCTGAACTGGATACCAATGTGGTGACCGATACCCGAGTCCCTGTCAAGGTAACCGAAGTAAAAGAAACGACCTTCGAGCACTATGTAAATGTGCAAGGCTCTATCATCGCGGACAACAATGTGATGGTAAGTCCTCAGATGGCGGGAATGATCACTCAGATCAATGTGAAGGAAGGCCAGAATGTAAAACGTGGCCAACTGCTCGGACGTCTGAACGATGATGTCCTGCGCAAAAGTCTGGATGAATTGGCGGTTCAGCTCGAATTGGCGGATACGGTTTATTCGCGTCAAAAGAACCTCTGGGCCCAAAAGATCGGCTCTGAAATTCAGCTGCTCCAGGCCAAGACCCAAAAGGAAGGACTGGAAAGACGCATCGCCACTACCCAGGAGCAACTGAGCCTGATGGAGATTCGCTCTCCTATCTCAGGGGTGGTAGACCAGGTAACGCCCAAAGTGGGTGAAGTGGTCGCTCCCGGAATGCCGGCTTTCAATATCCTCAACCTGAACTCGCTGTCCTTCAAGGCAGATGTGTCAGAGGCCTATATCCCCTATATCAAACGGGGGGACAAGGTGACCATCAAATTCCCGATGATCGGGAAAACGGTCGACTCCAAAGTCAGCACCATCAGCCAGAACATCAATCCTGTCAACCGGACGGTTACTGTTGAAGTGGACCTGCCGGGTGGTGACCAGATGCTGAAAGCGAACCTCAGCGGGGAAATCGCGATCAACGATGTCAGCAATGAAAATGCGATTGTCGTGCCGATCAACCAGGTTCAGTCGGTGGGTGACAAGGAATTTGTCATGGTTGCAGTTCGTTCTGAAAATGGAGAATACACCGCGCAACGGGTCGAAATCACCACCGGTATTTCTTACCAGGGCAATATCGAAGTACTGAGTGGCCTGCAAAAAGGTGCTCAGCTTATCACCGAAGGCGCAGCTGGTCTCAGTGAAGGTGCTCAGGTTTTGTTCACCAATTGATCAGCGGTTAATACAGAAATACCATGGATAAATTCAAAGAATTCTTCATGTCCAGTTGGGCCATCGACAACCGTGTCACCACATTTGTGTTGACCGGGATCGTTGTCCTGCTGGGTATAATATCGTTCAACTCGCTGCCCAAGGAGAATTTTCCGGAAATTTCGATCCCGACCATTTACATCGGTACGCCATATCCCGGAAATACCCCTGAGAACATCGAAAAAAATATCACCTACCACATCGAAAAGGAACTCAAGTCCATCGAAGGGGTGAAGAAGATCAAGTCTCAGTCGATTCAGGACTTTTCAGTGGTGATTGTTGAATTTGAAACCAATGTCGATATCGATGAGGCCAAGAAGGACTGTCAGGAAGCAGTGGACAATTCGAAGTCTAATTTGCCAACTGATCTGCCTGCCGACCCATTTGTACAGGACATTGACTTGTCTCAGGTTCCGATCATGTTCATCAATATATCTGCGGACTTGTCGGCAGATATCCTGAAAGAGTACTCGGAAGACCTTCAGGACAAAATCGAGCAGTTGTCTGAGATCCGCCGGGTGGATTTGCTCGGTGTGCAGGAAAAGGAAGTCCAGGTGGATATCGATCTGGTGAAAATGCAGTCCAAAGGGATCGCGATGGGAGATGTTGCCAATGCCATTTCCAGCCGTGATGTCCTGATCTCTGGTGGTTCAGTCACGATCGGTCAGAAAGACTATTCCTTACAGGTTGACGGTAAGTTCAAGACGGTGGAGGAAATCCGCAATGTGATCGTACGGAACAGCCGGGGAGCTCCCACTTATCTGAAAGATATTGCGGATGTCAACCTGGCCTTTAAGGATGTAGAATCTTATGCCCGCCTCGACGGAACCCCGACCATCTCCCTCAGTGTCATCAAAAAAGCGGGTGAAAACCTGGTGGATGCCTCTGACAAGATCAAGCAGATCGTAGAGGATTTCAGAACGAATGACATACCGGTTGACTTCCGTGATGAATTCGAATTCAAAATCTCAGCCGACCAGTCCTACCTGACAAAGAACATGCTGAGTGACCTCACCAACACCATTATCGTCGGATTTATTCTGGTGACCCTGGTGCTGATGTTCTTCATGGGACTTCAGGACTCCACCTTTGTGGGGCTTTCAGTACCATTGTCCTCCCTGATCGCCTTCATTGTATTGCCCTGGCTTGGGTTTACCCTCAACCTGGTGGTACTCTTCACCTTTATATTTGCCCTGGGAATTGTGGTGGACAATGCGATTGTGGTGATCGAAAATACCTACCGCATCCTGAACTCCGAAGAAGGGGGAGTTGTCAGAGCCGCCAAGAAAGCTGCGGGGGAGGTGATTGTACCGGTATTTGCGGGAACCCTGACCACGATGGCGCCATTCCTGCCTTTGGCATTTTGGGAAGGGATTGTTGGAGAATTTATGTTCTTCCTGCCTATCACCATCATTATCATTCTTTTGGCTTCTCTCTTGGTCGCTTATGTGATCAATCCGGTCTTCGCGACCACCTTTATGCGGAAAAATGAGGAGAAGCGGGGTACCAGTCTCAGAGGCTTCCTGATTATCCTCGGAATAGTGGCCCTCTTTGGCGTGTTGTTGCTCCTGGGGGGCAATGGTACCGGCGCCAATATCTTCTTTATTCTGGGTATGCTGATGGTCCTCTTCCGATTCGTACTCGACCCATTGATCAAACTTTTCCAGAATCGCCTCATCCCCTGGATGGTCGCGACCTACAAGAAGCTCCTCCACTGGACCATGCAGGAATGGCACCCCTACGCAGTGGTGCTCGGAACCATTTTCCTGCTGATTTTCTCCTTTGGTTTCTTCGCTTCCAATCCTCCTAAGACCGTATTCTTCCCGGAAGCCGATCCCAACTTTATGTATATCTATACCCAGTTGGCGGTGGGAACCGAGATTGAAACCACCAACCGGGTGACCCTGGAACTCGAAAAGATTGTAAATGAAGCGATCGGAGACGATAAGAAGATCGTTAAGTCCATCATCTCCAATGTCGCCAAAGGCGCAGGTTCTCCCCAGGATTTCAACCAGAACTCGATCTATCCCAATAAAAGCCGGATCCAGGTAGAGTTTATTCCCTTTAAAGAAAGGGGGGGTATTTCTTCCCGCGATATTCTGAGCCGGGTGCGGAAAGAGTTGAGGGATGCAAAGCGCAACAACCCGAGCGTTCCTGGTGACGCGGTGATGGTCGTGGAGCAAGAGGCGAGTGGTCCTCCCACTGCGAAACCTGTCAACATCGAAGTCCGAAGTGAGAAGTTTGAAAAGGTGCAGATCGCCTCGGCCGCCCTCTTCGAATTCCTCAAAATCAAGGTCGATTCGGGCATCATCGAAGGGGTGGAAGAATTGAAGACCGACCTTGAGATCGGAAAACCAGAGATCAGCTTCGAGATGGATGAAGCCAAGGCCAGCGAGCTGGGGATGAATTACCGGCAGGTCGGTTTCGACTTGCGAAATGCCGTCTTTGGCCGGGAGATTTCTCAGTTCCGTCCTTATGAGGATGAGTACCCGATCATGATTCGCCTCGCGAAGCCCTACCGGGAAAGCGTCGATCAGTTGAAGGAAATCCAGATCAATTACCGGGACATGTCAACCGGAGCTTTCCACGCGATACCCATCAGTGCGATTGCGAAAGTGAAGCGGCAGGAATCTCTGGGGGCGATCAACCGCCTGGACCTGGAAAAGGCAATTACCATCAGCTCGAATGTGCTGGCCGATGCCAATGCCAACGAGGTGGTGGCCGATGTGATCGTCTGGATGGACGAATGGAAAGCTGCCAATCCCCGCTTGATGGATGGCGTGACCGTGGAGATGACCGGTGAGGTGGTCGAGCAGGCCGAAACCTCTGCCTTCCTCGGCTCCGCATTGGGCGCATCGATGATCCTGATCTTCCTGATCCTGATGTTCCAGTTCAACTCCCTGGCCAAAGTCACCATCATTTTCTCCCAGATCATTTTCTCGATCACCGGGGTACTGTTAGGCTTTGCCACTTCTGGCCTCGACATGTCCATCGTGATGGTTGGGGTAGGGATCGTGGCCCTCGCCGGACTCGTGGTGAACAACGGTATCATCCTCCTCGACTTCATCCAGATGAAGCAGGACGAAGGGCTCAGTCTGAAAGATGCCATTGTGGAAGGGGGATCAACCCGTTTCACCCCGGTTATCCTGACCGCATCGTCTACGGTTCTGGGGCTGTTACCGCTGTCCATCGGTCTCAATATCAACTTCACGACCCTCTTCACCGAGTTTGATCCTCAGATTTATACCGGTGGTGACACCGCCATCTTCTGGGGTTCATTGAGCTTGACCATCATCTTCGGATTGGGATTTGCAACCATCGTGACCCTGGTAGTCGTTCCGGTCATGTACTACCTGTTCATGCGCGGGGGCGAACGCATCGGTAGGATGAGCCGCTCACTCGGAAGTAGAATTTCGAATATTATCTCTAAGTAAAGGACGAGTTTAGTTGGTTTTTTAATAGACAGCCCGGCCCATTGATTTGGGTCGGGCTGGTTTCTTGGGGAAGAGTTTATCCGCTTCTGAGGGCTTGCTTCTTAGGATTCTCACGCATGCAGGGAATAATTTCGTATCTTTCTGTGAATATTAATCCAAATCCATGTCATTTCCTGTAATTGCATTGAAGCTGGAAAAGTCCCTTGCCGCTACTTCCAAGGATACCCAAGTGCGAGTGAATTCTCCTACTGATCATTCCGAAAAAGAGGCTGATGCATTTGCCTATCGTGTCCTGAATGGAAGAGAAGCTAGAGGGGAACTCTTCCCTTCAATGGTTCCATTGAAGGTCCAACGGAAGTGCCAGTCATGTGAAGAGGAAATCCATCGGAAAGAAAGTAATTCAGCGAATCCACAACGAGGAGCTGATCTTGGGCTTCCCAAATCTGACCTTCAGAATGCGAGCCCCAACGGACGGCGCCTTCCATCGGAAGTAAATGAGGAGATGAGCCGAGCTTTTGGGGTGGATTTTGGAGATGTGAGGATTCACACCGGACAACAATCTGAGACCATGAATAACCGGGTAAATGCACGGGCATTTACCTATGGAAACCATATTTTCTTCAACCGGAGAGAATTCACTCCCCATACGGGTCCAGGTAAGCACCTGTTAGCCCACGAACTTACACATACACTTCAACAACGGAATAGACCAATTTCAAATGTTATTCAAAGGACCATCGCAGTTGCAAATCCCACGACAGCTTTTGTAAATGATCCCACTCAAACCAACGCTGCCGTTGTAGAGAGTTGGATGCAAAGATTGTGCCCAACGGGGTCCTGGACGGTGAATCGGACTTCAGGAAACGTTGAGTCAACCAGCAGAGGAACTTTTTGCGCGGCTCGTCCAGTCCGTGGATCCGCTCATCATACCACGAGCGCAACCCCTACCTCCTGTGAATGTATTTGTTCTTTGACTGCAGCTGGTTCCCGGGCTGTTCAGGTCCACCCAGTCAATACTCTGTTTGGCAGAAGTGTGACTTCTGCAGGGGAAGGGATTACTTTCTATCCCGGAACCCGACACAATGTAGGCTTGACAGGTAAGGATCCGACGAGCATAACTGGCGCTGGAGATACTTCACCGCATTCAGGGACAGGCCGAACTCAGACGCTAAGAGATCCTGCATGGATCATTTTGGGCCACGAAGTTTGTGGGCATGCAAGGAATCAAACCGCACCTACTGCTGAGGAGCACCGGATGAATCCTGGTTATGGAGGGGGAAGTGCGATTGATGTAGAAAATCTTATTCGAAGAGAGCATTCAACTACCACCAATGATTTTGGGACCCGCCGTGGGGAGTTTCGGGATGCAACCGGAAGCCGGCATTTCGGATCTGCTTATCGTGTCTCAAGGGGGGAGACCTTGAGTGGAATTGCCACTAAGGTGGGTATTACAACCTCCAGCATGTTGAGTCATATTTGGAGAGAAAATGGAGATGCTATCACAGTAGCTACCCAGAATACCCTGGGCAGTGGTGAGGTACTCCTGATCGAAAATGTGTTTTGGCACCAAGTCATTTCTGGTGAAACCATGTCTGGAATCGCCAGTGATTGGGACTCCCCCTTGGCATCTTTGATCCGTGCTAACCCTCAGGTCTCAAGCCCTAATCGGATTTCGGTGGGCCAATTCCTCCTCATCCCTTCAACATAAATATGAAGCAAATGCCATTGATATATTCATTTCTGCTATTGCTTGGAACCTTTTCATGTCAGCCGACTGATCGGGTAAGCAATCATCACGAGAGTTCTCATGAAACTCCAGTAAGTGATACCAATATGGAACCTCAACAAATATTGACTGTACAAGCCGAAAAGTGTGAGCTTATTGTAAATGAATCCGAGGTCAGGCTGAAGGTAGAATGGAAATTTACCAATCAGAGTTCCAAAAAAGTCTTCCTGCTCCAAGTTGCCCCGATTTATTTCAATATTGCCACTCCAACTCAGATCGATCACAGTTTCGACGAAGGACCATCTGACCTCCAGTTTTCATACAATCAGGAGCGAGAGTTTCGGGTTGCAACCATCCTCCCCAAAGCCGACTTTAGATGGGAAATGAGCTACATTTTGCCCAAGGAGGCCGAAGGTAAACGCATTCAAGGCCGGTTTTTTTGGTTTGATCAGCCCGTCCCTGAAGAGTTGATCCAAACCCAGAACGCTAAGAAACTTTCCGAAATACAAAAGGAGTTGAAAAGTGAGGCTTTCAATTGTTCGGTTTCCGACTGATGCTTCATGAATAGTCGGGTAGGGGAGATTGGAAGCTTAACCCAGCTTCCCAAACCTGACTACACTTGAGTTCCGATCAGGTCGCCGATCTGGATTGGGTAAATATCAATGTCAAGCTTTTCCAGGTTCAAGTACTTGCTGGTCATTGGATAAAAAATGCGATATTCCATCAGCTTATGAGAAAGTCAACCCTCATCCTCTTCCTGCTCTGCCTGAATTGCAGTACCCTGGTCCAGGCCCAATCCCAGGCCCACACCCGCGAAGCCCGCTTCGGCAGTGGCGTCAACCTGAGCAATTGGCTGGAAGCCTATTGGCTGGGAGGCAACTGGCCGGAACCGGCCCGCTACGACAGGCAGGACCTGCAAGCCATCAAAGATGCCGGAATGCAAACGGTCCGCGTGCCCTTCTGCTTCGCCCTCATCACCGACACCGTCGCGCCTTACCATGTCAATTTTGCCCACCCGGCCATCGCCCAGCTCGACTCGGTCATCCAATGGTGCGATGCGCTCCAGCTCAATATGATCATTGACAACCAGCACGAGTGGGACATCACCAATACCAATTTCCAGGACAAGATTGCGCCCATGACCGCGATGTGGCGGCAGGTGGTCACCCACTACGCCAACCTCGACCCGGAACGGTATTTCTTCGAGATTCTCAATGAACCACCCGCCGGGGTCCTCCCCGCCAACGCCGATGCCGTCAACCTCGCCTGCATCGATACCATCCGCCAATACAACCAGACCCATACCCTGATCGTCGGCTCCCATTCTGCCAGCATCGGCTCCAGCTACCTGAGCCAGGCCGTCTATCCAGACACCAATCTGATCTATACATTCCACACCTATGAACCCCTCTACTTCACCCACCAGGGGTTCAGCTGGTTCCCGGTTCCATTTCCCACCGGGACCCCGTTCCCGTTCTTAGGCGATGATGCCCTGGTCCGGGCCTCCCTGCAAACGGTCGCTGATTGGCGCATCACCAACAACCGCGCCGTCTTCATGGGAGAATTCGGAGTGGGGATCAATGGAGAGTCAAGTTCCCGCTGCAAATGGGTGGAACTCATGGGCGATCTGATCGACGAGTTCGAATTCAATTGGTGCTATTGGGATTGGGGAGGGGTTGCGCCTTCGGATTTCAGTATGTTCAGCAGCTTGCCACCGGATGCAAACAGCATCATTCCCTGCTTTGCCGAAGCACTGCATTTGTACAGCTTTACCAACCGGCCAGAAACGACCCCGGAAGATTGGCTACGGGTCTGGCCGAACCCCGCTCACGATGTCTTGAATTTCTCAAGCCAGCAACCGGGCCTCAAGGTTGTCCGGGTCGAAGTGCTTGATCTGAGTGGGAAGATACTTCAGCTAGACAATGAACAAATCACCCTGAAAGGACAATTGGAAACCAAGAACTTACCCCGTGGTCTTCTTTTCCTCAGAATTGTAAATAGCAAAGGGAGCGAAGTCATCCATCCCTGGATTCATCTTTAAAACAATCATCATGAGCAACGAAGAAAAGATACTTGCCAAAAATAAAGCCCTTACAAAAAGATTACTGGAAAAGGAAAATGAGATCGCATCCTTGAAGTCAAGGTTGCTCAGGCTACAGAATCCCCCATCCCCCAAAGCAGGTGTATTGAGAAATGTCCACGAATTGATAGATGGGAAAAAGGATGTGAATGGGAATCCGGGAAAGAATGGGAAGAAGGACAGTAATTCGCTGGAAGGAAGGGTCCTCTTTACCACCATACTGGGCACCTTGACAACATTGGAAAGTGAGATTCACTTGGACAATGGCGGGAAAATAAGTAAGAATATCAAACCGAGTTGGGACCCTGATAAGATTCCGGCCATCCCAAGTATGAGCCTTCATTATTGGTGGATTTATCCTGAACATCCCCTCGAAAGTGTCAAAAAGGATACGCAAGAACCACATTGTCAGGATGAGGTCTATTTACTGCTCAAAGGAAAAGGGAGTATTTGGATTGGAGAGAATGAAAAAGATGCCAAGGAACATAAGCTTAAGGAGGGGGACCTGATTTTCGTTCCTAAGCAGAAGTGGCATCGATTTAAAGTTGCTAAGGGCTACAAGAAAGGAATGAAAATCCTGATCTTCTTTGCCCCGGATTACACAGGTTAACTTTCCTTTACAGGTTAGCCTTCTTTTACAACAGCCCCTTCCTTTACCACCTTAGCCTTCCTTCACCACAGTCCCTTCCTTCACCACCTTAACCACGTTCGAAATCCCGGTTGCCCCACCACCAAACAACAGCATCTTCTCCTGCTCCTGCTTCCGCAATTCGGCCAACCGCTGTGCATTCATCTCCTTCAGGTAAGCAATGGCCTCTTCGGCAGAATCAATCACCTGTTGGTAGCTGTATTCAGAATCATTGGAATCGATGTGTGAGTGGATGAAAATCCACTTGGAAGCTGCTGAAAATCTATATGTGAGTGGATGTAAATCCATCTGCAAGTGGATGCATGTATCCTTGTAGGGGTATAGTTATACCCTTAGAAGTGGATGTATGTATCCTTAGAAGTGGATGTATGTATCCTTGGAAGTGGATGCATGTATCCTTAGAAGTGGATGTATGTATCCTTGGAAGTGGATGCATGTATCCTTGGAAGTGGATGTATGTATCCTTGGAAGTGGATGCA
>CAYGRE010000100.1:14359-26008 GCA_964352215.1 uncultured Bacteroidia bacterium
TATGTATCCTTGGAAGTGGATGCATGTATCCTTGGAAGTGGATATGTGTATCCTTGGAAGTGGATGTATGTCTCCCTACAAGTGGATAGTAGTCTCCTTGCAGATGGATGCATGTGTCCTTGTAGATGGATATTATGCTTGCGGAGCCCGAATACGCCTGATAAATTGGCTCAGACGCGGATATGTGTGTCCTTACACCCGGATATTGATCAACTCAAAGAAGGGTAAGTATCCATTCGCAAGTGGAAATCAGCTTCCCGGCAGGATATTGCATTTCGCCCAATCCAAGAGAGTATTCAGAAAACTTGGTTACTTTTTAGCCAGGACGGAGCCATCTCGTTGATTGATAAAGATGCTATTTCAGAATCCGACGGACAGAACCTTCTCTTTCAGTTCTGCGATCATGGCCGCCTGAAGGGGATCGTGTGGCTGAGCGAATTCTACCACCAATTCATTTGCCAGCTTGATTGCCTCCTCTTCCATCCCCAATTGTAGCAGCGTAAAAACCTTTCGGTAGCGGGGGTAGAGGCGTTTCGGTCGGAGCAAATGGGCCTGTTCGTACCGCTGGATGGCTTCTCCGTACAATTCTTTTGAGAAACAGGCATCCGCCAGGTGGGTCAGGGCCGTGTAGGAAGGCGTTATCCCGGCAGAAATGCGGAACTTTTCCAGTGCTTCATCCTGGCGCCCCGCCGCTTGTAGATGTTGGCCCCATTTGAGGTAAAACTCCGGGATCCAGATAAAGTAAGGTTCGAGTTGGGTATAGCGCCGAAGCCCTTCTCTGATTTGATCGGCTTGGATTTGCTGGTCGGCCCGGATTTGTTGATCAGTCTTGATTTGTTGATCAGCCTTGATTTGTTGATCGGTCCGAATTTGCTGGTCGGCCTTGATTTGCTCTTCGGCCCGGATTTGCTGCCCAATCTTGATTTGCTGGTCGGCACGGCTGAGGAGAAGATTCAGGGTTCCCTGGTAAAATAGAAACAGCAGCGCGGTGGAAACCAAAACCGGAAGAACAATGCGGACTTTTCGCAGGGAGGGAAATCTAACCGGGGATTTATTTTCCAGGGCCAGAACCACCAGGACCCAGAGCACGGCTGATTCCAGGTATTGCAAGGGAAACATCACCGCGGTAATCCCGATCAGGGACAAAGCAAGCATGGGACGGGCTCCCCGCAACACATTAAAAGAGATCAGGAGCAGACCAATACAACCCAATGGACCAATCTCGACCAAAGCCTGCAGGTAATCGTTGAAAGCAATAGGACCTATTTCTCCGATTTGATTCTCTATTTGCCCCGTAAAAAACAGCTGGTTGAACGTGTTTTCCAAGCCGCCCGGACCGACGCCAAATGGCAATTGCCAGTCCATTCCCTGCCATGCCACGGCCAGCGTTTGGCCCCGACCCGCGAGAAAGTCAGGCTGGAGGAGCACAACGGCAAGAACAGTTCCAAGGGCGAGCCCAACTGTCACCCACCTCCGTAACTTCAGGGACTGCCCCGACAATAATTGGGAAAGGATGCCGAGGGCGGCGGTGCCCAGCAGAAGTTTGGAATCCAGTAGATAGCCTAAGACGAGTAACAATCCACAGACCATGATCCACTGCCAAACCTTCTGGTTAGAAAAGGACAAGGCAATCAACCCGGCCATCGCAGCATACATTGCGATCTGGCTGGTATTTCCAAATCCATCGGTATAACTGAGTAATGCAGTCAATTGGGCAAAGCTGTTCCCGGTGGCCTGGAAGGCGACCCACAGGGTCCAGAAAATGACCATGCCCATGGCCAGCCAGCGGAGTTCACGGAATTGTGCTTCACTGAATCGAGATTCCCCAGATTGTGCTTCACTGAATCGAGATTCCCCAGATTGTGCTTTACTGAATCGAGATTCCCCAGATTGTGCTTCACCGGATTGTTTTTCCGGTAATGCGGCATTTCCAAACTTCCATGACAGTAGAAAGTAGAGTCCTACGCTCAGGATCAGGATTGGGAACCCGGTAGAAATGGCTGAAGGACCTTTTTCGAACAGGACGATTACACCACTCAACAACAAAGAGATCAGCACCAATCCAAATCCTATGCCAGAGAGGGTAGGACGGAAGGGGTGGGCAGAATTAGCATCAGAAACAGGAGCCCGATAATTTCCCCAGGCCAACCATACAACCAGAATTCCTCCTATAGGCAAGGCCAGGGGGAAATAGGCTGCAGTTGGTAAGAAGGGCAGTAGAAAAAGCCCCGCTAAAGGCCAGGACTTACGTAGAAACAGATACAGACGATTCATGAAAAAAATAATCCTCCGGACCCCAAAAGGATCCGGAGGAAAAATAGATTACAAATTGTTCTGCAGGGCAGCACATTGATTGCTGAATTCCTGGTTGCTAAACAAGGCTCTGCCTTTGGGAAGAACCAGTGGCTCGTGGTAATAGATGATCCGGTCCACCTCAATATCCAGATCGGAATCCGGGTATCTGATGGTGGTGGTGGTGGCATCTTTCCAGGTGGACTCCACCCCGATGTCCGCGCCAATGACTTTGAACAACTTGAACCCAAAGTCCGCTTTGACGGTGGTTTCTGTGCTCGAAGTGTTGGTTTGTCCAGTGACAATCGGAACGTTAATGTCTGTTTCCTTCAAGGTCACCTTAATGGCTGAACTGTACAGATCAGAGTTCCAGATATCCAATATGGGGTAACCATTCGGGGCTTCGGTTGGATAATAGTAGCCATTGTTGACATTGTACTCAACCGTGATGATAGTGGGACCTCCCCAAGGGAAGGGGAAGAGTGGAGGGAAGATGAATGGGAAGTCATTGAATGGGAAGAAGTTCCAAGCAATCTGTTCCGTCTGAATGGTCTGTTGACAGCCAGTCATAGGTAGGAATGTTTGGGCCGGAGTCGTTGTCTGTTCAGCGGCATTGGCCTGCAAAGCTGTGATGCGGATTTCCGGTGACCCGAAGAGTGGACTTTCAGAAAACTCAAAGGCGGCCAGGTCCATCCGTACACCGTGGAAATAAAGGGGCTGTCCGGGATTCCGGAAGGAAGCGTAGGTCCGGTCAAAGAAGTTTCCTTGCCAAGGTCCGGCAGCACGGTACTGGATCTGGGTTTCGATCAGCGTTCCCCGGAATGAAGAGGGGACCGGACTATAGAAATAATCAGTCTGAGTCCCGGGGAGACCTGAAACCAGGTTGACATAGTTGTTAGGGGTAGCTCTGCGAATCCTGTATTCGTTGGCAGCACCGCTGGTGGGAGGTAGCCAGTCATAGCGGATAGAGGTGCTGGTCTGGTTAGATCCTGTATAGGAATCCATTGGTGAGCCAAACGCAGGATACTGAGCTGAGGCATTCTGCTGGACTGGATTGGCCGGACAGGTTACCCAATTCCCAGTTGCATTGTCGATGTATGCCACATAGGCGACAGCCGTGTAGCTGTAGTTAATTCCAGGACTGCCGGAATTGTCATAAAAGGAGGTGGCTTGATTGGCCCATCGGTAAAACTCAGTAGTGCTATTGTTGGGGTTGAGACGGGTAATCTTAATCCGGCCCCAGGTACAAAATGTAGGAGGTAAATTGGAAAAGTTGTAACTCAGTTTGATAGCACCATTTTCAGGTGTGGCCGTAAAACTGGTCAGAACGGGGTCGGTTCCAGGACAGGCGGTTGGCTCAGGATCACAAGTAACTCTTAATTGAGTTGGTCCTGTAACATCGGTAGCTCCGATACCTGGGTTAAACTGCCGTCCTCCTCTGGGTTTGTCATCCAGGGAAGTGACAAAGACACCATTGTCATCATGCCGCTCACTCTTCATAATCACAATCACTGCTTCAGTGAATTGAGACGACAGGTCCAAAGCAACGGGTGACCCATTTTGGGTGGCGGTGGTTGTTTTCGTTTGCTCTGAGAATCCACGCGGAACAAACTTAACCGGCGGAACATAGGTGCCCCTTAGCCAATTGGCCGGGTTTCCACGGACTGCAACGATCATAGCCGGATTGGCAGCCATAAAGCTCTGCACATCTTGTTGTGAAACCGTTCGGTTGACCAGCGTCATGAAGTAATCGAGGGCAGTTCCGCCCGTCTTCATCTGTACGGCCATCAGGTCTGACAGCAAAACTTCATAGTCACCGTCTTCCTTGGTCTGGGTCATCACTGTAATCAACAACTTGAAGGCGGGGTCCTGGATGGCAAAACTGAATGCCTCTTCGAGATCTCCCCCGACACGGTTGTACTCACCATCACTACTAGGGGTAGCCTGAATGCCGGAAGCACCTTCCAGAGCAACTGGTCGGTCCTTTTGACAGGAGAAGAGGATGAAAGAGAGGAAGATTAAGAGCAAACCCGATCGCATAGATCGAGTGGATACAAATGAAATTTGTAACATAATTATTATTTGGATAAATGGTAAAAAAGGGCCCTACTCAAAAGCGAGCAGACCCGGTAAAAAAAATAACTGACATTATGAATATAGGAGGTTTGTCCCAACCAAACAAGTGGCATTACTAATCTCCCTTCACCAGTTGAAGCAAAGACCAATAACCAATTGAAATGAAAAGGTATTTATACTATTGGGTTGGTGAATGTTTTCCTTTTCTTTACAGCCAGGGTAAAAATTTGTCGAAGCTTGTATCATTTCAAGAGCTACCGGGAGAATTTACCCCAGCTACCGGGAGGATGATTTACCCTAACAGTTATACATCTATGAAGCTACCTATCCTGTTTCTGCTCTCCTTGATTCTGCTCGGCTCGACCCTATCGGCCCAGGTGACCTTTACTGGTCCAATCCTGCCAGCCCAGGTGACCTTCACCATTGATGCGACCCCGTTTTATTACACCCCGCTGAACAGCACCCTCTACATTGCCGGTGACTTCAACAATTGGGATCCTGGCGTGCAGCCGATGACTAAAAATGCAAATGGGAGCTACAGCGTCACCCTCAATATCCCGAACGGGACCACGGTGGAATACAAGTACACCCGGGGGAGTTGGCCGCGGGTGGAAGGAAATGCCGCTGGTGGGCAATTGGCGAATCGTTCCATCACGGTTAGCAGCGGGATGACCGTTCTCGACACCGTCCAGACCTGGGAAGACCTGGCGGGCAACCATACTGCGGTCGGCAATACCCATATATTGGACCTGGATTTCTTCATGCCCCAGTTCAACAAGGAGCGGGCCATTTGGATTTACCTCCCCCAAAACTACTACGTCAGCAATCAGAACTACCCGGTGCTGTACATGCACGATGCGCAAAACCTGTTTGATGCGCTCTACAGTTTCTCAGGCGAGTGGGGGATCGACGAGTCAATGGAGGCGATCCAGAACAATGGAGGCCTGCCCGCGATTGTCGTAGGGGTAGAAAATGGGCAAGCCAGCCGGATTGATGAATACACACCCTGGGTGAATGCGCAATACGGGGGAGGGGATGGAGAAGCATACATTGACTTTCTGGTCAATACCCTGAAGCCCTATATTGATGCCAATTTCCGTACCCGCCCCGGACGGACCACCACCGGCATCATGGGGAGTTCTCTGGGCGGTCTGATCTCCCACTACGCTGCCCTGGAACGTCCCGATGTATTTGGCAAAGCAGGTGTATTTTCCCCCTCCTTCTGGTTTTCCGATTCTGCATACAGCCATACTGCAAGCCAAGGACACAGCCAGGCCATGCGCATCTACATGATTGCCGGTGACCAGGAGTCACCTACCATGGTCCCCAATATGTACGCCATGCGGGACACCCTTCTCGCCAATGGGTTTTCCAACGCGGAGCTCAATGTGATCAACCACTCCGACGGGCAACACAGTGAATGGTACTGGGCCCGGGAATATGCCGCTGCATTCAATTGGCTTTTTGCAGATGTGCTGCTGGACCTTGAAGATCCCTCCGTAAGCACCTGGAAATTGGTTGCCCACTCAGACGGTTACCAGGTCATCGGGCAGACCGGAATGACCGCGAAGCTGGAAATCCTGGATTTGCAAGGTCGGCGGATTTACAAGCGAACCGTTGCCCCCGGAGATTTGGTGCGGTTAGAGGGAATGGCCCAGGGGGTGTATGTGACCTTGCTGGAAGCCGGCATTGACACGACACGGCAAAAGTTGTATTTCCATTCCCGGTAAATATTAAATTTTAGGGAGAAGCGGTGACAAAGCTGGTGATTGAATGAAATGGCTATAAATTTGCCGGATGCTCACCCAGCGTGGTCGCCTCATAGCACTGGTTGTATTTTCCCTGCTCACCTTCATGAGTATCCTGGGGCTGAACCGAATTGAGTTTGATTTCAATTTCGAGGCCTTCCTGCCGGAAGATGATCCCGACATCGTATTCTATACAGATTTCAAAGAGAATTTCACCAAGGGGGGCAATACGGTCAATATTGGTATTGAGGCTGAGGGATCTCTTTTTGAACCTGAATTTCTGGAGCGGGTCCGGCGCTTCACGGTTTGTTCCCGTCGTCTTCCCCTTGCAGAAGATGCCTATTCTTTGCTGACCCTCAAAGACTATCTGTACGATCCCCTTCAATCCATCCGCCTGCCCGTATTTGATGCAAAGAACAGTGAAGACCTGCAGGCGGACAGCCTCCGCATCATGTCGGATCCCCGCTTTCCGGGCAATATGATCTCCTACGATGGCCGCATGTTGTTCGTACACATTACCACGACGGCGGAGCGAATGCAGAGTGAAGAAGATGGCTTCATTCAGGCGCTGGATGATCTATTGGCTGAATTTGGGTTTGAGGATGCTGCCCTGGTCGGATACCCGGTTTTTCACTACCACCTGACCAAATATCAATCTTCTGAGTTTGGATTTTATACCATGGTGGGGAGCCTGATCATGCTGATCTGCATGGTCATACTTTTCCAGCGTTTCTGGGGTTCCTTCATCGCTTTCGCCTCTGTATTTCTGGGGATGCTGATCTTCTTCGGGATTCTGGGTTGGATCGGCCGGCCGATTGACCTGATGGGAACCCTCTTTCCGATCCTGTTGGTGATTGTGGGGACCTCCGATGTGGTCCACATCATGACCAAATACGTGGATGAATTGCGTTTAGGGAAGAGCAAGCAGGAGGCGCTGCGCATCACTTTCCGGGAAATCGGAGTCGCGACTTTCCTCACCTCCCTGACTACCGCGATTGGTTTTCTCTCTTTGTACACCTCCAACATGCCGCCCATTCGCAATTTTGGTCTGTACGCTGCCTTGGGGGTATTTGTCGCTTTTGGCACGGTGATTTTACTCACCACCGCCCTTGTATCCCGCTTTCCCGCCTCGGCATTGATGAAGCAAAGCAAGGGCCCAAAGCCCTTCAGCCGCATGTTGGTGCAGATCGACCGGCTGACCAAAAACAATGTGAAGGGGATTTTGCTGGCCACTTTGGCCTTTGTCGTCATTTGCGCGATTGGTGCCTCCCAGAGTACCCTCAGCCTGACCAGCAGCCGTGACCTCCCTTTTGGCTCGAAAATCCTCAAGGACTTTAAAACCATCGACGAAAAGGCGAAGGGGTTGAACTCCATGGACATCGCGGTGGAAGTCAAGGACGGGCACAGCTTCTATGAGATTGAAGTGCAGCGGGAATTGGCCCGCATCGAGCAGGAATTGCATAAGAATCCGGTGTACGGACCAGTGACTTCCCCCTTGCTGGCTTTCAGGATCATGAACATGGCCTGGAAGGGCCCTTACCCTGAAAATTATGTATTGGCAGACTCACAGGAGGAATTTGATGCTCAATATGCGATCGCGCATAAATTCATGGGAGAATCCCTGGAAACGCTCTTGTCAGCGGATGGAAAAGCAGGGTGGTTATTTGTCAGTGTACCGGATATCGGATCGGGGGAATTGTGGGAGCTGAAAGGAGAGATTGCGGTATTAGCCCAGGACAACCCCTATTTCAGCATGACCCAAACCGGGCCGAGGCATATTTTTGACAAGCACCAGGAATTGCTGGTCTTCAGTTTGTTGAAAAGCCTGGGGTTGGCGATTCTAATGGTCAGTTTTTTTATGGCGGTGGTGTTTCGCAACTGGCGGGTCATTATCATCTCTCTTATCCCCAATATCATTCCGCTGATGGCGACCGCAGGTGCGATTGGTTTCCTTGGCTTTCAGATGGACCCCAAGGTAGCCATCGTATTTACAGTCGCTTTTGGCATCGCGGTGGACGACAGCATTCACTTCCTGAGCCGTTACAAAATGGAGCGGGACAAAGGATTGAGCATCGACACGGCGATTCAAAAAACCTTTGCTGAGTCGGGGAGGGCCATCACCCTGACTACCCTCATCTTATTCTTCGGATTTGGGACCCTGATATTGTCATCTTTTCCTCCAACTTTCACCATAGGCTTCCTGCTTTCCCTGACCTTGGCGGTGGCCTTGGCAGCTGATTTTTTCCTGCTCCCGGTTTTAATCAGGTTGTTTTCCAAGGGGGAACAATAATTGCTTATCTTTTTTCGATAGTAAATTAGAGCGGGTAAATCTTAAAACTGCTTTGACTGAAAGGTAACTATCGCGTATCTTTTACGTTTAGATAAAGAGTAACAGAGTATAACAGCCCAGGATTATATAGTATGCGCAAGAAAATAACAGTCTTCAGCCTAGTATTGATCTTCACGATCCCCTTCTTCTTTGCATTTAAAGGCCAGGGAGAAGACCCCAAGGCCGAGGTTTTGATGCAGGTGATCGTGCAAAGTCTCAATACCAATCATTACGATCCCTACGAGATCGACGATGATTTTTCAAAACGGGTTTTCGATCAATACCTGGACAATATTGACTACGCCAAGCGGTTTTATACCCAGGAAGATATTGATCAGATGAAGGTTTATGAAACCAAATTGGACAACCAGATCCTGGCTTCCAATTATGAATTCTTTGACCTTTCCGTGGAACTTCTTGAGAAAAGGATGGACATGGTTCGGAGTTTGTACAAAGAGCTATTGCTTCAGCCCTTTGACTTTACCCTGAATGAGGACATCGATTTGGACTACGACGAGATGAAGTGGGCCAGGAACGAGGCTGAACTCCGTGACCGCTGGCGCAAATACCTGAAGTACTCTGTTCTTTCCCGCGTAGCGACCAAGGTTGCGGTCCAGGAAGGGCTTGAAGAAGCTGACGAAGACAGTGAAGATGATCCTACTGCGGCGATGACTTTTGAAGAAATGGAGGAAGATTCCCGCCAGAAAGTCATGAAAACCTACAATGAGTGGGAGCGTCGGATCGCCAAGTTGACCAAGGACGACCGCCGGGCCGTGTATCTGAATGCCATTGCCGGTACTTATGATCCTCATACCGCCTACTATCCACCCCGTGACAAAGAAAACTTTGATATTCAGATGTCTGGCCGCCTGGAAGGTATCGGCGCCACCCTGCAGGAAAAAGATGGCTATGTACGGGTAGTAAGCATTGTTCCCGGTAGTCCTTCTTACCGTCAGGGTGAGTTGAATGAGGACGATGTCATCTTGAAAGTCGCACAAGGTTCAGAAGAGCCGGTTGATATTGTAGATATGCGTCTGGATGACGCAGTTCAGCTGATTCGTGGAAAGAAGGGCACTGAGGTGCGCTTGACCGTCAAGAAGGAAGACGGAACCATCAAGGTCATCCCCATCATCCGTGATGTGGTGGTGCTGGCAGAGACTTATGCAAAAAGTGCGCTGATCAATAACAGAAATACCGGAAAGCGTTCGGTTGGCTATATCAAGCTCCCCAAGTTCTACGCGGATTTCCAAAACAATAATGGTCGCCGTTGTGCCACGGATGTTGCCGAAGAAATCGAAAAGCTGAAAGAGCAGGACATCCAGGGGCTGATCATCGATTTGCGTAACAATGGCGGTGGTTCCCTGATGGATGTTGTGGAAATGGCCGGTTTGTTCGTCAAGGATGGCCCCATGGTTCAGATCAAGAGCCGTTACAATGCGCCACAGGTACTTTATGACCGTGACAGCAAGGTTCAGTACGACGGTCCGCTGGTCATTCTGGTCAATTCGTCCAGTGCTTCAGCATCCGAAATCCTTGCTGCAGCAATGCAGGATTACCACCGTGCCATTATCGTGGGTACCCCCACCTATGGCAAAGGAACTGTCCAGCGCTTCTATGGTCTCAACCGGATTATCGGTCGTAGCGTCGAAGAAGTTGGTGATTTAGGTTCCATCAAGTTGACTACCCAGAAGTTTTACCGGGTCAATGGTGGAGCTACCCAGCTCAAGGGAGTAACTCCGGATGTTATCCTGCCAGATGCCTATTCTTATATCGACCGTGGTGAAAAATTGCTCGATTTTGCCATGCCCTGGGACGAGATTGATCCCGCTGCTTACAAGGCTGGTGAACTCAACCCTGATCTCTACGGTAAAATCCGTCGGGAATCACGGGAGCGCATCAAGCAGAACGACATCTTCGAACTGGTCGATGAAAATGCACAGCGGATGAAGCGGACCCGTGAAAACAAGGTGATGTCTCTGAATTATGAGACCTACATTGTCGAGGAAAAGAAGCTCAAAGAAGAAGCCAATCGTTTCAAGGACATGTGGGAAACAATTCCTGGTACTGAAGCAAAACTGGTGCCTGCTGACCATGAAAGGATTTATGCCGACACCATCCTGGCCAAGTTGAACGACGAATGGTTCGAAAGCGTCAGCAAGGATGTCTATATTGATGAAGCGATTGCCATTCTTTCTGAGATAAAGGTTCAGTAAGAAGGGAGATTGGTCTCGAAATCATAAATAGGCTGTACCATCTGAATAGTCGATCTAAAATGCCCCGGAGATTCTCCGGGGCATTTTAGATTCTGGTCGCTATGATTTACGCTTTTAATGATTGCCTTGATTGATGGTTTTAAATTCAATTGGCATAACTAAAAGTACAAAATACAGCCACCGCGTTTATATTGAGAAGGAATTATTTATTAATACATTTGCCGAACGAAAAAATTAAACCCCATGAGAAACCTATCTATTCTGTCCCTGCTTTCACTGTTTGCCATCCTGCTGGCCGCTTCTTGTTCAGCACCCGGATCCGCGGGGGGATCAGGCGAAACCGTCAAAGTTGAATTCATCAATCCTTCTCCAAACCCTATTACTGCGAAGATATTTGATGAAGATGGCTGGATCATCAAAACCGAAGTTCCCCCGATGTCCTCTGTGATCGAGGAGGTGGAAGTGGGTCTTTACACCGTTTCCGCTAAGGATATCGAAGGCAACTCCTTGTATTTTCCTTTTGGGATGGACAGCGAGCCTATTACGGATAGCCTTACCTATGGAGAAACCATTGATCCGGAAGATGGATACAGGTCTGTTCGTTATAATTTCAGGAGCAGACTGGCACCCGGTGGATATACCGCCCGCCATGCATTTGACCTGACCTTTGACAAAGACAATGTCTATCCGGTAGCTGATATCAGTTGGTACTATGGAGAGGAAGGAGAGGAGATGGATATTTTGCAGGATTTCCTGAAAAGAACCGAGAATGGGAAGAACTTCATCATGTCCAATCGCACCGGGGATCAGCCTCTGTTGTTTCCGGAAAATTGTGCTGGCCCCTTTGACCCTATTCCTGATGAAATGACCGTTTACAACAATGTAAAGCACCGCTTTCCCAAGGCATTCATGCATCCGCCAGGGGTTCCTCGGAAGGAGTCCGCCAATTACCTGGCTTCTACCATGCTTTTTGGGGTCTACAATCCGGATT
>CAYGRE010000101.1:0-25887 GCA_964352215.1 uncultured Bacteroidia bacterium
ACATTAACGGAATAGGCAGTTGACCTCAAAGTTGGTGTTCCCGCACATCAACGGAGTAGGTTATTGACCTCAAAGTTGGTGTCCTCCCACATTAACGGAATAGGCAGTTGACCTCAAAGTTGGTGTTCCCGCACATCAACGGAATAGGCAGCGCACCTCGAAGTTGGTGTTCCTGCATATCAACGGAATAGGCAGCGCACCTCGAAGTTGGTGTTCCCGCACCTCAACTGAGTAGGCAGCTGACCTCAAAGTTGGTGTCACGCCACACACCCGGAGTACACTTCTAACCTACTGGTTCATGTACTTTCCAGGCCTACACCCTAATCCCCATCGTCTTCATCAAAGCCGTCGCATTCATGCTGCGGCACACGCCATCGGTCAGGGTATAGTCGAAGTCCAGCTTTCCATCGGAACTGACTTCACAGTTGAAGCTGTAGTTTTTGACAGCTCCCTTGAGGGTTTGCTCGAGATCGACCAGTTCGAGGTCGTGGGTGGATACGAGGCCGGAGCCTCCCCCCGCCTGGAGTTGGCTGATCAGGGCGCGGGCGCCGGCGTGACGGTCCCGGGAATTGGTCCCTTTGAGGATTTCGTCCAACAGGAAGAGCACTTGCTCGCCCCGCTCCACCCGCTCGATCACCATCTTGAGGCGCTTGAGCTCGGCATAGAAAGAAGAGGTATTCTCTTCGATGGAATCCTGGGTACGCATGCTGGTGGCGACCTGCATGGGACTGATGCGGAATGCATCGGCACAGACGGGTGCTCCCATCAGGGCCAGCACTACGTTGATACCCACGGTGCGGAGGTAGGTACTCTTCCCGCTCATATTGGAGCCGGTAATGAGCCAGATGCGGCCGGGAACCGGCAAGGAGATCGGATTGGTGATACGGACATCGCCGGGAATCAGCGGATGCCCCAGGGATTCTCCTTCGAGGCAGAATTCAGTTTCGAGAATTTCGGGCTGCTGCCAGTCTTGCCGGGCAAACCGCAGGGCGGAAACACTTGCCAGGGCTTCCATTTCACCGATGACCCGGAACCAGTCCAGCACATGGTCTTTGTGGCGGGCCTTCCAACGCTCGAGCCTTACCAGCCAGATCATGTCCCAGAAGAAGACATAGTTCATGATATAGTAAGGCAGGCCGTTGAGGCGCAATTCAAGACGAACGAGCAACTTGGAAAGGGAAGCGATCTCTTTGTATGCCGGGGGACCGTCTTTGGCGAGGCGCTGCTTGTAACCATCCGTTAAAGGGGTACTGGTCTCGAGGATCTCCATTTGCTGGATCAGTTTTCCAAAGGCAGCCAGAAACGGTGCCCGTCTTTCGATCCGGAAAAAGACCTCCTTGCTGTAATTGCCGATCCGACGTATGATCAGTACATGTATAGCAAATGCGGCCAGGGGTATGCCCCAATGGATCATGGGAATCAAGGAGAGGACGGTCAGGGCAAGGGTAATGACAGGCAGCACCAGGGGAATGATCGAATAGATGGGCTGAGTGGACAATTGAGGTTCTTCTTTTACCCATTTGTCCAGGTCTTCCAGAGAATCACCGGGGGCTTTGGACTGCATCCCGGTGGCTTGGAACTCCTGTCGCCAGTCGATGTTATCGGCAAGTGCGGTGGCGGCTTGTTGGCGGGACCGGATTTGTGACGGATTGCCGGTATGCTTCATCCAATGGGCCAGGGTCTCTTTTCCGTAGCGGGTGGAGGCGCGGTTGATCAATTGGTAGAGGGAATGGTGCCCGAAAAGGTCGAGGTCGCTTGCATAGGGATGCAGGACATCTTCGAATTCATTGCCTTCGTCGAAGGCTTCCAACTTCCCTTCCAAGCGGGCGATTTCCTGCTCATTGATCTTTTTCTTCAACTCGAGGTAAGCTTTTTCTTCATTGACCACCGTGTCCCATTTGATCACAGCGATGAATCCGGCCAGACCTGCGACCAATACCGGCAGCCACAACCAGGGGTTTTGGTACCAGGACCAGACTTCGATGCCTGCGGCCGCTACAAAGACCAACAACCGGACAAAAGCGATCCGATCCAGTTTCTTGTTGACAACCTGAATGGCTGCCTCAAATTGTGTGATCCGTTGCTGAAAAACGGAAAGAGGAGTTTGCATTGCGCGAAGATAAGCTATTATAAAAAAATGACCCCCCGCGGGGTTGTGCGGGGGGTACATGTTTTTTAGTCCCGTGGTCGGGAACTGGGGTCTGAGTATGAGAAAATTTACTACTTATTGCTTGCTCTGTAAATTACGAAAACTGAATCAATTTGTTTCATGTTCTGCGTAATTATTTTGAAATAATGTAATTAGCTTTGTTCCAGAGAGCTTTTAACCTCTCTTTACCAAGCACTTAAGGGGTGTTGGGGAAAAAGGTTAAATTTTCATTAATTTCAAAAAGCGTAGCATATCTCAATGCTTTGCCTTTGTAAGATGCAATTTGAGCGGTCATTCCACAAAAATGAAACAATATTTTTTCTTTTTTCTTCTTAGCTGTACGCTTTTTCTCGGCTGTGCCTCCACGAAATGGGATCACTTGGTAGAGTTTGACGATGTCTATGTGACCCGCGAAGATGAGGTAGTTGAGGAAGAAAACCTGATTCGGATGGAAGCATACGCCAAAGCTCATCCCGAAGAAGCCTTGGAAAAAGAGAAGAAGGAGCGCAAGAAATTAAATCCCAGGGTGAAGCGAGTTTTGATCTGGGTAGGCGCATTCTTTTCCCAGATTGCCCTGGACGTTGTCCTTTATTATCTATTGGTATTTTAGGCAGGGTGGCTATTTATGCCAAAAATAGAGCCTTGGCAGGCTTCACTTTACCAATTGACAATCATAGTACCAGTTGATAATCACCTTGCCGATCGGACATCACCTTGCCGATTGACCATCACTTTACCATTTGACAATCACCTTGCCGATCGACTTCCGTTCCTCAACAAATTTGTGAGCTTCAACCAGTTCTTCAGCCTTGAACTCCCCTCCCACTACCGGCTTGACTGCTCCGGCTTCGGCCATTTTCGCAACTTCCTGTAAACAATGCTTCAACAATTTAGGCTTATGATCCGCGATCCTGAGCATGTTCACCCCGAGGACTCCCTGGGATTGCATGAGCAGAAAGGCAGGAGAAAAGAAACCGAATCCCAATAGCATACGGATGTCGCTGATGATGCTCTTTCCGCCATTGGAACGACTGGCAGCACCAAACCCAATGATCCTTCCGCCAGCTCCCAATAATTTGGTCTGCTTCTTGAATGCTTTGCCTCCGATGGAATCAAAAGCAACGTCAATTCCTTTGTCTCCCCGCAAGGATTTGATCTTTTTGTAAAAGTCTTCCTTGCGGTAATTGATCGGAACGTCTACCCCCTGTTCGGTCAGGTACTTGAGCTTCTCAGGTGATCCCGCCGTGCCATAGACAATGCAGCCTTTGAGCTTGCACATCTGCACCAGGGCGGTTCCGACCCCACCCGCGGCGGCCTGGATGAGGACATGGTCACCTTCCATCAGGGTTACCCGTTCCTCCGCGCAGAACCAGGCGGTAACGTATTGAACACAGAGCGCGAGGGCAATGCCAGCCGGCATCTCTTCGGAGATGGGAACCACCCCATCGGCGACTGTGACTACTCGGGTCGCATAGCCACCAAATCGGGTAAAGGCCGCTACCCTTTGTCCTACCTGGAGATCATTTACCCCAGCTCCAACTGCTGAAATCCGGCCGCAGACTTCGTAACCGATTACACAGGGCTTGGGTGGTGCATCCCGGTACATGCCCCGGCGAGCCATAATATCTGCATAGTTTAAGCCAAAAGCCTCTACATCAATCGCCACTTCTCCCACCCCGGGTGCCTCATCTGGCATTTCCTGAAGTTCAAATGCAGTTTCGGCTTTTCCATATTTGGTAAGTACCCAGGCTTTCATATTTTCTTGGTGTTGGATGGTTGGAGGAGTGCGGGTTCATTTTGGAAAATCTTTTGCTGCCCACCTTCCGATTGATCTAATAAAGATAGCATTTCATTCCTTTCTCCTTTGGTATTTTTATATTTGACTCTCATTACCAGCCAGTTTCATCAAATCAGAAAACCCTGCATACTGAACTGGCATGAATCAATAATCAACATTAAGCCCTATGTCAACCACTTCACACCCCGATATTCCGCTCTGGATTCAAAATCGCATCATAGGATTCTTCAACTGGGCCCGCAATGTGGGTATGATCCTGGATGGTACCATTCAGGACGATCCCAGCGATGGCCCCGGCAACACCATGGGCCGGGTTTTGGCAGCCCGCATTCTCCGGGAACGCAACGCGCTTCCGCGGCGTCGCTTTACTGACTTCGAGCAGATCGACAATATCCGCGGAGTTGGTCCGGGTACCGTCCAGGATCTGGTTTACAGCTTCGGTACCAGCGCGGACGAGGCTTTCCGCAAGGCCATGTATGACAGTGGTACAATTCATACCGAGAACTGGCCGCTGGAATATTTCCGTTATCCAATTGAGGATCAGGAAGCATTTACGGAAATCGCCCGTGACAATGAGAAGTTGCGGCAATTTGTGGTTGGGAAAGTCGTAGAGGTCAGTGATGAACGTGGAGTGCCAACCGCTAAGCGGGATGAAATGGTGGCCGTTTTGAATGGTGCCTATATTGATGATTACAGCAATTCCACCCAGTCGGCCGGATTGTCATTTGCCCTTTGGTTCTATGAGTTTGACGCGGACAACTGGTTCTCCTGGGAAACCATTCAAAAGCAATGCCTTGGGTATTTCGAACACAACAGCAATACCTATCCCTGGTTCATGGACCTGCATTATTTCAAAGGCTTCAGGAATCTCGGGATTATTTCGCCGGGAATATGCCCGGAAGATTTGCCAGTGGTGGTGAATTGGGCGGAGCAGACGATATCTTTCTGGATATCTGCCTTGTACGATTGAGTTTGGCTTTGATTGTTAAATCAAACTGAGTTCTAAATCTGACTTTGGTCGTCCGCCCCATCCGAGACTCATCTGAGTCCGGTTCTACCGGGAAAATCTACCTTAAATTGATCTGCGTTTCGAATTCATTGATGCGCAGTACTGCGACGTTGTCACAGGCACCCACGCCATAATCAATGGTTCTGGTTTGCAGGCTGTCGGGAGATATGGTATAGGTTCCGGATACGGGAGTTGGGCAGGTCAGCTCAACCCTGAGCGGGCTGGTAGTGGCAGCGGTGAAGCTCCTTAAACTACGTGCGACCCCGGTGGCGGAACCGGTAATCTCATAGACATTGTCATCCAGGCCGAAGGTGCCAGCGCCCTCCACCCAGGTTGTGGTTCTGGTGCCTTCCCAATTGATGGTGCTGCCATCCGCAGGATTGATGAGTTCTGCATCTGAGACAACTGTGGTCCAGTTGACTCTCCCCTGCGCATCGTTGGGGTTGATGGTGGTAGTATGAATGAAAAAGAATGCGTAGCCTTCCACTGAGTAGCCATCTGGTGTGGTCACCACGGTACTGCCGGGGTTTTTCCAGAGGCCATTGAATTCTGCAACCAATTTTCCGGCACGGTTGCGGCCGTCCAGACAATTTCGGCCTGCACCGAAGTCGATCTGAACTGTAGCACTGGCAGTTCCGGTATTGGTGATGGTGACTGTAGCTCCCGGGCAGTAGAAGCCAGAGGAGGAAGGAAACTCTCCCAGGAGGGTTGAATCAGAACGGGCCTGGAAGTCTATCAGGTTGCCGATGGCGGCAAACTCGCTTGATACAAATGAATGGTCCACCGTGGTGACGATTTCGCCATCCCACACGGTGTCATTTCGGTCACAGGCAAGTGCTGTAAATACAAAGGGGATCAAAAGCCAGCAAAGGGCTTTGAGGGGATTAATCCTGTGCATAGAGGATTGAGTTGATTTGTTGAAAATCAATTTACTGAAAGGCCTTGTGGCTACTTGGGAATACCCCGCTTTTTGGAAAGCTTCTCAGACATGTACTTGCCATGATCCGGATGGTTGCAATTCTTCCTGGGGTCTGCACAGGAGGACAAAAACAATCCCGTGGCGAAGGTAAAGGTGAGTAGCGAGAGGAAAACTGTTCTTTTTCGGTTCATGAAGTTAAAATAAACAAACTGAGGCAAACACCCAATCCTATTGTGAGTGTTTGCCTCAGCGTGACAATAAAACTGGACGTTTAACGGTCGTCCGCTTTTTCCCAACCTTCGGTACCAATCAGGGTTTCGAGGGCTGCTTCCAGGTCCTTCAATTCCTGAGGTGCGTAACGAATGTCAACCACTTTCTTGGTTTCGCCATCCATGGTTACAGTGGTATGGATCTCGGGGAGATCTGCAACTCCACCACCATAGACTTCGTCCATTTCGAAGAACTTGGCTTTCTTAAGAAGATCGACGAGTCCTTTGACGACTTTACCTTCAAGTACCTTGGTGTAGACACCCATCATTTCAACAGCCCTGCGGCCATTGTACCTGGCATTGCCCATGGCATCGACGTTGATCCGGTAGTCAGGACATTGTCCCCTGCACCCCTGGTGGTAGATCTCCAGAGCAAAGTCTGAGGGAACGCCTGCCGGTACTTTTTTTCCGGCTTTGCTGCCAGAGCAACCCACCAGCACGAAGACCGACAGGAGGATGGTTAGGAAATATTTCATATTGGTAGTCATTAATAGTCTCTTTTAGTTGCCACGGCTACTAATTGCCACGGCGGTCTCTGCGGCTGGTGCCACCACCACCTGAACGGCGCTGGTTTGCCATCTGCTTCTGACGCTGTTGCTGCTTTTCAGCCCACTTCTCCATTCTGCCTTTGCCCTTCTTACCGCTCTTCTTCAATTTCGAATATTCACGCATCTTGTCCAAAAGCTTTTCCTCATTGATGAACAATTTGGAAACCTGGGCCTGGGTAATGGAGATCAGATTGGAAACCAGGTAATACCAGCTCAATCCAGCTGAGTAGTTGTTCAGGAAGCCAAGGAAGATCAGTGGCATGATGTAGGGGAACCATTTCATGACCGGGTTGGTCTGGGTAGTTCCCTGCATCCGCTGGTTGATCAGCGTATAGAAGTAGATGGAGATCGTCATGAGCAATGTGAAAAGGCTCACGTGATCACCATAGAATGGAATGCTAAATGGGAGTTGTGCAACTGAGTCAAAGGTTGACATATCCTCGGCCCAGAGGAATCCTTGCTGCCGGAGCTCTATCAGGTTGGGGAACAGGAAGAACAACGATATCAGGAATGGATACTGCAATAGCATCGGCAAACAGCCTCCCAGCATGTTTGCCCCCATCGATCGATAGATTTTCATCTTCTCCTGCTGGAGCTTGGTCGAATTGTCTTTGTACTTTTCTTCCAATTCCTTGATCTCCGGGGTCTTGTTGATGACCCGCATTTTTGCGGTGGAGATATAGGTTTTAAAGGTCAATGGATAGAGCAGCAATTTGATCAGTACTGCAAGGATCAGGATGATGATACCATAATTCATCCCGGTATCTTCGAGGAATTCAAATACAGGAATAACCAGGTACATATTGATGTACTTGAGAGGTCCCCATCCCAATTGGATCTGGCGGGTCATGTCCCGACCGAAATCTTTCAAGGTCTGGTATTCCAGGGGGGCATTGAGTACAGTATAGGCTAAAGCGGTGGTATTGCCCTGGTCCATGTAAAGTTTGGTAGACATGCCCATGGTTCTGACCACATCGCCAGACTCGGGATCATCAGGTATTGGGGGGATCGGTGTGATCTGCTCTAAAACCGCATTGTTCCAGGAGCCCTGGCCCTCTTGCAGCATCAGGGTTTGGGTGAAGAACTGGCTTTTGAAGGCTACCCAGTCAATGGGATCACTTTCGTCAAAGACTTCACGGAGGGGTTCATTGCTCGTAGAACCAAGGTCACTGACATCATCGCCATCGGTCCGGTAGTAGAGGGAGGTTTTGCTCCTCTGCGGGTCCATGGCTTTCTCCGTCTTTGGAATATCCCCTATCCAGCTGAGGGTCAACTCATCGCCTCCAACCCGCTCGGTAAAGCCGTTCATCCTGATCTCATAATCGTAGTCATAAGTGTTACCTTTCAATCGGTAAATGACCTCGATACTACGGCCCCTGGCAATTTCTCCTTTGAAGATCAACTCTTTGGTTTGATCCCCTTTCAGGTTGATCTCATCCAGTTCTGTATTGGGCTTGAGATACAGGTTGTTGGTGGTAATGTCCCGGGTTGTCCCATCTTCTTGCAGGTAGGCAAAACCCAGCCCCATCTGGTTGGACTCTGCTTCGCTTACCAATGGAAGGGGTAAACTGTCGTAGGTTTTGTACTCTCTCAGGTATAGGGGACGAACCACAGCTCCTTTGCTGTGCAACTTGAAGTCTAATTTATCGGTAATCACGTGGATTACTTTGTCTTCACCTGTCGCCAAAGGTGCAAAATCTCCAAACTTTGTGCTCAGTGCTGCATTTTGACTTACCACCTCTTTCATTGAATCGGAAAGCTCGTTGAAAGTCGAGTCATCCATTCCGGTAGGGGCGGAAAATGCAAAATCTGAGACAGAAGTTGAATTGGAGCTGGTATCCAGAGGGGTAGTGAGGTCTGGTCTGTTAGTGTCCTGCTGGGTTACGTTTGCAGGTCGGTTGGTATTGCTCTCTTCCTTATCTGGTCCAAAAAAGGCCGTCCAGGTTATCACAATTCCCACTATCAGTACCAGGCCAAGGATCGTATTTCTATCCATTATAATCTATTGACCATGTAATAAGGGTGCAAAGTTAGGCAATGTTTTTGAATTGACAATTGAGCCAACCGTTATCCTTTTAAGAGGATGCGGTCGCGTTTGCCTTCAAGGTATTTTTATGATCGAATACGGCTTTGATAAAACCAACGAACAGCGGATGTGGGTTCTCTACAGTGCTCTTCAATTCCGGATGGAACTGTACACCGACAAAGAAGGGATGGGAAGGAATCTCCACGATTTCTACCAGCCCCGTTTCAGGATTGATTCCTGCGACTTTCATTCCGCCCTCCTCGTACTGCTTGAGGTACTTATTGTTGAATTCATATCTGTGTCGGTGACGTTCTGAGATATGAAGTTTTTTATAGGCTTTGTGGCTGCGGCTGTTTTTCACCAAGTCACAAGGATAGGCCCCCAGTCGCATGGTTCCTCCCAACTGACGAACGCTTTTCTGATCCTCCATCAGGCAGATAACAGGATGCACAACATCCGCCTGGAACTCGATGCTATGGCAATTACCAAGGGCCAATACATTGCGACCATACTCTACCACGGCCATCTGCATTCCCAGGCAAATTCCTAAAAAGGGGATTTTTTGTTCTCTGGCAAATCTGACGGCCAGCAATTTCCCTTCTACCCCTCTTTCACCAAAACCAGGGGCCACAAGGATTCCATCCAGGTCCTTCAATAAGCGTTTTACGTTTTGATCATTGATGTCTTCGGAATGAATCCATTCGACATTGACTTTGACTTCATTCTCAGCTCCGGCATGGACGAAAGCTTCGGCAATGGATTTGTAGGCATCCTTGAGTTCTACGTATTTCCCCACCAATCCTACCTTAACCTCTTCTACGGGATTCTTCAAGCGACTGAGGAATTCCCGCCACTTGATCAACTTGGGGGTATCTTTAGCCGGCAATTTGAGTCGCTTGAGCACTACCATGTCCAGCTTTTCCCGCTTCATCAGCAAGGGGACGTCGTAGATGGTCTTGGCATCAATACTTTCAATGACCGAGTCATACTGAATATTGCAGAATAGGGCGATCTTAGCTCTCAGGTCTTTGGTCAGATGATGCTCTGTACGGCAAACGAGGATATCCGGCTGCACTCCTGACTGAAGCAGCATCTTAACCGAGTGTTGAGTTGGTTTGGTTTTCAACTCCCCTGCTGCCTTGAGGTAGGGTACCAGAGTCAGGTGGATGACGAGGGAGCCGCCGGCGCCCAATTCATACTTCAATTGTCGCACTGCCTCAACATAGGGAAGGGATTCAATATCGCCTACAGTCCCACCGATCTCAGTGATCACCATATCGTAGTCCCCGGTTTCACCGAGGCTTTTCATACAACGCTTGATCTCATCGGTGATATGAGGTACTACCTGCACGGTTTTACCGCCATACTCCCCCATCCTTTCCCGCTGGATCACGGTTTGATACACCCGCCCGGTGGTAACATTGTTGGCCTGGGAAGTTGGCTTGTTCAGAAAACGCTCATAATGCCCCAAGTCAAGGTCAGTTTCGGCACCGTCATCGGTGACATAAACTTCTCCATGCTCATAGGGATTGAGGGTGCCCGGATCAATATTGATATATGGGTCAAACTTTTGAATTGTGACCCGATATCCCCTCTCTTGAAGCAATTTTGCCAGTGAAGCTGAGATAATTCCCTTTCCCAGGGAGGAGGTAACACCTCCTGTAACGAAAATATACTTGGTGGTTTTTCCCATAAAGTGGCTTATACCTTATGGACCCCAAAGTTAGGAAGAATGGACGAAGGGGACGATTTTTTTTCAAGTATTTATGCACAAGGCCCTGGTGGAAGGTACCCGTGGACTTGTATATACCTACTGTTTATCAAGAGCTTAAGACCCATTCATCCAGAAACCTGCCACCAAGAAGTTCACATTCTGTTAACCTTAAATCCTCTATTGAGTCTCGGCACTATCCTACATCTGAACTGCAACACTATCCTGCAATTAGTCACCTAACTCTTACTTCCTAAAGAATGAAAAAATAAATCTGAAAGGGTCACTAAACCGTTGCAAAAGATGGTTTTATGAACGGTCAGACGGCAATTAACACAATAGTTTCTCCCTGCTTACCCACCTTGGAAATACCGTATTAAACGAGTTTTTAAACAATTCGAAAATCGTACCTTATGGTTGTACTTAAAACAGATAGCCGTATTATGAAAACGATCTTTACCATTTTTGCTTTGCTTGGATTCACATTTAATTTATTTGGTCAAGGTGCTTTTATGCGCCCCTTTGGAACTTCTTATGAAGAGGTTCTCAGTTACCTGGAACAGCAAAAGCTGAATCGGGTGACGGTAGCGGATAAGGAAACCTTGACTGTCACCAATGACATCTATGAGGTTCAACACCTCTTCCGGGAGAACCGCCTGTATAAAACAGAGGTGGTTCGCTATTATGAAGACCGTAAGGATATCCAGGATGCCCTGGCTTCTTTGCGCCAATATTACCAAATGACAGGGTCTGATGTGATGGACCTCAATACTACCAAGGACCAGGCGGTCTTTGCGGTAAAACTGTGTGGTGAGCTACATGAGGTAAGCCAGGTGAAGTTGGGCAAAAAAGGATTTCAATTGATTCAGGTAAAACTTGACCTGGATGCATGCTCTCAGCAGGAAATGGTCGTCCTCAAACAAGACCAACTGCTTACTGCCCTGCTTTTAGAATAAGTCCATTCAGAATTTCGTATAGAATAACAGTTTAGTTGATTGATTTTTTGTCAGACAGGGCTCTTCTCTCCGAAGGCCCTGTCTTTTTTTGGGGTGCCTGTCTAAGGTTATCCTTCCAGCAGAAATTCCGGAAAAAGTCTTGTACCTCCCCTAGAACAGGGACAACTGTCCATTCCTCTTGGGTGGCCTGCGGAATGCTTCCAGGTTATAGGGTATTGGGCCTTCCCTTCCAAAGAACCTATGCTTGGAGATTTTGAATAAATCGTGGATAGATTCGGCCATTTTTCCCTGGCCTCTCATTCTGTCTCCAAACCTTGAACTTCCCAGCTTCCCTCCGTGGACTTCAGCGACCTGATTGAGGACTTTGTCGGCTTTGTCGGGATAACTTTTTCGTATCCAATCTTCAAAGAGGGCGGCTACCGGGCCGTTCAGGCGCATCATGGTATAGCCTACCCCTGTAGCGCCTGCCTCGGAAGCGGCTTTCATGATAGGTACGATCTCGTGGCTGTTGAGTCCGGGAGCAATAGGTGCTATCATCACATTCACCGGAATCCCAGCTTTTGAAAGGGATTCGATCGCTCTGAGCTTTTGCCGACTGGTGGCAGTACGGGGTTCCATACTTCTCCTGAGTTCTTCGTCCAGAGTTGTGATACTCATACTCACCCGGACCAGATTTTCAGCAGCCATTTCTTTGAGCAGGTCGATATCCCGGACAACAAGGCTGTTCTTGGTAATGATGCCGACCGGGTTTTTGTACCGCAGAAGAACCTCAATCATTTTGCGGGTAATCTGGAGTTTGCGCTCAATCGGCTGGTAACAATCGGTGTTTCCGGACAACATTATAGGCTTGGGGAGCCAGGAAGGCTTGTCAAAGGTAGCGGCCAATAGTTCGGGTGCATTTTCTTTGATGATAATCTTTCTCTCAAAGTCCAGACCGGCACTCATGCCCCAATATTGATGGGTCGTCCTGGCGTAGCAATATACGCAACCATGCTCACAGCCCTGGTAGGGATTCATGGAATATGGGAGGGGGATGTCCGGACTCGTTACCCTGTTGACTATCTTTTTCGGATGCTCTTTGAAAAACTCAGTCTTTTCATCAGAAAGCAGGGGCTGATCCAATCCTTCTGAATGTTCCTCCACATACTCCTGTTTCAAATAAGGATTGTTAGGATTCAGTTGAGCTCCTCTCCCGGATAGATACGTATTCTTGGGCCTGTCAGTATTCATATCGTTCAATTACCTATCAAATTTAGCTAAAAAGAATCAATTTCGAAATTCAATAGCTTTATATACCATTTATTTTAGCACGACATTATTCCCTTGTCTAGCTTTTCACAGCAAAAACGCTGGATTTCTCAGGAAAACTGCGATATTTATAATCTTGAACCAGTTCAGCACGAAACCAAAAGGTGACAACATGAGACTATTCCTTTTCTTCGCATTGATTGCAGCCGTTTTGACTTCATGCGGTCCCAGCCAGGTATTTACCGAAAACAGTCGCGCCATTCTGGAGAAGCAGGGTATTGAAGTTATCAATATCCAATTCTATGCAGACAAGGAGATCATCATGCGTCGCCAGGTTGAAAGCACTGAAACAAGTGTCAGCAATGGTGAGATCAAGCAGATTGATGGAGAACGGACCCAAGAGATCAGGATCCCCAGGGGAACCCCGGGGGTAGTAGAGCAAACAGCAGATGGGAAATTGTGGGTTGCCTTTGAAGACTGCGAAGGATGTGCGCTGCGTTTCATTAAGAACAGCTATGATTCGTATCAGGTAGATGCAGACAAATGGTTAGAGGGCAAGGGGCAGATTGATTATGATGGCAAGCAGTTTTACATGATCCCTCCCCACAATGATGCGCTGCTGATGGTCAAGAAGAGTGAGCTTTACAAGCCTGAAAAAAGATCACGTACTGTCAAGGGTGTCCGTATTGAAAACAGCAAAGGCAAGGACAAGAAGCGCAAGAAGAAGAAGATTCGCCGCAAAGACCTTCGGGTCATCGAGCCCGATTCACCTGAAGAAACAGATGATGATTTGTGGAACGATGAAGATGATGGCACTGCAAATCAATGAGTCAGACTGTTTCTGCTTCCCCTTCGCTCCTGAATCGAAAGGCTACGCCCTTTGTAGTCTTGTTTGTGTTCGCCTTTGCGATCTATGCCAATACACTTTTTCATGATTATGCCCTGGACGATGATATTGTCATCGTTAAGAATGAATACACTCAGCAAGGCCTCTCCGGGCTAGGTAAGATATTTAGTTCCGACGCCTTTGAGGCGTATTTCCAGGGAAAGAAGGACTTGGTAGCCGGTGGTCGTTACCGCCCTCTTTCGGTTGCTACCTTTGCCATCGAAAATGAATTCCTGGGTACAAATCCGCAAGTCAGTCATTTTTTCAACATCATTTTCTTCGGGCTCCTGGGATTGATACTTTATGAATTGCTCACTCAACTCCTCCCTACTGGCGGCAAAAGTTTGTGGTGGACCACCCCCGCATTTTTGGTGACCCTTATTTTTCTGGCTCACCCTATTCATACCGAAGTCGTCGCGAACATCAAGGGCCGGGACGAAATCCTGACCATGCTCTTTGCCCTCCTGGCCTTGCGGTTAAGTCTTTCCTGGCACGATAAAGGCACGGTTATTCCACTAATCCTGGCTCAGATCGTCTTTTTCCTCGCCTTGCTTGCCAAAGAATCTTCTCTTCCCTTTCTGGCCATAGTACCGATGACCCTCTGGTTTTTCAGAAAAACAGATTGGCTCCGAGCCGTTATTGTCACCGGGGCCTTGATCCTGACTTTTTTCGGCTATCTGCTGTTGCGTTACAATATGGTCGGTCTATCGCTGGGAGAACCTTCTGATGAAATCCTTAACAATCCATTTATTGGGGTTGGTTTCATGGATCGCCTGGCGACCATCTTCGAGACTTTTGGTATATACCTCCTCAAAATAATTGTCCCTTATCCGCTGACCCATGATTATTACTACAATCAGGTTCCTGTGATTTCCTGGGCCAATTGGAAAGCGATCGTACCGGCTGTGATCTATCTCGGAGGTGTGGTATATGCCCTTATTGGTATCACCCGTAAGAGCAAAGTCGCCTACGGTCTGCTGTTTTATTTTGCTGCCTTGTCGATTGTATCCAATATCGTTTTCTCAATCGGGACTACGATGGGAGAACGATTTGTTTTCATTCCTTCTCTGGGTTTAATTCTCGCAGGTGTGCTGGCTCTGGATCCTTGGTTGAGGAAGCAAAAGCCTGTGAAACCGGTTCTCTATGGTCTCTTTGCGGTGGTAGCCATCTTTTCCATCCTTACCATCACCCGGAACTATGCCTGGAAAGATAATTTTACATTGTTTACCACTGACGTGCTCACTTCGACCAACTCCGCTAAAGCGAGGACTTCGGCTGGAGGAGCCCTGGTAGAGGCAGCGGACAGTATGGCAATTGGCCCACGCAGGACTCAATATTATCAGACTGCGGCCGAGCACCTGGAAAAAGCAATTGAGATTTACCCCCAGCACAGCCAGGCTTACTTATTGCTTGGGAATGCCTACAATGGGCTGGACCAATATTCCCGGTCCCTGGCTGCTTATGAGTCTGCGCTTGCCCTCAAGCCCAGGTTTGGGGATGCCTATCGAAATGCGGCGGTGGTTGCAGCTCGTGCCAAAGAATACCTCAGAGCGGCCGCTTACTGGCGGTCTTATGAAGAACTGGCTCCTGGTCAGGCCGTGGTGTGGTATTCCAGGGGGCAAAACTTTATGAATGCGCGGGTTGGTGACTCCGCGGTATTCGCCTTCAAGCGAAACCTGGAGCTCAATCCTCAGAACTGGGAGGCAATGGGCAATATTGCCTTGGTTTATGGCCGCGATCTGGGGCGTTTCGATCTGGCAATAGAATATGGAGAGAAAGCCATTTCCATGCAGCCCAGAGCTGAATGGTTGTATGAAAATCTGGGGATTGCTTATGCTATGGGGGGAAGACTCACTGAATCGCTCCAAACTTTTCAAAATGGGTTGACCCAGTTTCCGCAGTCGGCCAAGTTGTATTACAATGCCGGCCTGACCTATCAAAATCTCGGAGACCAGGAAAATGCGAATTTGATGTTCCAAAAAGTACGTGAGATCAATCCCTCGATGCTCCCGACCGGGACTCCTTAAGCATACAGGCCCATCTCTTCTCCGACTTTCAGCAACTTCTCTACCGCAGCTCTCCCCTCTTCTCCCATATCGACAGAATATTCGTTTACGTACAAGTCGATATGTGCTCTGGTTACTTCTTCGGATAATTCCTGGGCATAGAGCTGAATGAAGGCTTTGGACTCTTTCGGATGGGCGAAAGCATATTCCACGCTCCTCCGCAATACCCGTTCAATTTTGTTGATCAGGTCCTCTCCCAGGTCTTCACGGGCGCAGATTGCTCCCAGCGGAATGGGAAGGCCTGTTTGCTCCTCCCAATAGGCACCAAGGTCCTGTACACAATATAGTCCGCGCTCTTGGTAGGTAAAGCGATTTTCGTGAATGATGACCCCTGCCTCGTTTTCTCCCATGGCCACAGCCGCCATCACTTCATGGAACAGCATCTCTTCTTTGTTCACCAAATCCGGGGCAAAAAAGCTCATCAACAGGTTGGCGGTAGTGTTCACTCCCGGAATCGCGATTTTAGGATTCAAGGCGCGGAGTTGGTCAATGGTGTAAGGTTCAGCTGCGATCAACAGTGGACCACACCCCTTACCCATTGCACTTCCTGAACGCAAAAGGCGGTAGCGGTCTCTTACATGTCCGTAGGCATTGTATGAGACTTTGAGGACATCTAATTCACCTGCAATTGCTCTGCGGTTGAGGTGGAGAATATCCTCCATCACCAGGTCAAACTCCAAGCCTTCAGTATTCACTCTGCCATGAACCATGGCATCAAACATGAATGTGTCGTTTGGACAGGTACTAAAGCCGAGACTTATCTTCATCCTTTGCGATCTGTTAATGACATTTGCTTCAGAAATTCTAAAGCAGCTGTTTGGGCAGCCTTCAGGCCTTCGGGAATCTTCCAGGAAGAACGGTTTCGCACTTCTACTTTGTTAGAAATTCCCCTGATCTCTGAAAACGATATGTTCTCCAAGAGACATACCTGCATAAAGGCTGCGCCTTCCATCGATTCAACTTCCGGTTTCCACAATTGTTCGGCTTCGCTGATCGATTCAGAGAGACCATGGACTTTGTTGACGGTAATTCCCTTGCAGAGTGGCAAACCAGTCTTACCGGCATTGGGATTGGAAAAAGAATTGTAGATCGTTTTCCCTTTGTAACTGAAATTGGGGAAGCCCATTTTTTCGAGACTCAGGAATCCAGCCGGCGATTCAGCCCCCAGGTCGGCATAGCATTCTTCTCTGATTTCCACCGAAGACCCCACTTCAGGTCCACCCGGGAAACTCCCTCCGATCCCCACTTGAATGGCCCAGTCAAACCTTTTTCCTCTACAAAGTTGCCCGAGATAATAAGCTGTATTTACCATCCCAAACCCCGCACAAAGAAAATTGACCCTGATCCCATTCCACTCTACCTGGGCTTCCCTTTCGAAATTTGCCCCATCTCCGCCAAGGGATTTAATCAACCCTGCCAACTCAATGGCAGTCGCGCCCACTACAAGAATTTGCTTTTCCATCTGATTTCAAAGCTATGAAAAGATATTAATTCATTCCGAAAACTACATTTAAATGACACAGAGCTTATAATTCTGATTCAGCACTTAAAAAGACAACCTTTTTTACCTATCTTTGCTCTCAACCTATCTACTGAATTCTTTCTTGATACTGGATTGGGTCTTTTAATTCAATTGATGGGTCAACATTACTGTAAAGGTTCCATTTATTAGTTTTCTAAACCGAAAGTTTCTATTGTATGAAACAAACAATAATTCTGGCAAGCAATTACCATGATCAGCGTTACCGTAGCAAAGTTTTGAAATGGGCTACGACGGGAAAATTAGGTGACAATGTAAATGTTATTGCCCTTGATGACGACAGGTTTTACGATGAGGAAGGATATTTGATTCGGGATATAACCGCTCATACCATCCGGGAAAGTGACCTCGTAGTGGTGATGGTTGGCGACGAAAATATGGAGCATCCCTGGCTCTACTTTGAAGGTGAGTTTTGTCACCAATGGGGTATTAAAAGGGTGATCATGCGTATTCCCTACACTGAAGGACAACTTCCTGAAGAGTTTACGGTTTTGAGGGAGATTGCCTACAATCCCAATGCCATCGAAAAGGAACTGCGTCCAACCCAGACCCAAACACATTATTATTAATGGATTTGAGGAGGCGAGGATAAAACCTCATTCCGAACCAAGATCATACTTTCCTTCCCACTTGTTCTCCATGAATTTCCTGATATTCCGCTCACTGCCAATCCCCTTTGGCTGGTAAAAACTCATTCCAGATAATTCGTCCGGCAGATATTCCTGGTTTCCTGCTGATCCTTGGTAATCATGAGAGTATTTATATCCTTTCCCATAACCCGTCTCCTTCATTAATTGCGTAGGCGCATTTCTGAGATGCATAGGAACAGCATAGTCGGGATGATCCTTGACAAATTTTATTGCTTTGTTGATCGCCATATACGCAGCGTTACTTTTCTCAGAAGTAGCCAGGTAGGTGGTGGTCTGAGCCAAAACAATCCTTGCTTCCGGCATGCCGATTTTGGCGACAGAATCGAAGCAGGCGTTGGCCAGCAACAGGGCATTGGGATTGGCATTTCCGATGTCTTCAGAAGCTGAGATCACCAATCTCCTTGCGATGAACTTCACATCTTCTCCCCCTTCCAGCATCCGGGCCAGCCAATAGATGGCTCCATTGGGATCTCCTCCACGAATTGATTTTATGAAAGCAGAGATGATGTCGTAATGCTGTTCTCCGGTCTTGTCGTACTGAGCAACTCTCTTTTGGGCTACCTTTACCATCGCATCGTCCTCCAACACGATCGGATCCTCAAAGGTATCCACGTACATTTCCAACAGGTTCAGGCTCTTTCGCGCATCTCCTCCGGAAATTTTGTACAAGGCGCCTAACTCTTTCAATTCTATTTGGTGGCTGGAGAGGACTTCATCAACCTCTATGGCATAAGCCAATAACTCTTCCACTTCTTCTTCGGTAAGAGGCTCAAGCCGGTACACCTGGCACCGGGAAAGCAATGCTGAATTCACTTCAAAAGAGGGATTTTCAGTAGTTGCACCGATCAGGGCCACCAGCCCTTTTTCGACGGCACCAAGCAGAGAATCCTGCTGAGACTTATTGAACCGATGAATTTCGTCGATGAACAGGATGGTTCCGGGACGGGACTTGGCAAATGCCAATACTTCCCTCACATCTTTGACACCCGCCTGAATGGCACTCAACTGTCGGAATGGTTTTCCCAAACTATGGGCAATGATTCTGGCCAGGGTGGTCTTACCAACTCCTGGAGGGCCCCAGAAAATCAGAGAGGGGATTCTTTTACGTTCGATGGCCCGGTTAAGTGGGCTTCCTTCAAACAGGATATGCTTTTGACCAATATAGTGCTCGAGGCTGGTAGGCCGTACCCGCTCTGCGAGTGGAGCTTTGTGACTATGGTCAGCAAACAAATCCATTACTGCAATATGACTCGGCTAGTCCCTACTTTACCTTCCTTGGTTTCGGCCCGGAGTAGATACACTCCTTTGGGTAATCCAGCCAGATTCAGGGAAATCTCACTTTGACCTGCCCGGTGGCTTTCCCGAAGGTAAACCTTGCCATCCATGCCAATCATTTGAATTTTGACTGCTTCCCGGTTTCCTTTCAGGTCAAGGTGCAGTACATCGATTGCAGGATTGGGGAATGCCAGTAGTTGTAACTGGGATAGATTACCTGAGGATATCCCTACTGGGTTACCTACCGGGATTTCTTCGCACAAAGTATCGTTGGTAACCTCGTTGTCTCCACCGTTGTTGGGTAACTTCGTCCAGGCGCAGAATGAATAGAACTCATCCAGGGTATCGCTGATAAACAAGTCATCATGTGTGAAGGGGAGAATTTGATTGGGCTCCAACACCAAGCTATCTACCAGCATGCAGGAGGCGGTTCCGCCGTCAATGGAATAGCAAAGTTCAAAACTTGTGACTGTTTCTGAACCGTAGTTTGCAACGCTGATGTCAAACTCAAGGGTATCACCGGGACTGGGATTTCCGTAGGCTACTGCATAGGCACCAATGTCAATGGGTACGATATTGGAAATCTTGATATTGTCCAGGGCGAGCACAAATTTATCATCCGAGATTTGCCGGAAGGCAAGGTTGACAGTTTGGTTGGCAAAGTCGAGCAGGCTGAGGGCTCTGATGGTATAATCATCCAGTTCAAAAGGAACAGTATCTATTCTGGTTCCAGCTAAAAAATCAGCGGTGTCTGTCCCCGTGGTAGACAGGTAGACTTCATAGCCTTCCAGGTAACCACCATCCTGCGAATAAGCTGTCCAACTGAAGCATGGATTGTCTCCCAATGTTATGGAGGGGGAAATCAACCAGTCGTTGGAGACTCCTCCTCCGTTGTCGTACCATGAAGGTGAGACAATTACCATATTAGAAGTATCCCGGTAGTCGGTAATTACTTGCCAGCCCGGAGCCAATCCGGTTTCTGAACGGGGAGTCAAGCCGTCGCCATCCACTACCAGCCAGCCAGCGGGCAATCCTGCCTCAAAATCCTCTTCAAAGATGGATACCCCGGTACATGGGACACCTACGGGATCAGACTCAACCCGCATGGGAGCTGGTGTACCATTTCCCCGCAGGAAAGAGCGTTTGTGATCCGCCTGAGCAAACACATTTCCACTTGAAAATGTGACCCAAGCTGCCAATACAAGAATAATAAGGTTGTTACGCTCCAATTTCATGCTGACAAATTTAGACGATTTCTTCGAATCATTGGGTTATTCAGAGGGCTTGGCCATGATCCGGACCAATTCCTCCTGGTTAAGAGGCATTGCCTTGGTCAGCCATACGGCCCCATCGCCTACCTCCACAACATCAGTCAAACGTATCAAAACACCTTGGTATTCTGATTTGAACTTTCGCGACCTGGGAACGGCCAGGGTGGTTGTAACTGCGAAAACCATTCCCTCTTCCATACCACCTTCACAACTCGCTTCATTTATTTCAATGCCAATCGAGGTGATTTCACCTCCTATATAATTGTCCCGGTAACCGGACCGTCTTTCTCCATTAACAAGTAGGACCGGATCCAGACTTGCCAGAAGCTTTTCTTGCTGGGAATAAGCGAAATCGTTTGGGTTCACGCCCTTTGAGCATCCCTTGAGGGTAGCCAGGTGAATTGCTGCAACCTCTTGGTATAGTTTAGCAAGGGAAGCTTCAAACCCTCCGGTTGGTGGAAAGGTCCTGGCGATATGGGTACTGTAACCCTCTAGCTTGACCCCAAGATCGATGACTACTGTCCCTTCTCCAGGTATCTTTTGAGCATTTTGAGCGTAAAGTATCGTCTGGCCTTGTCTTCCTGAAATGACCTGGGTGGCTTTGCTCAATTTGCCGCCCTGGCGGTAGACTTCCAGTTCTGCCACTCCCTGAATCTCTCCTTCGTAGGCTCCTTTACGAATGTATCCGGCTGCTCTTTGCAGGGCTGATGCGGCCACTTTGGCTGCCTGAGACATTCGCTTTTGCTCCTCTGAAGATTTGACCAATCGCAGTGCATCCATTGTCTTCCGCAAACGAAAGAAATCAAACTTTATTTCTGCAATCCGGGACTTTACTTTATCAAGCTCAGCCTCAGATCTCACTTCAGAAAATGCTTTCAATATCCTATCCGGGACCTCCTGGTGGTATTTCAGCCAGGATATGACCTTTTTTATCAGCTGGTTTACCTCTTCGTACTTGACCTGTCCGATCTCCTGGTAAAAACGGGCTGCCTCAGGAGTAGCGTGAAAGCGTGGAGCCATCGAGCCAAAAATAATCTCAGCTGGATGTTGGGAAAACTCCCGAATTGAGAATTGATAATCCCGGGGGTCCACCGGCAGCGTCTGTATATGCTCCACCTGATCCGCATCCAGAATCTCGATCACGAATCGGCTTAATTGGGCAGTAGGCCTTACCAAAAGGGAATCTCCAGCCTTTCCAAACTCTCCCTGGTACTCAAATCCCATCGCAGAGAGTGGGTTCTCTCCGGGACCCGGCAAAAACAGAATATCTGAAGCCAGTCCTTCGCGGGTCTCAATCCTTTTTGGAAAAATAACCAGGACGGCGTTGGGCAATTCCACTCCTGTCAGGTAATAAAAGTCAGCATAGGGCTGGAAAGGACGGGGAACAGGTAAGTTCGGAGCTGAAGATTGATAAGTTCCTGAAAAGACCAGGGCGCATTCAGCCCCAGCGAGGCTTTTGGCTACTTTTGCACGCCTTTTGGCATAAACAGACAAGCCCAGGCTGTCCTGATGGACGGTCTGGGCTTTATTCATGAGGGGTAGGATCAAAAAGAGTAAACCTACAACCAGGAATTGCTTCATCTGGCTTTAGTATACAATACCTTCTTTGTCCTTGAGGTCTTTCAGTACTTTAGAAATGCCAACTTTATTGATGGTACGCAAAGCCGATGTAGAGACCTTGAGGGTGATCCAACGATCTTCTTCGGGGATGTAAAAGCGCTTCTTTTGAAGGTTAGGATAGAATTTCCGACGAACCTTGTTGTGGGCGTGAGAAACGTGGTTTCCGCTGATAGCGCGCTTTCCGGTAATATCACAAACTCTTGACATGTCTTCTTTTCTTTCTTCTTTTTCTAAACGAACTGCAAATATCTGGACTTTCTATTCGATTTCCAAACTTCTGCAGACCTTAATCTTTAAATGTTATTCGTTGAAAACTTGGCTTACCTGTTTATACCAACCCAAGCATCTTTTGCTTAATTTTGCGCAATGTCCGAAAAAGTCGTGATCATTGACTTCGGTTCCCAATATACTCAACTGATAGCCAGGAGAGTACGCGAACAGAATGTCTATTGTGAAATTCAACCGTTCAGCAAGCCCATCGAACTGGATGATACAATCAAAGGTATTATCCTCTCTGGTGGCCCCTCATCCGTATACAGTGAGGGTGCTCCCGACATCGACCTGTCCAATATTATAGGACAGCGGCCGATCCTGGGAATCTGCTATGGTGCACAACTTATCTCTCACAAATACAACGGGAAAGTAGAGAATTCTTCCAGCCGGGAATTTGGCCGGGCCAAATTACACGTCCATGGAGACTCTCCTCTTTTTGAGGGTGTCCCCGAAGGATCTGAGGTCTGGATGAGTCATGGAGACACCATCACCAAGCTCCCTGACGGGTACGAATTGGTCGCAGAGACCAACTCGATCCCCACCGGTGCTTTCCAAAACCTGCAGCAGCAGGTCTTTGCACTTCAATTTCATCCGGAAGTCACCCATTCTGAACATGGAGGGACCATCCTTCGGAACTATCTTTATAAGATTTGTGGTCTTTCCGGTGACTGGACTCCGGCCCACTTTGTAGAAGAGACGGTCGCCACGTTGCGCCAACAGATTGGAGATAACAAGGTAGTATGTGGGCTGAGTGGAGGTGTTGACTCAACTGTTGCTGCCAGCCTGCTCCATCGCGCCATCGGCGATCAACTGTACTGCATTTTTGTGGACAATGGACTCCTGAGAAAGAATGAGTTTGAGGAGGTACTGGAATTGTACAAGGTCCTCGGCCTGAATGTGATCGGAGTAGATGCAAAAGAGGCTTTTCTAAGTGAATTGAAAGGTGTCCACGATCCTGAAGGAAAGAGAAAGATCATCGGAAGGGTGTTCATCGAGGTTTTCCAGGAGGAGGCTCGCAAGCTCAAGGACGTCCATTTTCTGGCGCAGGGAACAATTTACCCTGATGTAATAGAGAGCGTTTCTGTGAATGGACCTTCCGTCACCATTAAGTCTCACCACAATGTGGGTGGTCTTCCCGCAAGTCTCAACATGGAGGTGGTAGAGCCATTGCGCTACCTTTTCAAGGACGAGGTCAGAAAAGTGGGACTGGACATGGGACTGGGGAAAGAATTCATTAGCCGACACCCATTTCCCGGACCGGGCCTTGCCATTAGAATTATCAGTGACATTACCCATGAAAAGGTAGCTGTCCTCCAGGACGTAGACCATATATTCGTCTCCGGCCTTCGTGAATTTGGATTGTATGATTCTGTCTGGCAGGCCTTTGCAGTCTTGCTTCCCGTGTCCACGGTTGGGGTTATGGGAGATGAGCGAACATACGAAAACGTGGTGGCGCTGCGTTCTGTAACCAGTCGGGATGGTATGACGGCCGATTGGGGAAGACTCCCCTATGACTTCCTGGCGGAGGTCTCCAGCCGGATTATCAACAACGTTAAAGGCGTCAACCGCGTAGTATATGACATTAGCTCAAAACCACCTGCGACTATAGAATGGGAATAGATATGAAGCGATTTTCAACTCAACTAACACTGATCCTATTGCTGCTTTGCTTTGGGTGGAGTTTGCAGGCACAACCGTCTGGAAAAGCCCCCAAGGACAACAGGGCAGAGGATTTGGTTAACCTCGGTAAGCGTTATTTCAAAACCAGGAATTTCCTCGATGCAGCCATCACTTTTGACCTGGCTTCTCAAAGGCCTTACAATCAGGTGAGCACCTATAGTTTCTTCATGTCTGGTCTTTCCTACTACCATTTAGGAGAGATGGAGAAAGCAGCGAAAAGCTTCAGCAAGCTGGAAAAGGATTATCCCAAATCTAAATTCCGCGAAGAAGCCACCTATCACCATTCGTTGGCTTTGATGGCGAGCGAGCATGTGACCGATAGAGAAAACGGGCTGGACCGACTCTTCATCCTCATGAAGAATACCCGGAATGGTGATTTACGTACAGCCAGTGAAAACCAGATCAGGGATCATTTATTCAATAAGTACGACCTCGAGTTTCTTGATCTCTACACAAAATTTGCTTCGTCTAATTATACTGCCTGGTTTGTAGAGGCTGCCTGTTTCCAATTGGACCAGGCTGGAGAGGGTTTCAAGGCCCTTGAACGCATCAAAACTTATGAGCAGGGCAATGGGGTCCTGACCAATTACCTTGCCGGGCTCAAAACCAAGTACGAGTCGGGACGGATCATGAATCCTGGGAAGATGAACATTGCGATCTTCCTTTCCCTGAACTTACAGACCTTGGATACCGCCCGTGCAGTTCCCAAGAAATCCTTGTGGGCAACAGAAATGCTGGAGGGCATGAAAATCGCTTTGGATTCCATTGGTGGGAAAATGAACAAACAGATCAATGTCAGGATTTTTGATACCCAGGGTGATACTTCCCTGGTCAGAATGCAGATTGATACCCTGAACAGTTTCAACCCGGATGTGATTTTAGGAGATGTACGCTCAGCTTTGGCCCGTCCGGTCAGCCAATGGGCAGAAGAGCATAAGGTATTACATTTTATCCCTCGAAATCCTATCATCACCCTGGTTGAAAATAAGCGGTATACATTTCTTGCCCATCCTGCATTGGAGACGCATGGTGCCCAAATGGCCTTGTACGCCTATTACAAGGAAAACAAGCGTAATTTCCTGATTTTCAATGATCACTCTTATGTTTCTGAGCGGTTTTCATTGGCTTTCAAAGAGACGTTGGATAGCTTGGATGGAGTTACCATTGAGGTCAGGGAAGTTGCCAAGAAATACGAAGACAATCGCAAGAGCATTCCTGCATTTGTCAAAAGCCTGAAGTACAAGAATTTCGATGTGATCTACATTCCTCTTTCGAGTGAAGAAAGTGCTGGTCTGGTCATCAGCCAGCTCAACTATCACCGGATTGAGATTCCAGTAATGGGTGGTCCTGACTGGGAAATCTTTAATGTGATAGACCCGGAACTCAAAACCAAGTATGAGTTGAAATACTCAACTTTCTATTACGATCAGAATGATTCAATGATGTTTGACAGCCTTACTGTCGCCTGTCTGAGGGATTATTATTACAAACCCAGTAATTATACCATTCAGGGATTTGATATCATGGCTTACATACTGGAACTTGGCAAATCTATGAACGGCATGGCTGATCCCGGTGAATTGGTCCGGCAGGCTCCCGTCTATCATGGTATCCACCAGGACTTTTTCTATGGTGGGGCTCAGAATAACCAGATCGTAAACATCATACAGTTTCAGGATGGCAGAACTTCAAAGATCAACTGGAATACAGCGCAGCAAGGAACTCTTCCAGAAGGCGAATAAATATATTCCCGGAGGGGTTAACTCCCCCGCAAGAGCCTTTCGCAGTGTTGGTGGAGACCCTCTCTTTATCAAACGTGCCGAAGGTGCATATCTCTACGATGAGGATGGAAACCATTATATTGACTTGATCAATTCTTGGGGTCCAATGATCCTTGGCCACGCCCAACCTGATATCATTGAAGCGGCTAAGTCGGCCCTTGTATACTCTTCCAGCTTTGGAGCCCCCACCGAGATTGAGGTGGAAATGGCGA
>CAYGRE010000102.1:0-25803 GCA_964352215.1 uncultured Bacteroidia bacterium
ACTTCAACGGGAACGATATCGAATACTCCCGCAACCTCACCGAGTACGACCTCACCTACCAGGTAGGAAATACCGAGATCCGGGAGCGACACCGCAACGGAAAGCTTGAACTGATTTTTTACCGTGGAATCAGCCTGGAAGAAGTCCCGGCCTTTCACGAGAAACGTTTTCAGGGCATCGAATTTCAATTGATCGAAGAAAACAATTCGTATGGGTTTTCCAGTGATGGGAAATTGTCCTTTATGATCAAATCCTCCCAACCCCGCGAGAATGTCCTGCTAGAGGAAGAATGCGATGCCGAGGGTAATCTGGTCAATGGGACCGCATTCGTCATGGAAAATGGATCGGAGATTCGCTATGCGATTGAATACGGAGAAAACCGGCAATTCTTCAATGCCTTTGACTTCGAATCAGGAAATACCATCCCCCTGAAAGAAGTCATCCACCTCGTAAAAGGGATTCTCTGAAACTCGTAGAAGAAATCCACAGGAACTAATAGCAGGGATTCTCTGAATCCCTCAATCCGTTCGCCGATCAACCCACTCCCCCAACACCCCATAAACCTTCTCCAACCAAGCCTGATAAGTAAGCCCATCCCCCGGCGCATAAAAATTGGCCCCCAACTCCTTGGTGACAATCCGCCGCAAGGTCCCCTCGTCATGGCCCTCATCAATAATCCCCTTCAGCTCCTTCCGGATCGTCTTCAGGGTTTCCGGAGTCTTTTGCTTCGCATAGTCATTGACGGCCTCCTCCCAGGTACCATACATTTCCGGCCACATATTGTGGAAGCGGCTGGCGAAGAAAGAGGAAAGACGTGATTTCTTGAGTTGCATTGCTTGAAGATACGGTGTTCAGGGGAATTAAGGTACGGGGAAAGAAGTGACAAAGTACCATCCCTGGTCGAGATCGGCATTTCTCCGGATCACAACCCGAACTTTGCTGGTATCAATGGGCTTGGATTTGCCTCTTTCGAGCACCCTACCGACGATCATATCCGCATCAAAGTCCCTGACCAGATCATCTGCATCCGGACTTGCATCCTTCAGCCATTCCGCAATGTCAGCTTTGTGTTTACTCACAAACCTGCCCTGGGCCCGGTTGGCGGAAGTATGACTGGTAAAGGTAGAAGCCGCTTCCATACGGGGATTGTTTTCCAGACGCCGGCGGAGCCAGTTGTCGGATTTTCCAACGTGACGCTCCACTGTATGGCCCAGCTCATCTCCTTCGTGGTCGTCAACATCCCTGCGGTCATTGCCATCGGTATAGTGGGGATCCACCACCTTCTTGCGGGCCAACTGAACGACTTCATAACTGCCGTCTCCCTTGGGATTGGCCTTGTAGCTTCCGACAACCCGTGAAGGAACAGCAAATTGAGCGTTCAGATGGGTGATTAACTCAGTGACTGGTGTATCCTTGAGGTCATGCCCTTCCGTGACCATGGCCGCCATGGCCCGGGTTTGTTCCCAGGCCCGGTCATCCTTGTTATCATTGTCATCATCACGGTCCTTGTCCTCGTCCCGATCCCGGTCCCGGTCATTGTCCCGGTCTCTGGGACGATCGGGTCCATCAGGACCATCTGGTCCGTCGGGCCTCTTCTTACGATCGGGAGTGATCTTGTCCGCAGCTTTAAGGAGACCCCTCAGGATTCTGGCCAGCTTGGGGAACTTGGCCGCAATCTTGGCCACAACTTTGGCTCCCAGAGTAGCACCACCAGAAAATATGGCCAGCACAACTTCCAGTACGATTTGCCCAACGATCCGACCCCGGAAATGCCATTTGTCAAATACATTGGGGGCGTTCCAGTTGGTGACGAAATCTCCCCAGGCATTTTGCCCCATGGTGATAATGGCATTCACCATTTCCATCATGTCATCAACCGTCATGTTGTCGACCTTGTCGTAGAGCTCCTTCAGGCTGGTGAACAAACTGCCATCCAGAACCCCCATGACCGTGTTGACAATCTGCTTGCCCATTTCCCAGAGGCCTTCTACCATTTCCCACAGACCATCGAAGATGCCGCGGTAAATGCCGGAATACCAACCAGCCATACCTTTACCGATGTCTACCGCCGTATTGAGCCAGTCAGGACGTGACCCAATCACACCGCTGGACTGAAGGGTTTGTATATATGACGCAGAGGGGAGCCAAATATTCATGCCCGCAACGATGTCGGAGGCATGCATGATGGCAAAATTGTCGATCATCCAGGGATCAAGGGTGGCCTTCAGAGGATGCTTGTCTTTGTATTCCTGAACCTTGGCCCAATCGACACTGACCCCGGCCCGACCAGTATTGGCGACTTGTATGGCAGCCGCCAGCGTGGTATAGTCATTTCCAGTCGAGATTTGCCAAACACCTTTGTCAACATATTGCTGTTTCAATATGGTGATCAGATCCGACTCCTGGATATTGTGCAAAGTTGCCCCCGGTTCAGGGCGATCCATGGTGACAAAGCTCTTGTTGATCCAACCGGTGACGCTACTTTCCAGGGAGACGACATAGTAAAACTGACCGGTATTGTCATGGCATACTACCTGGACCTGCTTGCCATAGAGAATCGTGCCAATTGCTCCGAGGGTTCCGTCCGGTTTTTCGCGGACATTTACCCCTTTGGTCTTGGCATGTTCATAGCTGGAGCCTGGCGCAGAAACCCAACCTGGTTTATTGACGGGATCACCTTTATAATCAGCGTAATTGTCGCCTTTACCCTCCCTTTGAATAGGGCCACCGGAAAAAGTGCCAATGGAAGTACCCTCTTGTACGGGAGCAAACAAATCCCCTTCAGAAGATTCACCTTCCTGAGATTCACTACTTGCCTGTAATTGGAGAGGAGGAGGAGACATGCTCCGCATAGAATCTGCGCCAGAGAGTTCTGCAGCTTGCGGAGTCGCATGGGAGTTTTCTGAGATTTGATGCATGTTGGCTTAGGCTTGACTGGTAAAGGTTTAAAGATAATAAAATAACCCCAAAACTCAACGCTGCAACCGTAAATGTCCACACCCACCCTCAAAGAGATCGTCGAACAGCCCATGACCGGCCTGCGGTTTGGCCTGGCCGACCTTACTTCTCCCCAATATTAAGGAGTACATCCACAAATATTTCACTAAATCAAACGATTGAAATAGATTGACTTCCTTCTCAACTTTGTGGTGACACCTGATTGAAAATGCCTTTTTCATTCAGATTTACTATCTGTTCACCTTAAAATAAAGATTTTCATGCCTGTTAATGATCCAACGATCAACCTCAATTTGTTTGTAGATGAGGAACAAAGTCCATTGGTATATTGGATTGATTCGGAAGTTACCTTTACCACTCCGGATGATATTTACGAGGAAGATGGCCATGGAGCTATCCCAACCACTCCGGATGGAAATGGTGTTTTCCATCTGGATGTCCAACTGAAAATAGCGTCTGGAACTCCTTCCAATCCCGTCACGCACCAAATTGACCTTGCAGCCTTCCCGTTCACAGCTGAGAACGACGAACTTACCCTCCACATTCTGGATGAAAACAACAACCAGATCGGAAGTGGAACCGTGAAATCTACTGATGCTACCCACGAAACCAGACCTTGGGACTCAGCTTTATAGGGAATCCACTCTTCCCTTAGCCACCTTCAAAGATCAGGGCTGGTCAGAGTTTTTTTCCATGAAAGCCTGGCCATGCCCTATTTTATTGCCGGAATTTGCCTTACCTTTTATAGTTGCCATCCTTATGGCTGATTGCAAAAACCATGAGATACTACTCTACCAGCCTATCCATTGTACTAATTCTTCTGGCCTCCTCTTTTTTGCCAGCAAAGAATATTGATCAACTTAAGCTCGAACTTCAACAAACAAAGTCTGATCGCTTGCGTGCAGAATTGATGGCAGACATTGCCTACAAATACCGTGAATTGGCTCCAGACAGTGCCCTTTTTTATGCCCGTCTTGCTCTTCCCCTGGCCAGACGGACAGGACACACCCAATACATTGCCTATAGTTTAGCAGAAATAGGAACCTACCACCGGAACCAATCCTATTTTGACAGTGCATATTATTACCTCAAAGAAAGCATGGTGATCAGACATCAAGCAAGGGATACCTTTGATATAGTAGGTGGCTACAATCAACTCGGTGTTTGTGCTTTCCGTGCAGAAGATTACCCCACTTCAATCGCCTACCTGGACAGTGGTTTGAGTCTGCTCAAATCCTCTCCCAGCCTCCGGTTAGAAGCTAAACTGCGTTCAACAAGGGGAATGGCTTTGTTCCGGCAGGGTGCGCAAGAACCGGGTATGGAGGATCTGGAGCAATCGCTTGCCATCGTGGAATCCTTGGGAGACTCCCTCGGGATTGCTAAGTGCCTTCAGAATCTCGGAAATCTCTACCGTGAATCTGGTCAATTCGTTCGGGCACGGGCCAGGCAGGAAAGAGCCCTGGAAATATATACCATTTTGGGGCGCCTGGATGGGATTGCCGATGGCTTGATCAACTTAGCTGCCATTGATCAAAACAACCACAAATACTCTTCTGCAAAACGAAGTCTTTTGAAAGCACTTAAAATCAGCAATGAACAAGGATATACCAAGAATCTCTCTCCTATCTATAACAATCTCGCATTGGTCTATGTGGAAACGGGAGACCTTATGAATGGCGAAAAGTATCACCAACTCGATCTGGCCTTGAGCAGGAAGGAAGGTTTGTCCCGATCATTTGTGATCGGGGGGCTCAACCTCGTTGATGTATTGATCCGAAAAAAGGATTTCTCTGCTGCGATCCCCTTGCTCAACGAGGTGGAAGACTCTATCCGGAAAGTTGGTCTGGTCCTCCATTTATCTCGACTGAACAGATTGAGGGCAGAAGTTCATGCTGGCTTGGAAGAGTTTGAGCAGGCCTTCATTTATGACAAGTTGGCCGACGATCAAGAGGATTCCCTGACCCATACTGTCAACCAAATGAAGGAACTCTCTGATGTGATAGAAGAGGAAAGACGTCAAAGAATGGAGCTCAGGCAAAAAGCTGCATTGCAGAATTCTGAATTGGAATTGGAAAAGGAGAGAAGCAGGACGCAAAACATTCAGACGATCTCTATTGTGGCCATCCTGGGTCTGACCTTTATTTTTATTGTAGCATGGCAAAATTCCAGGTGGCAAAAGCTGAAGGCCCGGACAGCACTTAGTAAGGAGAGGGAGGTGGGATTGATCAAAGACAAGAAAATCCTGGGGCTAACCAGGGAATCTGAGCTGAAGGTTTTGCGGGTTAAAATTGATACCCAGGACCGTGAACGAAAACGGATCGCAAGGGATCTCCATGACAGGCTGGGAAGTGCCCTTGCAGTTGTGCAAATGCATTTTACTTCCATTCAGGGGCATCTGACCCTGCTTCCTCCCCATGTTCAAAACGAATATGCCAAAACAGAGGCTCTTTTGGATGCGGCCTGCGAAACTGTACGCGAGGTCTCTCACAACCTGGAAGCAGGTGAGCTTTCCCTGCACTCATTGGAAACTGCACTGAGATCATTTTGTAATGAAATAGACCAAGTGGCCCCAATCCAACTCCAATTTTACGCAAATAGCATCCCCTCATATATTCCCAAAAAGGTTGAACGGGAGGTGTTGTCGATGGCAAGGACTTTGGTTGAAAACATCCTTCGACATTCTGACGCATCCAAAGCATCTTTACAAATGTTCTTCGAGGATCAATTGCTTCGCCTAACCGTCGAGGACAATGGAAAAGGTTTTGATGAATTTTCCCAAGGCTTTGAACCAGGAATGGGGCTACGCAATGTTCGGATAAGGACGGATGCACTCGGAGGTACAGTAGAAATAGATTCCAGTTCCGGACATGGCAGCTTAATTCACATTCAGATACCGATTGAAAACGAAGGCTATGGAAAATGAGACGATCAAAGTAATCATTGCTGACGATCACCAGATTGTGCTTGAAGGCCTTGTCGCCATTTTAGCTACCGATCCTGGTATTGAGGTCATAGGAACCGCCTTGGATGGAACAGAAGTTTTGGACCTTATGAACCAATCGATTCCTGATGTGGTGGTCCTGGACATTAGCATGCCGAAATTGGATGGAATTGAAACCTTGCATAAAATCTTAGAATTTTCTCCTGAAACAAAGGTTTTGTTTCTAACCATGCACAATGATGCCAAAAGGATTCTAGGGTCTTTCGAAGCCAAGGCCGATGGTTATATCCTGAAGAATCGAAGCCGCAGCGATCTGATAGCGGCTATTCGAAAAGTACATGCAGGCGGAACCGCCTGGGGGCCTGAAGTAACCCAAAAATTCATGGAGACCATGGCCAGGAATAGAAGTGGAGTAGTTGACAAGGAACCTGAGATCACAGAGATGGAGCGTAAAGTCCTGGAATTGCTGGCGGAGGGAATGACCTCCAAGGAAATTGCTGACGCATTGTGTCGGGCACCTGCAACAGTTGACACCCACAAAAAGAACCTGATGGCCAAGCTGAATTTAAAGAACAGTTTTCTTCTGGTAAGGTACGCAGTTGAAAATGGAATTGTCCGAGGCAAGGACTCCTGAAATTTAGGGAGGCGATACCCTATTATTCAGGAGTACTTCGACTGGACCAATTCCTGAATAATCATGGAAATGGAATAATAGTTGAAAATGACGTTTTAAGTGGCCTAATTGGTCCTAATAAAATAAATAATACCTGAATCAAATGGCGACTGCAGATAAGCGCAAAGCCCTTATTGTGGGCATAGATGACTATGGGGCAAATTCTCTGAAAGGATGTGTGAATGACGCAAATGCTATGGAAGAGGTCCTGAAAAGGAATGGAAATGGCGAGAAGAATTTTGACTGTTTCAAACTCATCTCCACCGATAGAAACATCACTTTAGGAACCCTCAGAAACAGGATAGAAAGTCTATTCAAAGGAGAATGCGACTTGGCCCTACTCTACTTCTCAGGGCACGGCTTTTTAGATTCCGTAGGAGGTATTCTGGTTTCTCAGGATGCCTCTAAAAATGATCCCGGACTGTCCATGGACTGGGTGGTAAAAATGGCAAATCAATCTAAAGCCAAGGAGGTCCTTATCATTCTTGATTGTTGTTACGCTGGAGCTTTGGGGTCAAACCCTACCTCTACCCACAGTGTATCGGAGCTTAGAAAAGGAATTACCATCCTGGCCGCTACTACAGAAGATGACCATGCCAGGGAACGCATGGGACATGGGCTATTTACCTCTATTCTGGTCAATGGACTGAAAGGCCAGGCCGCTGATCTTTTGGGCCACGTTTCCACAGCTGGCCTTTTCAATCTGGCCGAGAGCCTCTTCTCTGCATGGGAACAACGCCCAATTTTCAAATGCCATATTTCGGGAATTACTCCAATACGATTTTGTGAACCAAAAGTAGAACGCAGTCTCCTGAGAAGCCTTCCCACCTTTTTTCCTGAGCCCAATACCATATTCCATTTGAATCCTGCCCATGAGATCACTTCCAAAAACTCCGAAGAAGACAAGGTAAAAGTCTTCAAGCAACTTGGCCGACTCGAAAGGAATGGGATTGTTCGGTGTAAAAACTACGACAGCATGTATGAAGAGGCCATGCATAATGGAGGCTGTATCCTCACCGATTATGGAAAGTTTGTTCGCCTGATGGCTGAGAAAAATCAATTATAACCTGGAACGCAATGGTCATTGGCATCACCGGTCATATCAACTTAGGAGGTCATTCTGAAGAAGAATGGACTCAAAAAACACTTTCCGCATGGATGGCATCTCAGGACATCTATCTCGGTATCACCTGCCTGGCTCCAGGAACGGACCAGATTTTTGCCCGGATTTGTATTCAGCAGAGCATCCCCTACCGTGCCATTATTCCTTGCTCGAATTACGACAAGGTATTCAGTAAGGAAGAAGCCCAAGATTTGGAACTTCTGACCCACCGGGCCCATGCCAAGATTGTCCTCGAAGGGCCGGCTTCAGAAAAAGCGTTTTGGAAAGCGGGTCAACTCCTGGTACAGCAATGCGATCTCTTGCTTGCCGTCTGGAATGGATTGCCAGCTCGTGGCCTCGGTGGCACTGCAGATGTAGTAAACTATGCCTGTCAAAACGAAAAGCCTGTCATACACATTAATCCCATCGATAAGAGCCTAACTCACTTCTGTAATTCTCAATCATTCTGAGCAACCAAAAATAATCATGAAAATCGAATACCCTTTTGACCTGGTCCTTTCATTTGCAGAAGAGGATCGAAATGTAGCCGCCGGGATAAAGGATTGCCTCTCCTTTCTCGGTGTCAAAACTTATTACTATCCCGACCACCCGGAAGAGAACTGGGCTCGTCCACTTGGCAAAAACTTATCGGAACTCTATGAATACGGAGGGCAAATGGGCTTGGTCCTCTTGTCAAAGAACTATACTTGGAAGAAGTTCACCCGCATCGAATTCGATGCTCTGAATGCCCGTCGTGTGAAAAGCCAAACAGACTTCCTGCTTGTGCTACGGCTGGACGATTCCAATCTCCAAGAGATCGAAGAACTACCCACTGACCTGACCTATCTGGATTGGCAGTTCAATCCTCGGGAAGTAGCGGAATTGGTAAAAAAGAAACTAAAGGCCCAAGGATGGAAATCCAAGGACAAGAAGAAGAGAAAAGAGAAACCAACTCCCGCTCCAACTGGACAAAGTATCAAAGGTGATGGCAATGTTCAGGTGGGTGGAAATATCACTTCAGGAGGCAATACACGCATAAAGTAAATACCATGGAAGAACTTACCCCAACCACTGCCCCCGATCAAAAGTCAAATGGACAGGAGCCAAATCAGCAAGACCATAAAGCGCAAGAGCCATTAGGGGCAATGCCCCAAGGAATTCCAGGTGGCAAAATCAAAGGAGATGGAAACTATCAAATCAATGGGAATTTATCTGCGGGAGGAGATATCAATATCAACTCTTCTTTCCCAAACAGTTCGATTTCTAAAATTAAACTGAACAAAGAAGACTGTGATGGCTACTACGCACCAAGACTCACACCCCAGGCGCTTGATATAGCAAAATCCTCGGGTCTCTTGATTCTTCATAGCAACCCATCTTTCTCAAAGCCAAACTTTCTTCGCCACCTGGCGTGGTTGTTGAGAGAAGAAGGCAAGGATTACCCTCTATTGCTGGTGAATTTACGAACAGATGCTATTACCAATATCAATGAAGTAATCGCGAAGGAAACCAAGCCCACTGTTTTTATCGTGGATGACCTCCTTCCGCTTGACCTCTTTGGGACTCCAAGTAAAATTGCAAGGTCAGCAAAGAAACGGGGTCATATCATTCTGGCCGCCTCCGAACAATCGCTTGATGCCTGGAATTTATCCATACCCGAAAGGCAAGATTATTGGCTGGATATCCCGGAAAAGGATATTTATAGTCCCAGCACCTTAATCGCTTGCTTGAACAATGAGCTACTACAAAATCAAAATGAGATCAATTGGTCCAATGAAATCGATTGGAAGAAGGACCAAGTAGGTAAAGGCAACACCTTGGAATCGGTGGCCATCCGGCTATCCACCCCGGACCGGATTTTCCTATTTGTCTTTCTCTTGAAGAGAGAGACAAGAAAGATAACGACACTCAGACTCGGAGAGATACTCGAAAATATCCATGACGATCAGGGATCAATCCTAAAACCATGGTTCATCAGCTCGAATGACAAAGACAGGATGATTCTTATTGCCTGCACTTTCTTTGATGGGTTATCTGAGTATCAATTCTTTAAACTGGTTGATTCGGTTATCGAAAAGCGGTGGCGGCACCGGGTGCCCGAATTAGAGGCGCTTGACTTTTGTGATCTGGATCCAGTGCATCACTTCTATCGTTTCCAGGAATCGGGCAATCAAGAGTTGATCATGATCGGCAAATTCAATTTCCTGGCTAAAAACATTCTCAGTATTGCAAAAAAAAGCTACCGTAGGCATATCATGGCATTGGTCCCGGTGATTTCTGAAGCTATCCAATCATCTGTGGGAGAAGGAAATTTACGCCCTCCAAAAAGGTTGAGGCATGAGTTGGCGATTTCCCTGAGCTATCTTGGCCTCTCTTTTCCTGAGGTTATTGATGAGCTTTTGTTAAAATATGCGAAATCTAGTAGCTCCACCATCCAGAGAGTTGCTGCCAAAGCTGTTGCCAATTGGCGGGCTTGTCTGGAATGGGACAGATTTAAAACCGTAATGGAATCCTGGTTTGAAGCCAGTGAATCCGAAAACCGTGTGAGCATTGCTCGAACCATTCTCATGACTCTTACTTATGCTGCGGAATATGATCGCCACAATCAGCTTCAAAAAGAGATTATTGACTGGCTTCGAATCCTCTACCAGGACCCCAATCCAGGCATCCAGAGTTCCCTGAAGGATTCCCTGCCGAAACTCGTTCGCAATCACCCCACTCGGCTTGCTCCGCTGTTGAAAGAGGAATTACTTAAGGAAAAAGATCAAATTGAGCCCGTCGCAGAAGGCTTAGGCTTATCCATGTCGGCATACCCCGATGAAACACGGACAATTATTAAATCCTGGCTTGAAGAAACCAGTAAAAACACAACCGGAACCGGGCATAAATTGACGCACAGGGATCGGATTTTACTCACTGCTATTCGTGGGTTGGTCAAAGCTAATCCTTATGCCCGATCTAAGGCCTTTCCTAATGTGAATGTTTTAGAATTGATCTCTTCCATTCGCATGCGAGAAACCCAAAATGAGGTCCGGGAGAGATTGTTCAAGGCCGCCATTGAATATATGACCCTTGAGCATACATATCCATTGGACCAAATCGAAAGGCTCTTCATCGACTGCAATTCTCACAATGAGAAATTGGCGGTTCTGAATGCCTACATGGAACTCTTAGAATCCAAAAATGAACGCGAATACCTACCCGAAGGTTTGAGCAGGCTTTTTGCCAACCTGAGGATGAATCGGAGTCATTATCAGGTACGCATGTACCTGGCTACTCTTAGCCTGGAAGCTATGAAAATTCCAGACCTGACCATCTTTAAATCGCTGTATCACAATTGTGAATTTGTTGAAGAGCGAATGGACCTACTCCAAGATTTGGGAGGGCGAATCGGGCTCCTGGAATCCGAAAAAAATAAGTGGTCAATTGACCCGCGTTCGCTTCTTGATTTGATGGCGGAGTTCAGACAAAAAGAATTTCACCCAAAGATCAGGCAACTACTGATGCAGCTTATTCTGGGCTTGCTTGAAATGGCAGAAGCTATTGATTTGGAAATACTGGAGAAATTATTCGCCAATTCTCTGTTCAAGGAAAAGCTGGAGATTCTAAAGGTATATCACGAGATGATCCTTCTGGACAGGATTGACCAGCCATTAAAAAGCCTTTCAATCCTGTCAAAAATGATGAAAGGCAGGAGCTTGCAAGACCGTAGGGCTGTCTTTGAAATCGTTGCTCCCTTGATCCAGTCCATGGCCTTTCGATTGCCGAAACTAAGCATTTGGCTTTTGGAATTTCTTGCCCAACACATTGACTATGATGGCCGATTAAAGCTGGCTACATTAGCAGGCAGTGTTTACCTGAATGACCAAAACCATATCAATCAAAACCTGGAAGCAAAAATGTATAAATTCCTGGATGAGGGAACATTCAGAGTTCGGCAGTTAGCGATCCTATCATTTCTGGAATTTGCCAAGGTAGAAAACGAAAGGCAGACCAGGCCCGTTTCACCACCGGTTCCCAGTACCGGTCCTCCTCCAATCAGGACGGAAGAAACCTCTGCAGTTCCTCCTATTCCAGACAATATCCCATCGGATTATGCACATCTGGAAGCCTTACCGAAAAGTCCGATCCAGGAGAATACCAATTACCCCGGGGAAACAATCATTCAAGACCCCCATTTCAGGTTCCCATTGTTTATGATTTTACTGGGTTGGCTTATCTCTATCTTTTCACCAAGAGAAACTCGAAAAAACTTCTGGCTTGCCTTAAGGACGGTCATGGTATCTCCACGTCACGGGATGGCAAGTATCTTTACCATGGTTCGAAAATGGCGTTCAAGTGACCATCAGGTCGCAAATAAAACAGGAAACCTGCTGAGTCGCTTGTTTATCTGGACCCGTAAAAGGTGATTGTACAAGGAGCAATCCCAGATCAACGACTTATTTCAAAAGAAAATCCAACCACCTCACAGGCAATTGATATTCTTCGAAAATACCCTTCCATCGCTCCAAAGTTCCATCATAAAACACAGTAGCTTCCTCAGCGGCAAACATTTGGTCAGGCTCTGCATTGTTGGAAAGGAAATTGAAAGATCCTTTAATCGAGAGTTCTGTGTCTTTGAGGACGATTTTTCGGTGTGACCCCGACATGTCCAACATCATATTCTTAAAGTGCTCAGGCAGATTCAACAGGTAGAATTGCTTCTGTCCGTATTCCTCTCTCAGCTTTTCTAATTGGGCGATGGTTGGCCCGTGGTGGTCATCCCGGGGATCTATGCCATAGAGTATGCAGACTTTACCCTCCCGCTTACCCAGAAACTCCCTTAAAGGTTGGATCAATCGCCTGGTTGCCTTCCTTACCCAAGGAGATTCAGTATTTTTGGCTATTGGGATCAATGACCTCGCAGGTTCTACTTGTACCTCGCTCCTTGATCTCGCTCCTTGATCTCGCTTGCTATAAGGAATTTCCCTCCTATCATTTCGGTTGCCATGTTTGTAGCTTTTTGGGTTGAACCTTGTTATTTTACACTAATCCAACTTATGAAGCGCCTTTGGGCAGAAACCGATTGATATTACTTTCACAAAAGGTTCCCTCTATTGTGGCCTATAAAAGCATTGAAAGCCCATGGTAAACATTTTATTTCCCCATTTCACTCCAACCCAAATTCCCCTATCTTTATAAGTCAATATAACCCCAAAGCTCAACCCGCACCCGGAAATGTCCACACCCACCCTCAAAGAGATCGTTGAACAGCCCATGACCGGCCTCCGGTTTGGCCTGGCCGACAAACTCTTGCGGGTTCGCAGCGCCACCACCGGCACCAACCCCTTCGAAGAACGGCATATCAACAAGATCATTGAAGTGCTCGAAGACCACGAAGTCCGCACCGGGCAGATCGAGCACCTCAAGGGACTCCGCGACCAACTCACCGAGGCGATCAAGGCCCTGAAAAACCCTGGGGAGATCATCTGGGAAATCCTCCTCCTCTTCCGGATGATCAATTCCGAAAATACCCTCGACGAAGTCGTAAAGATCTCATTGGACAGAGTGATGGTGGATTGGCAGGGGTATATATTTCCCAAAGTCGAGTTTGACCTCTTCCTGAAGTCCCTGCAATACATCTGCGAGGATGGGCTCCTCGAAGACGAATTGCTCAACGCCAGGGAAGGCATCCGCGAAGGACTGGCCCCCAACGAGCCCGACCTGAAGACCCCGGAGAAACAATTGCTCTGGGCCGCGCATTTGCTGTACCTCGTCTTCAACCCCGAGTTGATGCAGCTCTGGCCCAAGCACCGGCAGGGCAAAGGTTCCCTACACACCACCCAATTGTGGCGGCAAATCCTGGCCAGCAAAACGGTGCGTTACCTCCGGGCCCTCTACGCCAACCACATCTTCAACCTGCTCCGCAAAAACGACCTCATGGTCGGCTGGGGCGCACCCGGAACCTGGTTTTCATTCAGCCTGAATCCCCCACCCGGCAAGATCAACTGCGACCTCTTGTACAGCATGCTGGCCGGATTTGACCATTCGCGGGCCTGTGTGGTGCATGAGATTTCCCATGCCGTCCTCACCAAGGGCGTCCCCGGCTACATCAGCGAATTGAACGACGCCATGCAGGACATCGACGGGCAGGGGCACCATGCGCTTTCCCAGGAACTGCAACTGAAGCAATATTTCCTCAACGCCTGCGAAGACAACTGCGTCAACCGCTTTACCGAGCAGATCGGGCGCGTATTTGGGCAGGACTACGGGTATTCGCTGAACAATTTCTATACCGCGATCGGAGATGTGGGGCGGCGCTACCTGCGCAAGCGGGAGGTCTATGGCGATCCCACCCCCGAGAACCAATTCAAGAACCTCACCTTTATCATTTCCAGGGTATTTCTCGCGAACAATGGCCTCTTTGAAAATACACCGGAGGCCTGGGCGGAACTGAGGGCCAAACCCGAATGGCTGGAAGCCCGCGACCGGGACAATCCCGAGGAATTCCTCGATCCCGAGGCCAGCTTTGAGCAGTTGATCGGGATGTGCGAGGAAGTGGAACAGTACTATCCCCCCTTGCAGGAATTGTCCGGCGGCCCCGATTATTATGCAGAACAGGCGACCATCTATGCAGAACGGCGCTTTGAACTGATCCATGAAATGTGGGAACTGTTCGCCGAGGACATTGCCAAGCAAATCCTCCAGGACGAGGAGACGGACGCTTCGGATGCGATGGAAAATTTCGAAGTGGAGACCAACCATACCCCACCCCCGCCCAAAAAAGACAAAGAGGACAAGGAAGAGGACGACAAAGACGACGACGAGGATAAAGACGATAACCCCACCCCGCCCAGTTCCGCCGATCAGGACGCCGATACCGAGTCGGACGACGACCTGGAAGGAGAGGAACCGGAAGAGGGACGGGAAGACGAAGAGGGCGAAGAAGAAGATGAATCCGAGGATGTCGGTGAAGGGGGCGAAGGCGAAGAGGAGGACGAATCAGATGCCCAGGACGACGATTCAGGGGAAGAGGGAGAAGCACCACCGGAGCCGGCCGGGTCGGGGCAATCGGAGGACCAACCGGACAAGAGCGAAGAAGAGAGCGAGACCGAGGAGACCGAAGAACAGGATTCCGGGGAAGATGAGGGAGATTCGGAGGACAGTGGCGAGGAGGAGAGCGAGTCGGAGGAGCCGGATCCCCAGGATTACCAGGACGAGGACGATCCCAATGCCGAGGAACGGGAACCCGAGGAGGGCGAAGGGGAAGAAACCGAGGACGATGAAGGCGCGGAAGATGACGGGGAAGACGGGCCATCGCTGGAAGAATTGATCGAGCAGTTGGCGGAGGAGATGAAGGACATAGAGATCAAAGAGCAATTTGACGAAGACGACGACGCGGAGCAGAAATTGGAGGAAGTGGAGGAGGAAGAGGCAGAGGCCGAGCTGATCCGCGAAGAAATAGACAATACCCTGGAGCCGGAGTACAAAGAGCCACCGCTCAACGAAGAAGAAGAAAAGAAGGGAGACCAGGGAGCCGACCACGGCGGGTCGGACAACAATGAGATCATGGAGAGCGAGTGGATTCCCGAGGAGGAATTGGCCTCGATTTCCGATTTGATGGAGGCGCTGAAAGAGGCGGACGAGGCGGAGCAGGAGCAGGAAAAGCAGCGGGAGAAGCGGGAGGAAATGCGCGAGGAGCGGGAGTATTATGAGCCGCCAAAGCTGGAAGTGCCCAAGACGATGAGCCTGGACGAATTGGCGACCGGGTCATGGGAGGATTTCAGCAAACGGGTGACCTTGCACGGGGCCGTGATCGGAGTGATGGCCAAGGGATTGGAGAAGTTGAAAAAGGCCCAGTTGAAGTTCATTCACAAGGTATCGAAAAGACATTCACTGATTCCGGAAGGGGGAGATTTGCGGCGGTTTGACCAGGAGGCGATGTACAAATTGCTCCAGAAAATGGCCAAGCGGGAGAAGTTTGACAAAGAAAGCCTGAATATGTTCCGCAAGGACATGCGGAAGGTGGCGGATACAAGGCCGACCAGGGTCATCCTGATTGATGGTTCCCGGTCCATGAGCATGGGGACCCATCCCCTGCCGATGGACAAGGCCATCCAGGAAGCGATCATTGACTATATGGCCTCCCGGATTGCGGGCTACGATACTTATATCACCATGTTCGGGCCGCAAAACCCGCTTATCATCGCCCAGCCGGGGGACAACCTGGTCGAGATCGGCAAGCGCATCGAGTTGGTCCAGGGAGGTCTGAATACCATGACCTACCTCTCCCCTGCCCTCCTGGAAACGATCCGTATGGTGGCCTTCCGCAAAAAGTTCAAAGAAGCTTATGTCGGCTTTACAAATTTTGTAATTTACTCGGATGGCGACATAGATGATATGGCACCCAGTCGTGCGATCATTCAACAGATATTTCAACATGCGCCCAAGACGACCTTTGACTTTGTATTGATTACGACCAAGCGGGCCACCCCGATGGACGTCCTGATCAATACCCTCGACGTAGAAAATCCCCTCCATGAGATCGGGATTGTCCGGGGGAATTCGTCCAGGCGCTATCCAATGGCATTGACCGCGACCTATAAGCTGACCAATCGTCTGCAAAACAGCCCCAGCGGCATCGCAGACCCCAGCTTTCTCAGGACAGGTCAGTATAAAAGGCTCTTTCAGTTGTTGACACAGAATTCGGACTTTTAGAAGAGGAGAGCGAGAGAAAGAGCAGGGTCGGGAAATAAATAGAGACAGAGAAGACAGCAGTAGACAGAAAAGAAAAGGAGACAGGCAGGAATGAAAAAGTGGACGGAAGCAGAATTGGAAGCCATGGGCTTCAACAAAGTAATCATCGGAGTGCCGGGACGGCCTTTGCCGATCATGGCGCCCAACCCTGATGCCCATTCCCAGGATACCGCCTACCGGCTGGAGAGCATCGAGGACGCCGACAATCCCCTCGTCATCTGGTCCAGGCGACCTTATGGCGAAGTGGTCGGTATGATCTACCGGCTCCTCCCCACCCCCTCCATGCTGCCCCTCTACTACGAGACCCTGCAACTCCTCCAGGTCGAAAACGAACGCCGCATCCAGTTCTATATCGGTAAGCATGGTTCGGGAAAATCATTCCTGGGCCGCCTCGTCGGGGATATTCTTCACCCGGATGGCGCCATTACCATCAACTGCGCCGACCGTGACCTGAACGAACTCCTCTTTGAAACCGTCCTCGATGTTGCCGCCAATCCGGACCTCTATTCCAAGATCAACCAGCGGCTCAAAGAAGGCTCCATGAATGCCACTTCGGTGGCCTCCCTCCGTTCGGTGGTCGGAAGTGCATTTCACAGCGACCTCGGCTACCCTCAGATTGACTTCCACAAGATCGGCGCCACCCAGCGGCATACCCACGAAAACGAAGAAGGCCTCACCGAAACCGAGATCATCTTCAGCGATGCCGATACCCACCAGGTGGTCGAAACCATCCTGCGGATCGCACAAGTGGAGGGATTGTCCGAATCGGCCAGCTTCATGCCCATCAAATCCCGGATCGGAATGCTCCCCACCACCTTCATGGAAGGCAGAGTGGTGCACCTCGAAGAGTACAACAAGTGTAAAGAAGGTTCCGACACCGCCCTCCACCCCGTATTGCAGGTATTCAACGGCGAAAACGCCAAGTGTACCGTCTACGGGTCCGGCGGCCTGAGCTATACCTTCAACAACGAAGAACGGGAACCCGGATTCTTCTGCTATATGGACGGCAATATGATGTCGGACGGGGTTGCCACCCACACCCTTTCCGCATCTGCGAACGACCGCCTCCTCCCCAATATCATCCAGGACATGATCAAGGATGACTGGCAGCACCGCTGGAGTCAATTGCTCACCGGAATGCCGATCGCCATCCTCTACAAGTCCAAAAAAGACCAGTGGGACCAGGATCCGGACGGATTTACCCGCTTCCTGCTGATGATCCGCGGCCTGGGTGGGAAAAAGATACCACCCGCCCAGAAGTACTATATCGAGCATTGGGAAAATGTACTGGATGCCACCGATATCATTTCTTCCTACAACAAGCTCTACGACGAAATGACCAATCCCGATTCCCCCGCCAACCGCCAGGGCAAGTACCCGGAATTGTTTGCGGAGGTGGATGAGGCATTTTACAATATGGCCGGGGGTTCGATGCGGCGGAATATCTACTACTTCAAGATGGCCATGCTCGGGCGACCTGCCACCAAGCAACCCCATTTGAGCCAGGGCTACGACCTCACCTCCTCCTGGGAAAATCCCCCCGACATCGAGGTCAAATCCGGAAAGCACCGCCCCGAAGAGCACATGGGTACCAATATCGTGGACATATTCTACCGGGACATGGTGCGCCTGACGATCGGACTCGGTAAAATAAATCTATATACCCGGCTCAAGGTGGCCCAGGAAAGCCTGCGCATGTCCAAGCCCCAGCTCAACGAGGGCATGATCCACGACGGAGCCTACCTCGAAGACCTGCTCAATGCCGATCCCAGGGAAAATGACCACAGCCAGGAATTGCAGGCTTTGTTTTGCAACCTGATGCGGGCCGAATTTCCCAAGGCTCCCATGTCGGACAAAGATGACCACCTGATGACCCAGGACCAGATCCGCCTGGCCATCGAGCGGGCCATCAATTACGGTCCCGATGCCAGCCACGATCCCCGCCTGAAATACCTGATGGCGCAGAATTTTGCCCCCCTGGCCACCGTGGAAAATCTGATCCAGCCGGTTGCGGTGCTCGACAGCCTCCCCTCTGCGCAATACGCGTCGCCGAAAGTGCGGGAGGAAGACCTGATGGGACTCGAACATTTCCTGATCTCCCTCGCCCTGCCCAAGATCGGAAGGCGTAACCAGCGGAGTTTGTGGACCGATATCATCTTCAAGGCCATTGATTCCCCCCTTGCTTCCCAGGACGAAGCGGTGCTGATCTCCGCCGACGAGTCGGATTCAGGGCTGGCCATGACCACAGTCAAGACCCGCGACGACGAAGTTCATCTGGTGCGGGACAATAAGAAAAATAACCTCCTGGTGGTGACCGGGGAAATCTCAGAAGCGGTGCAAAATCTGCTCATGGAAGCGGAAATAGACTATATCGACCGGAGTGCCAAGAATGCGAAGACCCGGATCAGGACCTTTATGAACCGGGCCACGATTCGCCTTCCCAAAGAATACGACCTCTATCTGGTGGCGGCCTTCCTGCACCGGAACCTCCCCCGAAACATCGACCTGGCCGGCAATCCCCAATTCCTGGAAGCCCAGAAATTGCCCAACCTGCTGACCGATCCGGAAATAGAGGCCAAATACCCGGTATATGCCACCCGACTTCAGGAACGCAGGCAGATCGACGCCTACCTGGAACACACTCAATTGATGACCGAAACCCAAAGATAAATGTCGCAGAACGGTAGAGCCCTAATCAGTGCTTTGAACAACGGGGATTACGATGCCCTGGACCGCATCTCATTGTCAGAGACGGACATCGCCATAGTCAATCAGCGGGTCCATGAATTGTTTGAGCGGGCGATTGGCGGGGAGAACCTGCCCCTTTTTGAAGCCCTGCTTCAGATCCCTCAGGTCAAGGTCAGCGGCAAGGACTACTGTGCCTTGCGCCACGCGGCCCAGCTCGGCCTGGCCGAGTACCTGCAACGGCTGGAAGGTCACCGGGGGGTGAAGCCCTCCCTCAAGGACAAATCGGGATTCACCGCCCTGCACCTGGCCCTGATCGGACGTTGGCCGGAAGGAAAAGGCGCTCCCCTGGTACGGATTCTGCTGGGATTCCCCGGGATCAAAGTCAATGCCCGCAACCTGGAAAAGAAAACCGCCCTCCATTACGCCATGGACAAGGAATGGTACGAGGTCGCAGAATTGCTGATGGATGCCGGTGCCAACCCCAATATCGAAGATGCGGAAGGCAAAACGCCCACCAACGTCGGGCTGATGGCCGCCCTGCCGGACAGTCTCTTTGGCAAGATGCTCTCCTTTACCGGCAGTGGGGACGATTTTGACGACGAAGAACCGGATGAAAATGCCGATCCTCCTTTGCCGGATGGGACCCAGAGCCCGGAAGAGGTCTATAAGCAAATGAATTCGCATAAGCCGGAGGACATGCAGATCCCTACGCCTCAGATGGACCTCACCGATCCCGATCGGAAGATGCGGTTCCCATCTGACCGTTCTGCCCCGGCCCCGGGATCTGACACCCCGGTTTACCGTTCTCCGAATACCAATGCACCGATTCGCCCGATCAGCCGGAACCCCAACCCGGACCACCACCGGGCCGTCGATCCGCTGACCACGCAGATTCCCAGCGTCAACCACAATACACCGGCCCCCATCAAGGCCTCTCCCCGCGATCCTCAGGATCCCAATGCCCGGAACCCCAATGTTCAGGATCCCAACGCCCGGAACTCAAATGTTCAACATCCGACTCTGCGGGACCCCAATTCCCAGGACCCGAATTCAGGAGATGTACCGATCTATGCCCAACCCAAACGGCACGATCCGGCTGGCAAAGACCCCGGTGATTGGAGTGATCCCAATGATGAGGATGACGATCAGAAAGATTGGGCAAAAAGCCCGAATGGGAAGGACAGTCAATCTGGTGCGAAGGACCAGAGCGATTGGAACCAGGGGAACAACCGGGCCCGTGAAGATGAGGGTGCCAACCGAAATGTCGCTTCCGGCTATATCAAGCCCCATACCCCGGCGCCCAAGACGGCCAGGGAAGACACCGATGACTTCCACAGCATCATGGGCGCGGAAAACGTGGAGGACCTGGCCGGAGATTTGACCAGGGCCTTTTTGCTCAGCCGCTCGGAATTCGATTCCCGGTTCAAATTGCACCGGGCCGCAGTGATGGAGCGCCTCGAAGAAATCAATGCCGTCCTGAAAGGCAAGGGCAAAGCCCTCCGGGCCGAAGACTTTCGCGTCAAAGACCCAACCACCGGCTTCAACCTTTGGCATGTAGCCGCCGCCACCGGCAAATTTGAGCTGGCCCTGGAAGTCCTCGCCTCCAACGGAGAATGGCCCCACCCCGAGGACCTCAGCGAACGCACCGAGGTCGGCAAGTCGATCCCGGACGTATTGGATGATATGAACCGCCTCAGTGGGGTATTGCACTCAGATGTCTGGGTCCAGCAACCCAAATTGCTCGCGGCGCTTCTCTCCCAACTCCCCCCACACCGTCAAAAGCAGTTTACCCGCCTCATCGTACGCACGAATCTCCAAATCCTTCACGGGTAATCCATGTGGGAAGAAGTCATCGAAAGCGTAAAAGAAAAGTTCGGGCAGTTACGCGGTCAGAGCTGGAATGCATTTGTCGATGAGGATGCGGCCCACCAGCAAAAAATCATTCACCTCTATGAGACCCTGACCTGGGAAATGGTCGAGGGCATCACTTCCCTGTTCCTCGAAATGGTCCAGAACCTCAACTACCTGTCCAAGCGGATTTATATGGAAAATCCCAGGGCCTATGAGGACATGCATGTGATCATCATCGACAAGCTGCAGGAATCCACCCACGAGGACATCACCACCGTTCCCCAGTTTTACCACCACATCAAAGGGGCCGTCGATTCCTTCAAAACCTATTGCCGGTTTATCAAGCAGGACATTTCCATGCATTATTCCCGGCGGCGTTACCAGAAAATGGACCGGAAGATCAGGCAATTGAATCTGGTGCTGAAGGAGCTGTTGGAGGGATTTGAACGCTTGAACCGGCATTGTGACCTGCTCCACCATGTGGTGGGCGATGAACAGGTCGCGGAATCCTTGCAGGACATCATCGGGAACCCGGAGGAATTGCGGGAGTTGCTGGACCAGTCCAGTTTCAGCGAGGAAGAGAAAGCATTTTTGGCCAAGGTGATTGAGGACAAAGGGAAGGAATAACCATGGCGGAGAAAGCAAAATACCAACCTCCCGGTGGTGGTGGATTTCCAGCCGAATTTTCCCGGCGGGATGCCTGGGTCTTTGACGAAGCGCTGGGGGAATGGTGCGTTGCTGATGGCAATGGAAGGGATTCCATCCGGGCTTCCCGGCTCCGCCTGCTCAGCTACAATGTCCTCCGCACCGATGACCATCGTCCGGGCCTCGAACACGACCTCCGCATCCCGGAATTGATCCGGGAAATGGATGCCCTCGATCCCGATGTGATTCTCCTGCAAGAAGTTCAGGCCCCTTTTTGGAAAATGCTCCTGCGCATGCCCTGGGTGCGCAAGCGGTATTACCTCAGTTGCGGACCAGAGTTAAGTCGCGGGAAGATGATGGATGAAGTCATCCTCTCCAAATGGGCTCCCACTCAGGTACATTCCCTGCAGTTTTCCCAGGCCAAAGAAGCTACCGGGATGCGGTTTGTCATCAATGGCCGCCCTTTTTCAATCTTTACCCTCCACCTCCCGAGCGACATGGCCCGAAGATCGGAGGACAAGCGGTACCGTTATGTAAAGGAGTTGAGCCATGCATTGCCGGAGGGTGAAACGGTCCTGATCGGTGGGGACTTCAATTTTGAGGAAGAATTGCCTTTGCCGGAATCATATCGGGATCTCTGGGAATTGCTGGAAGGGGATGGGGCGGGTGCGGCATCTGACAGGCCGAAAGGTGCGGCATCTGACAGGCCGAAGGGTCTCACCTTCGCACCCAGCGAAAACCCATTGGCACAAATTACAAGCAATGGAAATTCTGCTGACCGCCGCCTGGACCGCATATTTCTCTATGATCCCAGTTATCGGCTGCTCCCCCACTCCATCCGTCTGATCGGCACCAAACCCAAGGTCCGGCATGGAGAAACCATCTACCTGTCCGACCACTACGGGCTGCTGGCAGAAATAGACCTGGAAACCACCGTTTCCACCCTGCAAAATGCAGCCATCACTCAACAAAGTGCACTCGTTTACATCCCTCCACCCTCGACCTGGGCAGAAATACAGGCGATCCGGCGGCAATTTGACAACCACTTCGACCGCTGGATGCCACATATCAAATTGCTCCACGGCTTTCTTCCGGAACGGTATTTCAGAGCGGCGGCGACCATGATCCGGCAGGCGATGAGCGAAGAGGCATTTTTCCAAATGGACCTGAATACCTTCGACCAATTCCACCACGGAGGGGGCCAGTCCATCTGGCTCAAGCCCGACCCAGCCTCTGAAGCCCGGTGGAAAGAAATCCAGACTATTCTCAGCGAATTGTTCCCGAATTGTATCGAGCAAAACCAGCATGGCAATTTTACCCCTCACCTCCCGGTCGGTAAAATCAGCGGACGCAATGCCGGTCGGGCCAGTCGTCTCCGGGCCGAATGGTCTGATTCCTGGGAAGGCTTGACGGTGGATGTCGGGGTATTGGCCTTGATCAGCCGCCCGGAAAATGGGCCCTTTGAAGTACGGGAGGTCATTCCCCTGGGCGACGAATCGCGGTGGGAGAGTTATGATCCGGCATCCTGGGACCTGCAAACCTCGCTGGGGGCGCTGGGGCTATTGCCCGGTTGGCACCACCATGCTGCGGCCCGACGTGCTCAGGAATATTTGTTCAGAATCGTTCGCGAGATTGATGCAAAGGCCCAGCTCTATTCGGTGGGGTCATTCGGACTTGGGGTCACCGGACCGGAAAGCGACTTTGATTTCCTGTGTATTGGCCGGGTGGACCGGGATCTGTTTCTTCGGCTGGCGGCGGACGAATTGGGAGGACTCGATCATCTCAGGCAAACTGAAACTGACCTGGTCCCGGTGCTGGAAGGCTCGTTTGAAGGACATCGCATCGACCTCATGTACGTTGCCTATCCTCCTGAAGTGCCTATTTCCCAGCCCAGCCATTTGCCCACCGACCGCTTTCGCCACTTTGAGATTTCCGCACAAATGACGCTTTCCGCTTCCCTTGAGGTGGCCGCCTTGCGCCGCTTTATCGGACCGGATCATGGCGCCTTCCAGACGGCAGTCATTGCTTTGAAGGCCTGGGCAAAGGTCCACCAGATCGACCACCATGCTTTTGGCTATCCGAGTAGTCTGGGCTGGACCCTGCTCCTGGCTGCCACTCCTGCCGAAGAGGCTCCCGAGTTGTGGTTGCAACGCTGCTTTGAGATGCTGGTGGCCCACGATTGGCGGCTTCCACTGATGCCGATAGATGGATTCTATCCGGAAGACGATGCCGCCATGCAGGTGGTTACGGCCTCGTCACCGGCGCGGAATGTGACGCGGAGCGTGACGCCGGGGACATTACAGGTGATCCTGGACGCGGTGGAAAAAGGGCTGGATACGATTTGGAATATCCGCCAGGAAGGCGGGCGGTGGATTGATTTCTTTGGAGCCAATCAGAACCCCAACGCAGTCAGCCGGGGAAAGATTGAAATTGAAATTTCAGGCCGTGATCGCCGTGGCCTCGAACTGGTTCAAGCCTGGGTACAGAGGAATTTCAAGAACTTATTGCCTGGGATAGAAAAAGTAGCTGGTGAAGTACGCCCCTGGACCGCATTTATATCCGATGGCGGCTTTGCGGGCAGGTATCAGATTGATCTGGGATCGGTTGCCGATCCCGAGGCTTTGAGGACCATACTGAACCACTGGGTTCAGAAATACGAAGGATGGGGAGACCGCCCGGTGGGAGGAAGACTGAATTGTATTTCGCCCTCCATTTCCTTATATTGAGTTAGGCTCCATCAAGAAATAACCAAGACTTTTCGATCTTTTCCCCTCCGGGATCAGAATCTTTTTTCATCAATACCAACTCAAAATGGCAGATTCAAAACCAGTAGTAGAACCCTTGTTCGGAGTAACGACAGAAGAGGGTGTTTTCTCTATCTATGTGAAAAGCAACGGATGCACGGAAGCAAAGGACTTCAAGATCCAAACGACAAAAAGTAAGCCCCAGCAATTAACCGTTTATCGCGTCAACCCTGATTATTGTAAGGCTGCTCCCCGCGTGATCAGAATCGATTTCAAGAAGGAAGCGATCGGATTGTTCAATGGCGAATATGAGGTCAAGAACCTGTTCGTTTCCGATAATTCCATCCCAAAAGACTGGTAGACGATCTGGTCCTTTGCAGACGGATCCATCGAAAATCAAAGGCACTGCAAGGTGTTTTCAGGACGGTACACTTTGACATCCACACCCTGAAGTTGGCCCAATCTACCGAAATTTTCCAGACAACTTACGCACAAAAATCGTGGATTTCTCCCACTCAGACGTATTTCCGAGAAGGATGTGTATCCCTTTTTCGGTGGCGGACTGATCGCAGATCGATTCCTTCGAGGATCAGCATTAGTTCAGATCGGCTTAGTTCAGACGAAGCCCCCCTGGGAAGTTCAAATGTCCCTTGTTCCAGAAGCTTGTACCAGGTCACAAAACCGGTTCGGTCCCAACAGAGCAGCTTCATCCGGTCACGACGACGGTTGATGAAGATGAAAAAGCGTGTCGACGCAGCTTTAGTGGACATCTCCACTCAACAGGTTCACCTTCATCTGGTTCCTGACAAGGGCTCCCAACTCCGAAAATGATTTCCTCATATCGGTCGGACCCCGCCTGAGAAAATAACGACGACCATCAGGAACCCACATCAGTCAAGTTCCCGAATCAGGTCAGCAAGGTAGACTACCGGAACAGAGTCGCTCAGTTCAAGCCGAACCCTGCCATATTGAAGCCTGATCCATCCTGAAGTGGAATCAGAGGCGGTCAATTCTGTAAATCCTGAATCATTGGATTGTTCCTGAAGGTATTTCTTCCGCCAGTAGGAAAATACCCAAGGGGAAATTCCCTGGGCCTTACAATAATCCTTCTGGCTCAGATTACTTTGTGACTGCCATTCAATCAAAGGGAACATTTCTTCAGAAGTACGACGTGGACGAGCTTCTGAATTAGCAGAAGTAAGACGATGTGCTATTTCCATGATCCAAAGTTAAATGCTGGAAATAGTCAAGGGGAGATGGGTTTCACAGGGCGCATACTTTTCTTCTGCTTGCGCTTTTCCAGCGCGGGTCCGATCAGCAGCGCGCCCACGGCGAGGCCCAGGACGAGCGTCCCGGCGCAGTATGCGATCGGTTTCCATGCGATGTTGCTTGTTGTTGCCATATCATTTGGGTTTTGGTATGGCGCAAAGATGGGGGATTGAGGGCGGCGGGGGTAGGTTTGGTT
>CAYGRE010000103.1:0-25768 GCA_964352215.1 uncultured Bacteroidia bacterium
CTTGGGAGGTCTGGGCTCTCTCTTGGGAGGTCTGGGCTCTCTCTTGGGAGGTCTGAGCTCTCTTTGTGGGAGGTCCGAACTTACTGCATTGGAGTAAATAACTCACGTCGCGTAGCCTTTTGCTATGTCGTGTGTAGCTAAAGGCTATTTTTTGGGGTGTAGATAATTGAGACAAATCCAGGTAAAATGCAGCTCAGTGGCTTGGAAAGGGTGTTAAAGAGTTTGCGGCGGGCTTTTCCTAAAAGGGGACACACCTAAAGCCCCGAAAGTTCGTCAGTTAGGACTAAATAGTCCGAGATAAGGTCGCTTTATGTCGCCATCTTGCCGCATGGTTCCGGTGCGGAGAGGTTGAGTTGGTGAAAAGCGGCCTCTGTATCTCCCAATCGCTGTTTTTGTAAATGGGAGTTGTTTGTTTTCAATCAGGTAAATGCTCGGGTAACCCGAGGTTTTTGCTCACAAGGAGTAAGCTCCAGGCTCCCGCGCGGGAGGTCAGAGCTCCCAGCTCGGAGTTCGAACCTCCTGGCCGACAGTTCTTACCTCCTGGTCGTCAGTTCCGAACTCCCATAGGGGCTGGAATCGACGATTTTATTTTTGGGAAGGTTCTCCGGTAGTCACAAATTGGCCACTCATTGAAGGGAGTTTTTGACATGATCTGACCATTTTGCCCGAGTATTGCCGGAATTCTTGGGGTAAAAAGCACCAGTGTCTACTAAAGGGATACCTGGCAACAAGATTGAAGCTACAGGATTTGAAACAAAGGGATTTGAGTCAAAGGGAATTGAAACAAGGGGATTATGGAAGATTGGAAATGCTTGATTAGTTTTAGGCTGATTAATATTGGGCTTCCGGGTTGAGCGCGACTGAGTGTGAACTTTAGGCCCGGACAGATGTTAACATAGCCAGTAACCATTAGACAGGATACACCATGAACAAAGAAGAATTGAACGCCGTACTTCAGGATGCTTTTGGGTTTATGTTTGAAGAGGAACTTCTGCAGGAAATCGCGGAGCAAGGAACCTATCAAAAGCTGGGTCACGATGAAATCCTGATGGACCAGGGGGACGTGATGAGTGACATGCCGCTGATCCTTTCGGGGGCGGTCAAGGTTTTGCGGGACGACGATGACGGCCATGAATTGCTGCTTTATTTTCTGGAACGTGGTGATACCTGTGCGATGTCCTTTTCCTGTTGCATGGCTCAGAAGAAGAGTAAAATCCGCGCGGTGACCGAGGGCAAGGTGGAATTGGTGATGATCCCGGCGGCGAGCATGGATGAGTGGCTCGGCAAATACCAAAGCTGGCGGACCTTCGTCTTCGACTCGATCCGCATCCGGATGGATGAGTTCATTGAGGCGGTGGACAGCCTGGCCTTCATGCAGTTGGATGAGCGCCTGCTCAAGTACCTGCGGGACCGGGTCAAAGTGGTCGGTGAAACCGACCTGAAAGTCACCCACCAGCAGATCGCCTACGATCTGAACACTTCGCGGGTGGTGGTGTCACGCTTGCTGAAGCGTCTGGAAAAGGAAGGCAAGATCAAGATCGGGCGGAGCCATCTGCAGGTGTTGGAGATGTGAGTGGGGGGATGAATGTAAGTCACACTTTCCCCTTTTATTGACTGCAATCGAGTTTATCCTTGATGAAGAATTACATACCAGAAACACCGAAATAAAGAAAGGAGAATTGAAATCCAAACTGGACAAGCTAAATGCTGATCTTAGTCAAGGTGGCAGATAGCCATTAAAGTTTTAATTACTCTTTGCAGCACTTGGTCACATGCGTTTATCCCATATTTTGGGATTTCTCGAGGTATGGAAAACTGCCTTTATTTGGATGGATCGACTCACTTCCTCAATTGTGAAATGAATCATGAAGGGAAAGTCACTCAAGTTGACACACCTCACGTTTTTATACCGAATCTGATAAAAAGGGTTTTGCCTAAGAGACTCTATCCGATCCAACACTTGGGAATAAAACTGCCCTCCCAATCCATCTTGCTGGTTATTGTACCAATGAATAGCATCCTGAATGTCCTGTATAGCTTCAGGTTCAATTTTTACGTTGAATGTTTTCAACCCAACTCAAATTGATCTTTTACTTCATCCCAATCCAAAAGGCGACTGGGGTCTTTTTCGGACAACTCCATCCGCCTCAAAACTTCGGCCTTGTGTTTTTCAGGTATTGGGGAGTTCTCAGAAATTTCAATTCCCAACTCCCCAATGAGTTCCAGGAAGAAGGCCATTTTATGCTCAGGAATTTTAAGGGTTAATTCTCTCATTGCTCCAAATATTAATCCCAAATAAGGGCCATTCACTAAAGATAACGAAATCTGGGAAGTAAACGCTACTCCCATCACCCCCGAAGTTTTAGACCGCTCCATTACCGAATCCCAACAACAGATTGCGAAGGGGAGTTTGTGACGATTCAAGGTTTGGACCGGGAAACACTGCGCTTTGTGGCTTTCCTCCTTTTTTGCATGGCATCAAGTTCTTATTTTCGTAGTACAATGACCCAACCATGCGCATAGACTCCATTTCGATAAAGAATTTCAAAGGATTCGAAGAGGAAGAATTTATCCTGGACCCGCGATTCACGGTATTTATCGGGGACAATGCCAAGGGCAAGACTTCTGTGTTGGATGCTTTGTCCGTAGCATTGGGGGCATACCTTCGGGGAATTGATGTGGCCAGCCATGAGTCCCGGGGGATCAATAAGAACGAGATTCGAACCAAAACGATCGAAGGACAACCACGCCCTCAACTCCCGGTTGAAATTAAAGCCGTCGGAGAGGTTCTGGGAGAGCAGATTTCCGAGGGTTGGATGAGAGGGGTGGAAAAGATTACCCTGAAAACCACTACTACCTATATCCATGCTAAGAATATAAGTGGGCTTGCAGAAAAGAAGTTGCAGGAAAACCGAAGCCAGGGTGGGATTACCTTTCCTGTGATCGCCTACCACGGCACGGGTCGACTTTGGGCTGAACACGAACAAAAAAAAATAGAATACCAGAAGCAGGATGAGGGGGTGGCATTGGCTTATCGGAATTGCCTTTCCCCAAAATCATCCAGCAAGGAGTTTCTTTCCTGGTACAAAATCTATGAGGACGAGGTCAGGAAATTTAACCAAAAGGATGATATCGAGCGGTTGGAGGCTTTCAATGCCTGTATCGTTTCTATGATCCCAGGGGAGAAATGGCAGGATATGGCTTATAGTTTCCGGGATGATGACCTGGTCGGAATCTTTCAAACCCCAGGTGGAACAAAGGAGAAGCTGCTGTTTAGCCAGTTGAGCGATGGGTACCGAAACATCATCGGAATGGTAGCTGATATCGCCTTCCGATGTATCAAGCTGAACCCGCATTTGGGCAAAGATGTGATCCGGGAGACACCTGGCGTGGTTCTGATTGACGAACTGGATTTGCACCTTCACCCGAATTGGCAAAGGGGAATTGTTTCAGATTTGAAAAATGCATTTCCAAAGATTCAATTTGTTGCCACGACCCATTCACCCTATATCGTGCAGAGCCTGGACCAAAATGAATTGGTCAATCTGGACCTGATGACCACGGTTTCTCCTAAAAATATGAGTCTGGACTCAGAGCTTTCCTAAAATCCAATCGGATAGCCAAAGATATATTGTAATGAGGCCAATTGAGAATGTTCCAATTCCTCGAAATCCGGGGAATACAACTGATCCTATCTCAGGGGTTGCTTTACTCGGTGACTGCTAATCAGCCGTCTATTTATCTCTATGAAGACTTATTTAAGCCATGCATAAGACTCCTGAAAATGATTCCAATGAGCAGGTAATAGGATATCAGGTAAATGGTACTCCCATCACCCCCGAAGATTTAGACCGCTCCATTACCGAATCCCAACAACAGATCGAGGAAGGAAAGTTTGTGACGATTGAGGAGTTGGAGGAGGAATCGAAAACCTGGCTATAGGGAGATTTTCCTAATTGTTATATCACCTTGCCCCTATACCAACATAAAAAGAGAAGGCTTCCCGAAAGAAGCCCCCTGTAAAAAAGAATCTGGTTGATCTTATTTCAATTCTCCGAGGTATTTGCGGAGGGTAGCGATATTCTCATCATACGCCGATTGCTCACCGATAGAAATTCCGGTGGTGCTACGGACAAATGGTTTGAAGGGCAATTCGCGTTCCGCGAAGAAGGTATTGAAGCCGTCCGGCTCCAGGGTGTCGCCATTCAGGCCAATTCCCCAGAACTTGTCGCGGTACATTTCGAGGTTGCCAATGGCCTCAGTCACCTTCTCGGTTTCCTTGGCTATGACGGCCTTTTTGTAGTCTTCGAGGGTCTTGAATGCTTTGCCGTAGTTGGCGGGTGAGCCGATTGTGACCCCAAAATTGACAGCATAAGGCTCAAGTGGGAGATTTCGTTGGGTAAAGAAGGTCATGAACCCATCTGGGGTAAAGTCGCCTCCACTGATTCCGAATCCCCAGCCTTTGGCCTCGTATCCTTTCAGGTTTTTGATCGTCTCATTGATTGACTTTACTTCCTTGTTGGCAGGTACCTCAATTTCAGGAAGACAGTCGCTGTAGCCCGAACTTGTTGGTGGAATGCCAGGCTCTTTCGGGTCAACAGGTGGATCGACAATTGGGCCAACAGGTGGGTCGACGACAGGATCGACAGGTGGATCAACAGTGGGAGGTGGCGACACGACGACAGATGGAGTACCGGGAGGGCAATTGATACAAACCGGCGGAATGGTGACGGTCGGATCAGGCGTACAATCCATACCATTGAGGTATTTACCAAGGGTTGCAATATTCTCATCGTAAGCGCTTTGCTGGCCGATAGAAATTCCAGAGGTACTGCGCACGAAAGGCTTAAAAGGAAGCCCACGTACAGCAAAGAAAGGGTTGAACCCATCAGGTTTTAAGGTGTCGCCGTTCAGACCGATGCCCCAGAAACGGTTTTGGTAGTCTTTCAGTTCTTGAATGGTCTTCTTAATCGAAGCCGTTTCGCAGGTGCACAACAGGGTGATGTACTGGTTAAGGGTGTCAATATTGGTTTGGTAGGCTTCGGGTCCTCCAATTGACACACCATAGTTCACCACATAATAATCAAAGGGGAGCTGCCGCTGGGTAAAGAAGCTCAGGAAGGAGTCGGGGGTGAAGGTGTCACCGTTGAGGCCGATACCCCATCCTTTTGCTTGATAATCTTTGAGGCCTTCAATGACCTTGCGCGCTGCGGCGATCTCTTCGTTCACAGGTCGCTTGACCCTGGGGAGATCCAGGGGCGACGTGGCTGTAACTCGTGCCATATTCTTTTTGGTTTTTTAGGTGATAAATCCGGCCTCAGAATTGAGTACCGTTATATGTTCACAGCAAATATGGATTTCGGTGGAATGGACTTCATGCACATTAATCGTGCCTTATGCCATGAGAATGGCCTGGGAAACGGCATTTGGAATTCTGAATGCGTACTGGTTCTGCCTATAAAAACCCCCGTCTGCCAAGCCATTTTAAATACTACAGGAGCGGGCGTGTCTGGCGCAAGGACGAAGATCCACCGCAATTGATAAAAAATTTGTAATTTAGTATTGGTTTAAGGCACGTATTATTTTTTTTTCTATGGAAAAGTTGAATTCCCAACTGGAAACGGATTCGCATGAATCTCAGTTAGGTGGCGCTCTGGAACGCTCAGGCGGAGGTATGTCACTTCTACCACCTCCCTTTCAGCTTCAAGCTGGAGGTGATGGTGACAATGACACTGGTACAAATCCATCTATTGGATCAAGGCAGGCACCGATACAGGCCACGCTGATAGATGCCAGTGAATTGGGTGAGAAGGGGATTTCGTTGGTAGAACCTTCGGGCAATATTGCGATATACTACGATATCATAGACCTGGTAGCGGCTTACAATGCCAAGTATGAGGAAGACGACGCGGATTACCTGCCGCGCTTGAAGAACCTGGATGCCATTGAAAAGCGGACTCGGGAGTGGAAAGTAGCATTGGACCAGGAGAGTGGTGGAATCATCATGAATGCAGACCGGGGTCGGGCTGCAAATCTGGAGACCTTAAGGGCTTCTATTGCACAGGAGAAAGCTGGTTTGCTTCAGGACAATACCGAGGAGAAATCTGTTCTTTCAGGGTCTGATGCGAAAATCACAGATGGGAAACTTTGGTACTATTACGACAAAGGGGAAAGCGTCTGGAAGGACGCAACTTCTATATTGAAAGTCGGTGAAACCCTGGACGTGAAAATCAACCAAGAGGAAGATGATGGCGCGAGTTGGGGCTTTTCATTCGATAAAGGACTTCGGGGCAAGGCTGCAAAGGACGTTTTTGATCTTCAAACCCAATTTACTCAAGTAGATGGTGCCCTTTACCCTTCCGGATCTCCCCAGGTTGACGATGTTAAGCAAACCAATTTGGGCGATTGTTATTTACAGGCTGCCCTCGCCAGTTTGGCCCAGCAAAATCCCGGTAAAATTGAGGAAATGTTGTACGACAACGGCGATGACGTAGTGGTAAGGTTGTACGAAATGCCCGATAGGACTCCAAGGCTCATTCGGGTTGAGAAATCCATTGTCCAGGATTTAGACGGTCAGAACTATTACAACGATGGTGCTCTGTGGGTGAAGATGATTCAGAAAGCGTACGCAGCAAGTGGCTTGGGGACTGGCCTGGGTCAAAAGGGGACAGTATCTATTGGTGACATCAGCGGGCATTTGTCAGGGTATGCACTGAATGTACTTACCGGTGGAGAATTGGTCACTCATACTGTCGGTGGGGTATTGGAAGTAGATGATCCGTCACCCGATAATATTTTACCTTGGGGACTGGAGGTTAGTACGCTGGGGGATTTCCTGGATGCTGAAGACGAACCCGAGGCAGAATCTGCCGATAAAGAAGATTATGACAAAGGCTTGAATCTCCTAAAGGGAATCTTTGGTCCTCTCAATATGCCCCTGGTTCAGGGATGGGCAGTATTTGTTTTTGAGAATTCCCATGCGGATGGCCTCAAAGAAAAGAAGACCATCGAAGAAGTGGGGCAGTATTTAGTGGATGAAAACCTGGCAGAAGGGATTCGAAACCCCTTTATGATCTGGTTGAGGGCGGCCAGAATCCTGCCTGGACAAGTAGGCTCCGGTGTCTATACCAGGAATCAAATGACCCTCTTTGGGAAATTGTCAGAAGCCGTGGCCGACAAGAAGACCTTGACAACCGGTACGAAAAAGAAATTGACCCAGGAAGATACCGGGCAGGCAGGCGCAACTGGTGAGCAAAAGTACAATGGTCTGGCTGGAGGGCATGCGTATTCCATATTGAATACCAAGGGAAATGCCACCAGCAACCCTGCTTCTGATGAAGTTGGGACCTATTGCTGGATTCAATTGCGCAATCCCTGGGGGCACTATGGTCGTAGTTACAATACCGATCAGGCAGCCTGGCGTTCAGCGGCGGTGGAGCAGGGAAACGGCATCTTTTGGATAGAACTGACCGATTTTGTACAAAATTTTGAGGACGCCGAGGAGATCTGAGAACTTTGAAATAGTCCCCTAAAACGATATCTTATCCTTAGGGCATTATCTGATTTTTTATACTTAAACAGAACATCTATGGAAAATTTTAACTGGTACGTCACCTTTCATGGCGGAAAAGACAAGGGCGAAGTGAATGATATATTATCATATTCCGAGCAGGGGAATAAAAATGACCCCTATTCCCTTTTGGATCTCAGTACCATACCGAAATCACTGGAGTTGGACGAGCTCCGGGGGATGACCTGGGGCCCCGACAACAATCTTTATGTTGCCAATGCCCATAAAAGTGACAGTCAGATTCTCCAATTTGACGGGCAGATACAAGCCAATGGCCAATATGCCTACCTCTCTACCTTTGTGTCTGAGCCAGGAGCCCACCCATTCCAGGGTATTTTCGGTCCTGACGGCAATTTGTATGTGGCCAATCAGGACACCCTGAACGTCACCCGTTACCAAGGCCCTTCCGGAAGCTCTCCGGGATCACCCATCGATGGGGGTGTGTTTGCTTCGGGCTTTTCTTCGGTGCGGGGAATCGCATTCGATCATGATGGCAATCTGTACATTGTAGATGAGGATGCCAGTCAGATTTCGATTTGGGGGTCAAGGGGAAATCTCTTGGGCTATGTTCCGGATCCGGATGAGCACCTCAATGAACCGATCCACATCATCTTTCACAATCACATACTTTATATCGGAAACAAGGGGAAGGAAAATATATTGTGTTATGATGGCGCAAACTCCAATGAAGTGGAAGTTCTGATTCACAAGGGAGATGCAGAATTGGACGGTCCTGCTGGTCTCTGCTTTGCACCGGACGGGTTGCTTTATGTTGCAAGTCGAAAGGCACAACAGATTAATTCATACTCCCTCTCGTCGGATGGGCAAACTGCCACCTTTAATTCCGTATTCATCTCAGACCTTCCGGATGATCCTGAATTTATTATGGCGGTCAGCTCAGGTTCATAAGAGAAATACCTGGCTGCTGATTCCCGCTTGAGAGGCCGACTTTGACAGTCTGGTTTCCATCGCGGGTTCTGTAAGTCAATTCAGATCAAGCCGAATGCCATTTGCACCACAGCGAATGGCATTCGGATTTCCTTGACAGCTTTCCGTTTATTTGCTAACTTAAAGTACTTTATTTAGCGCCGTTTTTATTCACTCTAATTTATATTTATGAAAATCACTACCAGATTTTTTGGGTTACTCCTTTGCTTATTGTTGATAGTTGGGGGCACACTTCGGGCCCAGCCCTGTGATACCTGTACTACTGCCTGGGGGCCGGACCAATTTGTGGAGTACCACAACATTGCTGTGCCGAGTCTGCCGGGTTGTACCCTGAGTATGTATATCACTTACAAAACCCGGATTTGCAATGGCCAGGTTCAATTTCAGGTTACAAGTCAATCACTGGTGAATACCAGCACCTCCGGTTGTCTATTGACTTGTTGGGACGCTGACAAAATATATCTCCAGGGCATCAAACAGATCGTGCTCGACATGGGGGTTCCGGTGCTCAATTACCGGCCGGCTGCTTGCTATGCTTCTGTGGAAGTGGACTCTCCTACCACCCTCAAAAGTTGTTTTGGGCTTGAATGGAGCACGATTCCACAGTGGATAGTGTCTTTGCCCTGTGACTCCGCGGGTTGTTGTTTGACGGAGATGACACCGGATCCGATAACTGGAAATGTATTTGAGCAAACCCTTCTTGCCATTGATTGTCCTCCAACTGCCACTCCCAATATTCCGCCTATGGTTGAGATCAGGTGCTTCAAAGATGGCATTTGGCATTCTGAATGGGTACCGGTTCTTCCTGGGCAAACTCCTGTTTGTAAGGCCGTTTGTAATTCTACAGGATCGGGCGTTTGGCGCAAGGGAATGGTCGAGGCGATTCGGTATACTCCCCAGTTGTCTCTGAGTCCGAATCCGGTGGCGGATGAATTGCACATCCGATATGATTTGCCGGATGTGCCTGCCGTCAGATTTACCCTGGTCAATATCAATGGGCAGATCGTGCGGGATGTGAACCTGAGTGGCACCCAAGGCGAGTTGGACCTCGATGTGACGAGTCTGCCAGCAGGGGCTTATGTCGGGAATATATTCACTTCGGACAAAGTGTTTACCTCGAATTCTATCCTGCTTAAGCGTTGATTGAGGCTTTCAGGGCAGGTCATGTGGTCTGTTGCTGACGATAACCCCTCGAATCTGATGGTTTGAGGGGTTGTCGTTATTTCTGGAGGTCTCTGGAGGATGGACCGGAGAATTGTCAGATATTTCAATTCCCAACTCATTCAGGAGTTCCAGAAAGAAGGCCATCTTATGTTCCGGGATTCTGAGTGTTAACTCTTTCATTTTTTCAATTGTTCTTTATCCATTCCCATGGAGCAACTACTAAAGATAACGAAATCTGTGAAGTTGTGGTCACCCTGATCATTTTAGCTTGCCTGAACTCAGGCAACCAAACCCCTGTTCCTCCCATATTTCCCTTGAGGCCCCCACAGGAAGATCGCCCGATTTTCGGCTGGAAAGCCTTTGTCCGTACGGCAGTGTACAGTTAAACCCTCCTCGGCGAGGGGTTAACTGTACACGAGCGGGTGGACGACTGTACGCCAGCGGGGGGACAGAGGCCCGCCCGTGGGCCGTGCCGCCCCTCGCGAGGGGCCGCACAGCCTGCCGGCAGGCGTAGCAGGGCCCTCCGGAGGGCCATAGCTGGCCCACGGAAGGAAGGGTGGACACCCTCAGGGGTACGTTCCTATACCCCCCAGTGTACCTGGCATGGCCCTCCGGAGGGCCGAAGAGACCCCCTCGGGGGGTGAGTTTACCCTCCAGTGGGCCTGCCACCGCCCCCCGCAAGGGTTCAATCGACCCTCCAGCCTACCTTCATCCACCCTCCAGCGTACAGTCATCGGCCCTCCAGGGTACCTTCATCCCTCCACTGGCGTACGTAAGTCCACCCGCGAGTGTACAGTTTTGCATCAGAGCAGGCAGCTTAGCCTACTGATTCGTGTTATCGGTTTCACTCTTCTTTCTCACGATCCGAACCCGTTCCATCATGCCCTCGTCTTCGTGCGCGAGGATGTGGCAGTGCAGGACGAAATCACCCCAGAAATTTTCATATTTGGTGTACATGGTGGCAGAACCCGGTTTGCCTTTAAAACTTTTCGATGAAACCATGACCACATCCTTCCACATGGAACGAATTAGGTATCTTCCAGCAAACTCGGTGACCAGAAAGGGATTCACATGAATGTGGTAGGGATGAGAAGACCGTTTCGAACTAACCTCCCACCTTTCTACGGATCCTAACAGCGGTTTGTGGTCTACTACGTCCGGATCAAATTCGGTTCCGTTGACCCAAAACCGGGTCTTTTTCAGTGGGTCCTGGAATTTAATGTTAAACTGGGCTTCTCGGGTGAATTTGCCTGCTTTACTGGTATCCTTTACCGCCATCAGATTTTGAGGCGCGGGTAATTTTGTCGGAAACTTCATCTGATTATCCTCCTTGCCCAATACTCTCAGGTAGGCGATTACCTTGGGAGCTCCCTTTGGCCTTTCCTGATAGCAATCCGGGTCGTTGGGGAAATATTCACAGTTGATCTTATATTTACTGGAATAAATGGGGATCAGGGTGCTATCGGCGAGTGGGGAGGTCGAAGGTAGCTGAACCAAAACATCCATCCGGTTGCCGGGGGCCATGTGGGCGGATTTGATGTCTACCGGCTCTGGGAACATGATACCGTCCACAGCAATCTCCTTGACCTTAACATCATCAGTGAAATACATACCCAGCGAAGTCCGGTATGCGGAGTAGACCATTCGCCAGCGTTGGACTTCACCTTTTTTGATCGTGATGATCGGCTTGGCATTGCCGTTGATGGTGGTTCCCATTGCTGGACCGCCTTTGCCAAAACCCCCATACCGCTCCATGGTATGAAAATCAGGGAGTTCCATCAGGTCTTTGTCATAGAAGATCTGATTGAATACCATCACTTTTTCATGGCTTGGATCACTAGCCTCTTTCAGCTTGGGGTACTTATTTAAGATACTGTCAGGTTCCTCAATGATCAGGGCTCCTGACATCCCACTTGCCACCTGAACTGCGGTAGCCCCATGGACATGGGGGTGGTACCACATGGTTCCGGAAATATGGTCTTTGAGATCGTAGGTATAGTAGCTGGAAAAACTGGCCGGTACTTTTCGGAAAATGTCGTCTTGATTGGGACTGACGTGGAATCCGTGGGCATGCAGGTTGGTGTAGTTGGTACCATGCGGTTCATTGTGATCGTCAACATGCCCGTTACTCATTTCATAGACTTGGAAAGCCAATCTCCCCTTGCTTATGTTTTTTCGGAGGTATATCTTGTAAAAGAGGTCTTCCTTGCGGCAGGATCCCGGAGCCCAGGGTGGGCACTCGCAGGCTTTGACCCCTTGTATGATCCAATGGTCACCTTCTTTTGGAGAACCGCTGGTGTTTCCCGGCTTAGGGTACCAAGTCAAAGTAGCCTCCCGAAAGTTGCTGTGGTTGATTCTCCCATTGGACAAGATGGTCAACTTGGTGATAAGCTTGTCAAGGATATCACATTGCTGGCTTGGTTTACCATCTTCCACATAACAGGAATTGAATAAAGGAGCGTCATTTGAGGAAAGACTCCCGTAGTAGGTGCTGTCTTCTCCAACAGGAAGTTGATTGTGCAAATTGACTGAAAGTCTTGAGTTCGGTTGAATCCGAATGGTCGGCCCCCAAGCCCCATGATGCAGTATCAAATTCCCGTTATGCTCTGCCCGGTAATGGCGGAGCTTGACCTCTACACTGTCCACGGGAACGACTCCTTCTTGTACATATAAATGCAAATCATCGCCATCCTTCCATTTTATCTCAGGTAGTTTGACCAATTCTTCAGAAGATACTTTGACCAAGGTTGGTGCAGTTTCGAGAATTAGAAATCCATGATCGTCGGTCTGATCAAAGCTTTGGGAGTACATCATAAATGGGGTGAGCAGGGCTATTAGCATTAGAATAGCCCCATGCCCAAAAGTCCCTAAAGGGGTTTTTTGGGTTTTCATAGTAATTGAATATTTTACATTAACAGAAATACAATAAAGGAATATGATAGGATTGCCATCTCTTTCTGAGATGCATCTCGTTGGTGGAACCGCTTTGGCCCTTCAGTTGGGACAATGAATTTCGTTTGATCTTGATTTGGGACATATTGCCTGACAACATCCATGAGTTTGAAGAAGAGGTTCAGCCCATGTCTGGGCACAATTATTACTATGCTTTCTTGATTCCGTCTTGTAGATAAATCCCTTATCTTTAATGAAAAGACATCTATCATGAATGCATTGGAATTGAAAGGTGGGCTGTACGATATGATTGCGCGGGTGAACGATAAGGAGTTGCTCGCCAAGATGCATGGGATGATTTCTCAGCTCATCGACCAGAGTTTGGCCCAAACAGACTTTTGGGATGAGTTGCCCGAAGAGAAGCAAAGGGAATTGGATCTGGCATACGAGGAGAGCTTGGTGGAGGAGAATCTTGTGGATGGGGAAACAGCACTCAATCAGATTCAATCATGGCGGAAGAAAGGGTAGTTCGATTTAGCAAGCGGGGCCAGGTTACGCTATGGGAAATCATTGAATACTTTGATGAACATTCTTTGAAAGCTGGAGACCATTTCCTTGAAAAGGTTACGCTGAGGTTGGAGGTATTGAAGAAGTATCCGGAATCTGGTCTGAAGTCTTTGAAACGGAAGGGTATTCGGTCAGTACAGATTGACAAGCGGCGACGATTGTATTATCGTTATTCTGATGATGAAATTATTGTCATCTTTTTCTGGGATTCCAAGATGGTTCCTACGAAGAATCCATTCTAAGTTGAAAATGGGGCTTGTAAACCTCTTTGGCTATTCAATTCTCACATAATTTTGGTTCTCAAAAAGTTTGGCCTTTTCAGAAGCTGATGTTTCTAGCAATCAATAAGTGCAAAGTTTAGTTTGGCATGAAGCACAAAAAAAGAAAGAGGGATCATCTGGCGATGATCCCTCTCGAATGACTACAATAAAGATACTTTAATGAATGACTTGAATCTTTTCAGTGATCTGGTACTCTCCTTGCTGGAGGTTGATCAGGTAGAGACCGGCAGGAACGTTTGACAGATCCATCTGGAGGTCAGCGTTGCCGGACTGGGTACCGAAGTTGCGTTGTTCGATCTGACGACCATTGAGGTCGGTGATGGTGATGATGCTTTCTCCAGCCTTAAGACCTTCGAAGTTTACATTCAGCAGATCAGTAGCTGGGTTAGGGAAGAGCTTAATCTCTGCACCTGAAACCACATCTTTGATATTGGTAACTACTGAGAGGGGTACCATTTGACCACCTGAGGTCAGCGCAACCCAGAGACCGAAGCCAGGGCCGTTGCTGTTAGCGGTAGGATCAAGGAAACCTGAAGCTACTACGGTGATGGCGTTGTCGGACAGGTTCAGGGTGTTCAACGGAGCTTCATAAGTTACAACGGTAGCGTTGTTGGCAGAAGCATTAATGTTGAGGGTGTAGTCCAATGAACCGAGGTCCAGGTATCCATCAAAATCCGGGTAAGAGATATCGTCTACGATGACACCGGCAGGTACGCTGGTTTCTTCTACGTCTACAGTAGGTGCGTCGGTAGAACCGTGGTGTACGAGTACACTTACATTGCCACCAGTTATTGACTGCTCAAGGGCACCGGCATGTACGCTCAGGTCAAAAGCAGGAGCTGGAGTGTAACCTGTGGCGCTTACGATTCCGTCAGCTACGAGGATGTATTTTTCACCGCCGGTCAGGGTGTAAGTGTTACGCCATACCGGGTTGGTGGTATCGGTTGAGGTAGGAGCTGCAATGGTGACATCAAATGGGGTGCCAGCAGGAGCATCAACGAATACAGAAGCATCGCGGAAGTTGAAATCGTCGAGGAGGAGGCCGTCATTTACCCATACGTCTACGGTAGCGGCAGCAGCGTCAGCACAGTTGTGGATGACTTGTACACGAGCGGTTGAGATTGCTTCGGAAGGAAGAGGGATCAAATTTCCACCACCGGGGAGAGCAACCCAAAGACCGAAAGCTTCGCCCATGCTGTTGTTCATAGGATCCAGGAATCCGGAAGCAACAACTACGAGAGCAGAGTCAGCCAGGCCTAGTGTGGCCAAAGGAGCACCGAACTGAGCGACAGTAGTATTGCCTTCACCAGTGCGGATCTGTAAGGAGTAGTCAGCGTTTGCGAGGCGAAGGTAAGGGGTGAAATCACCATAGGAAGCATCGTCAACGATGGTGCCTGCACCAGCAGCAACTTCTACTACGTCTACCGTAGGTGCATCAGTAGAACCGTGCATTACCATGACATCAGTTTCACCAGGATTGACAGAACCTTCCTGACCGAGTGCATTGATGTCCAAACCGAATGCAGGGGCAGGTGAGTAACCTGAAGCACTGACAATACCGTTTGCGACAACCACGTAAGTCTCGTTAGGAGTAAGGGTCAGGTTGAAATTGGCAATGGTGTCGGCTGCAGAGGTACTTGTACCAGGAGCAACGCCGATTTGCAGAGGGATACCAGCAGGGGCATCAATGAAAGAAGATGCAGTGCGGAAAGCAAAGTCATCAATCAATCTCACTGGAGGAGCTGGAGCAACAGTAAGCCAAACGTCTACAACCGCTGCGGCTGCATCGGCGGAGTTGTGAATTACCTGGACGCGAGCAGTCTGAGCAAGCGTACTTCCTGCGAAGAGGAACAATAGAGCTGAAAGTGTAAGGAGTCTTTTCATCTTAATTATAAACTAAACTTTTATGCGATTTGGATTAACAGTTAGGGAACTTTGAGGGCTAATATTTTGTTTTATCTTTTTTTAGAATGTATGAACAAATGTAGTTGTTCTGACAGATTCGGTTTTTGGAAAAAGGGCTTATATTGCTTTTAAATGCTTATCTGAAACAATCATGAGGAGATTTTCGCTGTTTATTTTGTTGTATATTTTCTTTTTTTCCTTGCAGGGAATGGCCCAAAAACCCAGCTATAAGGATATGATGTACAATTCCCAATACAATGTCAATGAAGTGATCGAAGCGGCGGAAGCCCACTTCGCTACCCATGACAAAGGGCAGGGCTCGGGTTTTAAAGGGTATATGCGTTGGCGAAATCTCGTAGAGCCCATGTTTTTCCCCAGTGGTGACCGAAGCAATTTCGACCCGGCCCAGCTCTACAATGAGATGAAGCGGGTACGTTTGGAGCAAATGGGACAACGGACAAGTGCGGCCCCAGGAGAGCATTGGCGGGATATGGGGCCCAGTTATGCGAACAACCTTCTCTCTCCAAGTTATGCTTCCGGAGTGGGACGCATCGAAACGGTTTGGGCCGGATTCGCGACAAGTGATACCATTTTCCTGGGGGCTCGAAACGGAGGGTTTTGGAAAACTGTTGATGGTGGAACATCTTGGCGTTCAACAACTCAGGATTTGCCCGCGGTGGGAGTAGTTGACCTGGAGGTCAACCCGGATGCACACAATGAGGTTTGGATTGTGACCCGGCACGCCACCGGATACAGCCTTGGTCTGATGTATTCTTCGGACTTCGGAGATACCTGGAATACCACCTCCCTCAGCTTTGGCAACAATACGGAGCAGCTCTATGACATGACCATTGTCGAGACCGATCCCGATACCATGTACCTGAGTGGTGAAGATGGATTCTACCGGTCGGTGGATGGCGGAACCAACTGGAACCTGATTCTTACCGGACGGGTCCGGAGCTATGCCCTTGATCCCGCCAATTCACAGCACGTTTACCTGGTCAAGCACAGCAACCGCAATGAGGTGATCATCTCTTATGACGGGGGCCTGACCTGGCCGGACTCCACCACGGTGAGTGGAAATGGCAACTCCGCACCCCGGTTATGCACTTCACCCAACCTGCCTTCTGTGGTCTACTTTGCTTCCAACAACGGCATCTGGAAGTCTACCGATTTCGCCCAGAACTTCACCAACCAGGGCAATACCCCCGCCAGTCTGATGACCTTTGGGGTCTCCGATACCGACCACAACCTGTGCATCTTTGGGAGTCTGGACCAATTCATCTCCACCGATGGGGGACAGAACTGGACCCTGTTTGGACCTTGGGTCAATGCGACGGCTCCCAATTACCTCCATGCCGATGGGCGGGTGGTCCGTTCCTGGAACGGCACCTTGTTCCTGGGTACCGATGGCTACCTCGGACGCAGCACCGACAATGGCAATACCTGGAACCAGGTCAACAACTCCGGCACCGGAGTCCGTGAATTCTATCGGATCGGAACCTCAGAGACAAGGACGGATATGGTGGTCGGCGGCTCCCAGGACAATGGGACCAGCATTTTATACGATTCAACCTGGTACGAATGGTTTGGAGGTGACGGAATGGATTGCCATATCAACTGGACCATGCCGGAGATCTGGTATGGCAACTGGCAATACGGAGGTATGCGCCGTACCAATGATTTCGGGTCTTCGATCCAGGGCATCAAGCCCAATACCGGCAACGGGGACTGGGTGACACCGACAGTGCTCGACCGCCTCAATGAAAGCACCTTATTTGCCGGATTCGATACCCTGTTTAAATCTACCAACCATGGTGACAGCTGGACCGCACTCGAGGATTTCTCATTTCTGGGGAACCTCAAGCTGTTGGCCATCGCCCCCAGCGACTCGAATTATCTCTATACTGCGCGGAACAGCCGCATGTTTGCCTCCAATGACAATGGTCTTAACTGGACGGAGATCACCACTGGACTGCCCAGCCAAAGCATCACCCGGATTGCCGTCCATCCCCGCGATCCGCTGCGGGTTGTCACCACCCATTCCGGTTTCAATTCCTCCAACAAGGTCTTCGAATCTCTGGATGGCGGCTCCACCTGGACCAATATCAGCAGTGGCCTCCCCAATTTACCCGTACAGGCTGCGGCCTGGCAGGACAGTTGGCTGGACCGCTTGTTCATTGGTCAGGACGGGGGTGTCTGGTACCGGGACAGCCTGAATTTGAACTGGGTGCAGTACTCGGACAGCCTCCCGGTCCAACCGATCCGCGACCTCGAGATTTTGCATGGTGCCAACACCATCCGGGCCGGCATCTTTGGCCGGGGCGTATTTGAAGCCCCCTTACCGGATGCCGCCAGCGCTCCCCGAATCGTACGCATCGAGATTGACCCTGCGGTCAATACCTTCAACAAGCCTTCCAATCTGGACAGCGTCCATATCAAAGCAGTTGTCAGGAGCCCGGACCCCTTGAGCCAGGTCAATCTCTACTGGGGACTGGATGGAGTGAATTTCCCCAATATGCTTCCCATGGGTCTGCTCAGCAACGATACTTTCCGGACAACCACCGCGATTCCCCCCCATTCCCCAGGCCAGCAGGTCTATTTCAGGGTACGGGCCGAGGATGTTGATGCCGATACCGCCAGGACTGACAGGATCGTTTACCGGGTCAAAGAGGCAATCTTGTGCGACGCCTCGGGCAGCATCGGTACCGGCTCAGATTATATCGTCAAGGTGGTGCTCAATACCATCAGTCAGAATTCAGGGCAGACTTATTATGCGAATTATTACCCATCTGTCCAGACCAAGCTGAACCGGAACTCCAGCTACCCCATAGAGATCACCCTGAACACCTACTTCAATTGTGATTCCGTATTTGCCTGGATCGACTGGAACAACGACTTGTCCTTTGAGCCCAGTGAACAGATCATCATGTCTGGCCCCAGTGCCTTCAATACAACCACGGGCACAGTACTGGTCCCTGCCAATGCGGTGCTCGATACCGTTGTGATGCGGGTCCGCAATATTTACGACTGTCCTTCACCGACGGCAAACCCCTGCGGCAATGCTTTTGGGGAAGTGGAAGATTACGGGATTATAATCGAAGAGGAACTGGTCAACGTCGCTGATCCTTCTCAGGCAGTGGTGCTGGTCTATCCAAATCCAACTACGGGTCAGATCAATCTGGAATTCAATGCCGCCCACAGCCCGGTTCGGGTTTATGATGCGATCGGAAAACTGATTGGTGTATTTGGTGGAGAAGGCGGAGCAGAGACCCTCCGGATTGACTTGGGTGACATTGCTCCCGGTATATATTATCTCAAAGCTCGGGTAGATGGGGCAGAGTGGAATGGTAAAGTTGTGGTTGAGGATTAAAACAAACTGGGATCACGCAACCTTTTCAGGTCAGGTGATCCCAGTTTTATTTTTGATGGTGCTCTTTGCGCGATTTACCTCATGCCACGGGAATAGTTCGGCGCTTCCTTGGTGATCTGTACATCGTGGGGATGACTTTCACGCAGACCGGCAGAAGTGATACGGACAAACATCGCCTTTTTCAAATCCGCCATGTTCGCGGCACCGACATAGCCCATCGAAGCACGGAGGCCACCTACCAGTTGATAAACAACTTCGCTGACACTACCCTTGAATGGAACCTGGCCCACGATCCCTTCGGGAACCAATTTTTTGATATCGTCTTCCACATCCTGGAAGTAGCGATCTTTGGAACCGTCGCGCATCGCTTCGATGGAACCCATGCCACGGTAGGCTTTGAATTTCCTCCCCTGGTACAGAATGGTTTCACCGGGGCTTTCTTCAGTTCCGGCAAATAATCCACCTGCCATGATGGTATCGGCACCCGCAGCCAGGGCTTTGGGAATGTCACCACTGTATTTGATCCCACCGTCGGCGATGATGGGGACATTGGCATCGGTGGCATAGCGAGCCGCTTCCAATACGGCTGACAATTGAGGAACGCCTACACCAGCAACCACCCTGGTAGTACAAATCGAGCCAGGGCCTACACCGACCTTGATCCCATCGACACCTGCTTCTGCGAGTGCCTGGGCACCTTCGGAAGTGGCAATGTTTCCGGCGATGATCTGTGTGTCAGGGAATTCTTTTTTGACCCTGGACACCATCTTCAAAACCCCGGCAGAATGTCCGTGGGCCGTATCAATGGTAATGCAATCGGTACCCGCGCCAACCAGTGCACCGACCCGGTCAAGGGTGTCATAAGTCACTCCAACTGCGGCACCTACCCGCAAGCGGCCCAGATGGTCTTTACAGGCATTGGGGAAGTTCTTTTTCTTGAGAATGTCTTTGTACGTGATCAGACCGGTCAAGAGACCCTCCTTGTTCACGACCGGAAGCTTTTCCACCTTGTGCTGGCGGAGAATCTGTTCGGCCTGTTCCAGGGTGGTGCCCTCTGGTGCCGTGATCAGGTTGGTACCCGTCATCAGGGTGCTGATCTTCCGGCCATCGGGCTGCTGAAACCGCAGATCACGGTTGGTGATGATGCCTACCAACATGCCGTACTGGTCGGTGATGGGAATGCCACCGATCTTGTTATCCTGCATCATGCGGTCGGCATCGGCCAGGGTATCTTCCGGTGTAAGGGTGATTGGATCAACGATCAGCCCGCTTTCATGGCGCTTGACCCGACGGACATGTTCGATCTGCTGGTCAATGGTCATGTTTTTATGGATGAATCCGATCCCACCTTCAACTGCAATGGCGATCGCCATTCGGTATTCAGTGACCGTATCCATTGCGGCTGAAACAACCGGAATGTTGATCCGGATATCACGGGTCAGTTGGGTGGAAGTGTCGACATCCCGGGGTAAAACCTGGGAATGGGCCGGAACGAGTAAGACATCGTCGTACGTCAGACCTTCAAATGCAATTTTATGGGAGTATGGCATGCGCAAATATTTCTACTATTTGCATGCCAAAGTTATGGAAAATATTCCGATTCCCCCGTATTCTTTTTTGACGTGGAAGTTGTTAATTATCAATTTTTAACATTTTGGTAACGTAGCTCTGGTTGGCTTTTTACAATTTCGTAGCCTCACTGACTCGCGTGCTTTTGCCTTATGGCTGATACGTATCTATTCTTCGTAATTGTCCTGTTTGCTTTGGCTATTTTCGATTTGATAGTCGGAGTCAGCAACGACGCAGTTAACTTCCTCAATTCTTCAATCGGTTCGAAAGTCGCCAAACGGCATGTGATCATGCTGGTGGCCAGTGTCGGTATTTTTATCGGTGCTGCTTTCTCCAGTGGTATGATGGAAGTGGCGCGGAAGAGTATCTTCTACCCCGGAGAATTTGCCTTTGAAGAGATCATGGTCATTTTCATGGCGGTGATGTTGACAGATATCATTCTGCTTGACCTGTTCAATACATTCGGTCTGCCCACTTCTACCACCGTCTCGATCGTATTCGAATTGCTGGGTGCTGCGGTAGCGGTGTCGCTGATCAAGATGACCAATGCAGGTGAAGGGCTCAGTGAAATTTCCACTTACATCAATTTTGGGAAGGCGGGTGAGATCGCGGTGGGCATATTGCTCTCGGTGCTGGTCGCATTCACGGTAGGTTCGATCGTAATGTACCTTTCCCGGTTGCTGTTTTCTTTTCAGATCGAGAAAAAGCTTAAAAACACCGCTCCTGTATGGGGAGGATTGGCCATGGCGGCCATGTCCTATTTTCTTTTCGCAAAGGGCCTGAAGAATGTCGACGCCATCAGCAATTTTCCTTTCGTTTCTGTCGGCGCGGATGAATTGGCTGCCCTCTGTGGTGAACTCAAAGATGGAATTTATCCCAATTGTATCTTTGACAGTGAGTCTTCCCAATACCAGATGTACTTCTCTGTCTGGCTTGAGTCCAATGTTCCCTTGGTCGGAGCCATCCTGTTTGTCTTCTGGGCCATCGCGCTGAAGATCGGGCAGATGATCACCAAAGGAAATGTACTCCGATTTGTGGTTCTGTTTGGAACTTTTTCCCTGGCCATGGCTTTTGCCGGAAATGATCTGGTCAACTTTATCGGGGTTCCCATTGCAGGTTATGAATCTTATGGTGCCTGGGTAAACGGGGGGATGGATACCGGCATGAGCATGGAAGCACTGGGTAAGAAAGTACCCACCAATCCCTGGTTGTTGGTAGCAGCCGGAGCGATCATGGTCGGAACCCTCTGGGGATCGCGTAAGGCACGTGCAGTATCTGAAACAGAGCTTAAACTGGGCCGTCAGGATGAAGGTTCTGAACGGTTTCAGCCCAATACATTTTCACGTGGGATTGTACAGGCGTCCCGCAGCATCAACAAGGTGCTAGCCGGGTTGTTGCCCTCCGCCTTGAGCAACCGGATCAACCGGGCATTTGCGCCACCTCCCACCAGAGAGGACAAGGAGGGAGAAGAATCCAAGGCGTTTGACCTCTTAAGAGCCTCGGTCAACCTCTCGGTTGCCTCGATGATCATCACCTATGCAAGTTCCCGGAAACTTCCGCTGTCCACCACTTATGTAACCTTTATGGTTTCCATGGGAGCCTCCCTGGCGGACCGCGCCTGGGGCCGTGACAGTGCCGTCTTCAGGATTGCAGGTGTTTTGAATGTAATTCTGGGTTGGTTCGGGACAGCTTTTATTGCCTTTACGGTTTCAGCAATATTTGCCAGTGCCATCTCTTTTGGTGGCGTATATGCGGTGATCGCACTGATCCTGCTGGCAGTGGGATTGGTGGTGCGAAGTGGTTTTGTTCACCGCCGCAGAGAATCCCAAAAGAAATTGATTACCCAGGCAGAGGTGACCCGGAAAGCCATGAAGCCTGAGGAAGTGCGTTCCCTCACCCTGGACAATGTAGCCGATACGATCCTGGCTGTTCGGAAACTATTGTCAGGCTCTGTCGATACCTTGATTGGAGAGAAGCTGTCGGAAACAAAGAAACTCCGAACGACGGTTGCAGAACTCAAGGAGCGCAACAGTGTGTTGCGTTACAGTTTATTTCATACCATCAAGAGGATCCAGGAACAGAATACCCGCACCGGGCGTCTCTATTTGAAAGTCTATGACCTTCAGCACGATTTCCTTCAATCTGCTGAAACGATTTCCCGGGTTTGTGCAGAACATGTGGCAAACTTCCACGCTCCGCTGGATTCCGGACAAGCCAAGCACCTCAAAATGATCAAGCAGGAGGTCAACAGTTATCTGGAGCATATTTCCACGGTTTTAACGGAGGAGTCCCCCCTTACTGAGGATTCCTTCAACCGGGTAATTACCGCCAAGACCAGCATCCTCCATTCGCTGGAAAACTTCCTGGATGCACAGACCAAGGGTATCCGGGAAGAGGATTATAATTCCCGAAACAGTATGCTCAATTTCAGTCTTACCTTTGAGCTCAGAGCCTTGGTTGCAATAGCAGCGAGGTTTGTAAAATTGTACTACCGAGAAGGGCAGACTCAGGGGGTCAATCAGGAAATCGGTCAGGCATAGGAATCGACTTTTTGGGAAAAAGACAAAATGTGAGCGATCTGGGATAATTTGGCAACCGATTCTTGGCGGTTGGTCAATTTTAACTTAAATTATGAAGCGAAATTCTCAGGATCGCATCTTTTAGTTATTTCTGTCGTCACACCAATTGTCTTTAGCGTCATGGGCAAGCAACGCACAAAAATCCGTGTTCACGAAAGGGAGCACGCGAAGTCAGCCAAAACCCCCGAATTTTCTACCGAAGGGCCAACCGTGGCACCTCCTCCATTTTTAGTTGATTCTACTTCCCCCCAAGTCAGTCCACTGGCTATCGGAAGTTTTATCAATGACAAGCATGGGGCGGATTACGAGAATGAGGAAGAGAAGATCACCGAGGAGATTCCGGTCAATGAATTGGGGAATCCCATATTTGGCAGCCCAAGCGGTGAAAATCCAGATGGTGCCCATGTAAAGCCTGATTCTTTGTCCCAAATCCCCCGGCACCTGAAGAGTATGCCTGAGGATTTCTCTGACGGTGTGGACTTCGAAGCTTTAGAAGGGTTTGGCCATGAGGGAGAAGCGGTAGAAGGCTTTGGTGTAGATTCTGAAATCAACAATCCTGAAACCGGTGGAGATGGAAATGAAGAGAATCCGGAGTCCAGTCCTACGCCTCCGGCCGCTGATGCGACCGGACCTTCAGAGGAAGAAGGGGCAGGACCCAATCCCGGTGGCGATGGTGGCGGCATGGTTGGCCAGCAACAAGGTGGCGCTCAGCAAGGCGGTGGTGGTGGTGGTGGAATGGGCGGAGATATGTTCAGCTCCGCAGCACCCTTGAATGCAACCGGATCAGGTGCAGGACCACAGCAAACCCTTGACGCGGGTGCTCCTCCCCAGATCGAATCCGGGGAAAGTGGATCGGCCATCGTTCAGTCATTCATGGCTGAATTGCAAGGCAAGCGCAGCCAGATTACCAGTGTAGCTGAGTCCAAGAAGTCGGCCATTCGTTCTGCTGCCTCTGCCGAAAAAGCAAAGATTCAATCCTCTATTGAATCCAAAGCTGCAGCATTGGAAGCAGCCTATCAAACGACACTTCAGCAGATCACTTCCGCTGCTCAGGAGGCACGTTCTGGTATTCAGGCGGGACAGGCTGAGAAGATTGCCACTGTCCAGGCGGAAGCCTCCGCCAAATTAAGTGAAGTAGAGGCATTGGTGGCAGAGAAGAAAGCCGCAATTATTCAGGCAGGTGAGGTGAAAGCCCAGGCGGCGATCTCCGGTGGGGATGCCGAAGCTGCCCGTGCATCCCAGGAAATTCAGGCCAAGGCTATGCAGGCCATGAACCTCGGTAGCCCCGGCAAGTTCAGTGGTTTTGAACGCGCTGAGCGTATTGTGGCGGTAGTCGGTAAGATGGCTACTGAAGCATCGAACTCTATGCTCAAGTCTGCCCAGCAGGTGGTGGAGACGGTCAAGAAAGATGCTGGCGACCTGGCAAAGAAATTCCGAAATGAAGCAAAAGAAGCGGCTGCTAAGTTTGGCGAAGGCAAGCAGACAGCCGTTGACAAAATAAATGAGGAGCGAGACGGAGCGGTTGAGCAAATCACTCAATCTGGTACCGAAGCCCTGGCTAAAGTTGATGAAGCGGAAAGCAAGGCGACTGCGGATCTCCAGGCGCAGCAAAATGCTCCCCAGACCATTCGCCAGCTTGGATCACAAGCCAGCGGGACCATGGATCAGCTTGCTGATGCTGCCTGCGCCCAGATCGATACCCAGGCGCAATCTGCCCTGAGCGAGATGGATGCCCTGATGACAGACCTGTCTTCCAAGTTGCAGGGAGCAGATGACAAGCAAGCCAGCGATGCCGTCGGTCAGGTTCGGGGTGGGGTTGATGCTCAATTGAGCGCTTTCTCCGGCGCACTTGAATCAGGTGCCAGCGGCATCATCGGAAAAATGTCGAGCGCCGGATCCGATGTCATCTCCCGGGCAGAATCCTCGGTGACCACCATGCAGTCTGCGATTACGGAGACCGGATCAGGATTCTCCACCAACATCGCCCAGATCAAAGAGCAGACACTCTCCGCAATGGATGAGAATGTCAACAATGCCAAGACTGAGATGGAGAAGGCGAAGACCACCCTGGGTACTGAGCTGGATAAAGCGATCAACCAGAGTGTTTCTTCCTGGGAAAGTGAGTTGTCAACCGGCCTTCAGGAAATCAAAGCCAAGGTCGACAAGGCCATCGCCGAGCAGGACAAGGTGCTGAGAGACCTGGAAGTTGAGATCAATAAGAAAGCTCAGGAAATTGAGAATGAAAGCTGGCTGTCACGTGCGGTGAAATTCATCGGCGGAATGGTGTATGGCTTTGTCAAGGCCCTGGTGGAAATGGTGGCCATGATTTTGATCATTGCCATCGCGGTGCTCTTACTCGTTGCCGTGATTGCCGCCCTCATCTATCTGATTGGTGGATTGGGAGCCCTGCTGGCGGTGATCATGTTCGTAGCCGCTTATGCAGCCCTGATCGGAACGATCATCACCGTCATTACGACGATATTGACGGTGGTCGGATTGGCGATTGCAGCCTACAATATTTATCAATCAATTACCCGGTCCGATCTCAGTGACTTTGAGCGGGGTTCCCTGGCTGGTCAGGGACTCTTCGACATTGTCGAAACCTTCTTTGGTGGCAAGATCATCAGTGGATTGGGAGATTTGGCGAGAGGGGTTACGAAGGTCGACGATGTTGCTGATGTCGCTAAGCTGGACGATGTTGCTGATGTCGCCAGATTGGGTGATGTCGGTGATGCAGGGAAGCTTGATGCGCCGAATGTGAGCAATGTGGGTGATGCTGGTAAGGTGGATGCTCCGAGTGTGAGCAGTGCGGGTGATGCGGGCAAGGTGGATGCTCCGAGTGTGAGCAGTGCGGGTGATGCGGGCAAGGTGGATGCTCCGAGTGTGAGCAGTGCGGGTGATGCGGGCAAGGTGGATGCTC
>CAYGRE010000104.1:0-25747 GCA_964352215.1 uncultured Bacteroidia bacterium
AATAGAGACCTGGGCATTGTCGATGGCGATAAATCCATCAATTGCGGCCTCTACAGTATGACCTGGGCTGTAATCACCTACCCTGAAGGTCACAGAAACGGTGGCATTCGGGGACAGGTAATTGGAAACTACGATGGTGTCCTGCCTCCAGGAATTTGCCGTAGTGAAGATTTTCTTAAAGGTTGTGGTGGTGGTTCCGTTGCTGATCTCAATGGTGAGGGTGTCGTTGCCTTGGGTCGGTCCATTGAGGTTGAAAAACCAGCGGTTGAAATAGATGACGGGTTCCTGGTAATTGCTGAGGTCCATAGGTGGTGAGGTCAGTTCGGTGATCCCATCGTCGAGGTCATTGTCCCCGATGGCTCCCCCACTGATCCCGGTTGCATAGCATTCGTTGCCAATGTCCTGCTGTAAGTCATTCTCTGGTTGGGCCCGCTGGTTCTGGTAAAATGTCCCTTCAGGATCACCTCTTTCCCATGCTCCATCCGCCGCGGTGCTGGTCATCGTCCACCCCAGGTCGAGGGCAAATTCATCCCGGTATCCTGCTCCGATTTCTATTACAATGCTGTCTCCAGATCCGCCGAGGACAAACGGGACCTCCACGGCTCGCCAACCCCAGGCGCCTGCGATCAGGCTGTAACTTCCCTGAATGACTTGTGAGGCGTCGACCCGGCCATTGCTGTCGGCGGTGAACGCGAAGGTGGCGAGGCCGGAGGCCTCGTTGAGCTCCACTTTGGCATTGGGAACTGGCAGGCCGGTGATGGAATCTATCACTTCGATGACGGCATCGACCTTGGCCAATGGCTGGAGGGCGATGTCCTGCACCGTGATATTGCCGCTGCTGATGGTCACAGATACGGTGGTATCCTGGTAGCCAAAGGCGGAATAGGTGACGTTGTAGGTGCCGGCGGAGTCGGTGCCGGTGGCGTAAAAGCCGATGTTGTCGGAGATGTCTCCCCAGATTTCATTCTGCACGGTGACGTTGGCGCCGAGGATGGGGAAGCTGGTGGAGGCATCGGTGATGTCTCCTTCGAGGTAGCTGGCCCGCTGGTAGTTGACGTCGAAGACGAAGAGGCCGAGTTGGCGGTCAGAGGCAATGCAGGTGCCTGATGGGAAAAAGGGAAAGGCTCCCCAGCATCCTTCGCCCCCAAAGCCGCTTTGGGGGGAGGTATCATAGAATCCTACCTCGACGAGGTTGTAGGGGACATGGCCGTCGACTACTGTCATTCCATCCCGGTAGTAGGAATTGACGAGGTAGTCGTTGAGGACGTGGGCGTTGTGGGGGATGACGTTGAAGACGGGGGAACTGGCCAGGGAGCGGTAATCGTCAAGCTCCGTGATGTTCTGAAGATCGGAGACATCCCAGGAATAGATGAATCCGCCGCCAACTTCGTCGGTGGTGTAACAGGTCTTGCCGTCATCGCTCAGCCAGGTGTTGTGGGTGAAGTTTTCGAGGTATTGTTTGTTGCCAATGGTCTGAGGATTGGCTTTGTCGGTGAAATCAATGATGGTCAACCCTTGTCTCAATTCCGCGGAATAGGCGGTGTCGTTGCGGACATAGACGTCGTGGACGTAGTTGGTGGTATAGCGACCGACTTCTGCCGGATTCCAGGGATCGGGGTTGAGGTCATAGACGGTGATGCCCTGGTTGTTGTTGCAACCTACGGCATAGAGGTAGCCATTGTCGACATAGAGGTTGTGGGAGGTTTCCATCCCGTTAATGATGGTGTCCTTGAATACCAGGTTGGGCAGTGCACTCATGTCGATGATCTGGATGCCGGCACCACCAGCGCCACCGTTGTCATTGACCACATAAACGTAATCCTGAAATGACTTGATGTCCCGCCAGATGGATTCCACACCGGGGGTGGTATCTACCAATACCGGATTGGTGGGCACCGTAATGTCGACGATGGCAACGCCTCCGGTCCTGATCCCTACGATGGCATATTCATTGCCTTGTCCATCCCACCATCCCCAGCAGTCATTTGCCGAGCCGATGGTGGAGAGATTGCTGGCAAGGGTGACGTTCAGAGAACCCTGCCCGGAGGCTGGGAGAACACTTGCAATCAGCAAAAGTATAAACAGGCCAAAACGTGCCAGGGAAGAGTACTTCATATTTTCTTTTAGTTAACCTCTCCAATTTACAATGGATTCCTCAGGTGGCCGAATTTGGAGTGTCGTTTGTGTTCCGTTGGGGGATATTTCTTCCCTTTGTGTATCTTTTACACTACCTTTGCGTAAACGATACACAAGGAGCTGTCTTATGTACACCTATGCCCATCCCCGTCCTGCCCTGACCGTCGACTGTGTTGTCTTCGGGTGGAACGGTACATCCATCCAAATCCTGCTGATCGAACGCGGCCAGCCTCCTTTTGAAGGGAATTGGGCCTTGCCGGGAGGATTTGTCCATACGGATGAACCGCTGGATACGGCGGCACTGCGGGAATTGCAGGAAGAAACCGGCCTCAGCCAAATTTATCTGGAGCAGTTGTACACCTTTGGTGCTGTGGACCGTGATCCGCGGGAACGAATCGTTACCGTGGCCTATTACGCACTGGTCAATTTGCTCAATTACGATCCGCCAGTGGGTGATTCTGATGCCCGCACTGCCAAATGGTTTCCGATTGATGACATTCCGGCTCTCGCATTTGACCACCAGAAAATCCTCGACACGGGCCTGGAACGGTTGAGGGCTAAGGTTCGTTATCAACCCATTGGCTTTGAATTGCTACCGGAGACTTTTACCTTTCCTCAATTGCAGTCCTTGTATGAATCCATCGTCGGGGAATCCTTTGACCGGAGGAATTTCCGCAAGAAGATGCTGTCTATGGATATCCTGATCGAGAAGGGTGAGCTCGAGGCCGACCTGAACCACCGTGCACCCAAGCTTTACAGTTTTGACCATCAACGGTACCTGCAATTGGAGCGAGATGGGTTTCAGTTTAAGGTCTAGCTGCTACGATGGTTGTTCCTCAGGCTTGCATCACTCACTCAATAATTCATCCAACTATTCCACCAAAGATTCATCCAACTATTCCACCAACGATTCCACCAACGATTCACCCAGCGATTCCTCCAGCGGATCCACCAACGATTCACCCAACTATTCATTCAAAAAGTACCCCAATCATCCATCCTTCCATTAAATAACCAATACTATGAAAAGCGCATTGATTCTGGTCGACATCCAAAATGACTTCCTCCCCGGAGGCTCCCTTGCGGTGCCTGAAGGCGATGCCATTCTCCCGATTGTGAACCGCATCCAGGACCAATTTGATCTGGTTATTGCGACTCAGGATTTCCACCCTGAGAACCATGGGAGCTTTGCAGCCAACCATCCCGAGGCCAACTTGTACGATGTGGTGGATCTGAATGGCCTTGAACAGGTACTCTGGCCGGTTCATTGTGTCGCTGGAAGTCCCGGAGCAGAGTTTTCCCCGGATTTGGACCTGCATCGGGTAGCCCAGGTATTTCCCAAGGGAATGGAACAGGGCATTGATTCTTACAGTGGTTTCTTTGACAATGGGCGGCGAAAAGATACGGGTATGGGAAATTACCTCAAGGCGGTTGGGGTGGATGAGGTATTTGTGGTTGGGCTGGCTACCGATTACTGCGTGAAATATACGGCCCTGGATGCTGCTTCACTTGGATTTCGAACCCATTTGATCGTCGATGCAACCCGTGGGGTAAATGTGCAGGAAGGTGATGTCGATCGTGCTATTGAAGAGATGAAGGCGCAGGGTGTTACGGTGATCAATTCGACTGATTTGAAGAAGTCAAGTGAGTTGGTGGCTCCAGCCTAACAGCGGCAAAATCCTACTTCCGCAAAGCTTTCACTATCACAATTCCAGCCGCATTTATGCTGGGATAAATCCCTGCCAGGATTGCTAGCCCTACGATGGTAACGAAAATGAGGGTAAAGTCACTCGGCAACATGATGTGCGGAAAAAATTCGACCTGTGAAGTAAAGGATTCCCCTCCCCCCATCGGCACCAGACCACCTTTTTCCTGAAGGTAGCCAATAACCGCTGCAGTCAACATCCCGGCAAATCCTCCAATACATCCTACCAGCAAGCTCTCCTGCAAAAAGATGGAGCGTATCATACCTTTGCTGGCCCCCATAGATTTAAGAATCCCAATATCCCGGGTCTTCTCGACGATGATCATGGACAAACTGCCGACCACATTTACGGCCGCGATGATCAGCATCAGGGTGAGGATCAGGTAGGCGACCAGCTTTTCATTCTTCATCACGTTGAAGAGGGACTCGTGCATGCCGTACCAGGTTTCCACCTTATAGGCCGCCCCCAATTGTTCCTGCAGGCTTTCCCGCACCTCTTCGGCTTCGTCGAAATCATCGAGGCGGATATCGTAAGAGGAAATCTTGTCCTTCATGCCGAATAGCTGCTTGGCGACGCCAAAATCCGCCAGAATATAACGGGTATCGTACTCCATCTGCACCTTGAAATAGCCTGCGGTGAACAAGTCAACGGATTCGACAGCATCCTCCGGATTGGTCAGCGATTTTTTGGCATCTCCGGCGGCCCAGAGTCGCATGGGCTGTATGCGGTCGCTGATCCGGGCATTGATAAAGTAGGCAACCGAGCCTCCAAGGACAGCCATCGGCCTCCCTGCTTCACTGACAAACTCGTAATCTCCTTCGTAGACGAGTTCATCCAGGCGATTCAATTCCAGGTAATCGGGCCGGACCCCTTTCACTTCCACCATGTACTGCTTGTCGTAATAGGTCAACATGGCTTTGTCCTGTATGGTCGGGCTGACATGGGCGATTCCCTCATGCGAGGCGATCGTCGATATCAGAGAATCCGAACCGACAAAACCTTTTCCGCGGGTTGCCACGACCCGGAGGTCGGGATCGAAAGAGGTGTACATATTCTCGACCAGGTCCTGAAAGCCATTGAAAATGGACAATACGGTGATCAATGCCGCAGTGACATAGGTGATCCCAACCACGGCGATGAAGGTGATGATATTGATCGCATTGCGGTGGGTACGGGAAAAGAGGTAGCGTTCAGAAATAAAAAATGAAGCCCGTCCGGTTAATGGGTAGAGGACATAGCGAACGAACAGTTTGAAGAGGAAAAAGAACAGGACGATGGCCGTGAAAGGAAGGATGAACCCCAGCAGAATGATCTGGAGGGCAAGGGGAAAATCAACAATGATATCGGTGAGGGCGTTCAATTAAGGTGGCTTGTGCTTGTGACTTGTGCCTGCGCTTAGTGGAATTAGGAATTCTCGGGATCAGGTGATTCGGAGTCAGCCGTAGCTGCATCTCCGGATTCGGAGTCAGCCGTCGCTGCATCTCCAGATTCGGAGTCAGCCGTTTCCGAATCCTCATCTTCCTCCCGCTCTTCGGTTAATACAGAAGCAAGCAAATTGCCCATTTTCTCTACTTCCACCAAGGTATCGTCCAGGTAAAACTGAAGTTCAGGGATATGCCGGACCTGCTGCCGGATCCTTCGGGCCAGCAGATGCCTGATCTCTCCCTTGCTTTCCATCAGGAAATCGATCGTTTCCTGTCCTTTGGCATCGGGAAATACGGAAATGTACAATCTGGCAATTCCCAAATCTCCTGTTGCCCGGACTTGATGGATGGTCAACATCGCCCCGTTGGTGATGGGAAAGTCCCTTTGCAGGAGCTCACTCATTTCCTTCAGGATCAATTTCCCCATCTTCTTCTGTCGGTTCGATTCCTTCATATTTTATACCTTTGGCCAAAACTAGGAAATGAAGCTCTATTTACGAATTCTCGGTTACGGAAAACCCTACCTTACCCAAGGAATTCTTGGCTTCGTCTTCCTGTTTCTCTACAATTTCTTCAGTATTTTCTCGATCGCCCTGGTCATTCCCTTTCTGCAGATCCTCTTCCGGCAACCCCAAAGCCAGGCCTTGATCGACGCAGCCAACGCCGCCACCGATCCTACCCTGATGGAACAGCTCTACCTGACGATCGATCAGTTTGTGGCGGAAGAGGGCAAATGGCAGGCCCTTGTATTTCTGAGTATCGCCCTGGGAAGTTCCATATTCTTTAAAAGCCTTTTTCGTTACGCCAGTTCTTATTTCATCGCCCCCTTTGAACAAGGGGTCATTCACAACCTCAGAACCAAGCTTTTTGACCATCTCCGCATCCTGTCGATGCCTTTCTATACTGGCAACCGCAAAGGGATTGTGATCAATGTGATGGTTTCCGATGTGCAGATCGTACAGCAATCGGTGATCGGTACGGTTCAGAATGTCATCAGCGATCCGATCCAGATGGTTTTGATTCTGGGGTCTCTCTTTTTCATTTCCTGGCAACTGACCCTGTTTACCCTGATCATTCTCCCTTTTACCGGGCTCTTTATCAATATTATTTCCAAGTCTTTGAAGCGGCGGGCCCGTCGGGGTCAGGAACGGTTGGGGGCACTGATCGCGGTATTGGATGAATTTATCTCCGGAATCAGGATTGTAAAAGCATTTGGGGCGGAGGATTTTGAACGGGCAAAATACCAGCAAATGAACGACGAGTACCGGGGCTTTATGGTTTCGCTGAAACGTCGCAGTGACCTGGCCAGTCCGGTGACCGAGCTTTTGTCCATTTTCGTGGTGATTACCATTATCCTCTATGGGGGGAGTCTTATCCTTGAAGGCAGCAATACCTTACATCCTGAATCTTTCATCGGCTTCATTGCTTTGTTTGGTTCATTTATCCAGCCGATCAAGACCTTTTCTTCTGCGTTGTCACGTATTCAGAAGGGAATTGCATCTTTTCAGCGGATTGAGGAGTTCCTGGAGATCGAGGAAGAGGTGAAGGAAAGCCCCAATCCTGTTCCGGTCAGTTCTGTGAAGGAGGGTATCCGGTTCGATGGAATTTGGTTCAAATACGAGGATGAGGTGGTCTTACATGGTGTGGATTTGGAACTGCGCAAGGGGGAAACGGTGGCCTTGGTGGGGCCCTCTGGTGGAGGAAAATCAACCCTGGCGGATCTCTTACCCCGTTTCTACGATCCCTACGAAGGTCGGATCCTGCTGGATGGAGTTGACATCAAGGAATTGAAGGTTACTGATCTGCGGGAATTGATCGGAGTGGTTGCTCAGGAAGGGGTCTTATTCAATGATTCTGTGGCGCGGAATATCGCTTACGGAGACCATGATCTCGATCTGGATCGGGTGAAGGCAGCTGCGGAGGCCGCACATGCCGATGAATTTATCACAGGCTTGCCTGAGGGGTATCAGACGACGATTGGGGAGCGGGGGACCAAGCTCAGTGGTGGACAGAGGCAGCGGCTGGCCATTGCGCGGGCGATTTATAAAAATGCACCTTTGCTGATTCTGGATGAAGCGACTTCGGCTTTGGATTCAGAATCGGAGCGACTTGTACAAGAAGCCCTTGACCAATTGACCCAGGGCAGGACTTCACTGGTGATCGCCCACCGCCTTTCGACTATCCTGAAAGCAGACCGTATCTATGTAATTGACAAAGGGCGGGTGTTGGAACAAGGTTCACACCACGACCTTCTGGAAAAGGGAGGTATGTACAAGCACCTGTTTGACCTCCAGTTTGAGGCCAAACAATCCTAAGCACAGAGAAATCCAAACGCATTATTTAGCATTCATTTCGGCTCTGATTCGTTCAATTGGGCGATTTAGGTGTTTGTCGATGGAAAAAACAGGGCAATAAAAAACGCCTGCCCTCAACGGTGTTGTTGAGTGACAGGCGGCAAACTAACTAACCATAACAAACAAACCTGAACAAATATAACAATTTTTTAGACCTACGGATCGGAGCAGGACACTTTTTTAGATCAAAAGTATCTAAATTCTTACATCTCTGAATGATCCATGATTACAATGTATTTGCTGGAAAGGTCCATACAGGGTCTTTCCGACTACACCCCCTCCCTTAACCTTACATCAAATGTCAGATACCAAACATCTTTACCGCCCCTTTTGCCCTGTCCGGGTATGTTATCGAATGGAATTCCGGACCTCCCCCTAAAAGGGGTTTCTGAAGACCTAAATCCTTTTGGTTACTTGAAATTTTCACTATCTTGAATGTTGATTCTGTGTTATAGACATCTTTACAATTAGCTCAAATGACCACCCGATACACCCCCAGTTTTTGAATCCCAGGTGTATTTGCAGTATTGGATGCTCTCTGGTGCAGGATAATGTGTAATGAATCGCGAAAACCAACTTTTTACGCTGTAACTATGAGGAATTTTTCTACTCTGATCTTCGGATTTGTCTTCCTCTCATTGATCGCCCTCCTCCCCACCAATCTGCTTGCGTCCCATGCGCAAGGATTGGATATATCTTATCAGTGTTTGGGGGGGAATCAGTACCAGTTCACCCTGAACTTTTACCGGGATTGTGATGGCATATCCGCTCCGAACTCAGTGAATATCAACCTTTCATCGGCAAGTTGTGGCTCAAACTTCAATGTAAATCTTCCTCTCTTTAACGGGCCGGTAGAAGTATCTCCCCTCTGTGCTTCTCAGATTTCCCAAAGTACTTGTGCGTCTCCGCCCTGTACTTCATGCCTCCCGGGAGTAGAGCAATATACTTACCAAGGCACCTTTACGTTTACCCAAAGCTGCAACGACTGGCTGGTCAGCTTCGAAGAGTGCTGCCGTAACAACGCGATCACCAATCTTTCCGCACCCGCCACCCAAAGTCTGTTTGTATCTGCCTCACTCAATAATGCTGGCGGTTTATGTAACAGTTCTCCTGTATTTACCTCATCGCCGGTTCCTTATGCATGTGCAGATCAGCAATTCTGCTACAACCATGGTGCATTTGACCCTGACGGGGATTCTCTTTCCTATGCCTTGGTTGCCCCATTGGATGGTCCTAACCCCGGGGTTCCAATTGCTTATTCCAGCCCTGCATTGAGTCCTACTTATCCCCTCTTCGATACAACCGGATCGGTACAATTTGACCCCCAAACCGGATCATTGTGCATCATACCAACCGATACTACTCCCGAGCAAGTGGTGGTAATTGCGGTTCAGGTAAGTGAATGGCGCAACGGGGTGGTCATTGGCACCACCACCCGTGATATCCAGATCGTTGTCCTTCCCTGTATCAATAACCAGCCGACTCTTAACCCGGATTCTCTCACCAACTTAACAGCTGGTGCGGTTCAACTCGACAGCAATTCAGTCGAGGTATGCCCAGGGGTGAGCTTCTCTTTTGATATTGTAGCGGAGGACTTGAATGCATTTGACAATGTGACCATGGTCTCGAATTCCGGTCTCGTGATTCCGGCCTCCTCTTTTACCACGGTTGGTAACAATCCCATCACAGGTACATTTTCCTGGACACCGACGGTTGCAGATGTAGGCTTCCACAATTTCACTGTGACGATTCAGGATGATGGTTGCCCGATCCTGGGCAGTCAGATTTTCAACTTTGACATCACAGTAGTCCCAGCGACATCAACCAATGCAGATACCACCTATTGCCTGGCTGGTTCTCCCGTCACTTTGAATGCGACCGGAGGTACGGTCTTTACCTGGAACACAATTGCGGGTGGGCCGGCCAACCTGAGTTGTATCAATTGTCAATCTACGGATGCCTCTCCGACGGGTACGGTGACCCTTGAGGTCGTTTCCGATCTGAGTGCGACCTGTAAAAACCGTGATACCGTAGTGGTGACCGTTGTACCTGATTTCGTATTGGACGCGGGCCTGGACACTACTATATGTCGTTATGGCCTGGCCAATATCAATGTCTCAGCTACCCCAGGCGGGGCTGGATTTGATCCCTATTCTTACAGTTGGTCACCTACCGACAGTTTATCCAACCCTAACAGTCCCAATATTTTTGCCAATCCATTTGACTCCACTGCTTATGTGGTGACGGTTGAATCAGATGCTGGTTGTGTTCTGCGTGACACGGTAAATGTAAATATCAACGGTGTCGCCCCTCAGGTGGTGGTTCCTACTGCGGATACAGTTTGTGAAGGATCTCCGGTGCCTTTGAGTGCAGTTATTTTCCAGGACTGTGGCGTGACGACCTTTGCCTGTACGGGTCCCCAAAGCATCGATACCATTGGCATTGGAACTTTTTCCAATTCTGATTTTGGTCCATTTGTACTGGACCCCAGCTTCCAGTTTTCCAACCGCAAGCAATACATATTTACCGCTACTGAATTGGCGGCCCTGGGTTTGGCCGGAGGTGGCAGAATAGATTCCATCGCCCTGGATGTGGTTACCCCTGGTGACCCTCTGGTTGGTGTGGAGATTCGCATGGGCTGTGTTCCCTTCGATTGCTTTCCCAGTGACACATTCATTACTGGTCTGTCCTTGGTCAAGAACTCATTTACCTGGACTCCGACCGCTGGTTGGTCCGGCGTAACCCTGGACAACCCTTACAACTGGGATGGTCAGTCCAGCCTTTTGATTGAAATTTGTACCGATGTCCAGCAGGCTTTTGGTAACCCTTCCACTGTGACCTCAGACCTCTATTCCTGTAACCGGGTCAATTTCCTCAACAATGCTTTCGCTGGTGGTGTTTGTTCTGCGGTTACAGGCTCTCCGGTTAACCAAAGGCCACGTTTTCTGTTTGCGAGTTGTGAGGCACTTCCTCCTACCCTGACCTATTCATGGAGCCCCCCTACCTTTTTGGACAATTCAGGAATCCCCAATCCTACAGCTACCCCAACCGCTACGACCACCTACACCCTCAATGTATCAGATGGCGTTTGTACCGGTTCAGATGTGGTGGAAGTCGTTGCTTCCCCGGTATTTACCGTCACGGTTGACAATGATACCACCCTCTGCCTCAATCAGCCTTTCCAAACCAATGTCACGGTAACACCTCCCGGGACCTATACATTTAACTGGACCCCACCCTCGGGCGTGAACTCCATCAACGATGAAGATCCTGTCATCAGTGCGCCCGATACCACGACTTATGTGGTAGCTGTCACTTCACAGGAAAATTGTACTCAGGTGGACAGCTTTGTCATCAATATTGATGGAATTGCACCGCTCGTAAGGATTACGGGAGATGATACGATATGCCCGCCGAATGCTGGGGGAACTCCTTCGAGCCTTGGGACCATTATCAGCCAAAATTGTGGATTGACTTCTCTGCCTTGTACCGGTTCCGTCACTACGGATGCCATTGAGGACCCGGTTGGGTCCAGTACCAGCCTTTACGGTCCCAATTTTATCTTCCAGGGGCTCAACACCACGATGCGAAGGCAGTATATCTTCACCCAGACCGAACTGGATACCATAGGCCTCCAACCGGGTATGAAGATCAGCGGCCTTTACCTTGATTATACCACCGCCAACGATGCCAATACGGATGTCAATATTAAGATGGGATGCACCACCGCTGATTCATTCGAAGCTTCCCTTGCCTTTATTCCCGGATTGGACGTTGTCATGACTTCGACTTCCATTACGCCTAATCTTGGATACACCTTTTTCCCCTTTACCAGTGATTATGTCTGGGACGGCACCTCCAATCTGGTCGTAGAAATCTGCAACAGTGTGCCTCAATCTGGGTCTTCTGCAACTTCAGCTTCTGATGTACGGTTTCATACAGTTACTGGAAATATCTTCAGGACTATGTACGCCAACAATTTTGCCAGTGCTGATGGTTGTACCATCGCTACCGGTGATGCCCGAACCTTCTTCCGGCCTAATGTGCAGTTCGAGTTCTGCGAAGCGCAGCCTACCGGTCTGACCTATTCCTGGACACCCTCTACCGGGCTTACCAGCACCACAATTCCCAATCCGGTTGCCTCACCTTCCGCTACGGTGACCTATAACCTGGTGGTTGATGGTGGTGGTTCATGTACGGGTGGAGATCAGTTCACAGTGGCCATTGACAGCACGAATTTTGCATCCAGTCTGGTGACGCCAACCACGGGTTGCCCGACGCCGGTTTACCAGTTGAATACAACGGTTTCAGGACCAGCTTTCAGCCCTCCGCTGGTAAGTTGTGGAGTGAACGGGACGCCATGCACCCAACCACTTTACTCTCAGCAGGTGGGAACCGGTACTGACAATGCCAGTACTTTCTACTCTCCTTTCTTCACCAATGTCAACAATTCCCGGATTCAATACCTGTACCGGGCTTCAGATCTTGCGGGAGCTGGTATTTCCTCAGGAACGATCACCGCCCTTGCGATCAATATCACCAATGCGGACAGCCTCGACCTTGACGATATGACCATTAGCATGGGATGCACCGGTCTGAACAACCTCAGCGTGGCAGCTGGTTTCCAACCAACAGTTCCTGTTTTGGGGCCTGTCCCCTTCAATCCCATCAATGGGTTTAGCTTGTTTACCCTTGCCAATCCATTCGATTGGGATGGCACCAGCAATATCATTGTTGAATTTTGTAACACCAATGTGCTCAGTGGCAATGCTTCCAATGTGGAATACACAACCACAACCGGCCACAATGGTACTCTGATTGCCTTTGGCAATGGTTCTCCCGGCTGTGCCCTCACGGGTCCTCTTTTTCTAAATGCTGGATTCCCCAATATGCAGTTTACCGTTTGTCCGACTCCTCCCAACCCATTTGCTTACAGTTGGGCACCTGCGACCGGACTTGACAACCCCAGCATTGACAACCCTGTCTATACCGATCCTGATCCCTCTACCACTGATACCCTTACTGTCCTGATCACCGGGCCAAACTGTGACATTCTGGATACGATCATCATCCCGGCCTGTATCCTTCCGGTTGAGTACTTTATACTTGAAGGTCAGCAGGTTGAGGAAGAAATTCATCTGGATTGGACCACCTTGCGGGAAACCAATGTTGACCACTTCATAGTGCGTAAAAAATCCAACAATGGGGCCTATGGTTACCTGGGGGAAGTGGATGCACTGGGCAATACGTCCGGGCTTTCCCGCTATGACCTGATTGACCCATCTCCTGTCCCGGGTGCCAATACCTACCAGGTTACAGCGGTAGACCTGGATGGCAGCAGCGCGGAAAGCAATGAGGTCACCATTATTTATTCGGAGGCAAGTGGATTGGTCAGTCTCTACCCCAACCCTACCAAGGAATCTGATGGTTTCTATGTCGAATATTTCGCCGCCCAGGAAGGCTTGATCGATGTAAGTGTAGTCGATTTGTTTGGCCGTACGGTAAGCCAGGGTGCAGTCGAGCTGGAAGATGGATTCAACAAATTCAGCTATCCCACGGCTTCATTCGCACAAGGCAACTACTTCGTAAGGTTGAAATTTGATGGCAAAACAGAAGTACAAAAGCTTCTGATTATTGAATAACTCGATTGAGAAGCCTCAATCAACAGGAAGAGGGTTCCCAGCAATGGGAACCCTTGATTTTTGGTGGAATTGGGGGCTTTTTCGCTTCACTTCGCTCCAGCCTTAATTCACTCTGATTCCGGCAAAATTGCGCATGTGGCCCGGTCGAATTGTTGGTGAACCTCTCCTATAATGAATGCTTTCATGACCCAAATGAACTTGGTTTTCAACCTTTTTTCAGGGGGGCACTGGGGTAATTGAATTAGGGTCTGGACCCTAATTAATCACCCTCAACCCTAATTGACTTCGCTTACTGCCTCCCCCCACCAGGTCCTCGACCTTAGTTGGCTGGCTCGAATCCCCTTTTCGAATTGGCTGGCTGGGAATATTGGTGGGGAGTTCAAGCTAAATACTCCTGGGCGGGGTGTGGATTTACTTCGGTTCTGACCCAGGCTGGCTTCGGTCCTGACCCAGGCCTATTTAGGTCCTGAGGCTAAAATTAAGGGTTGGCCCCTGGTTCACTTCCCCCCGGAGGTTAATTGAATAGGTTGGGGAATGGATCGATTAGGTCTGGGGGATGCTCAATTAGGGATGGCACCTTACCTTGATTTATCTCAGAGCAACGGCAATTGGGCCTGAGGGCAGCGGCAATTGAAAACTTGGGGGAGTGAATGAAGGGCTCAGGCAGAGCTCAATAATGCTGCATCAAATAATCGCCCCATATTTGGGCCACAGAATAGACCTTCAGGATGTCGTCGTTCAGATTGAGCACCCTGGGGTGGGTATCGGTAACCACCACCGCCTGGAAAAGCCCGGAATCTTTGAGGCGTTGGAAGGCATCCCCCGGCAAAACGCCATGGGTAGTGATCGCAGAAATGGAAGAGGCTCCGGCATCCCGGTATGCCCGTGCTGCATTGATCAGTGAGCCACCGGTTCGGATCATGTCGTCGTAGATGATCACTTTCGCACCCTCGACCCTGGCGTTCATCGCCGTCAACTCCGTTCGGGTTCCATCCAGCCTGCGCTTGAATACAAAAGAAGCATCTACCCCCATGGAATTCGCCAGGCTTTCCACCCATTTTGCTCGTCCTGCATCGGTAGAAGCCAGAACAAAGTTCTTCCCGCCGAGGTCATGACAGGCTTTGATGATCACATCTTTGGCGGTCAGGTGGTAGGCTACGATTCCGCCTTCAAAATAATAGCTCATGGCCTCTGAATGGAGGTCCATCATCACGATGCGGTTGCCTCTGGAAGCGAGGGGAATGGCAGACAATAGCCGTGCACGGGTCTTGGCGGTTACGACCTCTCCACGTTTGGAGGACCGTTCCATGGTTGAATATGCGTAGTAAGGGACCATCAAGGTCAGACTTTTCGCACCATGCTTAACCATGGCACAGGCCAGGTCATACAATTCCAAGGTGTCTGAATCGGTGATCGTACCTCCGATCAAGACAACATTCCGTTCATCAACTTCAGTAAGTATTCTTTGGTAGCGTTCCCCATCCGGAAAAATATTTACTTCAACCTCCCCTACCGGAAAGCCACAACAATCGCTGATCCGGTCAAGAAAATATCGGTAGCTCTGAATGGAAAAGAGAAGAGGTTTCATTTTTGGCGTGCTTTTTCGATCAGACTCATCTTGAGTTTGTACAGGTCTTCCTCCAGCCCCATTGGATAGGTTTCGGGAGACTTGAGACGCAATATCCTATCGTCCCAGACGGAAAGTTGTTGCTGGCAATGGTCTCTGACTTCCTGCAATGAAGGATGCTGATAGACCTGCTTCCCATTTCGAAAAACGGGCACCAGAAGATCCTCGTGGTCATCGTATTCCGGCAACAATACCGAAGTGCCTGCTTCCATTGGGTCCATCAGGTAATCAGAATGTACATCCTGTTCCTCGTTGTACAGCATATCGGCGACCGGTTTCCCATTTCGGGTGTACCTCCTGACCTGCAAGAGACCGGGGTTTGAAACCTTTATCAATTGCTCGGACAACTTCACTTTGAAATCCCATTCTCCTGCTTCATTCCGAATCGCAGCCAATTTATAAACCCCGCCCAATGCTGGCTGGTCATAAGAGGTCGCCAATTTCGTCCCGACTCCCCAGACACCAATCTTGGCACCCTTTGCCTTCAGGTCTTCGATGATATGGTCGTTGAGGTCGTTGCTGGCCACCACCACGGCATCTGGAAATCCGGCATCGTCCAACAATTTTCGGGAGTCAATGCTCAATTGCGCCAGGTCTCCGGAATCAAGCCTGATCCCGGCCATTTCATAGCCCTGCTCCCGCAACTTGATGCCGACCTTGATGGCATTTTTGATCCCTTCGAGGGTGTTGTAGGTATCGACGAGGAATACACTGTTGTTGGGCATGGCACGTGCATAAGCTTCGAAGCTCTCCAGTTCGGTGTCAAAGGACATGACCCAGGCATGGGCGTGGGTGCCCTTGACGGGAATGCCGAACAGCTTTCCGGCCAATACATTCGAGGTTGCGTTGCAGCCCCCCAGATAGGCAGCTCGGGAAGCTGAAAGGCCGCCATCTATGCCCTGGGCCCGGCGGAGTCCAAATTCGAGGACGGAGTCTCCTTTGGCCGCTCTGCAAATCCTGGCTGCCTTGGTCGCGATCAGGGTCTGGAAATTGACCATGGTAAGGAGCGGTGTTTCGATCAATTGCCCCTGGTAGAGGGGGCCACGGATGCGCAAGAGTGGCTCATGTGGGAAGGCAAGGGTACCCTCCGGAATGGCATCTACTTCGCAACTGAAGGGCGTATCCTTGAGGAATTGGAGGAATTCCGGCTCGAAAAGCGGTTGGTCATCATTTCCGGTCAGAGTTGCCAAAAAGGCAAGGTCATCATCGGAAAATCCGAATTGATTGAGGAAACTGGTGGCCAGTTCGAGACCGGCGGCAATGGCGTATCCTCCCTGAAAAGGGTTCTTTCTAAAAAACAGATGAAATACGGCCTCCCGTTCAGCCAAGCCGTTTTTCCAGTAACCATAGGCCATGGTTATCTGATAAAGGTCGGTCAATAAGGTCAGGGATGGTCGATAGATCTGGGTGAGTAAGCTCATGGCGGATCTGATTAAGCACGCAAGTTAATCTTTTTCCTCCTTATCTTTGCCTTCAATGGAAAAGACCTTCGTAAACATCCACTCGGAAAAGGTTCCCAATCCGGACGCCATGAAGTTCAATATCTCGAACTTGCTCCTGACCAAGGGTGCCTATGAGTACAATTCCCGTGAAGAAGCAAAAGCCTCTCCCCTCGCCTTCAAGCTTTTTGGCTTTGATTATGTCGAGCGGGTATTTATCTCTAAGAATTTCATCACTGTTACTAAAAAGCCTGATCTGGATGTTTGGGAATCCATGCTGATCGATGTCCGCATCGTAATCAAGAAGCACCTTGAGCAGGGTGAACCCCTCTTCAATTTTGAAGACCCCAACAAGGACCCGGTCTATGCACCTCACAAGAGCATCGAGGATAAGATCAGAATGGTCCTGGACCAGCAAATCCGCCCTGCCACCTGGCAGGATGGTGGTGACATCTCTTTTGTGAGTTTTGAAGATGGTGTGGTCAAGGTGGCGATGGCAGGTGCTTGCGTCCGCTGTCCATTTGCCTCCCGGACCATCAAGGCCGGGGTGGAAGTCCTTTTGCAGCGGCAGGTTCCTGAGGTTGTTTCAGTGACAACGGACAACGTGAACTGGGCGGAAACCGAGCAGGAAGAGAACCCGGAGTTCGATCAGAGATGAGCCAGCTTCGATCAGAGATCAATCAGGAGCAATCAGAGATCAATCAGAGATGAGTCAGGAGCAACCTGTGAGGGAAAAACCAAAAGTTCACTTTAAAGACCTGGGACAGATGAGCTACCAGGAGGCCTGGGACTTCCAGGAAAAGGTGCTCAAGGTTGGGACGGATCAGAAATTGCTCAATCGGAAGCATCCTGAATCTGCTGTTCTTCCGGACAACCATTTATTTTTTGTCGAACATCCCCATGTCTATACCCTCGGAAAGAGTGGTTCTCTGGACAATCTCCTGCTGAACCCGGAAGAGATGGCCGAGCGTGGCATTGAATTCTACAAAATCAACCGGGGTGGAGACATTACCTACCATGGTCCGGGCCAATTGGTGGGCTATCCAATTCTGGACCTGGAGCAGTTCACACCTGATTTGCACCTGTATTTAAGGAATATCGAGGAGGCTGCGATTCTCACCCTGGCGGAATATGGGATTGCAGCGGGACGGATCGACGGGCTTACAGGCGTTTGGATCGATATGGAGGGAAATGATCCCCGAAAAATTTTGGCCATTGGGGTGCGGTGTAGCCGCTGGATCACCATGCATGGATTTGCCTTCAATGTGAATTCGGACCTGGATTACTTTGGTCATATTATCCCCTGCGGTATTGATGACAAAGGCGTGACGTCCATCCAGGCCGAGCTGGGCCGGCCGATTGAGATGGAAGAAGTCAAAGAAAAGATGCGGCGCCAGCTTGCCGGACTCTTTGGCTTTGAGTTCGCTGCAAACTGACGCCCTTGTTCTGCTTTGAGGGTGGGATTCTCTCCCTTAATAGTTGACCGGAGAATTGGTATTGTAGAAAAGGAATGTCCACATATCGGCATACTCTTCGATGATCTTTGAGGTTGGCTTCCCGGCCCCATGCCCTGCTTTGGTATCAATCCTGATCAGCACCGGATCTTCACCCGTATGGACCTCCTGGAGCCTCGCGGCAAACTTGAAGGAATGTGCAGGTACTACCCGGTCATCATGGTCTGCAGTCGTCACCATGGTGGCAGGATAATCGATGCCTTTTTTCAGGTTGTGCAATGGAGAATAGGCATACAGATTGGCAAATTGTTCCTGTTCATCGCTGGAACCGTACTCTACCGCCCAGGCATGGCCTATGGTAAATTTGTGGTAACGCAGCATATCCATGACTCCTACCGCTGGGATAGCTACCTGGAACAGGTCAGGACGCTGGGTCATAACTGCCCCCACCAGGAGTCCCCCATTGCTACGCCCGTAGATGCCCAGCTTTTCTTTGGAGGTGTACTTCTCGGCAATCAGGTATTCCGCCGCACTGATAAAATCGTCAAATACATTTTGCTTCTTTTCCAGCATTCCTGCTTTGTGCCAATCTTCACCATACTCTCCTCCGCCACGCAAATTGGCCACCGCGTAAATGCCACCTTGTTCCAACAGCGGTAAGGTTGTCACACTAAAGCTTGGTAGGATATTGATATTGAAGCCACCGTATCCATAGAGTAGACAAGGATTGGTTCCGTCGTATTTCAGCCCTTTTTTGTGGGTGATGAACATCGGGATTTTAGTTCCGTCTTTGCTGCTGTAAAAGACCTGCTTGGTTTCATAATTCTCGATGTCAAAGTCGATCTCAGATTTGCGAAAGAGCTCTGATTTGTCTTGCTCAATGTCGTACCGGTAAATGGTCGAGGGATAGGTGAACGAGGTAAATACATAGAAACCTTGCCTATCGTCCTTCTTTCCGCTCACTCCCCCCACAGTTCCAATCCCTGGCAATTCTACCTCACCCAGTTTGTTTCCTTCAACGTCGTATATATAGACCTTGCTGCTGGCGTCTTTCAGGAAAGTTGCAAACAGCTTGCCGCCCACATAAGACACATTGTTCAGGACTTCCTCCTGCTGCGGGATGATCTCCTTCCAGTTTTCTCGGCCGGGGTTTTCGAAATCAATGCTGATCAATTTTTTCCGGGGTGCGTCGTCATTGGTCAGGATCAACAGGTTGCTCCCGATATTGTCGACAAAGTCGTAGCTGTGGTTAAACTCGGAAATGATGGGGATGAAATCACTTCCGGGCTGGGTAAGGTCTTTGACCTTCAGAGCATTGTCACTGGTGGCCCCCTCGGACAAATAGATCATGAGAAAACGTTCGTCTTCACTGGTCCCGGCATAGATTCCCCGGCGTGGATGGTCTTTTTCCTGATAGATGAGCTTGTCTTCACTTTGCTCAGTTCCCAGCACATGGTAGTAAATCTGCTTGTTCTCATTCTGAGATGACAATTCACTCCCCTCGGTTGGTTCTGCAAATCTCCCATAATAAAATCCATTCCCATACCAGGCGGCACCTGAAAACTTGATCCATTTGAGTACATCCTCTGTATCTTCGCCGGTCTCTACATTTCTGACCCGGTACTCATTCCAGTCTGAGCCGCCCTCAGACACTCCGTATGCGGCCCATTTCCCGTCCTTGGAGACAGAGAAGGTAGTGAGGGAGGCTGTCCCATCTTCTGAGAACTTATTGGGGTCCAGGAACTCCACCGGATCTCCATCCAGCTCCTTCATGGTGTACAGAACAGACTGGTTTTGCAACCCATTGTTCTTGTAGAAATAGTAATTGTCCCCCCGCTTAAAGGGAGATGAATATTTTGGATAATTCCAGAGGTCTTCCATCCGCTGGCGGAATTTCTCTCTGAATGGAATTTGATCCAGGTATCCGAAAGTCACTTTGTTTTGTGATTCAACCCAGGCACTGGTTTCTGCGGACTCATCGTCCTCCAGCCATCGGTAGGCATCGAGAACATCTGTGCCATGGTAATCATCGTGGTGATTTAATTTTTCGGTTTCGGGATACGAAACGGGAATCTTGGGCATTTCTGTAGGCAAATTGTTGTTTGAAGAGTCATTAGCTTGGTTATCGCAGCTACTCAAAATGAGAAGAACTGCTACGATTGGTAAATACTTGTTGATCATTACAGATTGCTATTGGGCTTTGTTGACCGAAGAAATTCGAAGATAACCAAAATTGCATTTGTAAGTCCTGATTGGAGGGGTATAAAAACAAGAAAAGGTCCCGAAGGTAGGAGCATGTATGTAAGAAAAGGTTTTGAAGGGAGGGGCATGGATGTAAGAAATGGTCCGGAGTGTAGGGGGATGGATGTCAGAAATGATCTTGAGTGTAGGCGGATGGATGTCAGAAATGGTCCGGAGTGTAGGGGGATGGATGTCAGAAATGATCTTGAGTGAAGCTGTATGTAAACAAGAAGTGCTTCACGATGTGAAGCACTTCTTGTCTGAAATTATACTTGATTGTAATATCCTTGATCAACGAACAATGGTCAAAGGACCTGACCTTTTGATGGCCACTCCCTTGGCATCCACCGCACTCAGCAGGAATACGTATGTTCCTTCAGGCAGGACCCTGCCGTTGGCTTCCCCAGACCAGCGGAAGTTGGGTGCTTGGGTAGCATATACTTTATTGCCCCATCTGTCAAACACTGAAAAATTGAATTGATTCAGATTGGCATCTGGAATGTAATATTCATCGTTAACACCATCTCCATTGGGAGTGAATGCGTTGGGGATATAAACTGGTGTGGCTTCACCAGTCACAGCACCTATATTCTCCTGGACCTGGTCCTGCCCGCTCTGGGAGTATCCCAGAACTGCTGTAAGCAAGACAAGCGTGAGGAGCAAAAATGCCTTTTTCATAAGAGTGAGATTCCGAATTTCTGTACTGTATTATTACTGCACTTATAATGTACGGCAAACTTTGGCAAAGGTAGATGAATGGTGGCCCAAATGCCACTTTTCAACCCTCAATGGTTCTAAATCTGCTTCCGATTGGAAACTGGACTGTCGAACGGTCAAAATCAAAAAATGAACGGATCAATACTTTATTGCCAGCGTCGTATAATGATACTTAAAATCAATGAAAATAGCAATTCCCAGTTGGTGCTGTTTTGCAGATTTCATGCTGGGTAGCAGATTGGAAAAAGGGTATTCATACAGAAAGCCGGATTCCTCCGGCTTTCTGAATCCTATATTTTTATGGGCTTCAATCTGGGTACCTATCCACCTTGCCCATTATTTTAAACTCGGTTCTACGGTTCAGTTGATGGGCGACTTCTGAGCATGGTACCCCATCAGCACATTCATTGGTGAGCTCATATTCTCCCTTCCAGGTAAAAGTCAATCGATCCTTAGAGATTCCATGATTGATGATGTAGCCGAATGCTTCTTTGGCCCGGTTGTTTGACAGGGTCTCATTGTAAGCATCGGTTCCCCGGCAATCTGTGTGCGAGGACAATTGTACAATAACGTCAGGATTCTCATTCATAAACTTAACGACCCTGTCCAGTTCTGGTCTCGCGTCCCGATTTCTGATATTGTACAGGTCAAAATCGTAGTAAATGATGAAGAAGACCTCCCCTATCCCGGGTTCGGGTACTACCAACCGGGACTTCACAGTATCGGTATTTGCCAAAGCTGCCGTATTGATCACCGTCCTGATGGGTTCTTTTACATCCGGACCGTCGTATACAAATTCGTAATTCTTATTGGGATCAAGGCTTGCGACGACATTCCCATTTTCATCGGTCTCAATTACCTTCTCTGTTTCGATCACCTTCACCATCCGCTTGGCCAATGGATTCCCTTCTTCATCAACCAGGGTTCCGAGGAAGAATTTCGGATCCGGACATATCTGCGATCTCGACAAGGGAATCTCTACCACGATTTCATCATCAAACTTGACATTTTTGGTATTGAACCTCATCTTCTCTTCTTCATATCCCTGCTTGCTCGCCACGGCGTAAAATTCATCTCCGAGAGACAATCCCTGACGGAATACACCATTTTCATCGGTCCTTCCCAATCCCTGAAGGTCACGCACCCCATAAAGTTCAACCCTGGCATTTTCGATTCGCTCTCCGGTCACCGCATCGACAACCACTCCCTTGATCATTTGCCGCTTTTCAAATGAATATATATCATCGTCTCCGACACCGTTTGCACGGTTAGAACTGAAGAAACCGATGCCTCTCCGCTCGTCGTATACCAACGCGAAATCATCCCTGGCCGAGTTGAGTGGGAAGCCCATGTTTTTGACCTCCATAGTGGAAGTCAGAACGTTCGTGGCCCGGTAAAGATCAAGTCCCCCCAATCCTATCCATCCGTTGGATGAAAAGTACAAGGCACCTTCTTTATCCACCCACGGAAACATTTCATTTCCAGATGTATTGATTTCAGGACCCAGATTTTCCGGAACACCCCAATTTCCATTTTCAAGATCGACAGTTACCCGATAGATATCTGTGCCTCCCAATCCCCTTGGCATATTGGATACAAAATACAATATCTTGCCATCCGCAGTTAAAGCTGGATGACCGACAGAATATTCCTCGCTGTTAAAGGGGATCCCTTCCAACTCTTTCCACTTGCCATTGACCAGGTCCGCCCGGAAAGTCTTCAGAAGGATTACTCCCTCCTCGCTTTTACCGATCTTCTTATTTTCAATATTGTTCCGGGAAAAGAACATGGTTTCCCCGTCCTGGCTAAAGGTGACATGGGCTTCATGCAATTTGGAATTGACTTTCCCCTTCATGGGTACCGGTTCTCCCAATTCTGGCCTTCCGTAGTATTTAGCTTCGAATAGTTCCAAAAATGGGTGTCCTTTCCAACCAAACATAAAATCCCCTTTCCTGCGAGAAGTTGCAAATATGACCTTGTCTCTCAGAATATTGGGACTGAAGTCTGCCTGATCGGTATTGATATTGGTAATATGAACATCAAATCCACTGGAATCAGCCAATAAAGCTTTGTAGTTCCGGCATGACTCCAGCATTCTGGTCCCTAATACATCTCCGGGCTGCTTCTGAAGGAACTTTTCAAACCATGGGGTTGCTTGCTCCCATTTGTTGTTGTTCATCAGCATTTGACCATAGTAATAGTAGGTCATGGGGTCAGTGTCCCGGTACTTGGCAGCCTTCGCAAACCACTCCTCAGCGTTTTCAAAATCATTGATGCGACGGTAGCACTCGGCTATTTGCCGAATTGCATGTCCATCAGTTGGATTTTTCTTCAAATGCCGCTGATAGGGCTTAATTGCTTCAGCAAAGCTGAGGCGGCCAAACTTCTTATCACCCCGCTTAACCTGCCCTATTAAGGGGGCAAACAGCATCAGCATTGCCATGATGGCAATCAATTTCTTCTGGAAGATCATAGTATCGATCGGTCGGTTTACATAAGAGGCATTCGCAATACCTCCTGAGATAAAAAAAACCTAGAAATAACGAGGGGTGATAATTTTTGATTTGGTAAGACCCAGGTCAATACCGAATAGTATTTCGTGTGATCCTGAGTTGACCTGATTTAGCAGGGTCAGTGTATAGTCGTAAGAATAGCCAATCCGCCATCCTTTAAGACTCATATATTCAATTATGAATACAGCTGCATCCCCGGTTCGGTAACCTGCTCCTACCCAGAATACTTTTCTGAATAATAAGCTGGCATTAAAATCCAGTTCCAATGGAGCATTCTGAACGTACTTGGCAACAATAGAAGGTTTGAAATCTACATTTTCACCGAGCGGAATTACGACCCCAGTGGTGGCGAAATAGTGTACTCTTTGCTCACTGGCAATTTCATTTGAAAACTGGTTGTTGAACCTGTAATACCGGCCTGCCAGGATATTGGGCGCAGAAAGTCCGAGGTAAAACCTTTCCGTATTGAAATAGAATCCTGTTCCAACCCGCGGCAACCAAGCGGAAACATCCACTCCTGGGTTTTGCTGGTCTGGATCGATGGTAACGATATCAGAATACCGATTGGTAAACTGGGTCACGCCTCCTCTCAATCCAAGGGAAAGGACGCCGTTGGCCATCGGAAGACGGTAAGCATAGCTCAGTCCAGCAAAGTTCTGGCGGGTAATTCCGAGGCGGTCATGCACAACTGACAAGCCAAAACCGTGCCTTTCGTTTGCAGATGGTCCGTGAAGGGTAAAGCTACCGGTTGAGGGAGCTCCTTCCAGTTGAACCCACTGCTTACGCAGCAGCAGGGTTGCACTGAGTGCTTCCCTGCTGCCTGCATAGGCGGGATTGAATGCCAGTCCATTGAACATGTACTGGGTGTATTGAGGATCCTGCTGAGCACTTGCTGGCTCGGCCAGGAGGATCAGACCTAAGAATGCGAGGAGTATGTTGCGAAAATCTTTCATGATAATGCTCCTTTCTTAATTAACGGAAGATGACAATGTAGCTACCGATGACCTGGGAACCATCTCCCAAATCAAGCACATAATAATAAGTACCATCCGGCAGCGGTTCACCCGTCCTGTCGTAAGTACCTCCCCACGTATTCAGATACCCCGGCTGTTCGAATACGATGTTACCCCAGCGATTGAAGATCGTAATCTTGTTGTCCGGGTACTGCTCGATGCCGAGAATCTCAAATACATCATTGTCTCCATCATTGTTTGGCGAGAAGCCATTCGGAATGGTAAGACCAACTGGTGTCACTGTGATGTACACGGTCGCCGTATCACACAGCGGTGGCGTGCCATTGTCACAGATTACATATATGAAGCTGTCTGGCCCCGTATAGTTGACGTCAGGCGTGTAGGTTACTACTCCTCCAGGCCCTATCGTAATCGTTCCATGCACAGGATCCTGAATCACGGTGATCACTGTTATGGTATCACCATCAGGATCACTGTCGTTAAACAGTACCGGAATATCTCCATTGGTATTCTGAGGAATGGTGATGCTGTCGTTCTGTGCAATCGGTGGATTGTTAACAGGTGGCAGCACGTTGATGTAGACCTCAGCTGTATCACACAGGCCAGTGGTGTCACAGATCACATAACAGAAGGTGTCAGGACCAATATACCCGGCATTCGGGATATAGAAGATGCTGTCCCCTACCACTACCGCGATACCGTTCGAAGGAGGACAAGGAATGCTTACCGTCAGGAGGCTGTCTCCATCAGGGTCACTGTCATTGTTCTGAACTCCAATCAGAATTGGTGTATCCACTCCTGTGGTCACGGTGTCGTTGGTTGCAACCGGTGGATTGCCCACAATCACTGGCAGTACGGTGATGATCACGGTATCCGTATCGCAGAGCGGTGGTGTTCCGTTGTCACATATACTGTATATCAGTGTATCGTTGCCCGTAAATCCTGGGTTCGGTGTGTAGGTGATCGAATCACCATTTACCACGACAGCCGTACCATTACTAGGTGGAGTGACGATGGTAGTCGTCAATGGATCACCATCAGGATCGCTGTCATTGCCCTGGACATCTATCGTAATCGGAGTATTCTCATCTGTAGTGTCTCTGTCGATGACGGCCACCGGTGGAGCGTTGACAGGGAGAATAGTTATGATTACGGTATCCGTGTCACACAATGGTGGAACACCATTGTCACAGATGCTGTAAATCAAGGTATCCGTTCCTACAAATCCTGAATCAGGTGTGTAGACAATCGAATCTCCGTTGAGCACGACCACAGTACCATTGGTCGGTGGCGTCACAATCGTAGTCGTCAGTGAATCTCCATCAATATCGGAGTCATTGCCCTGTACATTGATGATCACTGGCGTGTTTTCATCTGTAGTATCCAGATCAATTACCGCAATTGGCGGATCGTTGACTGGAGTAACTGTGATGATGACCGTGTCCGTATCACACAACGGTGGTGTACCATTGTCACAGATGCTGTAAATCAAGGTATCGTTCCCGTTGAAGTTCGGGTTC
>CAYGRE010000105.1:0-25428 GCA_964352215.1 uncultured Bacteroidia bacterium
ACACCAGCGGCAAACTGGGCCATCCCGCCCTGGCCATCAACAATGTCTTCAGCGGCAAAGAGGGTTGTAAATTCAAGATCATCGTCGGATCAGCCCCGAAGGTGGAGGCCAATTATATGTTCGATCCGAACGAGTTGATCCTGGAAGCCGAATGCAATATGGTGGGCCGGCAGCAAATCCTCGGCATTTTCCTGCCCGAACCCGATGGCCGGGTCAGCTTTGTGCTGGTCAATGCCGGCTTTGGGAGCATGAGCGTCAGTGGTGAGACCCCCCATTCCAACCTGGCCCGCCAGGCCTTGTTTTACCAGTTCTCCCAGCCTATCTCTTTCCGGCAATTGCTGCTGGATGCAGGTGCCGAGCTCGTCACCGAAGGTGAGGCAGATTACGACCTGCGCCCCGAAGGATTGCGGAAGGATTCCTTTATGGAAATATTGCCCTGAGGGAATTCCTTTATGGAATTGTTGCGTTAATATTTAACCAGAACGTTAAAGCCCAAACTGATTCCGCTGGTTTTTTCCCAAGTCCCCTGGCTGGTCTGACGGGAATAAACGGGGTTGCCCAGAAAGCCCGCAGAAAATGCGAGATCCAGTTTCTTTTTTTCTTCACCTCCCGCTTCTTGGGGTTCAAGATCGCGGATGTACTCCAGGCCCACCATGAAGTCGTCCTCGGCAAAGACGAGCTGATCTTTGAGGTCTACAGATACGAGTCCGGACCTATCGGTAAAGACCACGATCATATTCTGATCCAGCAGGTTGGCATCCGGCATCCCGTCCTTTCCCAGCGAGTAGATATTTATGCGGAAGAATGCAGAATCATAAGGATTTTGCGCAACATGGAAACGAAACTCCTGGATCCAAGCCGGCTTTTTCTTTCCCAGCTTTATCCGAACCCCAATTTCTGAACCCAACTGATCCGTCATAAATCCTGCGATGATCATGGAGGATTCGGTATTGCTGCCCAACCTTTTTTCTTTGAACCCTTTATCCGTGATCTCAATATTGGCAAGCTGAATGCTTTCCGCACGCAGGCTGACAATGGCATTTTCACCGGGATAAGTCTCCAGATATTTTTCAAGGGTTGCGAAATACACTGCTTCATAGCCCAGCATAGAAAAGCGGAGCAAATCCTGACCCGCAGAATCAGGTATTTCTATAGAAAACCTTCCATCTATGTCTGATACGGTTCCAATGTTTCTGTCTGATACGCCAATATTCACATAGGGGAGCGCCTCGTTCGTTTCTGCGTCCACTACCGTTCCGGAAATGGCTTGTTGGCCAAACAAAGGGATCTCAATTAGAATGAATAGGAACAGTATTAATTTCTTCATGGTAGGCTTCTTGTTGGTGCGGTGCTTTATTCGCTCTCCTCTGATGCTTCGTTGTTGAGCTATTTCATGTAAGATGGAGAAAATCCGTTCAAGGTTGCACGGCTAGTATTTATTACTTCCGAACATGATTTGCAGTATTTACATGCACAATGGCTGTGTATCCTTGCAAGCAGATGCACAACAATCCGCAAATTTTGTGCACGTTGCCTTTTATTTGGGCTCCATTTCGATTTCCCACGACCAGAAAAACTCTCTGGCATTGTATATATTGCATCCTTCTGGAAATGATTGAAAAACCATCAAACTGGAAATTCCATCTACCCGAGAGACGCCTGAATTGATGGGAAATTAACAGAACCAATGAAAAACCAAATTCTACTTTCGATCTGCATTCTGATATCCAGCCTGGCGGTTGGGCAAACGAACCCCCAATTCAATCCCTCCTTCAAGGTATCCCAAAAAACTACCCACGAAATTCCGAAAGGACAAGAATATACCTTTGGGTACTTGAGCGTATTGGAAAACAGAAGCAATCCCAATAGTCGGGTCATTCAGTTACCTGTTTACATTTTCAAGAGTCGAAATCCCAAGCCTCAACCGGATCCGATCATCTACACAGTGGGTGGGCCTGGTTCCACAACCATGCCTTCGGCTCAGTACATGAAATACTATCAGTACCTTGACGACCGGGACTTTATCCTCATTGAACAGCGCGGCAACTACTATGCAAAACCCCACCTGGACTGTCCGGAATGGGCCCAGGCCATCTATGATTCTAACCTTCCGCCATCGGATGGGGACAATTCACGGGTTGAGGGACAAAAGGCACAAGTCGGTGATGAAAAGTCTCAGGTTGATGCGGAAATGGCTGAAAACCAATTCGCCCTAGCGGCCAAAGCTTGCAGACAGAGATTGACCGCCCAGGGAATTGATCTGAATGGTTACAATACCAATGAAATCGCCGCAGACATTGCAGACTTGGTACAGGTGTTGGGCATCGACAGCTACAATTTGTTGACCATCTCTTATAGCACCAAGATTGCCCAGGTTTTGCTGCGGGACTATCCGGAGGGGATCAGAAGTGTCGTTATGGACTCTCCCCGCTCTCCCAAAAAGCCAAGGATCGCATTGAAAGGTATATCCTTGTTGTGCAAGCTAAAGTGGAATGATCTTCCGCTATCTTATGCATCCGATCCTTGGGTAAATTATTGGTCAATTACCTCTCGATTGTAGACTTTTGCCATGTATAAATAATGGGAACTGTTATGAAAAGCATCCTGGTCGTCAACGGGGAATCATATTGGCCGGAATTCCTGTCCGAGTTTGAAGTGGTTCAGAAGTCGATTCAGCACACTTCGTGGATATTGAAGGAAGGCAAACTCTATATTGCGGATGCGGAAGGAATCGTACAACCTGATGGGATTTTGTGGAGAGTTGGTGCCATCAGACCGACTGAGCTCCAAACAACGGCCCTCAACTTAATTGAACTTGCCGATATCCCATGTGTGAATTCAGCATCCACTTTGAAAATCGGATTTGACCGGTTGTCCATGCTTTCGATGATCAAGAACCAAGGATTGCCGGTCATTGATTTCAATGTCGTTACGAAATCAACCCACCTTAAGAATATCAGGATCGATTTTCCCTTTGTGGTGAAAGTTGGGAATTATCATGGAGGGTTTGGAAAGGTACTGGTCGAGGATGAAAAGAAGTGGCAGGATGTGAAAGATTTACTTTTTGTCACGGAGCACTATATCACGGTTGAGCCCTTCATTGATTACGAAAGGGATATTCGCTACCTGGCCATTGGTGATAAAGTTTGGGCAATGTCCAGAAAAGGAAAATACTGGAAGGCCAATGTAGAAACGACAGATTATCAGAAAATAGAACCTGAGGCAGACCTTGTAAAAGATTTACAAAAACTGCAGCACAAGATCGGAGCTGATATCCTGGCCATTGATATTTTGGAAGAAGCCAACGGGAAATTGCATATTGTGGAATACAATGATATTCCGGGATTGTCCGGATTCTCGGACGAGTTGAAATACGAATTGGCCGAAATAGTGAAAGCGAAATTAGTTTGATACAATAACCGTCAAAAACTATGAGCACAAGACGCGAGGAAGACCTGTTGGGAGAAATGGAAATAGAAAGTGGTCATTACTATGGCATCCATACCCAAAGAGCCATTGACAATTTTCAATTGTCGAAATCAAAAATCGGAGATTACCCTTTTTTCATCCAGGGAATGGTGCTCACCAAAAAAGCCTGTGCATTGGCCAACAAGGAAATCGGGACCATCCAGGAGGAAAAAGCGGATATGATCCTTCGGGCCTGCGATGAGATTTTGGACAATCTGGAGAAATACAGCCCCTTTTTTCCTACGGATGTATTTCAGGGAGGTGCCGGTACCTCGGTGAATATGAATGCCAATGAAGTGATCGCCAATCTGGCGCTTGAACTTCATGGTCATCCACTGGGCAGCTATGATATTCTTCATCCCAACGACCATGTCAACAAATCTCAATCCACGAATGATGCCTATCCCACTGGTTTTCGGGTCGCATTGTACTTGTACACGAATGCGTTGTTAAAAAAGATCACCTACCTGACAGGTAAATTGGACAAAAAAGCCGTCCAGTTTGCCGAGGTTATTAAGATGGGGCGCACCCAGCTTCAAGATGCAATTCCTATGTCTTTGGGAGATGAATTCGCGGCCTGGTCAACCAACCTGACCGAGGAGACCCGGATCCTAAAACTTACCCGAAACCTGATCCTGGAGGTCAACCTGGGGGCAACGGCCATCGGTACAGGTGTTAATGCGCCAAAGAATTTTTCGGAAATAGCCATTGGCTATTTGAGTCAGATCACCAAGGCAAAATTTGTAAAGTCCCCGAATTTGATCGAAGCGACTTCGGACACAGGGGCTTATGTTATGATTTCAGGCGCCCTAAAAAGAACTGCGGTCAAACTGTCCAAAATTTGCAATGACTTACGCTTGTTGTCCTCGGGACCAAGGTGCGGTCTGAATGAGATCAATCTTCCGCAAATGCAGGCGGGCTCTTCGATCATGCCGGCCAAAGTGAACCCCGTCATTCCGGAAGTGGTCAACCAGGTTTGTTTCAAGATCATCGGCAATGACGTAACCATTTCTTTTGCTGCCGAGGCGGGCCAACTCCAGTTGAATGTAATGGAGCCTGTGATCGCCCAATGCCTCTTTGAATCCATGGAGTTGCTGACCAATGCCATTGTTACCCTTACAGATAAATGCATTGTTGGCATTACCGCTAATCCAGAACACACCCTGGAAATGGTCCTGAATTCTGTGGGATTAATCACTTTTCTGAATCCCTATATCGGCCATCATTTGGGAGACAAAATTGGCAAAGAAGCTATTGCTACCGGAAAGACCATTCGGGAGTTGGTGCTGGAGAAGGAACTGTTATCCGAAGAGGAGCTTGACCAAATTCTGAGTCCGGAGAACCTGATGCATCCAGCATATCAGGCTAAGTTATATAAGTGATTACGGCCCAAATTCTGTATATCCATCCTTTTTTGTTTTAAACGAAAGGAGTTGATCCGGTCAACTATGCATCGGCAAATTATCTGGTCAGGACTCCACCGCTAAAGCCAATTCAACATTTGCTTCTTCCTTCGGCGACCGATCAGTAAAGAGACCAATCGATCCAATACTCCACCTCATTGGCGCGGATGAAGCCCATTGTTTTCAGGTTTTGCTGAATGGATTCGTTCAGATAGGCCTGGAAATCAGCCCGTGCCGAGCCCTCGCTGGAAACATACTGGAAGGTCGATTCATCCACCAGTCCTTTGGTCGAGCTCCCCATGGCCTGCAAAATAGTTGCAGGGGCTGCATTGGGATTCCTTGCCGCCAGGTCCCGAAGTCTGGAGAATGCGCTGCCTTCTCCACCACCGCCCAATTCGTCTGAAGTTGCATCCTCTACCAGAGAAGTTGCATAAGGGTGTAAATCGGTCAGAATCTGGCCATAGATCAAGACACTCTTTTGATCTCCCTGGCTGGAGGATCCACCCGCCGACTGGAAGAGGTTGTACCAGGTGGCGTAGTCCTTCTTGAAATTATCTGCAGTAGTGGGGTTGCGGTACTGGTAGTTGTCCAGGGTTGAAGGGTCAATGATGGTGTCGCTGTACCACCGCTTCATGTCCCGGGCCGCTACTCGGGGATTGGCAAGGAATCTTTCCGCCCGGGCATTTGCCCCCATTGATCTGGCGACTGTATGTGGTCCCTGGAGCCCAGTATTGTTGTTGTCATAACCATAACGGGTTGATGAACGACTCGTCCGAACAATCTCATTCATCACCAGGGCTGGGTATTGGGAGTCATTGCTGACGAAATTGCTGTGGTTGCGTTCCAGAGAGGAGCCGGTACTGATCTTGGCTTTCACGATCTCTTCCAACCTGCTGGAAATTGCCGGGACAGGTTGCAAGAATGAGTTGTTGATCACGAATCCAAGCCCTGAAACATTGAAGATTTGCTTTAGACGACTTTTCGCTGCAGCATAATCGTAGCTCTGCTGTTCGAGCACCTTCTTAAAGATCGCCGCGGCAAATGCACGTTGGTCATCCTGGGCACCCGGAGGATTGTCAATGTCAAAGAGACCATTTTGGGCCTTGACTTGGCTGAGAATCTCAAATGCGACTTCGTTGCGGTCTTCGCGCTTTCTCTTCTTTGATGCCGGAGCACTTTTCGTCGGACTTGCTGTCCATTCCCAGGCCCAGTAATCCTCCCCCTCTGGCGTGGTAAAGGTATTTCCGTCTGCCTCCTGGTCATCTACCACCGTGAAGGTCCGGAAGACTTTGTGTTCATTGCGAATACGCTCTGCGAGTTCCAAGGCCTTTTCCTCGGTCATTTCTCCCTCTTCCTGATATTCATTGTCATATCGGTAAGCCTGCAACAGTCCCTGGAGAACTTTATAGGTTTTCACTTTGTCTGCATAAGAAGTACCGTAGGATGGCATTGTGAAACGCAGGGGCCAGTGGTCATCAATCTTATTGGGAAGGGTCCGGTTGATCTTCTCGTCAATTTTGTCCTCAGCAGGTATATCATTCCCCTGCCAATCCTTCTCTCTGGTCTCTTGTGGATCCGTATTGTTATCGCCCCCCTGCCCCGTTCCGGATTTCTTCTTTCTGGGTTTGCCAAGCATTTTCTGAATGCTCTCCATGAACTTCTGGATCGCTGCCCCGATCTTTTTCATCAGGGTGTCAAACCCACTCTTGACATTGGTCTTGAGCTTGTCCACCATTTTGCCAAGCTGCTTCGAGGGTGAAGAATTGAGCCCTACCGAGGTCAGCAGATCCAATACAAGGCCAATCGTCTGATTGATTCCGGTAGTGATGGCTGCCTTGGCACCATCGGTATCGCCATTGGCGATCATCGGCAATGCACCAAAAATGGTCTCGATCACATCCCAGATATGTGCCCTGTTCTCAATGAACCACATGATACCATCGTAGATGGCTTTTATGGCTGCACCGATGCCACCACCTGGAGCTGCAAACTTGGCGAGCAGAATTGGCAACTGGGTTACCAGATCATTTTGGACCCATTCTAACAGTTGTCCCCACAACCAGGCCGGAACATCCCTGATCTCCTCTCCGATATGCTCCTTCAGATCTTCAATGAGGCCTGGCAAGTTTCCGGAGACAAATTGATCGAATATATAGCGTGCATTTTGAAGGTCGGCTACCGTATCAGCCCCCATATAGGTTTCGGCTTCCATTAGGAAGGTCTGCCAGGTCATCCCTGAAATCTCTTCCCGGATTTCTTCAGGCGTCATATCCTCGGCCAAGGATTCCCCGGCTTCTCCCTCAGTGACTGTCCCGACAATGTCGGTAGCTGTCTCGACACCGGGAATTTGATTCAACTGGGTTTTTACATTTTCCCAAAGTGCATCAGGACCACCTGTGACCAATGCCTGCAAAGGAGCTGCAAAGTCAATTTCAACGCCAGCTGGAAGTTGGACTACCGCCCCAAGTGTTTCGGTAACACTATTTTCATCCAGTCCGGACGCGTCCATTCCGAATTTCAACCAGCTGTCAAGGGAAAGATCGCTGGGGAATTCCAACTCTGGCTTTCCGAAGAACCAGGTCATCACGATTTCCCTCACGTTTTCCCCAAAGTTCTGGAAGTACTCTGTGAAGGTTTCTACCACCACGTTGATCAGGTTTTTGGCGAATCCAACCGGATCTTTGAGGATATCCCGGATGATCCCCCCAATTCTAACCAACTCATCGATGACAGCCTCAGGATCAGAGACACCTGCAATTTTCAGAAGCAACCTCAATGCAGCCTCGCCTCCTGCAAGGATCAACTCCAGTAGTTTCTCTCCGATATTCTTGAGAACTGATATGACCAGATCCTCGTATGCTTCAACCAGCGTCACAATTGCCGCGCTCACGGTATCGATGATCGACTTTACCGTGGTTTTCAGATTGTTTACGATGGTGGTGAAGGTGGTACGCAGGGTATCAATTGCAGTGTTGATCAAACCGATGAATTTGTCACGAATCGTGGTAAACGCTTCTTTGATCCTATTGACAATGGGCGCCAATTTGGAAACGAGACCATCCACCATTCCTTTGATCGCAGTACGGGCTTTACTAATGATGCCCTGAACCTTCGTCTTCAGCCCATCCCACAATCCGGTAATAAAGTTCTTGAAACCATTCCAGGCACTCTTTACCCAGTCAACAAAACTGTTCCAGGTCCGGCGGAACCACCTTGCGGCTCTACCGTTCAACCGGGGTTTCTTGCCATTCTTTTCCTGCTCTATCCGATCGTGCTCTGCTTTGGCTTCACTTTCCGCCTCAGAGTAAGCCGTATCGATTTCCGAATTGGCCCCGGTCAACTCCGTCCTGATGGCCGCATCCACCAATTCCTTTTCAGCAAGAGCGTCGGTATCGTACAGTGACAGGTTATCATCATTCTCGCCTGCCCAATCCTGTTTAAGTAAGGTGATCCCGTCAATGGCCGAGGTCTTTGCTTCCGTTTGAGCTGTTTTCGCAGTGGCCACCTCAGTATCCACTGAAGTTTCCCATCCTGTAAGTTCGGTGGTAAGTCCGGTTTCATAAGTGTCCCAGCCAGCTGCTTCCCTGGCCAGTTCTGCATCGATTCCGGGTCCGAGTTCGGTGGAGAGTGCAGCATTGATTGCTTCTCCTGATTCCATCCCCAATTCAGGCAAGGGGTCTCCTTCCTCCATGGAAAACGCATCGGCCTTGGTAAATTCAGCCGTCCCTACCAGCGTCTCCCGCTCTCCCTCTACGCCAGGGAAAAGCGCCCCTTCCCCAAAATCTCCTTTGGTTTCAGTCTGCGCCGTATTGTAATCGGGAAGGACCTCCCCCCGCTTGGTCTCAACATCCGTCTGGAGTCGGTCAATATTGATGTCTCCATCCAGGTTAACGCGGTCACGGGCCCCCGCCGAAAGGTTAACGGAACCATCTGCGTCGTCCATGGTGACAATATTGTCACCGGGGTTGTTGGAACCCGGATCGCTGATGTATTGGTCGACGGTTGAAGTGGGAAATGTCAGCGTGGAGGGATTATGGGTCGGATCGGCTGACCCTTGCATTGCTGCGTCACCCGCTGCGGGATCCAATCCCATTGGTTGCAAAATAGATGGAAATTCCCCCTTGGCTCCTTCACGGTCACCATCCCTCAAAGTAATGTACTGGCTTTCAAGCTTGGGAATTTCCTGGATCATATTGACCACGGGCATGCTTCCGAGTGACCGGACCATCTCTTTCAGGCTGCCAGGGCCGGTATTTTCAGCAGTGATCCTTTCCATTCCCTCCAACATGGATGAAACTTGCTCGTGATTAATGCTACCCTGTGCTCCTTCCCCACTGGTAATAGCCTGCTCAGAATTCTCATTGCTCCCCCCGGGAGTGAGATTCAAGCTGAAGTCAAATTCATGATCTAAGTCAAGTTCCAGATCCAGTACTGCAGATTGCAGTCTGTCCCGCATCCTTCCAAAACGCCTCATCCGGCCAAAACCTCTGGATTGATTGGAAGCTGTAGTACCCTCCGCGGCCAGAGCCGCGTTCATTGCCCCCCCGGCACCATTCTCAGCAGTTGTCGAAAACCCTATTTGGTATTGCTCCATGGCATCAACCAGCTCACCAAAATCTGTATCCTCCTCCATCCCTACTGCATCATCTCCCCCTGCGCCCATGTCCTGCACTCCGACCGTACCCGTATTGTTTTCTTCCTGTCCCCCATCGGTTTGGAGGCCAGATTCAGAAGAAGACATCAATTGTACCGGGGCGGAATTTTCTTCCCCTCCGCCGGGGTTGAATGGAGGCGGTGGGGCCGATTGCCCGGCAAATCCACTCCCGAGAGCACTCGCTTGTAGCGGGTGTTCACCAAAGGAGCCTTCCTGACTTTCAAGTGACTGCTGATTTGATTTCGCGGGTGATACTACCTGATTATCCATGACAAATGAATTGGCTATAGCGTGACTGATTGAAAATGAGGAGTATGGAACTACATTCGGGGGACACATCACGTGTTTCCTGACTTATCACTCTGACGTTATTGCCTCAAAGAACTGATCCTGTTTACCTGATGAGCATACAATGGGGATGTGGAATCCCATTGTTCTTTTCTTTGTACTTATATCATGACAAAAGTATCCAAACTCCCTTTTTTGCTCAAAAGTTTGTTCCGAAAAGCTATTCTTTGTTCCGAAGCGTTATATGGTGTCTCTAAAACTTTTGAGGAAATGACCGCGATCTGACCTTATCGGACTATTAGGCGTTCAGCGAGCGTTCGTGCTGCGTTTTTCCAAAGCGGATTCGACCGTATTCTTAAAGATGTGATCTGATTGTGCCCCTGAAATGGTTTGGCTGCCGTCGATCAGAAAGAAAGGGACTCCACCAATGCCCAATTGACGGGAGCGATTGATGTCTTGCTCTACTTGGGCTGCATAGCTGTCGGTTTCCAGGACTTGTAGGGCTTCTTTCGCATTTAAGCCCACCTTCCCGACCACGGATAGAAGATTATCTTCCACCGACAAATCCAAACCTTCAGTGAAATAGGCCTGCATCAATGCCCCCTTGAGCGCATTGGATTTATTGAACTCTTTGGCCCATTGAATCAACTGGTGGGCATCGTGGGTATTGAATGTCAGGGCCTTGCTGAACTGGAAATCAATACCGTAGGCTTTGCCCTGCTCGGCCAAGCTCGCACACATGGCATCCACCTGATCTATGGGATAGCCTTTTCGCTCGGCCAGGTAGGCAGATGATGGATAGGATTCATTGGTTGGGAGATCGGGGTCCAGTTGGAAACTGTGCCAGATGATCTCCACCTGGTCTTCGGCCCCCAATTCTGCAATGGCCAGCTCTAATTTCTTTTTTCCGAGGTAACAAAATGGACAGACAACGTCACTCCAAATCTCGATTTGCACCTTTTCCGACTGACCGGTTGTGGCTTTGCTGTTTTCCGACTTCATAGTTTGCTTATGGTTGGATTGGGCCTTCAGGCTGGTCTGAATCAAGGTGATCAGGCACAAAGCGAAGAGGCTGGATATTTTTTGAAATGTCATCGTGAAAAATAACCACCTGGAATGGGAATTGTTGTTGAGCAGCCTTGGAAAGTGAACTCAATCTAAAATAGCCCTCACCTACCCATTGGATTCTTGGACCGCATCACCCTGCGCGATCATCTCCATCCGATCGACCGCAAAGCCAAGTTTCTCTGCCCTCTTCATCAGCAGGTCATAAGTCTCCTTACCTAATTGGGGTTGCCGGGACAATACCCACAGAAAATTTCTCGAAGGAGAACCGACCAAAGCATACTGGTAATCTTTGTCCAATTCGATGATATAGTAATCCCCGGCAAAGGGCCAAAAGAAGGTAACTTTCAGCCTTCACGGAATGGATGCATCCGGCCGACGGGCTCTCCCCTTGATTTCACTCCATTTACCCTTCTCCGACTTATAGCCTCTGTTAAGTACCTGGATTTTACCATTCTCCTTCAACGTATAGGTTGCCGTCACCCTGGTCAAACCCCTCTCGAAAGAATTTGGCAAACGCGCAATCTCATACCAGGTACCGGCATATTTTTCCAGGTCAACCTTGCTTGCAGTAGGCAATCCCCTCTGGGGCGCACAGCCCAGAAAAGTCAATAAGGGTAGGAAAAAGATTAAGAATGGATTCATCATGGGCCTATGATAGACAAACTGCCCGCAATATAATATGAGCTTGGTCAGTCGCTGCAGGGACCATCGGATTGACCCTCTGCAATTTTCCCATCCCCATGAGTGTTCTCAAGTCGGTATCTGATATTTCTCATTCAGGAAACTATGATCAAGAGGCAATTTAGCAGAATTGGATACAACCAAACAGCGCCCCAAAATATGACCTTCCGATTCATTCTCTTCTTTGGACTCTTCCTCCACCTACAGATGTTTTCATTCGCCCAAACTGAGGGTAAATTAATCTTCAGTCTTGGAGAAGGATATCAAAGCGTCGAAGAAATGCAGATGACCACGACCGGTTCTCTGCTTGTTTTCGGAGACCACAAAAACGGGGGATACATCGCCAAGGTGTCTGCCAATGGCGAACTGCTTTGGTCCCAAATAATTACCGGGGGGAAATTTTACGGCGTATCCCTCATTGAAGATATGGTGCTCGCTCCAAATGGCACCCTTCATGTCTTGGGGGGCTTCACCCAACAATTGCAATTCGGTTCTCATACCCAAGAAGCTGACAACAAACGATACGGTTACTATGCCCAGTTGAATACTGATGGGGAGTTGATCGGTCCCGTTCAGACATTTGAAAAATTTGAAGCGAAATCTATAGCGGCCGGACCGGGGGGAGAGATTTATTTAATGGGGACTTTCCAGCATGCGATTACCATTGCAGGGCAGGAGATCAAGGGAAACTACATCAATGCCCTTGTTTTGAAATTTGATGCAAAAGGAAAGTTGGCCTGGGCCCGGCAATATGGCGGTACTGGTGAGAATGAAGTATTTGCCAGCCATATCGACTTGGATGGATTATTGTTGTTCTGCATCAAAGGCAATGATCTTATTATGGGAGATTCAAAGATCGTACCAGACGACCCCACTTTCCAAGAGGCCCGCATCCTGATCCGGATAGATGGACAGGGCAATATCAAACAAACACAGTTCTTCAATTTCCGCGGCCCCTGTAATACGATCACCACCGACCCTCAGGGAAATGTGTACCTCGCAGGTCACTTCGCCGGTAGTTGGAAGATGGGAAACCAGTCATTCGACCCCGATCTATATGCCTCGACAGCCTTTATCGCCTCCTTGTCTCAGGATTTCAAGCAATTGAGGTGGTTTCAACATGACGCATCAGAAGGGGCCAGTGCGGTTCAGGATCTGAAGGTCTTCCAGGGAACCTGTTATTTCACAGGCCTGTTCGAGGGGGACTTAAAGTTGGGAAATAAAAGCCTGCAATCTGTTAAAAAAACCAAAGATTTGCTCCTTGGAACCGTCCATCCGGATGGTGCAGTGCTTTCCCTGGTTGGTGCGGGCGGCGATCGGGAGGACAAAGGCCAGGTTTTCAGTGCTAGTCCCAATCAGCTTTGGCTCGGTGGACAGGTAACCCGATCCATTCAATTGGGGGAGGCAGCTTTGTCATTTGAGACCTGGGCCCCCAAGGCCTTTGTAGTTCATCTACAATCCGGTATGCTCGCGGCCTCAGATCCGGACCATTCAAAACCCCCACGGCCGCAGCAGACTGACCCACCTGTAGCAGAAACTCCTGTAGCAGAAACTCCTGTAGCAGAAACTCCTGTAGCAGAAACTCCTCCTGTTATTACCGAAGAAAAAGGGCCTAAAGACAACGGTAAGGATTGTGAGGATTATTTCTTTGCCGATGATAGCATGGCTTACTATGCCATATTCTGCGCGGATACCCTCACTTATCTGCTGGGAGTCCCGATTGATGGTGAAAAGGAGGACGATGGGAATCCGGGAACTGGTAACAACTCCCTTACCGGAGAAGAACCGGGACCTCTTCCTCGCACCCCAAAACCCCTTGCCATGGGTAAAGGAAAGCTATATCTCCCTGTTGATTCAGGCGGCGTTGTCATAGGGCCTCATATCCCCCGAGAAGGGCCTGATTCTATACCTCAAGTCAGATTTCCAGTAGCAGAATGGCCGAAAAACGCCAGTGCTCCGAAAACCAGGGACACGGTGGATATCCCTTTGGATGAAATTGGCTCGGCTCCTGAAAATGCATTTGACCGTGATTCCATTTCTACCGGCGATTGGAGAGATCATCTGGGGGACATTGATCCTTTGAAGGCTTGTCTTGATTTGCCGGACCGGGAAGCACTGATCTGTATCGGAGAAAGTGGGGTTGCCAAAGTGGAAAAATTGAAGCAGATATACGAGGACCGGGAAGCAAAGATGACAGCGTATGTGAAAGAAAATAAAGATAAAATCAGTGAAGAAGAGGCCTGGAAAATACTAGGTGATTTACAGCAACTCGGGGACTCTCTTAAGGAGGAACAGCAGAAATTACGCCAGTATTACGAGGTGATGCTCAAGCAGATAGCCCGAAAGCAAACCGTAGGCGTACCTACCCAAAACAAAGCGGGAAATTTTGAGGCATCAAAAGAAGCATTGGTCTATGATGCGCGGTGGGGAAAGTATGACCGTAATCCCCAACTCCTGGTGAAATGGAAGATCAAGTGTCCCAAAAAATACAATCCCCAGGTGAAGTGCTTTATGGCGACCCGATCCGTGCAAATCGATTATTACGGGGCAGCTGGGCAGTTAAAGAAGCCCGGCCGTCTCCTGACAGGTTTCGGTAGAACCAATAGGTTGATGACCAACCTGGATTTGCTCACCACCTTCCGGGATGTGAAGCACCTCACCTTCAGCGAGGAACAATTTTCCGTGAACTATACCGATTGTCCGGGCAAAAGAACTGGGTATAGAATGAGTACAGAGGAGTTTTTGTCCCTGGTCGATATTGCAATACATGAAATGGGATCAACCATTGAAGAGGGCACCTGGGTTGTGCTTGACTTGTGGTTTGCTTTAAAGCATGGGAAAGGGAAACCCTTGGGAATTGCCGGAGCCAGTGCCCAATACATTTCTTTTACCGCCAAACACCTCGGAGAAGCTTACTTTAACCTCAACAACAAAGAATTGCCATGGCTGGAACAAGTCCGTAATTCTGCCGATGCAGTTGTCCTGCTCACCGATATGGGACAGGGCTACAAACTGTACAAGGACCCCGAAAAATTTTGCCCCAAATACCTTCAGCAAACCTTTATGTTAATACGGGGAGAATATAAGCTGATCAAAGGGCAGCTGGAGGCGGAATAGGGGGCCAATTCCATCTTTCGGTCCAGTCCATAAAAATCGTTTCCTCTTACTCTAATCCTTTAGAGCTGACCGCGCAAAGGTCATAAACCACTGTTCAGTATTGCAACCCCTATCCTCCTCCCCGACCTGGGGAGAACCAGCTAAAAAGCAATCGACATCCCAATAAAGAAATGCCGATTACTATGCTTTGCAGCTGAAATGCAGCCAGACTGCTAATGGGCCGATCTATGCCCCGCAGGGCACTTTAGCCATCATTTGAGGACCACCTTTTCGGTCCATGATCTTTCTCCAGCCGATATTTTCAGGTAGTAGACGCCTTTGGCCAAATGGCCCAGGTCAAGGGATGCAACCTTTTGGTTGGAGAAGACATAGCTTTCTACCCGTTGACCAAATAAACTGACCACGTCAATTGTTACCCTACCTTCAGCATCAGAGGGAAGCTCAACTTCAAATTGTCCCAGGTTAGGATTGGGAAAGACTTTGGGCCGGTCTGTAGAAGGAAGTACTAATTCCCATTTACTGGGAGGAGTCGGGCAGCTTCCGTTTCTCTTGATTTTAAAGGCCCAGTCAGGGTCTGCATTGTCAAATGGGGGGGTTATAAATGTTACCTTCCCATTTGAATTGGAACAAATCGTCTGTGTCATGTAAGGCAAAGCAGAGCTTCCCCTGGTCCGGAAAGTCTCTACTTTATACTCAGAATTCGCACTAAAGCCTAACAGACTCAGCGTTTTACCCGGCAATGGGGTCACTTCATCAAAATCGTTGGGAAAATATAGGGGAACTGTGCTTGTCGAGGCATCACCACATCTGTAGGGCTCGGGAGAGGATAAACCTGGAGTAGCAGGATTGTCTACATCTGGAATATTGGAGGGAAATGGGTAACCTACTGTTGTGGCCAAATCCCAATTGAGTGCATGTCCGAAGGGGGATTGAAAGGGACCAACATTTCCAGTGTATTGTTCCCCGGAATTAGCAAAATCAGGACAATCTTTATAATAAATAATGCGGGGATCTGTAGGGAGACTGTTGCAGGAGACTGGCTTTTCATGGTCAAAAACTTCCACCAGGTCCGGGTGGGTCAGGGCAGGGGTTTTGGCGTGGTTGACCACCCAATAAGACCTGTTCCTGATCCATAGAAGTCGATCGTGATTGTCTTTTTTCAACTGGTAAATTGCGAGTTGACCATTGTCTACAGGCAGCGAGGTATTAAAGGTCACCGGCATTCGTTCCCAATTGTCGTAAACGAAGTTTTCGGAGCCAAAAAAGTTACTTACCGCAGCCAGGTTGGCATGCGCATCGATCGGCATAAATTTGGTCCAGCTCCAGCCCAAACCAGCTCCCATACACCCCATCATGGAGGTGGCCCAAAGGTTGTCATGATAGACAATGTCTGTCGCTCCCTCTATTATATCGGGCCTGGAACCAAGCTCGCCATATATTAGTGGTTTGTCTGGCCCGCCAGGATGATCCAGGAAATGGCGGGTCTGATTAAAGCGAAGGTTAAAGTTTTGGTCCTCCCGAATTCCATAGTCATGTATTTGGGCAAAATCTATGGAGGGAAGGTCGTAGTAATAATAGTGCACCTTTTCATTTCCACCCTTGGAATTATTGTCTGAAGGCACTGCAAAAGCAGGGACAACAGGATGCCCGGCTACACTTAAGGCGACCATTTGTGAGGAATTGAGATCATTTTTCACATAGTCGGTCATGGCTCCGGCCCACTGGTACAAGTTGAACTGGTTGCATTCTTCGTGGTCACCGTTCAAGGTTCCATCATCATCAAGAAACCCTCCTGTAAGTGGATTGGCATTCTCATCATAAAAGTTGTTGAGAGATTCGTTGATCTCATCAATCACCTCCCAGGCGGCCACATGGGTCGAGTACCCCCAACGTGCCAGTACATAGCGAAGTTTATTTTTTTGATATTTCCACACGGGATTAACAGGATCAGTGGGTTGAGAGCAGAATCGATTCAAATTATTGCCCGATACCTGTGGGTGGTGGGGCATAAAAACATCCATGGGATAGTCAATGCCTATGGAATTATCCCGGTAGGGGTGGCAGTCCCAATGAAATTGAGAACCTGCATTGCCATTTCTTCTTGTCTTAACCTTACCCGTAGCATCATTACAAGACACTTCACCATACATGGGGTCGTGAAATTTTAATGAGTTGGGTACCCAGGACCTCTGAAAGTCATGGTGGCTATTGACCACTATGATAGCGTAAAGGTCCTCCTCTTCCAGCAGGTCAATAATATCATCGAACTCCTGTGCTGCCCCCAACCGGGATTCGTAGTTGCCCTTGTTCTCCCATTCGATGTTGAAGTCAAAGCCATCCATGCCAATTCTGGTAAAGTTCCCTCCCTTGGCGGCAATGTCACGAATCGAATTGTGGTAAGAAGGAAGCGTTGCCCCAAACTCATTGGCCGGGCAAAACGAAGTATACAAGCCCGATCCATCCACGGCCCACATATTGTGCCCCACGGGAAAGAAGAACTGATCATTCTCTCCAAATTTCAGGTACCTATTGTTGTCAGCCACCTCTAAATATCCGTTTTGGTTGTTCGGATTGGTAGCCGGAGTACACTCAAATTTGATACAATCCTCAGTGAGCACGATCGGGCTTTGGTTGTCATAGTTAAGGGTCACTTTGATCGATACCTGCCAAATACCCACCTGGTCGGGCGCATACCTGACCCTGAAGTTGTATTCAGGCTCTCCTTGAGGATCCGCTTTTACCCAAGTATCTGCATAATCTCCAAAACCGTATTTCTCATAAATTCTCCAACAATTGGAGGCCCCAGCATTATTACAATTGGGTGGATTTGTTAAGTCATAGGCCTGGGGGGTACAATCACAAGCGTTACCGCTGTAGTCGTCATCTCCTGGCGAAGGATTATAGATATCAGTCGGGTTGGTTGGGTAACCGACGAGGTTAGGAGTTCTTCGGTTTTCCCAATCGTACTTCCTGTAAAAGAAACCATACCGCTCTACCTGCCTTGCCCCACCGGGGGCCGTAAAGGTAGCCTCCACGTTAATCTGTTCAGGGTCAAACGGATTGATGGGGTCGCAGGTGGGACAGGGGGCTTGTCCACCAGGCCGGTGGTCGATCCAGGCCCTTTTGGATGTATTCGCCTCCAAATACGCCTCGATATCATCCAGGATGGAAGGAGACAACTCTATGCCGATCTCCATTTTGTCATATTTGCCTACACACCCATTGGTGCCGGTAGGCTCCAGTAGGGCCACTCCGAAATCCCCTTGGTCGATCATGGCTCGAAAAAATCCATTCCCGGTGAAATCCCTCGCTTCAAACCCATCTTTCAGATGGATGCATTTACGGGCCCTGTATGTCACCTGGGCAGTATTGGTGTAGGTTACATTGGTATTGGGTGTACCTGGGGACAAGATGCAATCAGAGGAGCAAAACTCGTGTACCCCACTGCTAAGCGTTCCTCCCTGGATGGGGTTGTTGATAAACCCCTGCCCGGAGACAAGGCTCCCGATTCCCAGCAGCATGACCAGGCAGGCTGTATATATAAAATATCTCATGTCATTTTCTTTTTGTTGAATCATAAATGATGGGGACTTATTGAGCTTTTTCAAGGCCCTGGACTTTCTTTTCCAGCTCGAGAATGTAAAGAGTCAACTCCTCGATCTTTTCCATCATTCGCTTTTGCATGTCGCCCACTTGCAAGCCCTCTTCTTCAATCGTTTTTGCAGCCGGAATATTGGGCAGGTGGTGGTTGGTCTTAATAAATGTCCTCAGTTCCTCCAAGCTCATCAAGTCGTAATCCTCAGCAAATACATAGTCGGCCCAACTGCTCGTCACCACCAGATCCTGGGAAACGATTTTCCCATCGACGGCCAGGCGGAAATCGTCATGGGGAGCAACCGGCAATTGCGAGGCATCGCCGATCAAAACCTGCCCATTGTCTTCAATGGTCATAAGCACGTCCCCGCCCCGGAATTCAAAAGAACGACCTGCTCCTGATGCAGTACTGGTGGAAAACACCATTTTATTGGTTTGAGGGCCCATGATCCGCAGAACCGCATCTCCTACATCGGTGCCGGAAGCAAAGCATCCGGCGCAATTGGCGATCCCGATTTCCAGGGTACCACCTGGATTGGACACCCTCATATTGGTATTTCCATTTCCGTTCACGTGGAGTAAGGCATTGGGACTGTCGTCAGGCCCGATCCCTACATTCCCGTTGGTTCCGTCAACAATAAAGCGTTGAGCACCCGCCACATCGTCACTCAGGCTGATCCGGTTGTCGAGGGTGCTGGTGATCCAGGTCCAGGAAGAATTGGTACTGTTGCCATCTACAGCTTCCAGGGTAAAGGTAGAAGAGGCAACCCCAGGGGCCCCTTGTCCGATATTTCGAAGTACATGCAGGGTAGACTGGGGATCCACCGTACCTACTCCCATCTTGACCATTCCCTGATTTGAACCTGTGAAGCCTATCTTGGAACTAGTTGCTTCAATATAGTCCCGGATATTTCCCCCTACTCCCGCAGAGTGTAAAACCAAGGAATTGGGACCGATATACAGCGTCCCATTCACCCGAGCATCTCCCAATACGGAGAGTTTCTCAGCCGGAGTGCTGGTGCCGATCCCTACATTCCCAGATGAATAATGAATGTCCTGTCCATTTTGTGTCCAGAGACTCCCATATAAGGAGGAGAGGGGACTACCGTTTTCTAAATATGTAGTGGCATCGATAGTTTGTGCCTGCATCAATCCAGATTCATCTATCTCCAGAATGGTTGTTGATCCACCTTGGTTATCCCCACTGGTGAGCTTGAAACTGTAGTTAGAAGAAGGGAGGGAGGTTCCAATAGCTATTTCCAGACCAGTCCGGGAAAAAATATGTGGTCCGTCGGGGGTACTGCCTGGGCCATCTGGTTCAAGGGCGAGGGGCTTGAAAAATCTAATCGGCTTGTTGGCAATACCATCTATAGGGTTGTTGTTAAAGGTCAGCATGTTTTCCCCGGCCTGGTTGGTCAGGGTGGAGTTCCCATTGAAATGGAGACCTGCCTGAAACCGAATGTTGGAACCAGTTGAGCCAAGGATCATCATTGGGGAAACGCCATTTAAAAAGCGTATGTATCCACCCGCGGTGCCGCCCTGGTTCCTGAGGTAAGAATCACCCATCATGTGGATGTTACCAGTATGGGTGGTAGTTCCAATGACCTCCAGGTCAGTAGCAGGGGTACTCGTACCGATACCTACATTTCCTGAAGCTGGAAATGTATTCTGACTCATCAGAACCGAATGAAACGAAAAGAGAAAGAGAAAGAGAAAGAAGGACAAGGTAGGGACGAATCCCGTTTTTAAATGATTCATAATTATTGAATTGTTAAGGTTATAGACTACTTGACTTGACCTGGAATTGCCCTGATCAAATGATTAATTATTGCAAACGTATTCCTTGATCTGCATGTGCCCTGAAGGGTTACACAGATTGTCAATCAAAGGCGTACCCTTGATGCCTAAGCTATCTTTACAGCTAAGCCTTGATGATGCCAGGCTTTATTTACAGCCAAGCTTCGAATAAGATTTTAGAATAAATTGTTTGTTATTAAGAATGGTTCTCTATTATCTGGCATACATTGACTCACAATGCAAACCATGAATAGGGTTAGGCGAACCAATGAGAAAAGGGAAATTAATCTTTGGGGAAGGGCGAACTCTTCCGCTTGAGCTTGATAAGAAATTCAACATAATTTTTGTTTTATAATGGTTATGGAATGAAGATAAGAAAAATGATTAAATAAATCTATTGCTTCCACGTTTTCCATATTTTTTTTTCAGGGCAAAGCAATTAGGATTACCTTCAATTCACTATTTAAGAGCCCCTTACCGCCATGAAACATCTGCTACTTTCTTTTCTGCTATCTCTGCTTGCCTTCCAACTCCATGCCCAAACCTTCTACCAATACTTTGACGGAGAGCTTCTGCCCGAATCCCAATACGAACAATTCTGTGATTCTGTGCGAAAGAAGGAGCATCATGGAAAGGTGATTAATAAGATGCCCGTTTTTGTCTATTTCTACATCAATGAAGTAGAGCACCGTGGAGACAGTATTGTAAAGCATTTTATAAAAGACCCCTACTATGGCTTCACCGAAGACAAAATCGGCAAAAACCCTCATCACCATTTGGGGGAGGCTTTTCCTGATTTGGAATTAGAAGACCTGGATGGTAATCCGCTGCGCATATCTGATTTTCAAGGTAAGAAGGTCTTTATCAATTTTTGGTTCGTTACCTGTCCCCCTTGCATTGCCGAAATGCCTGATCTTGAACGCATTCGTGACAAATATGAGGGTGATAACGTGGTTTTCTTGTCGATGGCTGCCGAGAGACCAAAGAAAGTGCTGGATTTCCTCGAGAAAAAGCAATTTGACCTGCGGCATATCCCCAATGTAAAAGAAGTATGCAAGGCCATAGACCTTTACTATTTTCCTCAAAGCATAATTCTGGATGAGGAGGGAAAGATCATAAGGATTGACCGATCATTGGAAGGATTTTTTGAAGAGGAGAAATTCGAGGCTTTGCGAGCCGATTACGAGCGGTTGTTGGGGAATTGAGGGGTTCACTCGTTCTTCTTGTGGTCAATCACCCGAATTGGCTTTTGGAAGTCTATGCTACCATTCTTAACCATACCATTGGTCTTTACAAGTACGAAAAACAAAATAAGCTTTGAGAAAGTTTTAGCCAGTAGTAGTAACCATAAACTTTTTCACATGAAAAAATCAAGCTTGGGCCGAATGGGTGCGTCCCTCCTATTGTTAGGACTTCTCTTTTTCACTTCTACGTTGTTTTCACAGCAATTTGAATGGGCCTCAGAAATCAATGGCGATCGTAGGACCGAAGTTCGAGCAGTTCAAGCTGATGACAGTGGCAATGTGTATTTGGGTGGATTCTTCAGAGATACCACGGATTTTGCCCCTGGCCCCGCCGTTTTCCAACTGATTTCAAATGACACCGGATCGGGAGTGGATGCATTTATTTGCAAGTTGGACTCCACAGGGCACCTGTTGTGGGCCCATGATTTTGGCAATGGAACCGGAGATGACTTCGTGAGCGACCTCATGATTGGGGACGATGGTTTCCTCTATGCCATCGGAACTTTCAGGAATACAGTAGATTTTGACCCAGGGCCCAACACTTTGCTTTTTTCTGCACCAGCTAACAATGATATTTTTCTACTGAAACTGAGCTTAGCAGGAAATCTGATTTGGGGAAAAGCTTTCCATGGGCGAGGCTTAGATTTTGGCAATGGAGTCACGGCAGCACCTGACGGTAGCGTGTACATTACTGGTTCATTTGACGATACCCTTGATATGGATCCGGGCCCTGGTATTTTTAATCTGGTTCCAAATTCTTTCTCTCTGGATCAATACTATTGCAAGTTGGATTCAGGTGGAAATTTTCTTTGGGCAAAACAGACCGGTGGGATAGGTGACGATTATACTTCAGATCTTACCCTGGACAGCAGAGAAAACCTAATCGTTACAGGGTATTTTGAAGGAAATGTTGATTTTGATCCCGGTCCGGGACAATATTTTCAAAACGCAGGCAATACAGATGATCCGAGCATATTGAAGCTGGATTCTAATGGAACCTTTATCTGGGCCAGGTACTTTTCAACCGCTGGCTTTGGTTCCTCCGGTGGCCGGGCATGGGATATCTCAGTAGACAGCGCAGACAATGTTTACACCGCAGGCCAATTTTCGGGAACGGGGGATTTCTCCCCCTGGACTTCTCCGACCTCCCGGATTTCTGAAGGTGGTTCGGATATCTTCTTGACCAAGCTGGATTCAGCAGGAAATTTGGTTTGGGTAAATGCATTTGGGAGTTCCAACACAGACATTGCCTTTGGTCTTCAAATCGACCCATTAGGGGAAGTAGCTATAACAGGCTTTTTTAGCGATTCAATCGACTTTGATCCCGGGCCGGGGATAGCATTGTTTTCCGCGCAAGGTTCAGGTTCAGGGATCATTGGGAAATACAATTTGGACGGAGATTTTTTATGGGCGCGTTCGATTGGAAACACAAATTCTTCGGGAGGTTCTTCTGTTGCGGGAGATCAAAAGGGAAATGTCTATGTAGGCGGTAATTACAATGGACAGTCCGTTTTTTTTCCTGGCCTCCCTAGTCCTGACACGTTATTCGGAACAGGCATCAGCGGGGATGGTTTCGTCACCAAATTGAGTCAATGCCAACCAGCCATCGATTCCATTTCTCCGGTGGTTTGTGATTCCTTTATCTCCTTAGCCGGAAATGTCTATACTACCAGTGGAATTTACGTGGAAACCTTCTCGCTACCCTCAGGATGTGACAGCATTGCAACCATTGACCTGACGGTTAGCACTGTGGATACTTCAGTTTCCAGTACCGCCGGCACCTTGACGGCAAATGCAAATGGAGCAACTTTCCAATGGCTGGACTGTGCCAACAACTTCAGTCCTATCGCAAATGCCACCAGTTCAACTTTTAGTCCTTTGGCTCCCGGCGACTATGCTGTACAAGTTCTCCAAAACGGATGTTTGGATACTTCTGCATGCACAACCGTCATTGTCACACGGATAGAAGAAATCCGCGCCCTGAGTAAGGCGACCCTTTTTCCAAATCCAGCAAAGGAGCAAGTAATTGTAGACTTAGGCCAGGTCGTTACTTCTGCAAGGGTAGAAATCTGGTCGATGGCTGGCCAGCGCATGCTTGAACGTGAATTTTCGGATGTAGAGAAGCTCAAAATACCCCTTCAACTGGAAGCAGGTGTTTATATGCTGAATGTCTCTTCCGAGTGGGAAAGACGATCCTTCAAACTGGTGGTTTTACCCTGAGAAGCAGTATTCCTTAGACTTATATCGGTCTACCTGCGTCAATTCTCACATGTATAAGAAGTTTGCGTGCCGGTGAACCTTCATGGTTTCCCCCAAGCAATATCTGAATGCGTAAAGGAGGACTTAATGGAATGGGCGGTCAGCCCTCTCGAAACCCAGGTATTCAATGAACATTTTGTGGGGGAATCTGTAGTTGGTCCGGCCCTGGTGGAATCTGGCGAACCGGGTACCTTGGTCGTTTACACCAAAACGGATGCCTTGGAAGACGGAGATGTCTTTTATTATCCGCATCGGCCTTATGAGATCTTAAATAGTACGGGCGATCTTTTCCGACGGGTAGACAATGCCTCAGGAGTGAATGATGAAACACCCGCTCAGGTGATCATACTGCCCGGGGAGACCACCAGACTGTATCCCATAACGGGAAAGGTACTCGGCAAGGATGAACTTGAAAAGAAAAGACAGGAGGCCTCCTCGAACTCCAAATTATCTTTCAATGCTGACTTCAGGTTCCGGGTTGAGCAGGATTGGAATTCCCGGAAATCAGATGGCTCTTATCGGGATAATCGGACCAGGCTTCGCTTTCGCGCCCGGGTTGGGTTTCATTACCAGTTGAATGACTGGGCCTCTTTCGGGGCCAGGATCTGTACAGGCAACCCATTGAAGCAGCAGTACCCCCAAATTACCTTGGGAACTGCCTTCATTTGACTATTATCATAATTTCCAGGACTACCAGTCCAATGATTCCATCGCGGTTAATCTCAGGGGGCAGAAAACGGGCTTGGTTACCGGGATCAAGGTAGGAACGCTGAAGAAGAAATCCGACTGGATGTTCAAGGCCTCCTTTGCCTACCTCCAGCAATTTGCCGCAGTGGATATCTTTGCCCAAAATGACTGGGCAAGATGGGACTATTCTTCCGTAGGATCTCCCGATGGTCGACTCACAAATATGATGGGAATCGAACTTGTCGCCGCATTTGTGATCATAAAAAACCTTACCCTCAAGGTGAAATATTATAAGGTCAGGCAATTGGTGCCCTACGGAGTTGCCCTGGAAAATGGAGACCGGATACGCTTCGATATTGACATTAAGTTCTGACGTGCTTCTCTGCTTACCGACTTTCCGAAAACAGAATCTATTTGGTTGCTGAACATGGAGGGACTTGGGGCTGACGGGTACCACCAACAAGATAAAAATCGGCCAGTACCGGCAGATTCATTAATTCAACTAATAAGGATAATGTCTCAGGTTCGACTGCTTGTCTTTGTAGCATCTGAATTCGTTTTGGGGAATGTGCAATATTGTGCTCAAAAACGTCATGGTTTTAACGTCCAATGAACGAATTCTAAAACCTCTTTCTTGATCCGTTTCAAGTCGATTCCATATACTAGGTTTTCATATCTTCCGACTTCGATAATTGAAGGTATGCAAACGGTCGACCTGTTTCAGGCCTACTACAATTCAGGTCTTGGCGCCTTCATTGTTAGCCATGATTTTGAACCCAACGCCGCTGTTTACATAAGAGGCCGCCGGTGGCCATGAAGGTCAGAAACTGAAATCATGAGAATTCTCTAAATTGGGAGAAAGGCAACAAAAACAAGTAGGATGAAAGGACTCGCAGCGGTTCTTTGCCTCCTGCTTCCTGAAAATGATTGAGCAAAAGAGGTTTATAGCATTCCTGTCTACACCACCCACACGGATGATTTTGTGCTTTCTGGCAATGGCCTTTGGGACCTTTTCAGGTTCGGGCACACTTTCCGCTCAAAACAAACCTAAGGTGGAAAAAGGCGTTCTTGACCTTCGAAATTGGGATTTCATGGAAGAGGGTTACATTCCACTTGCAGGGGATTGGATATTTTGCTGGAAGGAATTGGGTGATTTGGGGGATCAATG
>CAYGRE010000106.1:0-25249 GCA_964352215.1 uncultured Bacteroidia bacterium
ATTTAACTATTTACCTATTTATCAAATGTACTTATTTTAACCTGAACACCTGAACACCTGAACACCTGAACACCTGAAATTCAAATCGGATAACCGAATCCCCCCATCCGTCCTTCAATTCCCCCATGCTGCTCAATGGCGGTTTCCTTTCAAATACTCAGTAGCCACCTTGGATCAAATTCGAATCCATGAAACCAATCACTTTCAAAATACCACTGGCCTGCCTTATTGTCCTGTTTTTAACTCCTACTGTTATACATGCCCAGGGAACCTGGGAAGCTTATGGCGACGCGAATGACCAAAGAGGAGGGATGGCGGTGCTTCCCTCAGGAGACCGAATCCTCAGTGGGGTACACACCGCAGGGGCTGTTGTAGAAATATTTATGGTGAAAACGAATTCCTCTGGAGCCATCCTTTGGGACAAACGCTTCCAAACAAGCCCCAATCCCATTAGCTTTCAGGCCATCCCAACCTCTGACGGAGGCTATTTTGGAGGGGGAGGGATTGCAAACGCCAATCAGGACCTTATGGCTATCAAATTCGATGCGAATGGGAATGTGACCTGGGCGAATCTGATCAGCGGAACTTATGCGGAGCGATTTGGTGAAGTGGCACAATCTGTATCAGGGAACCTGATCGTTGCGGGGTGGTCCGATACCCACGGTCCCCATGCCAGCCCGACTCCATCCCCCGGCCAGCCGGACGGACTCCTCATCGAATTCAGCCCCACCGGGGCCAAAAACTGGGCCAGGGCCTTCGGTGTTGCCCTCGGAGACAAACTCTACGCTGTCAATCCCACCTCCAGTGGCTATGTTGCAGTCGGCCGCTCCTTCCACTCAGGTGCACTTGATGCCTACCTGGTAGCCACCGACCTCAACGGTAACCCAACTGCGAGGTACATCTATTACCTGTCTGGTGCCCCCTCAAGCGCAGAAAGATTATTTGACATCATCCCAACCAGTGATGGGGGCTATCTCGCAACCGGACATTACAAAACCTCCGGTGAGGATGTCCTGTTGATCAAATTGTCATCTTCTTATGCAGTCCAATGGACAAAGACCTACAATGCCGGTGGTCGGGATTATGGGAACCGTTTACTTGAAAGTGGAGGGCATTATTATGTAAGTGGAAGCACGAATTCTACCGGACTGGATGCTTTGCTCTTGAAAGTAGATCTCAGTGGGAATTTGATATGGGGAAGGACTTACGATGGAGGCGCAAGTGACTACGCCGGAGATATCTTCCCAGGGGGAGGGGCATCGGTGGTCGCTTCTATCAATACCAATTCGATTGGTTCCGGATCTTATGATGTCTCCGTGGTCCGCTTGCTTGACAATATTGATTCTTGTGCGACGGATATCACAAGCACCATCACCACAACCAACCGTTCATTTACCCGTGATCCTGGCGGTACCCATTCTGACGTGACTGCAACCGTTCCGGTTAGCCCATTGACCGTTATCACCTCACCGGCTAACTATGCCCATACAGCAGCAAGTTGCAGTACGCCATTCGCAGCTGTGCCTACGATTTCACAGTGGGGGTTGATCCTGCTGGGGTTGGTGGTATTGTGTTTGGGAGGAATTGTGATCTGGAGACGGCAGTATCCGGCTTTCTCATGATCGACACAGATTCTTTCTCTTGCTGGCTGTCGGGGACCTTTGAGACACGGGCGCTTATTCATTTACCGATCCACCTCGCCAAGCACAAAATCAATCGAACCCAGGATCGCCACCAGATCAGCAATCAATACACCCCGGGAAATTTCAGGCACCACACTGAGATTGGAAAAACTGGGTCCACGGACCTTGCACCGCTCGGGGACATCGCGTTTCCCATCCATCACCATGTAAAAACCGAGCTCTCCCTTTGGGTTCTCAGCCCGGCTGTAATATTCACCTGCTTTGGGACGCGCCTTGGGAGGGCACATACCACGTGGATCAAAGTCTTCGGTCCGGGTATGCTCTTTTTGCAGCTTTTCGATACACTGAGAGATGAGCTTTAAAGACTGGGAAACTTCATCCACCCGAACCTTGTACCGGTCCCAGACATCACCCAGTGTTCCCATTTCCCCCGTACCCACACATACCTCGAAATCCAACTCAGGATACACCGAATAGCCATCTACCTTGCGGAGGTCGTATTTCAATCCACAACCCCGCAGGACCGGCCCGGTACAGCCATAGGCAATGGCAACATCCCGCGGTAAAACACCGACATTGGCAGTTCGCCGGACGAAAATATCATTGCCGGTCAGGAGGTCGTTCAGCTCTTTAAGCTTCGGTTTGAAGTACGTCACGAATTCTGCGCAGCGTTCCTCGAATCCAACTGGAAGGTCAAAGAAAATACCTCCCACCCAGATATAATTGTAAAGCATCCGCGCTCCGGAGGCCCATTCCAGCAACTTCAGGATATGCTCCCGGTCCCGGAAGCACCAGAGAAATGGAGTCACGGCCCCAATGTCCAGACCAAAGGTGCCAATCGCCACCAGGTGAGAAGCAATGCGATTCAGTTCACAAACCAATACCCGGATATACTCGACCCGCTTGGGCAACTTCCCGGTCAGGTTCATCATTTCCTCCACCCCCATCACGAAAGCAAGGTTGTTGTTCATGCTCGCCATATAGTCCAGGCGGTCCGTATAGGGTATGATCTGAGGAACAGGCAGCGACTCCGCATGTTTTTCAAAGCAGCGGTGGAGGTAGCCCAGGTGGGGAATGACTTCGAGCACGATTTCTCCGTCTGTGACCAATTCCAATCGGAGCACCCCGTGGGTGGAGGGGTGTTGCGGCCCCATATTGAGGATCATTTCCTCCGAAGCCAACTCCGAGGCATTTGCCTTGGAGGGTGCAGATCGGCGAAGCAGATCGGTATAATCCAGTTCAGTACGTTGTGCGTTTGGATGTTGGATATCGGCCATCAGTATGCGGTCTTGATTCCGTGGTAGATGTCTGGATTTTCGTAATCCTTGCGCAAGGGATGACCTACCCAGTCTTCTGGCATGAGGATGCGCCGCAGGTCGGGATGTCCTTCGAAATGAATCCCGATCAAGTCGTAAGCTTCCCGTTCATGCCAATTGGCAGTAGGCCAGACAGAGGAAAGGGAAGGAATAACAGGGATGTATTCAGCAGATTCTCTTGACACAAAACACTTCAGTACCAGAGAATGCCCATAAGGGACAGAATACAAATGGTAAACCACTCCGATTTGTCCTTCTTTAGGGCCAAGATCAACCCCACTCAGGCAGGAAAGCATATCGAAATAGAGACTGGATTGATCGCGGAGCCAGCGGCAGACCTTGACCAAGTGGTCGGGAGAAATCGCCAGCCACGGCTGCCGGACCTCATGGTCCGAACCGGTGACTACCCCCTCGCCAAATTCCGCCACCATCATTTCTCCGATCTTTTCTACACTCAATTCCATATCTATTGCTGGCTTTTTATACCCTTATTTTTCCTGTCTCTCAAACCCCTCACTCATTTCCGTTCAAAATTCCCCTGCACCAGCAGACTCTCATTGCGGATCTTCTCCTGTAGTTTAAGAATTCCCCCAATCAAAGCTTCCGGTCTCGGCGGGCAACCCGGTATATAGACATCAACCGGAATGACCCGGTCTACCCCTTTGACCACATGGTAACCATGTTCCCAATATGGGCCGCCACAATTCGAGCAGGATCCCATCGAGATTACATAGCGGGGTTCGGCCATCTGCTCATACAGCCGCCTCACCCGGTCCGACATTTTAAACGTCACCGTGCCGGATACGATCATCACATCGGATTGGCGTGGGGAGGGCCGTGGAAAGACCCCAAAGCGATCGAGGTCGTAGTGACTGGCATTGGTGGCCATCATTTCGATGGCGCAACAAGCCAATCCGAAGCCCATCGGCCAGAGGGAAGACATCCGCGCCCAATTCATCAGAGCATCTACCTTGGTGATGACGATGCGCCCTTGTCCGGTCTTGGTATCAGAAAAACCCATCAGGAAACCCTTGCATTAAAAGCCTCATACAACTCATCCGGTACCGAGGAATCAGATTTGGGTACCACAGGATCAGGCTTCACCCAATCGAGGTCACCTTTTACCCATACATAAGCCAACCCAACCAGCAAAATGCCAGCAAATACGAGTACCTCAATGAAGGCGAAGTAACCCCAGGCCTGCGCCTCTGAAATCAATGCTTTCTCCGCAAAGACAGTGGCCCACGGGAAAAGAAAGATCACTTCCACATCGAAGATCAAAAAGATCAATGCCGCAACGTAAAAACGGTTGTTGAGCTGGATGCGAGAGGTTCCGACCGGATCTTCCCCACATTCGTAGGTGCTGTTCTTTTCCGGGTTGGGACGGTTGGGACTGAGAAATTTTGAAACGAGCATACCACCCAAAACGAAAATCACTCCCCCGGCAATAAAGAGGAGCACGAAGCCGTATTGGCTCAATTCGACATTGGCGGTAATGTCCATATTGCGAAGATAACGATTCCACAGTCAAATTGGTTTTCTAATGAGAATCATAAAGAGGGAATTCAATGTCCGTCATCCAGTTTGTATCTTTGCCGTCTATGGAACTTACGCCTGAAATCAAGGAACGGCTGGCAAAGCTGGAGCAAAAGTATGATGCCATCGGTCAGGACATGTTGTCTTACCTGGATGGTCTGTTGTACTCCAATTCGGTAACCTACTGGGACTACATTCACCTGGATACTCTCCTCAGTTTACAGAATACGCGGACTGATTTCCCTGATGAAAAGATATTTATCATCTACCACCAGATCACAGAGCTGTATTTCAACCTGATTCGCCACGAGCTCAGCCAATTGCGGGACGGCAATCCCCAGGATCCGGAGCAGTGGATGATCCGCATCCAGCGTATCATCAACTATTTCAAAAACCTCACCCAGAGCTTTGATGTGATGGTGGAGGGCATGGACCGGCATCAGTTTCTGAAGTTCCGGATGTCATTGCTGCCAGCTTCTGGATTTCAATCCGTGCAGTACAGACAGATTGAGCTGGAGAGTACCGGATTGGAGAACCTGATTCAGCCAGCGGAACGGAATGGAGATTTTCACAACATGTCTACCGTGAGCCAGTACGAAAGCCTCTATTGGAAATCCGGGAACCTCGAACTCAAATCCGGCAAAAAGACCCTGACCCTACGGATTTTTGAGAAGAAATACGACCAAACCCTCTTCCGGTTGGCGGAAAAAATGAAGATCAGCAACCTGAATACCTTATTCGAACGCCTCTCTTCAGATGTGCAGAAAGACGAAAGGATCAGAGAATTGTTACGCGATTATGACCTCTATGCAAATGTGTTCTGGTCATTAAGCCACTATAAGTCGGCTGTACGCTATTTGCAAAGTGACCCCAAAACCATCGAGGCCACCGGGGGTACCAATTGGCAAAAATTCCTTCCTCCACGCTTCCAGCGCATCATTTACTTCCCATCCCTCTGGTCCGATAAGGAAAAAGAAGAGTGGGGCAAGGCCTGGGTGCTTAGCCTGTTCAAGGAAAAAGTCGAGCATGCCTGGGGGAAAGTGAAGCGGAATGATTAACTTAATAGACTGAATACCGTAGAACCGCAAAGTGTTTCCCTGCGTATTCATATTGGAGGGACCTTCCAAGTTTGGAACGGTTTTTGATCCATAGCAGGTAGAAACGATTGTGCTATGAAAACACTACTGCTCATATTCGCTTTTTTCCTCGGTATTTCCGGGACCATGGATGCCCAAACGGGGATCAAGGTAGGCGTTGACAAAGATGGCGTGCCCATTTTCCGTGTGTCTGATGTGACCATCACCGCCAGGCCCTCCCGCAGACGGGTGGTCCGACGCAACGAAAGACAGCAAAAGAAGTTTAACAAGCTTCGTTACAATATCCTCAAGACCCTTCCTTATGCCAATGAAGCGGCTCGGAACCTGAAGATCATCGATGCTGAGATGCGTCAGATCACAGACGAAAAAGCCCGCGAGGCCTATATGGACTCCCGCGAAAGCTTCCTCTTTGGCCGCTACGAAGGTGAGATCAAGAAATTGACCATCTCTCAGGGCAAGGTACTGGTCAAGTTGATTGACCGGCAGACCGGCAACTCAGCGTATTCCCTGGTCAGGGATTATAAGAGCAAGACCTCAGCCTTCTTCTGGCAAGGAATCGGACGCCTGTTCGGTTACAACCTGAAGAATGAGTACGACCCCGAAGAGGACTTCGCCATGGAAGTGATCCTGAACTCCATCGAGAACGGGACCAATCCCACCTACTACGATTACCTCGAAGCCCGCGCTACTGCCGGGAAGTAGAGGTCAATTGGAGAGAACCCATCAAAGTTTACTGATTAGCTACTGCCGGGAAGTAGAGGTCAACCGGAAATCACCCAGTCCAGGCTTTTGATATACAACCCGAAGTAGGCGATCGCCAAAATTGCTACCGGTACATAAGAGAGGACAAAGGCACCTACCCAGCAGACAATGGCCTTGGGAATGGATGCTTGCAGGGTGTAAGCCATCGACCTCCAGCGGGTCCATAGAGCATAAAGAAAGCCGATCCCTGCCAGGATCACCGGAATCCATCCGATCGGGGAGACCCCCACAATGTATTTCTCCAACGGGTCCGGACGCAGGGCAAAGCATATCAGATAGCTCACCCAGAAGACAGTATATGCCAGTCCAAATACATAAGCACTCCAGGCGATCGCAGTCCGCATCTGTTGCTTATCAGAAACAGGGCTCAACATTTTTCCAATCCAGGTAGCAATTGCCGAAAAGATATACCCCGTCAGCAAGCCTGCAAATGGGCCGGCGGCCAGCAGGATGATCATCACCTCAATCGGGTGGGATCCCTTAGCCAACCAATCGGGCAGTCGGGTCGCCAGGGCGAACATGGTACCCGCGAAAATGAAATTCCGATGCACACCGAACTCCGGCTGCCACCTGAAAATGTATTCCAGGATGTCCAGCGGACGGGTGATCATCCCCAGCCACCGGTTGGGTGGGACAGGGATTTCCGTTTCAGGACCGGATTGTTCGAATTGTTCCTTGCTTTCCATCATACTAAGCAACCATCGGCAGGCTAAATATTCCCCAGAAAAGAAAAATTGCCACTCCTAACCCTACAATCAGTGAAACACCGGCAAAGATGGGCCACCCTTTTCGACCTTCTTCCAACCTCCGGCTATAGAAGAACCAGAGCACCAAGGTCGTGAGGATCAGGAGGGTTTTGACTACCAAAAAGAAATCCCACTGCGCATAAAAAGGGGTCTCCCCAAAAAAGGTGAGCTCCACGAGTTGTACAAATCCAAACCATACCAGGGGACGAAGGGCATAGGTGAGAAATGCGTATGCCTGTTTGTAGCCAAAATTGATCCGGGCAGCTCCCAGGAGAAATTTCCTTCCATAATAATAGGTCAGGGTTGCAATCCAGGGAAATATCAGGGCGAGCAAAGGGCCAAACATCAAAGAAGCGGACCAGATGCGCCCCCCACCATATACTTCCCCCAGATTGAACAATTGGGCCCAGTACTGAACGATCATGATCCCGGCCACCAGGGTTAAGCCAAGGCGCTGCTTGCTCAGATCAGGGTTATTCAGGTACTTCCTCAACATTCGGCTGGCAAGTTAAGCAGGAAAGTTCCAATCTCATTCCGCAAATTTGATTCAATTTTCCAATCGGGCGCGATTGTTGCAGGGAATATGGTAAATTCACATTGCAATTAAGACAGCTATGAAGCGATATTTTGTATTCCTGTTTGTAGTGGCCGCCTTTGCTGCCCAGCCCATTGCCCTCAACGCTCAGACCGGTGACTGGTTCATCGATGATGAGGACGAAGAGGAAGTGATGGAAGATGATTCACAAGCCTGGGATGTCGGCGCAGGTAAATTTGACGAAGTCAAGATTCGCCTGAATGGCGAAGAGGTAGCCATCGGAGAGGATTATGTATTCTCAAAGAATGACACCCTCGACATTCAGGTACGCCATCTGGCGCCCAATTCAGGGATTGCCATCCACATCAAAAAGGGTGGGATCAAGCTCAAGCGCACATCTTTTTACGCCAACGAAAAGGGACAGTTGGACCTGGAAATCAGAACCGGGAACAAGAAAGTGAAGGGAATGGCTGAGCTCTACTATACCCCCTCGAATGGTAAAAAGAAGCAGCTCCAGGCCCAGGTAAGTATTGAATAAATCGGAGAAGACCTCTTCCAACCTCACATACTGCTGCTCAACGCTCCAATTTCCGCCTTGCGTTCCAGGGCCAGGTTGATCAATTCCGTTATCAGGTCACTGTATTTGGTTCCAGCCTCCTGCCAAAGACTGGGATACATACTGATGCTGGTAAATCCCGGCAGCGTATTAACCTCATTGATATACAATTCATTCCCCTCCGTCAGGAAGAAATCCACCCTGGAGCAGCCCTCGCATTCAAGCACTTTAAAGGTGCGGACCGCAAGCGCCTTCACCCGTTGGATGAGTTCTTCGCTCATGTCAGGCGCCGGAATCAGCAGCGCCGCCCCATCCGGATCAATATATTTGGCTTCGTAATCGTAAAATCCATCCACCGGGACGATTTCACCAATGGGTGACCCGGACGCATGACCATTTCCCAGCACGGCGCATTCGATTTCCCGGCCCTTGATCCCCTGTTCGATGAGAATCTTTCGGTCAAAACGGAATGCCAAATCAACTGCTTCCTCAAATTCCTCTTCTTTTGTCACCCGGCTGATCCCGACCGAAGAGCCCATGCAAGCCGGTTTGATAAACAGGGGAAGCTGCAATTCCCGGGTAATCTCCTGATAATTGATCTGCTCCCGTTCATAATTTCGGAACGTGCGGAAAGGGGAATTGGGAATCCCTGCTTCATTCAGGAGTCGTTTGGCGACATCCTTGTCCATGGCCGCCGCCGAGCCGAGCACGTCCGGGCCGACAAAAGCCCAGTTGAGTTGGCGAAACAGTCCCTGCATGGTGCCATCTTCACCGTAAGGACCATGCAAAATGGCGAAAACGGCCTCCGGTTCCGGAAGGGGCGAATTGTCAGTAAGGTCGATGAGGTGGGGAGTTGATTCTCCGGGAATAACCGCAATGGGGCGATCCTTGTCGGTTAGCGCAACCGTTTTGGGGTTGGTTTCCTGACCAAGAAACCTTGGCTCATCCTGAAGAAACCAGCTGCCTTCCCGGTCAATCCCAATGACCATAGGTTGAAACAGGCTTCTGTCCAGGGCACGCAGGATGTTCATGGCTGAGATCAGTGATATCTCATGTTCGGCGGACTTGCCACCAAAAAGGATCGCGATGATTTTCATGCTCGTCGGGGTGCAGTCTAAATTCTGCATCTGTGCGAAAATTAGGACAATTGAAGTTGAATCACCGCACATTTATCCCCCGAATTTTGGCCAAGGGTTCACTAAATAGAGCAATCACCCAAGCACATCCTGTGTAGTCACCCCTGCACATCCTGTGCAGTCACCCAAGCACATCCTGTGCAGTCACCCCGGCCATTCCATGTAATGAAAAGTATTTTTTGTGCTTTGAGATAACCGCGGACTTCTCGTTTTTGAATAAAATCAGCTCTCCTATGCGTCATTTATGCCATCTGTTGGTCTTGTTACTCTATCCCGCTTCATCAGGCCTGATGGCGCAATCAACCTTACAGTGCGGTACCTCAGAGCTTCTCAACTACCAAATTGCCACGGGTGCACGTGCCTCCGACTGGATGGACCGGGTAGACCTTCAGCTGAAAGACCTCCAATCCGATGCGGTGATGAGGACCACCCAGGACACCCAACACTATGTCATCCCCATCGCCTACCACATCATGCACAACAATGGCCCGGAGGAAGTCCCGGAGCAAAATATCCTCCAGTCCCTGGCTGACCTGAACGATGCCTTCGCCAATGAAGACTACTATGACCCCAGTACCGGCACCCCCATCGACATCTCCTTCTGCTTTGCCCGAAGGGACTTTTATGGCCGGGAAACCGATGGCTATGAATGGATCGCTTCTCCCGATTATTATGAGGTAAACGACTACGGCGTGGCTGCCCAGATCTTTACGATTTTTGCCTGGAGCCCCCAAACCGTCCTCAATATTTATTCCGTAGGTGACATCTCCTTTGCCACCGCCTTTGCCACCTTCCCCCCGGAAGATCCGGAGGACCGCCGCGACGGGGTGGTGACTGAATTTCAAATGATTGGCTACAACAAAGAAGGTGCGGCAGTGCTGGCCCATGAAATCGGACATTACCTGGGCTTGTACCACACCTTTCAGGAGGCATGCCAAAACGATGACTGCCTCCTGCAGGGAGACCGGGTCTGTGACACCCCGCCCGACAATTTACAGACCGTCTTTGAAGGCTGCATCAGCAACAACAATTGCAGCACCGACGCGGACGACCCCAGCGACAACAACCCCTTCGCCACCGATATTCCCGACATGAATATCAATTACATGGACTACAATTCCTTCTCCTGCTATAGTGCCTTTACCCCCGGCCAGCGGACCCGGATGCGCTATGTCCTCCGCGAATTGCGTCCCCTCCTCACCAACAGCCCGGCCTGCGAGGTTCAGATACCCAACCTCGATGTGTCGATCTACACCCTCCGCAACCTCGATCAGGTAAATTTCGGTGACTCCCTGCGTCCACAGGTGAGGATCATCAACAATGGCCTGAATAACCTGACCCGGTTGGACCTTATTCTCCAGATGGACAAAATCCCCTTCGACACCGTTTCCTGGGAAGGCTTGGTGCGCGGAGAGGGCCGCCTGACCTGGATCGATATACCGCCCTTTAGCCCCCCCGCACCGGGGCAACATGAATTCTCCATTCGCGTCAATGCACCCAACGGCCTGACCGATGCCATTCCCCAAAATGATACCGCCGCATTTGAATTTGTCCGTCCCTACGAAGGGTTTCTTCCCCACAAATTGGATTTCGAAAGTGGAGGAACTGAATCATGGATCGCCTGGGAACGCCCCGAGGACAAATGGGAGATCCGGGACATGGGAGACAGCTGTGAAACCTACGGGCAAAAGGCTATCCTCGTGCAAAATTACCTCTACGTTGAACCCAAGGCCAATTACCTGTTCTCCCCCATCTTCGACCTGGCCCTTCACGACGATGCCATCTTCGCATTTTCCCATTCATTTGCCCGACAAGGCCAGCTCGATTTCCTGCAATACCTGGGAGTGGATTTAATCCGGGAAGCGGAACCCAACGACCCCATAGGGCTGTTTTATTCCAGCCAGGTGGGTTTATTGGATGCCATTGTGTACGACAGCAGTGCCCCCTGGCTCCCTTCCGATTGTGATCAATGGACCCGCCGGGAAGTGGAGCTCGATGAATTTGCCGGGGAACGGGTTGTCCTCAAAGTGACCTCTGCGGTGGGGCGCAACAACCTGGAACGGCTTTACCTCGACAATTTCGAGCTCAAAAGCAGTTATACAGATACGAAAATCGAGGTTGGGGTGGAGGAGGAAGATATCAAATTGTATCCCATTCCAAATTCAGGAGCCTTGCACTGCGATTTCCCCGCCTTTCGCCCGACGGATTTCGAAGTCACCATATATGGATTAGATGGGAAAAGATTCTACCGCGAGGAGCAGGAAGCTTTCTTCGGGTTGTATGAAGGGGTTTACGACTTGAGTTCCCTCGCGGATGGCATGTATTTCTTTCGCCTCGAGGTAGATGGAAGACAGATCGATCGGAAATTTATCATCCGGAAATGAGGGCGCAAGAGAGGGCGCAAGTGAGGGCGCAAATGACGACTTAAATGACGGCGCAAGTGAGGGCGTAAGAGACGGCGCAAGTAAAGCTGGAAATCATTTTAATTTCAGCATCACCAGGTCATTGAAGGCTGCTTGCCCATTTCGAAACCCGGCGATCCTGGCATACAGCGAGTCGGAGCCTCTCCAATAAGAGATCTTCCAGGGAAAATCATGCATCGGATTTTCAAAATCAGCACGTTGGGCTTCTTGCAGCGTCATGGCAAATCCAACCGGTCCGTCGTTTTCCGGAACCGTGGCATAATAGACCGCATTGTTGTCTTCGATTTTGATCTCCAGGGTTTCCTTCCAGATCGTATCCCCCAATTGCATAGTCCAGGAAGAACCGACATACAAGTCATCCGACTTCTTTTTCCAGGACTCATAGCTGACCCGACTCTGGCTTTCTTCCTGCTTCCAGGTACCAATTAGCCATTCCAGTCCATCCAGGGAATTCACCTGCAAAGGAGGGCTGGACAGTTCGGAAGGGCTGGTCGGGTGAACCTGTGGGGTCGGCGTATTGACGACCGGTTTGTCCGGGGGATTCTCTGATGCTTTTGGTGTGGTGGAGGTACAAGCAGCAAGGGTAAATAAGAGAACAAGGAGGGAAAGTGGAGTTTTCATGGAGGACTTAAATGACTTGGACGCGGATCAAAAGGGCAATCAACCAATGGATAAACAGCCCCGCTGAAAGAAAGAGGGCTATCCAGGCAAAGATCTTGTTCTTGTCCTTTTCTATGATCCCAACGATAGCCACCAGCATAGGAAGCAGGCAAAAAAGGGCATAGAAGAGGGTATAGAAATAGGGAAATACCTCAAATACATGAAGGAGGCTTACCAAGCCATTGAACAGCAGTACGATGAGGGCATTTTGTCCGTACCAGGCATTGCGCATAGGCGCAAAGTTAATCAGTGGGTGGAAGTCAGCAAACTCATTTTAACCTGCATCCCGGAGGTCATCTTGTTCACCTTCTCACCATTGGCAGCCATCTTGAGGTCCTTGGTTTCCATTGGCTTCAGGCTCAGATTACTTCCATTGAGGGATTCAACTCTGAAGGTGCCAACCGTGACAAATCCTTTTTCGATTTGGTTTGGAGTACTTACCTCCCGGTTCAGAGCTACGAGATCACCCACTTCAAGTGCATATTCAGCACTCAATGAAACAACTACGGCTTCTGAAGAATTGGAAGTAATACTTCCTTCAATGGGAGCTTCAATACTCAGATTACTTCTGTCTGCACTCTGTGCAGAGAGTTGAAGACCGAGAAAAAGAAATGCTGCGGAAAAAAGGAGTCGTGTGATCTGAAGTTTCATAGCTGATTGTGATTTATCGATAAGACAAGGAATTTCGGCAAAAGGGGAGGGAAATGCAAAAAGAAAAACCGATGGAAAAAGAAAATCTCGCCACCACAGCGAGATTTCGAATTTGTCAATTAAAGAGCGATGGCCGTACCAAGGCCTCTTAAAGCGTGTGTACCAAATCTTATATAGGAAAATGTGAACTCTCTGTTTTGAGTTGGCTCGCATTCACGAGTGGGTTGACCGGCTTGACACAGAGACAATATCCGATCAGTCCCAGCCCCAATGCGGCTCGACGTAAAAAGTAAAATTTCATGACCGATTTTTTTAATACGAGATAGGTGCAGGGATTCACTGGGAGGTTTCACCAACCGCACCGTTTTCTTAAACGTGAATATGTGGATAAGGTTGTGGAAAAGCAAATAATAATTTCGAATACGCCGATTGGGGTCTCTGGGGGTGGTTGTGTTATCCACATTTATTTTATGCTGCCTGGGATTGCGTTCCTTCGATGGTTGTGAGATATTGCCGTGTACTTTGAATTGGAAAGAGCCACCGTTATTTAAATATTCAAAAAAGATGCTATGAAATATACAGAAGGAATGCTGCGCGAAGACGCACTCAAGGGGAAAACCATCGTGGTGACCGGAGGCGGAAGTGGCCTCGGCAAATCCATGTCTACTTATTTTCTCCAACTCGGCGCCAACGTGGTGATCACCAGCCGCAGCCTGGACCGGCTCGAAGGAGCCGCCAAGGAAATGGAGGAAGCCACCGGAGGACAAGTCCTCCCCGTCGCCTGCGACGTCCGTAAATACGAACAGATCGAAGCCATGCTGGACGCCGCCTGGGAGCGGTTTGGCCAGGTGGACGTCGTCGTCAACAACGCCGCCGGGAATTTCGTGAGTCCCACCGAACGGTTGTCCCACCGTGCATTTGATGTCGTGGTCGACATCGTCCTCCGTGGCACCTACTATACCACCCTTGCCGCTGGCAAGCGCTGGATCAAGCAAGGCATTCAGGGCAACTTCCTGAATATTGTCACCACCTACGCCTGGACCGGCTCCGGCTTCGTCGTACCGAGCGCCTGTGGCAAAGGCGGTGTCCTTGCCCTCACCCGCTCCCTCGCGGCAGAATGGGCCAAGTACAAGATTCGCTCCAATGCCATTGCGCCCGGTCCATTCCCCACCAAAGGCGCCTGGGAACGCCTCGTGCCCAAAGGATTCGAAGACCTGGCCGATCCTACCAACCGCGTACCCCTGCGCCGCACCGGAGAGCACCAGGAACTCGCCAACCTCGCGGCCTACCTCGTCTCCGACTTCGCCGCCTACATGACAGGTGAAGTCATCGCCATTGATGGCGGAGAATGGATCTACAACGCCGGCCAGTTTACCGGCCTGGATGCCTTGAGTGATGAGGATTGGGATGGGATTGAAAAGCAGGTGCGAAAGGCGAAGACGTAGGGGGGACGAAATGCAGACCAATATTAAGATGGTTCACCCCAACATCCCAATGACCAATCCTAACGCCAATCCTCAATATCATCCAGCGGGTAAATCGGCCGGGGAATCTTCGTATAGGGTAGCTGATGCACATCAATATTGGTGGTGCCGCTGGAAATCACATTGAGGGTCTTGCGGTTGTACCGGGCAAACTTGATGCGGAAGGGAAACAGGTTTTTGACAACGAGCACATCCGCCTTCCAGAGGTTGAGCTTGAGGCTGCGAAAATCACCGGGGAAGTATCCCGGAAATGCGAGTTCGGTCAGGATGAGGTGAATGCCATTGTGGACCAGTATAGTGGTATTTCCCCATTGTGACTCCGCACTGAAGATAACCTTTCCGGAAAAATCGAGCTGAGGATTGAATTGGGGATCAATGCGACCACCGACTTTGAGAGTCAATTCATCGCCCACCCTGGCCGGGAAGATTTCATTGGCCATCTCCGGGTCGCGGACCGGAATATAGGTGGTCAACTCCGGCGCCCGCTCCATCAACTCTTTCAGGATATTGGTATTGGCACCCGGCGCCCCTGCCCCGACCACATCGGAGATGTCGCAGATCACGGTGGTGCCGATCAACCGTCTCAATTTGGATTTGAGAATAATGTCAATCGCCTCGTGCGGCGACTTGGGGACCGGATGCTTGCGGTCCCGGACCTTCCAATTGGCCTCGGCCAATTCCTCGGCCAGGCTGTCCGCCAGTTCCTGGTCATTGTCCGTCACCGTCACCACCGCCCAGCCCAGTTCTTCATCGTCGATCCAAAGGTGAACCCAAAAATTGGTCACCGCCAGCACCTCCTTCCTTCGCTCCATCCGCTTCATCCTGCGAAAGATACCCCGCATCGGTTGCAGCAAGTCGATTCCCCAACCCCCGCCCTTGAGCAGGCGCATCTTCCGAAATCCCATGGTGGGTTTGACCTTTCCCCGTGCGGTGTCCATCAGAATCCGAGTCGTCTTGCGGCCAATGCTGCGGTGGTCCCGGTGGGGATTGGTGTGGTAGCCCGTCAAAAAGGTGGCCAGCCGGATATTCTCCTCGGTGACACAAGCATGGAGATCATAAGAGACCCCGATGGGCATATCTTCCCCGACCAATTCACGGATGGCCCCGAGGATATCACTTTCCGGGTCGCGCAGCCCTTTAACCCCCATCGCGCCGTGCAGAGAGCAATAGATTCCGGCCAGATTCTTGATATTTTTCAGCCCGTCCAGCGCATCATTCTTGAATATATCATAGACCTCCCGCTCGATCGGGCCACCGGACCAGGCCCAGGCCGCGATGATGGGCAATGCCTTGAATTCCCCTTTCCCATGCTTATCGACCGCATCAAAAAATCCAGCCGCCTGAAGCTTGTGGATTTTACAGAACTCCCGGACTTCCTCCCCCCGGTAGAGGGCAAAGTTTTCAAATTCGCGCAGGGTGGTCCCGACGCTGGAGAAAGAGTTGGTTTCCTGGTGGATTTCGATAAATGCGAGGGTCTTCATTCAGTAACAATCGTGGATGCGGTTCAAAAACCGATGTTAGCCTTTCGAAAGGAGATTTCCAAAGGCGCGGTCATATTGGGGGGCGGAATTCTGCCAGTCGTAGTGAAGGACCCATTCGTGGGGTTGGGGAAGATCGGTTTGTCTTTGGGAATTCCCATTCGCCACAAACTTTTCCAGATAGCCCCGCAATGCCTCCTTGAACTGTCCTTCCGCATAGAGGCAATCGTTGCGAAAGGCCTCCGGGATATGCTCAGGATAAGCCAATCGATCGGGAAGAATGGGCCAGCAATTGTGGTACATGGCCTCCACCACACTGCCCCCAAAGAAGTCCTGGCGCGAGGTAACCGGGAGGCAATCCGCCTTGCGCAGCCAATCCAGGTAACCGGTTTCACTGAAGCCCCACTGTACAATCCGGTCAGCCAATTCTTGCCGGGCGCGTTCGAAAATAGGTGGAGCTTTGCGATAGGACTCCCCAAGCACCGCCAACTGAAATGGGTAGCCCTCCGCTTTTAGTTCGATGAGCGTCTGGAAAAATTCGTCGGGACCCTTGTCGTATTCCCAGCGGTGGTTCCAGAGGAGGAGCGGGGGTGTGGCTGGGTCGTCAGATTTGGATTCGGATTTGGCTGTAACTGTAGAATCGGTCCTGGTTACAGCTGTTGATTTGGTTGTAGCTTTGGACTTTGCAGCAGAAGAAATTGGGGTATCTCTATCCTGGATTTCTTTTCGATCGATCTCAGGATCTCTCTCGAGGTCCCCCTCCCGATCCGCTTCTCTCACCAAATCCATCCCAAGATAAAGCACCGAGCATTTCTCCCTGATCAGCTCCACCGTGTGAAAATTGCGCTTGTCGGGAAATGACCGCAAGAAACCGGGCAAGGCATCCAAAAAGCTATCCAAATGGTATTGGGAATTGAAAAATACATGGTCGGCGGCAAGGGCACTGGTATAATTGATGAACGCGTAATGGTTGTCGCGTTGGAGTTGGACATCCTCATCAGAAGGGGACCAGGGATAGGTGAGTTGGTTCTCGTGGAAATAAATGGCCACTGGGATTTGGTGGCTGAGGGATCGGGTAAGACTGAGGAAGGTGTTCAGGTCCAGCATATCCGTCGCTAAGATCAAGTCGGGCAACTGGGGTTGATCAGGCGACTTAGCCCCATCGACCAAGGCAAACGCTTCCATGAACTGCTCCGCCAGCGTCACCGCGCCACCATGCATGCGCCATTTCCAATGGCGCCCCGGCAAGCCCATGACCTGCACCTTGTGCCGGCTGTACTGCACCAGGCCTTCCGCCCAGCGGGCATGAGACCCACCCAAAAAGGGCTCAATCAGCAATATGTTCAATGGTGCCACCGTCCGTTCCATTAACTATTTTCCTAAAGCTACTCCTAAAGCTACTCCTAAAGCCCTTCCTAAAGCCATTTCCTCCGCCGGAAGAACCAGAACATCAGGATCCCGACCACCACCACAACACCCCAAAAAGCATAGTAGCCATAGTACCACTCTTTCTCAGGCAAGTTCTCGAAGTTCATCCCATAGATGCCGGCCAAAAACGTAAGCGGAATAAAGATGGCGGAAAAGATGGTGAGCACCTTCATGATCTCATTCATCTTGGTACTCGCAGAAGTGTGGTAAACCTGGAGAAAGTCCGAAAGGACATTGCTGTAAGTGTCGGCGACCTCCACCGCCTGGGTAACATTCGGCAGGAGTTCCTTCAGAAACTGCCGCGTCTTGTCGTGAATGAGGACAGAGTCCAGCTTGGAAAGTACACCTGCGAGTTCGCGGGCAGGCCGGATACTTTTGCGGAGGTAATTCAACTCCATCTTGTAGCCACTTATTTTTTCCAGAAGCTCCTTGTCCGGATCACCCAATACATCCTCCTCTAAGTCCTCAATCTTTTCCCCGAATTGCTCCAGAACTGTGGTATAATGGTCGTACATCAGGTCCAGCAAGGAAAAGCAGAGGTAATCCGTTCCTAACCTCCGAATCCTGCCCCGGTTGTTTCTGATTCGGTCACGCACCGGCTCGAAGACATCTCCGGGAGCTTCCAGCCAGGTGATCAACACATTTTTGAAAACCAGAAAGCTGACCTGCTCCGCATGAATGATAGATTCTTTTTCTTCGAATCGCAGCATCTTCTGGCAAATCATCAGGTATTCCCCAAAGTCTTCGAGGCGGGGCCGGATGCCGGTGTTGGCAACGCTTTCCATGGCCAGGGGGTGAATATGGTAGTGGTTACCCACCTCTTTCAGCAGTTCAACATCATGCAAACCGATGATATTGATCCATACCACTCCATTCGGCTGACTGGGAATTTCGTACAAAGCACGCATACCTGTCCCTTCCGATTCCTCCACTTGTTCCACCGAGTAAGACATGATCTCAATCTTAACCTGGTCGATGAATTGTTCACCGATGTGGACGATCGAGCCGGGAACTTTTCCCAGGTTACTGCGCTGGTTTTTTAGGAATCTGGACATGGTGTTTCTGGTTTAGATGAGCAATAAAATATGAAAAGACCTCATCATTTGCCGTCGCCTGAATTGACAATGCGCAACGGGATAGGCGCCTCTTCCTGGTAAATCTTGTGTTCGAGAATGGTAGCCGGCATCGTGTAACCATGGGCAAAGAGGAGGTCTCTGGTGGCGACAATTACTTGGCTCTTGATGCCAAGTCCCGTTCCATTGGCGTCAGGGGTGGAAAACTGGTCCACCCAGAACAAAACCCGAAGGTTGATGGTGCTGACATCCAAGGCTTCTATCAGTACATTGGGGGCCGGGGTGGGCAAGATGCGCTCAAACTTTTTCAATTCCTCAAGGATCAAGCGTACTGCCTCGTCCACATCCGCCCCTGTATCCAGACCGATCGGAAAATCTACCCTGAGGAGACCGTCCTGGGTGTAATTGGTCACTGCTGTTTTGATGATCATCGCAGTGGGAATATAAATGTCCCGGCCATCCGCCACCCGCAGGTGCATGGTGCGCAGATTCAAATTGGTGACTTTGCCTTTGTACCCATCCACTTCCACCAGGTCACCTACCTTGAATGGAGGCTTGGCCGCGAGCAAAATACCAGCCAGGAAATTTTCGGCAATGTCCTTGAAAGCGAAGCCCAGGATAATGGCCGAGATACCTGCACCAGCAATAAGGTTACTCATCACCCCACCGAATCCCATGATATGCATACTGACCATGAAACCGATCAGGATCAGGGACCAACGGCCTATTTGACCACCGAATTTGACCAGCAATTGAACATCCCGCTTTCTTTTCTTGCGTTTGATGATCCGTGCCAGTAGCATCCCTGCCAAATAAAACAGTGTGAAGACAACGATGGCCACCAATAGCTTGGGCAGTAGTTCCAACGTGGCGGTTCCATACGACTGGAATAGCTCGAGGAGATCCTTTTTCATATTTAATTAATCTTTAATCGAATATATACATATACGGCAGAAGGGCTCAGATAGACTTCAAGGGTGTCCATTGAAGGTTCAATTAAGTTAATTGGCACCCCTCCGGCAGTTTCAATATAGCTATTTGATACCCTGCATACAGGATGAATACAGTGATCGGCTTGTTCAGGTAAATGAACTTGTAAATTTAGGCTGATTTTGTCAGCTGGGATTTTGCTGATTCTGTGAGCTGGGAATGTCGCTCAATAGAAATTGTGCTCGACCAACTCTTCCATGAAGATGCGGCTTGATTCGGCTACGATCGCATTGCTTTGGCGGAGATAGGTTTTGTAATACCTGAGGATCATCCCCACATCGGGCGCATAGATTTCATACTGGTAATCGCTAATGAAAATGGCCCCGGTGCTGTCTTGGATAGGCTGGTAAAACTCCTGTTGCAGGACAAACACGCAATTTTCATAAGTCACTCCCTGCACCGTGACCGTCGTATCGATATTGGTGTAGCGGTAAGTTTGCTGGTTTTGGTTGTTGAATAAATTTCCATTCCAGGAGGCGTCCGGATAGGCTGGATTTCTCAGAACCAGATAGCGGGTATTGCCTTCAATCCTTTCGGCATACTGCTCTCCATTGTACATGGTCCACAAGTCGTAATAATCCCAATCGTATACCGGGTTGTCGGGGGTCCCCAGGGTGTCGGGAGAACGGTGAATCCAGAGTTTGCTGACTTCACGGTCCAGGAGATCGGTCTCGGTTCCGTCGACCATTTCCCGTTTGAAAAAGATTTGTTCCTCAAAATCTCCGCTGGCTGCCGTTTCAAAGACCGTATCTATCACATGGTAAATCCGGTATTTGCCGTCTTCCAGGGGGAATAGCCGTGTTACGTACTCAGGGGTGGGGTCATAAGTACGGTTACAGGAAGTCAGCAGGGACAATCCCAACACGAACAAAGGAAATAGCCTCAACACAAATCTCATACATTAAAGTTAAGGATTTTTTTTCAGGGAATGCGCTACTGTTGATAATGTAAATGCCTGTTCCATGACAAATTCAAGGGAAAGGCTCATTCCCATTCGGTAATCCAAGGAGGAGGCTCATTCCCATTCGGTACACCAAGGGAAAGGCTCATTCCCATTCGGTACACCAAGGGAAAGGCTCATTCCCATTCGGTACAAAGTGGTTGATTTCTCCGGGGCTTCCATGGGTGCTGGCCACTCATGAACTTGATCTTACAATCCTGCCAATCCTCAGGCACCCGCCGTTCGAAATAGTCCCCATTGAGATCTGAAACGAATCCGGCATAGGACGCAAATTGACCCGTGAAGTGACCGTTTGCATCTTTGACAATATAAACCGGGACATAACCCAGAGCTGAAAAGTACCCGGACCCCGGCCGGATTATTTCTGGATCGGAGGGATTTGCCTGGTAGGCCAGGAGCAAAGACAGGACAGATCTGCGAATCCCTTCGGCGATCACTTCTTTGTCAGCATCCGACAGCGCCGGATAGCCCCCATCCCCCTTTACCGTGAATACATCCCCTTTCAGGTTCTTGACCGTCGCTCCGCTGCCATTGAAGTCATCGTGGAGTTTTTTCTCCAGGACGCAGAAAACATTGCGCACCCCGGCATCGGTTCGGATGAAATCATTGCGCTGCTTGCTGGGTTCATCGCCTTCGGGCAATTCCGCATCGAGGGACAAGGAGCCATTGGCATTGCGGGTGCAGCCGCCCAGGCGCATCACGCCCTCCATCCATTTATATGGTGTTTTCCGCAACTCCCCATTGTTGAGGAGGATTTCATAGCTGGTCTGCCCGCGGTTGGTGACCACATGGCCAAATGCAAACAGATCGGTGAAGCTGTGCAGGGCATTGGCTTCGTAGTGGAATGCCAGCACCCAGTAGCGCGGGTCCTGCTGGGCGCGCACCGCAGAGCGGAGGGCAAGGCGGTGCATCCCGGTGTACCAACCCACCGCACCATCAGAAAAGTGCCAGTCGTTGATATTGGCACTGCGGAGCATGTCGTCGCCCCACCAGCCGGCTTCCTCGAATTCATCGTCCCGGGCGGTGTTGCCGGTGCGGTTTCCACCACAACCCACCGGGGGAAATACCCCGGATGCAATATAGCGCAGGTAATCCTGGTAAGGAGTCTTACGGGGCGCGAGGTCGGGGTGGTTCGCTTTATCAAATGTGATCCCCTTGAGGGCCGCACTGGTCAGGGTCGGTTCAAATGGATTGCCGGTGGTCCCACTCATTTTCCGATAATCTCCATACAAGGCGACCAATTCCCCCAACGTGAAAGACGACATCCGGTTGAATTTGTCCGGGTCGGACGCATCGGGGAGGTAAAGGACATTTTCGACCGCCACCGAGGGAATCCAAATATTGGCATTGAAATCGTCCTGGCAGAATCGGCGGAGGCGTTCCTTGGTATAGGCAGTAGAGAGGGATTTTTGCTGCCCCATGGCGAACTCTTTGGCCTTTTCGAAGACCTTGAGGTAGTTGGGGTGCTTCGCGAAATTGACCGCCTTGGGGAAGTTGTAGCTGTCCGGAAAAGAAAGGGATTCGATGGCCCGGTCCACCATGTACTTGTGCTCCTCGGAGTTGAAGGAGAAGCCGGTCAATGGGAGGTTCAGGAGCAAGAAGAGGGCAAGTAATCTTAGGGCTGATCTCATGGTTCAGGTGTCTGCCTGAGGGAAGGGTATCGGGCAAATTTAGGAAAATACGCAGAGGGAGGAAACTATCACTTTTATGAGTGGATTCTTTAGCCTGAAGGTTGTTGCATTCAGGGGAGGGTTGGGGAGGACTTCGAACTTCACAAAACCGTGGTTATTGGAGAACTCGGAGAAGATTGAGGAGTTGGGGTGATGTTTCAGCCGGTATTGGCGACCAATTCCCGCAAGGACTCCCGGATAGATTGTCCCGTTTCTCCACCAAAAAACTCAGCCATGACCAATTCTGAATTTCGGCTGGCAAGCCTTAATCTGTACGGCAGCGTACAGACTAATCCTCGCTGGCAAGGCTTTAACTGTACACTGGCATACAGTCATCCACCCCTTGGGCATTACCGAGAGGATTTACGTACGTTTAACGTAACGAATTTTGATTTATGAAAGCCTCGCGTGTCGCCAAACTTTAGCGGGGTTTCAGGTTTTTCTCTACTCTATATTACGAATGGGATTTGATGTTCTTTGTCAGTCAAGTTGCTGTAAATCAGAATTTTATTGCAGGGATAAGCTAAAAAGAATTGTAACCATTAAATATTTACTACCGTAGGTATAAAGAGAAAAATAAATCAATGAAGAATAATAGGACTATCACGGTTCAAGGAAAAGAGATAATTGTTAAGACGATTAATGATCAGGACTATATCAGTATGACTGATATGATAAAGAATTTACCAAATAGTCGGATGGTGATTGGGAACTGGTTGAGATCAAAGAACACAATTCAGTTTTTGGGTATTTGGGAGCAAATGCACAATCCGAATTTTAAACTCATCGAATTCGATGAGTTTAGAATGAATGCTGGTACAGGAGCCTTTACGCTTAGTCCTCAGCAATGGGTGAATAGCACCAATGCAATAGGAATTGTCTCAAAGTCAGGAAGATATGGTGGAACTTTTGCTCATAAGGATATTGCCTTTAAATTCGGAGCCTGGATTAGCCCTGAGTTTGAGTTGTTTTTGATCAAAGACTACCAAAAGCTCAAAGATTGGGAATTAAGTGAAGCAAAAAGGGAATGGGACTTCAGGAGATTTTTGTCAAAGGTGAATTATAGGCTACAAACGGACGCCATTGAGCAACATCTAATACCCTTTTCAAGCCTACCGAAAGACAAGCAGGGTATTGAATATGCTAAAGAAGCTGACATATTAAATCTCGCCCTTTTCGGGATGACAGCAAAAAAATGGAAACAAGAGAATCCACAAGCTGCATTAAATGGGGGTAATATAAGGGACAATGCATCCATAGTCCAACTAACGATATTGGCAAACCTTGAGTCCTTAAATTCAATTCTGATTCAAGCGGGACTGCCAAAAAATGATCGGATGTTACGATTAAGGGAGTATGCAAAAACACAGTTACAATCCCTACTCAAAGATGCCAGAATGCAAAAACTGTCGGCAAAGGAAAGGGAAAGACTTCACCAAACAAGCAGGAAAAACCTAAAAGAGTAGGCATAAAAGGGCGACCGAATTCAGCCTTGGTCATTCCCCTGTCTTTGATCTATTCTTCTATTCTCTCTCCTAATGTCATTTCTTACCTCCCTTCTGAATCAACTGGCTTAACAAATCGAGGAATTGACGCTGCATTTAATTAAATTGGAGAAGGAAAATGAAAGCATGCAATTGGAAATTGAAGCATTGAAATGATGAGGATACGGCCATTCATTCCCAGTTTTTTAATGATATTGTTACTGCAATTCAGTACCCTATCTGCTCAATCTGAAGTCGTTGTAAAGACTCCCCTTGCCTTAACGGTTGGCGGGGATTTTCGCGATGATGGAAAGGTTTTGACAGTAGGCTGTGAATGGCTTTGGGGCAAACGATTGGCCTTGAATCCCGCAATCGGAATCGGTGCCAGCGGTAATGACCTGACAGGTAGCGGTTTCGCAGATGGAACATTCTGGAAACTTGCGGGAACACTTCGCACGAAGTATTACATTTTGTTACACAAACGCCATCCACTTGAAGGAATCTACGCTTTCGTACATCTGGGTTATTTCCGACGTTCGTTACGGATAAAGCCGGATAGTTATATCTACTATCGGAACTACCGGAGTGAATTCGGTTTGGGAATTGGAGGCCAATGGGTCATCCGCAAGCGGTTTATTCTTGGTGGCAATGCTGCAACTCCCTGGTCCACTGGCTCTGATTGGTTGGGAAATCCTGACGGATCGACCTGGGCCATTTATCGCCGTACCGGGTTTGTAGTCGTTGGATCACTTCAATTGGGAATGCTATTTTAACACGGTAGAATATGGGAACAAACCTTTCCCAATATTATTAGAAACGCCCTTCAGGGCCCAGAATCGAAGTTCGGAACTGACGGATAAGAGGTCTGACCTCCCGAAACGGAGCTCCGACCTCCCGATTCGGAGGTTCGGGCTCCCACCTGGCAGTTCAGACCTCTTGGGTGAGAGGTCCGAGCTTACTCATAGTAAGCAAAAGACTCACCCTGTCGGAGCATTTACCTGTTTCGCCTCTTGCTGCCACCTTGCCTGAAATGTGCCTTGAGGGTGCGTAAAGCCACCTTTTCACCGATTGGGAAAAAGTCTCTCCTGAAGGGAAGGAAGGATATCCGGAAAATCCCAATAAGATTGGGTGAATGCCAATTCTGGAAGCGCACATAATGACCCCAGGCAAGTCTATATATATGATACCTTTGATTTCTGGCTTCGAATTGGTTATTGGGTGCTTTAATTGCGCTTTTTAGCTAGGTAGGTATCGCTTTAGGATACAAAAAGGTGTAGCTATGACCTCTTTTGCATTAGCCTTTTGCTACACGTCACATAGCAAAAGGCTACTGCCTGAGAGGTCCGAACTCTCGACCAGTAAGTTCGGACCTCCCTACTAGTAAGCTCAGACCTCTTGAGAGAGAGGTCTTAACTCCCGGCTGCTATGCCTGGAGCTCCCTGCTGGTGAGGTCTTAACTCCTTGGTGGTCAGGTCTTAACTCCCGGCTGCTATGCCTGGAGCTCCCAGCTAGTCAGGTCTTAACTCCAGACTGCTATGCCTGAAGCTCCCGGCTAGTCAGGTCGGAACTCCCGGCTGCTATGCCTGAACCTCCCTGCTAGTCAGGTCGGAACTCCCAGAA
>CAYGRE010000107.1:0-24771 GCA_964352215.1 uncultured Bacteroidia bacterium
GCGCCGGCGGACTGGGTTTGGCTGGATTCAAAGGGGCGGATTCCTTGTTGTTGGTCGCAGAGGACAATGGGGAATTACAATACAGTACCAAAGCAGCGGGAGGTGCCTGGTCGGCTTTTTCTTCGCTTGGCCAAAAGACGGCTGGGAGTTTTGCTTTGACCAGCTACCTGGACTATTCTGATCAGCAAGAGAAAGCCATGTTGGTTTGGGTAGCCGCTGACCACGGGGAGATTCAGAGCCTGGTATGGTGCAACGGAGAATGGGCCAGCCAGGTTCAGGATACCGATCAATTGACAGACGGCCCGATTACCATCAGCCAATTAGGGGCTTCGCTTTTCATCGTTTACAAAGAGCGAAATTCGTATGGCATGCGGATGAGTTCTTACAATACCGCGCCTTTCAATGTGGTCAAGGCAGTGGACTTTCAGGACAATCCAGCTCCGATAAATTTTACCTCGATTCACCAGTGGTCCCCAATGGACTTCCCAGTCGGGCATTTTGCAAAGAAGTACGCGGCCTTGCAAAACGATTACAATGCCAATTCCCAATTGGCAATGGCTTGTTCCCACGGAGAAATGAGATTGGTTTATCGGGCCCAGTATTCAGATACCCCAGATGTATTCTCATCGGTATTTGGCCTGAATGGCATCCTGACCGCCGCCAATTGGCGGACCAATGGGTATGGTACCATCGACCAGGCCGGCTGGACAGAAGAGGAAGGGCTGGATGGCATTACGATGGATCCTGATGGAGGGATTGCCATTTGTCCCTATGGGGACAAAGGAGGGTTCCTCATCGTTTATCAGCCAACTGGTTCAGAGGAGTTGTACCAATACAAAGGGCAATGGAGTTGAGTCAGAGAGAGTTACTACCCACAATGAATAAGGAGAGACTGAACCTATGGAACAGTCTCTCCGAAAAAAATCAAAATCACCTCTGTAAATCAATTACTTCACTAAGGCCAATAGCTTGGGGGCTTTCCAATTGGTGCGCCTTGCTTTGGCCGCATATTCTTTTGACAGTTCTTTATTTCCCTGGGCCGCGTAGATTCTGGCCAACATGGCCTGAACTTCAAGGTTGTCGGGACGCTTCTGCTCTGCATCCTTAGCCGCTTTCAGGGCAGCATCGTAATCTTGGGCGAGTTCCAGTTGTACACTGGCCAATTCCAGGTCCATGATATGGCCACCAGCCAGGTCTTCTTCGATCATTCCGATGATCTCGGGTACCAGTGCATTTGCTGCTTCCGTGTCTCCCATTTCCGCCAGTAAACCGGCCTTTTGCTCGTAGAATCCAACTTCAGGAATCAGGGCGATGGCTTTGTCCAGGTACTCCATTGCTTTGTCCAATTCTCCTCTTTTTTGCGCAATGCTGGCCAGGCCTGCATAAGCAAATGGGTATTCCGGACGTTCCTGAAGCACAATGGTGTATTGCATCTCCGCGGCAGCCAAATCTCCGTAAGTCTCATTGAGTTCTCCCAGGGTTACCCTGCACCAGGCGGTTTGTTCCAAACCAGGCATGCCTGCTTTGACGGCAAAATCCATTGCTTCCATGGCTCCAACAGGATCTCCGTGCAATTCACGCAGGTAGGAAATCCGTGAATAGGAGCGGAGGTCTGGGCGCATCGAGACCATTTGGTCTGACAACTGAACTGCTTCATCGTAATGTCCCAACTCAACGTGGGCATCGATCAGGACTCCGTAAATCGCGGCGGTTTGGGGGAAAATAGCCCGCGCTTTTTCACCAGCGACCAGCGCTTGGGCAAACTCGTGCTGGGAGAGAAGGACGGAAGCTGTGAAATAATGAGCCTGGAATTTTTGTTCATCTGTGAGGTCCAGGCGGGAGGTCAAAGGGGAGAGGAGTTCCAGTGCCTTTGGATAATAGTATGGGTGCTCTCCGGTGACTCTGGCTTCCTGCATGAACAAAGCTGCCATTTGCAGACGCGCTTCAGCATTTTGTGGGTCTTTTTTCAGGATGGCTACCTGTTCGTCATAAGTCTGGTTGACCTGGACGCGTTCGTCGATGGAGCCCAGCCCTTCGGTACGGGGAAGTAGCTGAGGAATTTCTTGTATCGCTTCTTGCTTTACTGCTTGTTCAGAATCCTGGTCCGAAGGGATAGCTGAGCCTTGCATTTCAGAGCATCCCTGGATAAGGACGAGGAGGAAGGCAAAGAAGAGGGCGGTCAGGGGAAGATATTTAGTTTTCATAATGGGGTCAGATGAAGTGAAGTGTAGAGGTTGTTTTTTGGGGGCCTATGAGGAAGCCTCCCCGTCGGGAGACTTCCTCTTCTGACCCTCACTATCCTGTTAGTTGGTTTTGATCAATTTGAATGATTGGCTGGCCCGTTCGCCATCTTGGGAGATCTGGGCAAGGTAAGTACCGGCAGGAAGTCCTGAGACATTCCAACGGATCTGGTGTTCTCCTTGTCCACGAACGCCATCAGAGACACGCTCGATCAGGCGACCATTCAGGTCATAGACATCGATTGTGATTCTGGAGGAAGACTGGGTACGGAACTTGAAGACGGTGTAATCCATCATTGGGTTCGGGAAGGCGGTCATGAAGACATCCGGGGCTGCGAGACCGATCCCGACTGAGTTGCTCAGAATAGCAGGTTGCGTATAAGGTATCTCAAGGCCACTGCATTTTCCCGTACCACTCCATGGAGTTTGTACATAAGGGAAACTTGCCTTGAAGCTGGTGTCATTGGCTTCAATCTGGGTGGTATAGGTGAGGACATCCAACAAGTTCTGGGTCACAGGTGATGAGGTGGTGTCGAAGTCATCGTACCACAGGCCGATTGCTGCGAGGGCGACCCCGGAAACAGCTTGCAATTCGATACGGGTGACATCATCCTCGAGGCGGCGTCCATTGGGGAATCCATCCATATTGGGAATCCAGACCAGCTGAGTACCTGAAGCTGTGTAAACAGGGTCGGTGAGACCGAGCACTGCTGCCTGAATCAGACCATTGGAGCTGAAATCAGGACTGTTCCTTGGGGTAATCGGCGTTGCCATGTTGAGGCGCAGCATGTCACCCCCATTGGGAAGGAAATTGTTGATGAACGGCTTACCAGTGGTCAATGGGTTGAAGCCCGTTTTGCCGGTGGCAAGTTGGTAGGGCTCCAGGTTGGGAACTCCGGTGTGGAAAATCGGCCATAGGTCAACAGAACGAGGTTGTCCCGGACCAGGGAGCAATAAGGTACCAAAGATGGCATCATCCAAAGCGGTACCAGCTACTGCGGGACTACCTTTCAAAGGCCAGAGACCATCGTTGCCATTGCCAAAGTCAAATCCGCCAAATACCTGGGCAAGTGAGTTGCGCTGGATGCGGAGGGGACTGAAAGCGGGAACAGCAGAACCGAAGAGGCTATTGTCCATGTAGAGACCTAATTCCGGATTGTAAAAGAAGGGATCAAGGACAGTGTCGGTGATCTCATCATAAGGTGACAGCGAATTCCAATAGTCTTTTTGTCCAATTGGGATTACGACTTCGTTGGTCAGGGGCATGCCGAGGCGGGAAACCTGTACCCAGCTTCCAGAATAAGATTCTGTACCATCACCGTTCAGCGTACGGATTTGGGGCCGGCTGGCCGAAGCCCATACACCGATCACAAAGTCTCCGTCGAGGATATTGGCAGCCTGGCTTACATTCAAACCACCCTTCTGCAAATCTGAAATAGGAACTTTGATTGCAATCGCGCTTACGTTGGAGCAGGCAAGGCCATCTTTGGGAGTACCGGTTTGACGGGGTGTATCCCCGAGGTCAAATACTCCGGCGAGGTCCACGAAGAAAGGATCATCTACCGGGCCGCAAAAGACTTCTTCCGTGCCAACTGTATTGATCGCACCGCTCATCAGAGCAGCATAGGTCGTATTAAGACCAGCACCACCTTGGATGGAACGAGGTCCGATATTGTTCGGGGGTACAATTCCATTGGTAATAACCTGGGTGAATGATACACCTCCGTCCGTACTTTTTTCCATCGTATAGGTCAGCTTTTGGTTTTGCTGGCCCAGTCGGATGTTGAAGAAAGTGGTGGGGTCTTCATTGACCTTGGTGAATGTGAAGCGGTAAATGATATCGTCACCAGTTGTGTTGATGTCATTGTCGATGTGGATTTCATAGCGGATGTTCTCTCCAAATCCGTAGTAGATCGGACCACCTTGGGGCAGTTGGTAAGGAACATAGGTCGCTATGAGCGTCACTGTGTTGGTATCGTCCGGGCTTCGGAACGCATACACGTCGACGTTGTCAGCCAGTGGATCGTCCGCGATCAGCGGAGCTTCCCGGTGGCTCGAAGCGTATCCGGCCACCCATGTACCCGCCAGAAGGGTTAACATGACCAGGCTTCGCAATCCTGCCTGTATCCGGTTTTTATATTGATGCATTGTAATTGAGTTGTTGTTTTTGATTAAATGTCGGTTCCTCTCCAAGGAGCCTGAACATAAGGGAAGACTGAGCGGAAGGTGGTGTCATTTTCTTCTACACCCGTAGAATACTGGACCACATTCAGCATTTGATTGCTGGGTACAGGCACGCCATTCAATTGATCGTCATAAGTCAGGCCAATTGCTGCGAGTACGATTCCTGAGACTGCTTGCAATTCGATGCGGGTAACATCATCTTCCAGACGGCGACCATTGGGGAAACCATCCATATTGGGAATCCACTGTAAAGCAGCAGAAGTGTTGAATCGGCTGTCGAGGATTCCGAGTACCGCACACTGGATCAGGCCTTCTGAACTGAAGTCGGGATCGTTGCGGGGAGTGATGGGGGTAGCCATATTGAGGCGAAGCATGTCACCACCGTTGGGGAGAAAATTGTTGACAAAAGGCTTGCCGCTGGCAAGGGGATCGCCATTCTTTCCTGTGAGCAATTGGTAAGGCTCCAGGTTAGGAACTCCGGTGTGGAAGGCAGGCCAGAGGTCAACCGAACGGGGCATCCCGGGACCAGGCAGGAGCAGGGTGCCGAAAATGGCATCGTCCAGCGCGGTTCCAGTGACGGCAGAGGAGCCTTTCAGGCTGTTCAGGCCATCCATCCCATTCCGAAAATCAAATGATCCCAGTGAATTGGCCTGGATGCGAAGTCCCATAAATGCAGGAACGGCACCGCCAAACTGCGTGTCATCCATGTAAAGCGCGAGCTCAGGATTGTAGAAATAAGGATCCAGGAGGGTATCGGTTATTTCATCATAGGGTGTAATGGCATTCCAGTAATCTTTCATTCCGACAGGAATGACAACTTCGTTGGTCAAAGGCATGCCTAAACGGGAAACCTGAACCCAGTTGCCGCTGTCTACATAACCGGGGCCTGAAGTATTCAGGGTACGGGTAGCAGGCCGACTGGCTGAGGCCCAAACGCCAATCACGTAGTCACCATCCAGGATATTGGCCCTTTGGTCGACGGTCTTACCATCTTTCTGAAGGGTACTGATGGGGACTTTGATCGCAATGGTGTGGCAATTGTAACGGGCGAGGCCATCACGGACAATGTTCCCGCTGTTTTGGCGAGGAGCATCTCCCAGGTCAAATACCGCACCCAGGTCGACGAAAAAGGGATCGTCAATTGAACCACAGAAAACCGTTTCTCCAGAGGAGGCAGTGCCAATGGCATTTGCCATTAGTTGGTCATAAGTGGAATTCAATCCCAGAACAGGGTCATCGATTGAGCGGGGACCGATATTGGGAGGAGGGACGGTTCCATTGGAAAGTACGGTACTGAAAGTGATGCCACCATCAATGCTCCGCTCCATGGTATAGGTCGTCTTCAAATTTTGTAACCCCAGACGAATATTGAAAAAGGTCGTGGGGTCTTCATTGGTCCTGGTAAAGGTGAACCGGTAGATGATATCGTCTCCAGTGGTATTGACATCGTTGTCAATGTGGATTTCATACCGGACATTCTCACCAAAGGTGTGGTAGTTAGGACCACCAAAGGGAACTTCCGCCGGGATGTAGTTGGCGATAATGGTCACCATATTGGTGTCGTCCGGGCTGACAAATGCATAGAGATCTGTATTGTCTGCCAGCGGATCGTTGGCGATCAACGGCGCCTCCCGGTGACTGGAACTCATTCCCACTAAGGGAAGGAGGGTCAGGAGCATTAGCCACTGCCAGGTTTTCCAGGATCGCCGCATCACAGAATGGGCTTTTTTTCTTGGGTGTACTTTCATATTGAGTTTTGGTAATTGTGGATCACTGAAGCTTTTCAATCTGTTGATTGATGTTGCAACGCGATACCTACGCAGGTGCTTTTGGTTTGGATCACCCGATGAAAATTATTTTCCTTCAGTTGCGTGATTTGCTACGTTGATGGACAAACAGGGACTGGTCCAGTGCAAGACCAGATTTACGGAAACAGTACCAGATGGGAATTCAGGCGGGGATTCGTTGGCAAAGGAAAATACAGGGTTCGGCCGAGGTTACCTTTACGGAATGGGGGTGAAGGAGGGGGATGCGGAAATAATTTCCAGCTTCAAGGGTGATCTCATTTCCATTCATATTTACAATGCAATTCCCTTGAAGGATCACAAACTGTTCGATGAGGTTGGTATGGGTTTCCTCAGGAAGTTTGTCTTTGAGGTGTATGATCAGGGTAGTCGCATCCTCAGTTCGGTCCAATTTTTGGACCAACACATTTTGGAAGGGCTCGGTTGGATTCAGCACAGCGTCTGGAATCAAGTTGAGAAGGTCTGCTGCGGTAGAGGCAGGATGGAAAATCGGAAAATGTCCGGGCTCCTGAAGTTCTTTGTCAATTTGGTCCCAACCCTTCAGGACCTTCTTGCGCCTGTCTCTGGAGCTTTTAGAAATATTCGGGGTGGCAAGTATGTCTGCTTCCACGGATAAATCCCAGGCGGCAAGCTTTTTGGCAAGTTCTGGAAAACGCTGGATTTCAATGCGAAATTCAAGTTCTTCCCGGTTATCAAGCGTTCCTTCCTGATAGTGTTGAAGAGAATCCTCTACTTCCCGGTAAGATTTTTTGTGGTTCATTTATGTATTAAACGTGGCTTTCAACCCTGAGGTTTTCAGGCCGCATGTCTTTGCACGATCAGCTTGCATACAATGTCAGAGGTCACTCTCACATTGTGTGGATGGTGAAGGGGAACGGCAAGATAATCTCCGGGGTTCAGTGCATAGACCTCACCACCGAAACTGATCTCACAACTTCCTTCGAGTACGAGAAACCGTTCAATATTATCTGTATGCACCTCTTCCGGAACCATGTCCTTGATCCAGACAATTGCAGATAAACCATCTTCAGTTTGGGCAATCGGGATAAAATGAAGGCTTTCGAATTCTTCCGGTGGCTCCATGCCTTCCTGGTCCAGCCAGACAGCATAATCTTCAGCCTTTGATCCTGGATGGAGGAGGGGAGGAGTCAATACCTTTTCCTCAGCGATTTTTCCGATCTCCGCAAATATCTTGGTCTTCAAGGATGGAGACGGAGCAACCTGCCCCTCCCAAACCAAGGCTTCCATCGTTTCCCGGTAACTTGTAACTTCTGTTCTGAGCATAGTGTCCTTTGTCATTGCTGCCTCGAAATCTATCTCTTCCTCAGGAGAAAGCAAGCCCAATACATATTCTTCAATGAGATTTTTCATGCGTGGTCTCCTTTCGATTCAAGCATCTTTTTGCGCAATGCTTTCATTCCTAAGCGGACCTTCGATTTAACGGTTCCCAGAGGGATGTTGAGCTTTTTGCCCACTTCAACCTGGGTATATCCTTGAAAATACAAGAGGAGAATAACTTCGCGTTGACCATCCGGTAAGGTATCGAGTACCTCCGTGAGTCCAATATGGTCAATATTTGTACTCACACTAGGGGCCACCTTCTCCAAGTGTTCTGTCTCCATTTGTACCGAACCAGATGTCATCTGGTATTGCCTGGATCTGAGCATATCTATCGCAAGGTTGCGGGTAATATTGAGCATCCAGGTGAATAGCCTACCCTTGACGGGATCGTAGGTGTGGATTTTACGGTAAACCTTAATAAAGGCTTCTTGCAAAACGTCCTCAGCAAGGGCTTCTTGTTTCAGCATCTTCAATGCCAGACCATACAAAGCACCAGAATACTTATCGTAAAGTAATTCAAAGGCTTTTCGGTCCTTTTGAAGCAGGAGGCTGATGAAGGCTTCTGAGGGAAAATTTGCGGTCTGCTCCCGCGTACTATGTTTTTCTGGCTTTGGCACAATCGAAACATAGGGAATTTTTCCATGAATTTCATTGCCGACTTGATATTTATGTAACATCATGGCGACCGTTAAAATTGAATCTCCATGCTGATTTTAAATGAACGTGGTGCTCCTGGGGTAAAATGAATTTCTTCCACTGGTTGGGACTCTCCTGAGAGTTGGGAAGTCGTTGCAAATTGTGCCTCATTCCATTCCTGATTGAGTAGATTGTCCCCATTGAATCCGAGCGTTATTGAGTTTGTCAATGTATATCTAACCGAGGCCTGGGCCAGGAAGAATCCCTCAGCGGTCAGGCTCCCATCTTCATTTGCAGGTCGATCCATGAGGTAGCGGTATCCAATCCCACCCGACCAGCGGCTGCTGAATTGGCCAGTGAGTCCTCCACTGCTGCTAAAAGCCGGGGCAAGCGGTACATAGTCGCCATTTTCGTACCGGGCATGGGCATAGTTCAAGTCCACATTGGCCAACAAACCTTTCTTGAGTTGATACCGCAGTGAAAGGTCGAGACCGAGCCGTCGGGCTGCCCCACTTGCTTCGACAATCCCTTCGTCGCCAACATAGACCAGTTCTTGCTGGAGGTGGAGTGCCCAGGCAGTGGCCTGTACAACCATCTTTGGCCAAGGCTTCCAGAGAATACCTGCATCAATGCCGGATGCCCTGGGCAATGCCTGATTTGGATTGATAGCCGAGGTGCGGCTGTCGTTGCTGTGAAAACCCAGGCCAGCCTTGGCAAATACATTCAATTGGGGCTTTGGACTCCAATCCAAGCGAATCTTTGGACTTGTCCGGCCCTGGTATGCAGATTCAATTGTGCCGCCAGCCAGGTCATCCCGGTATGCAAACCGGAACAGGTCCTGGCGCAATCCTACTTCCAGTTTCCAGTCCTCGTGGAGGTAGAACTTCTCTTCCCAGTAGGCAAATGCATTGTTCTCAATCACTTTACCAAGTTGAATCTGCTCTCTTAAGTCCTCCCGCGTGTTCATCCAGGCGAGCTCCAGATTGTTGACCAGATCAGTGCGCAGCCCTCCCCCGATTTCGCTGGCTACCCCAATTCCTCGCCATTCAGTCAGGTGGTTCCAATTGGTTTGGTATCCCAACTGGTATCGGTTTTCAGTTTGCCGAATCCGGTCCCCTTCGACTGGATTGTTGAGGAAAAAAGTGAAGTTGGAGAATAGCTGAAAATCATTGCGCACCAGATACAGCTGTTGGCTCAGGGAAGATTGGTCAGATAATTTATGCTCAAGTTCAAAGCTTATCATTTTGCGGGCGGTCTCGCCCCCCTCAGTGGGATCAATCGCTCCAAAACGGGTAATCATTCCAGATTCAACTGCCCTTTCAGGAATCTGACCGGAAGCATCCCACTTACTTTGGAACCAGGATAGATTGACCTTAAAGGCGGTACGTGAGGAAAGGCGCCCATTGAATTTGGCAAACAGATTGAGCCTTCTCAGTTGTTGTGGCTGCTCAAAATAACCCCTTGAACCAAGGAATTCTCCGGCAAAATACCCATTCAGGTTGCGGGATTCCTTTTCGGGTAAGCCAATCAGGCCTACCGTTCTGAAGGTGCCGAAACTACCGTATTCAGTTTTGATAAGATTTTGATTCAGACGGTCCATGGTTTTGAAATGCAGCGCTCCTGCGGTAGCGAAGTTTCCTTCTCTCACATTGCTGGGCCCAGTAGACAATTCAGTTTGGCCGACTGTTTCCGGAATGAGAAAATGAAGGTCAGAGTATCCCTGACCGTGCGCATGGGAAATCTGATTGACCGGAATCCCATCTACCCGCAGGGCGAGATCGGTTCCGTGATCAAGGTCAAATCCACGGAAAAACATTTGCTCAGCCTTGCCGCCTCCAGCGTGTTGGGCAATCAGCAGGCCCGGTGTGAGTTGGAGTAGCTCTTGTCCGGATTGGATATTTCGGATACCCAGGTCGATCTGGGAGAGGAGAGAGGTTTCTGGATTGGGGAGTGAACGAATCTGAACGGTTTCAATCTCAATTGTTCCGCCAATGGTATCAGCACCATCGGTTTTGCTGGAATCAGAAACGAATTGGGGTGGTATCTGAACGCTTAACAGGCTCATTCCAGAGGTGTTTTGTCCCCATGTCCCTTGGTTTCCCCAGAAGAAAAGTACGAGTAGAGGTAAAAATGCTTTTTTCATTGCTTGATCTTAGATACCGCATACCTACGGAGCCGGTGCTGGTTTGGATCAATGCGTCTGGATTATTTTAAGCGTTTGGTAGGAAAGCCCTTCGTTAAAATGGGGAGCGGGCTACTTTTTAATAGGTCAATTTGCGTATCTTGAGCGGTTTTTCGTCGGTTAAGTTCATTTTATGAACTTCCGGCATTGATCATCGAAAGAAGATTATTATATCATGAAAGTGCTGAAGTTTGGGGGGACGTCTGTCGGAAGTGCGGAACGTATCCTTAGCGTATTGGAGATCGTCAAAAGTAGATCATCGGAGCAGTTGGTGGTTGCGGTAAGCGCCTTTGGTGGAGTGACGAATGATTTGATTGTGATGTCGGAAGCGGCTGCGGCTGGCGACACCAATTATGTGGAGCACTTGAAAAGGCTGGAAGACCGTAGTCTGAATATAGTCCGGGGATTGATCCCGGTTGTAAAGCAGAGCGGGGTTTTGGCCCGTGTTAAAGTTTTGCTGAATGAACTGGAAGGGGTACTTCAAGGGGTTTATCTGGTAGGTGAGCTTTCGCCAAAAACCTATGATTTTGTGGTGAGTTTTGGTGAAAGAATCTCTTCAGAAGTCATCACCAGGGCTTTTGCATTACACGGCCTGGAATGTGAATGGATTGATGCACGTGAAGTCATTCGCACCGATCAGCAGCACGGAAACGCCAAGGTGGATTTTGAAACTACCAATCAGGCTATTCTGGAGCGGCTGCAAGGTGTGAGATTGGCGGTGGTTCCCGGGTTTATCGCTTCCAATGCACAAGGGCATACCACGACTTTGGGCCGTGGTGGGTCAGATTATACAGCGGCCATCTTCGCCGCCGCCCTCGATGCGGAAATTTTAGAAATCTGGACAGATGTCAATGGAATGATGACGGCTGATCCCCGCCAGGTTCCACAGGCCATCCCAATTCCGGAGATTACCTACCGGGAGGCAATGGAGTTGTCGCACTTTGGTGCCAAGGTGGTCTATCCACCTTCGATCCAGCCGGTACGGGACCGGGGGATTCCCATTGCCATCAAAAACACTTTTGACCCGGACAATCCCGGAACCTTGATCACTGAAGAAGCTTCTGACGATCCAACTCCGGTCAAAGGGCTGTCTTGTATCAAGGATATCGCCTTGATGAGTTTGAGTGGATCAGGACTGGTGGGTGTACCGGGTTCCTCGCGGCGGCTCTTCCAGGCTTTGGGCATACAGCAGGTGAATGTGGTATTGATTACCCAGGCATCTTCTGAACATTCGATCACCATTGCCATCGACCCTTCAGATGTCGATCGAGCCTTGGGAGCCATTGAAGCTGAGTTTGCTTATGAACGTTCACTGCACCTCGTCGATCCTCCCAGCGTAGAGATAGGTTTGTCCATCATTGCATTGGTAGGAGAGAACATGCGTACCCAGGTAGGTATCAGCGGGAAGATGTTCAGTTCTCTGGGCCAGAATGGGGTCAATATCCGAGCCATTGCCCAGGGTTCCTCTGAGAGAAATATCTCTGCAGTCATCTCGGCAAAAGATGCCCGGAAAGCCCTCAATGTATTGCATGAGGCCTTTTTCCTTTTTCCCACCAAAAAGGCGAACCTGTTCATCGTCGGGGTAGGCACAGTGGGGAGTGTATTGGTTGATCAGTTGGCGGCGCAGGCAAAGGCACTGAAGGAAAGTATGGGCATTGAGGTGCGACTCTGTGGATTGGCCAATAGCAAAAAGCATGTCATTGACCTGGATGGGATTCCCTTTTCTGAATGGCGAACGCTTCTGGCAGATATCGGTGTGGCTTCTGATGCGGCCGGTTTTGTCGCGGCCATCAAAGCGGCGAACCTCCACAATTCGATTTTCATTGACAATACCGCCAATGAATCGGTGGCTGGCCTGTACAAAGAGGTTTTGGAGGCAAGTATTCACATTGTGACCCCGAACAAGATAGCTGCTTCCGGGCCTTACGCGAATTACCAGGACTTGAAACGAACTGCCCGGCGTTATGGGGTGAAATACCTGTTTGAAACCAATGTCGGTGCAGGGCTTCCTGTGATCGGAACCCTGAATGACCTGGTCCAGAGTGGGGACCACATTCATGAAATCCAGGCCGTCTTATCCGGTTCGCTGAATTTCATCTTCAACAATTTCCGCAGTGGGGTCAAATTTGCGGACATCGTACGGCAGGCACAGCAGGAAGGATATACAGAACCAGATCCGCGCATCGACTTGAGTGGTAAAGATGTGATGCGGAAAATTCTGATTCTGGCCCGCGAGAGTGGCTACCAAATGGAGATGTCAGACATTGTGGCTAAGGATTTTATGCCTCCTTCCTGCCTGGCTTCTGATACGGTCGATGACTTTTTTGCAGAGTTGGAGAAGCACAGTGACCATTTCGACCAATTGTACGACGCTGCTGCTTCGGAAGGGAAGCAACTGAAGTTCGTAGCTTCATTTGTCGGTGGACATGCAAGCGTTGGATTACAATCGGTAGGAAAGGCCCATCCGTTTTACAACCTTTCCGGGAAAGACAATATTGTTCTCTTTACCACTGATCGTTATGCTGATCAACCTCTGGTAATTCGAGGTGCCGGGGCTGGTGCGGCGGTGACGGCGATGGGCGTATTTGCCGATATCATGCGCATCGTTAATATCTGATTATGAAAGAGATTCGCGTCTTCAGCCCTGCCACGGTGGCCAATGTCGCTTGTGGTTTCGACATCCTCGGTTTCGCCCTGGATGCCCCAGGTGACGAAACAGTGCTCCGGCGGGTAGACCATCCGGGAATTCATATTCGGCATATTGAAGCGATTTGCAATGATGAAGAGGGGAGCATTGCCGCGCTTCCCCTGGCTACCGCGGAAAATGTCGCCGGGGTTTCGCTTCAGGCGATGGTGGACGCGCTCGGACTGGAAGGGGGATTTGAAATGGAATTGTACAAGGGGGTGAAGCCAGGAAGTGGGATTGGTTCGAGTGCTGCCAGCGCCGCCGGTTCCGTCTTTGCCGCCAATGAGTTGTTGGGGCGTCCCTTTAGCCGTGCCGAATTGGTCGCCTTTGCCATGGAAGGCGAGAAACTGGTCTCGGGAGTGGCCCACGCCGACAACGTCGCGCCCGGTCTGATGGGTGGATTCGTGCTTGTACGAAGTTATCGCCCCCTGGACCTGGTTTCGATCCCGGCACCTGAGGCTTTGCATTGTACCGTCATCCATCCCAAGATCGAATTGAAAACGTCAGATGCGCGGAATATTCTGCGCAAGGAAATTCCACTCAGCGCGGCGATCACCCAGTGGGGAAATGTAGCTGGATTGATCGCCGGGCTTTACCGGGGAGACCTGCAACTGGTGGGACGTAGCCTGGAGGATGTAGTCATAGAGCCAATTCGCTCCATTCTGATTCCAGCCTATGATGCTGTGAAAGCAGCATGTTTGGAAGCCGGTGCCCTGGGATGCAGCATTTCCGGGTCTGGACCCTCCATTTTTGCCTTGAGTGATGCAGCCCCGACCGCAGCGGCCATTGCTGAAGCGATGCGAAAGACCTATGCAAAGGTCGGTGTGCCATTTGATGTCTACACTTCAAAGGTCAATCCGGAGGGGTGTCGGGTGATTTCTTAACTGTGCCTTTTTTAATCCAATCGTTAGCACCCAAATTTCATGGAGCCCCCCCCACAATTAAATTCACGCTAAAAATCTAAAGACAACCCCAACTCCCAATAAGATGATCTTTCAAAGTACCCGAAACAACTCTCCCGCCGCCAGTTTCAAGGAAGCCCTGCTCAATGGGCTCGCACCAGATGGAGGCCTGTATTTGCCTGAGTTTATCCCAACCCTGGATGCGGATTTCTTTGTGGGCTTGGAAGGGAAGTCTCTACAGGACATAGGTTTTGAAGTGGCCCGGCAGTATGTGGGAGGGGAGATCCCTGAAGGTGAACTGAGGCCATTGATAGAGGATGTACTGTCGTTTGAAATTCCTTTGGTGGAGGTGAGTCCTGGCATCAGTTCCCTGGAATTATTTCACGGACCGACCATGTCTTTCAAAGATGTCGGAGCACGCTTCATGTCACGATGTATTTCCCATCTGGACCGCAATGCCGACAAGGAGGTAACCGTCCTCGTTGCTACTTCAGGAGATACCGGAAGTGCAGTAGCAAATGGATTCTGGGGAGTGGAGGGCATCAATGTGATCATTCTTTATCCAAAGGGCAAAGTAAGCCATATCCAGGAACAGCAGTTGACCACCATGGGAGGGAATGTCACCGCTTTGGAAATAAACGGGGTCTTTGACGATTGTCAGGCATTGGTCAAGCAGGCGTTTGGGGACAAGAGTCTCCGTAAAAAGCTACGGCTAACCTCTGCCAACTCTATCAATATTGGCCGGCTCATTCCCCAATCCTTTTATTATTTCTATGCCGTTTCGCAATTGGAAGATCCTTTGGAGCCGGTAGCGTTCTGCGTGCCAAGCGGGAACTTTGGCAACCTGACCGCGGGGCTGATGGCCAAGCGCATGGGTTTGCCGGTGGCCCGCTTCATTGCTGCCACCAATGCCAATGACATCGTCCCTCAGTACCTGGCCACCGGTGAATACCATCCCCGCCCCTCGGTCAAAACCCTCTCCAATGCAATGGATGTGGGTAAGCCCAGCAATTTTGAAAGGATGCTGAACCTCTATGGGGACTCCGTGGACGCGATGAAATCGGATATCTCTGGGTTCCACTATTCAGATCGGGAAACCATGGAATGCGTGGCAGAAGTCAAAGATGGGATTAATTATCAGTTGGATCCTCATGGGGCTATCGGCTACCTCGGGGTACGAGACTTCCAAAAGTCAAATGCCATCCCGGGAATTTTCCTGGAAACGGCCCACCCCGCGAAGTTTGCTGATGTGATCGAAGATCAATTGGGGATCAAGGTAGAACTCCCGTCTGCACTCGCGGAAATCATGGGAAAGGAAAAAGTAGTGGTGAATATGGAAGCCGACTTTGAGGCTTTCAAAGCTTACTTGATGGGCAGAGTTTAGTCTTCGTCTTTTTCCTCGGAGATTTCCGGTGATTCTTTCATTTCCGGTGATTCCCTCTTGTCCTCCTCATCGGTTTTTTCGTCCAGAATAATAGTGCCTCCCCGTCCCTCCTTGGATGGAGCACCTCCCTCTATCCTGGCTTTATTCAATTTATCCGATTGCTTTTTAGCCTTCTTGATCATCCTGGCTTTTTTTCTGGGACTGGGGCCCTTTTCTTCGGGATTTAATTTACGTCCCTGCAGCCCAAACAAATCTCGAAAGCTGAATTTCTTATCGGGATTCTTTGGCGTCTTGGAAGATGGTTTCTTGGCCTTTTCTTTGGCTTTTTTCTCCCGATTTTCAATGCGTCTCTCCAACCTTTCAGCCTTTTTCTTTTGCTTGAGTCGGTACCGCAATTCCTTTTTAGGATTCTTGAAGGTCTTGGGCTTCTTCTCCTTCTTGACCTTGACCCTGGCAGAATCAGTCACAGTCGAATCACTTTCACTCACCTCAGATTTTCGGTCCTTGGTCTTCCTTCCCTTGGGGCGACCTTCTTCTTCATCATCCTCGTCTCCATCGTCCTTGTCATCCCCTTCCTCGTCTTCTCCGTCACCCGCATTTTCCCCATCCCCTGAATCTTCTCCAAGCCCTGAATCATCGTCATCATCATTATTTCCAACTCCACTGCTGTCTTCATCCTCGTCACTGTCACTTGCCTCGGGGGAAGTCGCAACAAAGTCATAAATGGAATCCAGGTGGCCCTGCATAGTCTCAAGTCGGTTGAGGACCGAATCCAAATCAGCCAATAAAGTATCCCGTTCCGGATAAATAATATTGAACAACCAGTCTGGCTTTACGGGACGTTCTTCCTCACGCCACTTGAATCCATCCAGGGTATTTTTCTTGTTGACCACCTCATACATAGGCGAAAAGCTTCCCGTAGGCTGATCAATAAAGGTGATGGTATTGGGCTGGTTGTCCTTAAACGTGATGAACATGTCTGTGCACTTGGCATTGTTCATGCCGATGTAGCCACCCTTTTGTTCATCCTTGGTAAAATAGATGCTTTCACTATTTCCCCAAATCCACATCTTCTCCATGTGGTTTTCCTTGAACTTGGCGTTCATGGCTTTCCCCTTGATCTGGTTGAATCCTGCATCCTCTTCCTGGCTGACGATGAAAGCCTTTTCCGGAATAGCCAGCGTATCGATATCCCCACCATTGAGTCCGGCCATGATAGAAGTACCGGTGATCTGGGTGGAGTCTGACCAGAGTACGGGATCGGTATTGAAGTAAAGAAGAGAGTCCTCATAGAGGTAGGTGATGGAATCGCAGATCCCCTGGATTTCCTTCATGAAAAAGAGGGCCTGGTAGTAGGCATAGAATACCTTTTGGTCCTTTACCGTGTCTTTCATCGAGTAAAGGGTGTCTGCAAATAGATACAGGGTGTCCTCCTCAAATACCTGAATCGCAAAGGCCTGGTCGGTAAGGATGCTCTCCTCAGTTTTGGACCGGAATTGTCCGTATTGTCCGAAAAGAATCATTCCCGAATCCGCTTCCTCTACCATTACATTGCTGAAGGCCTCTCCCAGATCCTTATTCTCATTGTAGATAATGGTATCTGCATAGAGGGTATAAGACGTATCTCCGATCTGCGAATTCTGGTAGGAGTAAGCCATGTCCAGCTTCGTGTCGTAGTACCCATCTTCGGTATAGATATAATTGAGAGAGTCGTAGATATAGGTAGGGGCGAGGAAATAGGCAATTTCCTTTTTGGTCTGGTAGCCGAGGGTATCTGTTTCCAGGAGGAAATCGGGATTGACCAGCAGGACCTCCTTACGGAAGTAGGTCATCTCATCCTTGGGGTAATAGTAGCCGGATTGGCTGTACATGGTGTTTTCCCCATTCACGATTTTTCCACCGTTTTGATAGAATCCGTAGTCCGGGATTCTGTAATAAGTAAGGTGGTTGGTGTACAAGGTGATGCTGCTGTCCTTGAGGATCACATTGTTGTAGATATTGACAATTTTTTTCTCACCATCGTAGGTCAACTTGGCTCCACTCACTTCCCGACCCAGGTTGCGCGAAAGGATAATCCGCACATTAGAGTAGGCGATTACGTAATTGGAGTCGACATAATGGTAGGCAGAATCGCAGAACATCTCGGTGGAGTCCTGCATGAGATGGACATTGCCAAGCAGCTTTCTGATTTTTTCCCCATTGAACTCACCAAACTCAAAAACATCGGTAGAGATGATCTCCAGCCTGTTCTTGGGATCTGTTCCGGGTTGGGCCATGGACGGAATGGCTACCCAAAGGAATAGTAAGAAGAGAATATAACTGCGAATCTGCTGCATAAAGCGCCCCAAAGATAGGGCTATTGGGGAAATGTGCTGCAAATTATATGCCAAGAGTAGAGTTTGGGAATTTAAAAAGAACAGGAAAATTGAAGTAGGGCCATTGAGCATCTCAGCCGCTAAAAGCAGTTTGACTACGCTTCCATTTTGTTAAGCATAGCTTCCAGAAGTTGTTCTATATCCGAATGTGCGGACTGGACGGCCTTGGTTTGGGAACCGATGGCTCCGTCGGCGGGAGAAAGCTGGAAAACTGGTTTTCGGGAGGTTTTGGCCAAGTCCATGAGGGTGAAGTAGGGTTTGAACAGACCCAAATAAGCCCCGGTGGATTTATAAAATGAAGATGGCCTCGAGTCAGGAGATTCCTTGTAACATCTTGAAAGAATCAATGCCCACATCTCTTCTGCAAAGGGATTCAGAGATCTCATTTCTGACGAGTGGGTCAGAAATACGCCCAAAGGTTTTGTCTTATTGAGGGTAGTGGTAGGATCAATACCCTTGTAACTTTCAATTTTCTTCCATTGGTTGTTCCACTCAAAATAGAAATAACTTAGGAGAGAAAAATCAGCCGCAGTAAATGGGGAAAACCCAATGGGTAGAACAGCATAGTCTGCTGCAATAAATCCTGAGCGGGTTGTTGAGTTAAGGTCAATGCCCAGGTCTAAAAAGCAGAAATCAGCTTCAAATGATTCTCCATACTTGTTGACCATAGTATGAAATAAAGAGATTGACTGAACTGAATCTTTTTCTCCACCTAAAGCTGCACGCCAATCATCATTTAGTTTTCTTTCAACCAATGGCAGAATATAATCTCCAGCTATAAGTCCCAGGTTATCGCTGACCTTATGAACTTTTGTCGGCTCAGAAGTATTTTCTCCAATCAGAAAGGGTCTTATTGTTTGGAAAATGGTTTCTCGCTCCTGTCCCTTACTATAAATTTCCTTCCAATCAGAATATGAAAAGAACTTGGACGAAAGTCCCGCCTGCCGGTCTAAATCAACCATAAGCACTCGCTTCCCTTTTTCAGCCAGCATATATGCTAAATGGTAGATCAACGTGGAGGTGCCAATCCCATTTCGGTTGCTTAAAAAGGCGATCGTTTCCATGGTCTTTTATAGATGATTACCCCAAAGGTAGAAACTTGATCTTTAATGAACTCAGGATCTGGGTTCCCATTTTTCTTTAGGGCGGCTATGGCACGTTTGACCCCAACATTGAATTTGTTGACCCAGCCCAGGGTTTTGGCTGCCTCAGCAATGATAGGATTTCGATAATCGTTTGCATTGGGAAAGTTTTCAGGTCGCGCGTTTCCAAACAATCCCCCTGGGTTTATGATCTCGATTCGATTGGAAAATTCATAGAACTTGATGGGTGCATTGCTTTGGTAATCTCGGTGGATAAGTGCATTGAATACCAGTTCCTGAAGTGCACTGGGAGGATAGTTGCTACTGTAGTCAGCACCGAGCTCCAATTGAACTGTTTTTACAATTTGGGCTTTGATGAATTCATTGAGGACCCTGAAAATAGTTGTTAGGTTTTCCTGAAACCTCTTTTCAAAATCAAAGTCGCTTGTTTCATCTTTTCCCGTAAACCGAACGAACTGAACGTATGCGCCCGGTAGAAAAAATCGCGGATCAATCCCAAACATTAAAATTCCAGCGTGGGTCGGGAGATGGGACTTTAGGTCATAAAATTTTAAGGATGCGAGTTGAATTTCCGGGTCACGGTGATTTTCTGCCAACGTCTCTCCATCGATAGCCTGAGGGAGATAGGTCATTCGAAAAGTATCAAGGCTCAGATCGTCCCGGCTGCTCCCCAAACATGGTAGAGTATCAAAACTTTTGGCAAACAGGGAGCGCTTTTCACTCAGTCGACGTTCTTCTTCCTCGGTAGCAACATCCCTGCGTGGTCCTACTCTTATCCAAACCTTCCCTTTGAATCTGACCGGAGGGTGGAAAGAGGGAAGCACCTCGACTACCAGCACATCTCCATCAGAAAAAGCGAAAGTCTCTATGGATAGAGAAGGAGGGGGGCAATTCGTCCGTCATTCCGAAATCCAAGCAAAGTTTGGGAGTTTTGCTCGGTGATCTTGAGTCCAGCCAAGGTGCCATCGTCATTTACTCCGATCAATAAATATCCCGGTTCTCTATGATCAGATAGGTCATTCGAAAATGCGCAGATCGCTTCGCCAAACTTTTCATCTTTAGAGATAGAAATGGTTTTCTCAATCCGGTCATTTTCACGGTCATCTTTGATCCTGACCAATTCTTCCTTGCTGATCATCTCCAAATATCGAAATTTCTAGACAATAAATTTCCCAATCGCATCCTCCCTCAGGTGAACCACATCCCAATCCCTGAGGATTACCGCACCTTTTTGTTCGTAAAACCTGATGGCCGATTCGTTCCAATCCAGCACTTCCCACTGGATTCTTTTCACCCCATGTCGATGCCCGTACCTGACTACTTCGGTGAGCAAGGCATTCCCCAAACCTTTTCCCCGGGCAGCTTCGGTGACAATCAGGTCTTCTAAATGCAGTGCTTTTCCCTTCCAGGTGGAATACCTCCAAAAGGTGAGGGCCATCCCCATGATCTTCCCATTGGATTCTGCGATGAAACAATGGAAAGCCGGATCAGGGCCGAAGCCATCCCTTTCCAGGTCGGCCACGGTGGTTTCTACCTCTTTGCCTTCATGTTCAAAATCAGCCAGTTCCTGAATCAGGCGCAGGGCCTCGGTCATGTCCTCTTTTCGGGCATCTCGAATTTGGAATTGCATGGTTCAAATATGGGAAAATCCTCCTCCTTCCCCTAACCCGAAAACAACGTTTTGTCTTGGGAAAGAGGACCAATACAGTATCGGGGATATTACTTTAAAGAGTCTGGTTTTCGCCAGAAAAATGGCAACAATACGGGCAGGCAGGCCAGGATAGGAAGGATCGAAATCATAAACCTCGCTTCTTCACCGGATTCACCAATCGCAAAGAGCAGACTGGTTAAAGCCCCGAACACAAGCAGAATATTTCCCGACTCTCCCAGCAGCTGCCACGATGATTTTTTAAGCGGAGCTCTGAGAACCAGGAACAATAGGCGCCCGAACAAACCCGCCAGCATCAAGCCTAAAGCCCAGACAACTGGTCTGTAAATCCATTCCACCGCCTTTGGCAAGGTGGAAAGGTAAAGATTCGTTTTTGGGCGGTAAAAGGCCAACAAGCGTTTGCCTGCATGGGAGATTGCCTTCCCCGGCTGAGCCGCAATACCTGCCATGATTTTACGGGTGATGTCCTTGTTATTGGCGGTATGGGTATCTGTATTCAAGTTGGTAAACCCGCCTTGGTACCTTGGAGGTTCTTCCTGGTATTCTACCGGCCCGACGAATTCACTCCAACTCTTGTAGAGATTGAAACCACTGTGGTTAGACCATTGGACTTGGTCATGCTTGACGATCTGTTTTAGATGCCAACCACCGGATAAGAGCACAACCGGTAACAGGAATGCCAACCAGACTTTCCAATTTCGGGTTCCAAATGCGAGCAGGGCACAAGGAACCAAAATAGGCATAAGAACAAAGATAAAGGTCCGTGTCAATTCAAGCGCAGCTAGCAGGAAGCCAGCCAGGAGGGCAATTCTCCAAGCTTTTTTTCCGGACCCCTCCGCCAATTTGTAGCGACGCAAAGCGGCGAGAAACCCCAGAAACAAGGCCGGCATGTAGACGTCATACAGTTGAGGATTGCCGGGGTGAAGCAACCGGGTTACCAGCATTAGAAACAGAGCCAGTGAAGCAGTCACATAGAGTTGGCGCACAGAATGCGCAAAGGTGCGCAATGCCAATACATAAGAAAGGCCCAGGGCGAGCGGCCAAGCTAACTTTGCTATCGGACCCGTGGTTCCAATCAGCAATCTGCATAAAATTTCAAGGGAAGCCCATAGCGGAGAAATGCCGGTTTGAAGTTCACTCAGAAAGTCCCATAAGTCACCCAGAGAAGTAAATTCTTCCGGCTTGTACATCCGTTGCCAATCAAGGGTAAGGACGCCACGCATATTGTAGCCAAGCACCAAGGCTGCCATTAGCAAGGTGAAAGTCAGTACATTTTTTAGCTTTTTAGGCTCTGTAAGCCAATGACGGATGGTTTCGATGGTGAAATCTAGTAATTTATTGCTTCAGTTCCAGTTTTTTCAAAGCTGGATAGAACCTGCCATTCACCGATACCCATTCGCATCGACAAATGAATTATCTTGTCAGCCTTGAAGGACAAATGATGAACAGGTAATATGGATAAAGTCTTGGATATGGCCAGGACCTTTCTCACGGAAAAGACAGGTCTGCCAAAGGATACTGGGATTCTGGTGGCCCTGAGTGGAGGACCAGATTCTGTCTGCCTGCTGCATGTGATCTATTCCCTTGGTTACAAAATCTCTGCCGCTCATATCAATTACAGACTGCGACCGGAATCAGATGCAGAAGAAGAATTGGTGAGAGATCTTTGTGCCCGGCTGAAAATACCACTTTATGTACACGTTTGTGGTTCGGGTGAAATTGAAAGTTTAAGCGGATCGGTGCAGATGGCCGCAAGAGAAATCCGCTACAAGTTCTTCCGGGAAATACTCGCATCACACAGGTTTTCCTATTGTGCGACAGCCCATCACCAGGACGATCAGGTGGAGACCGTGTTACTTTCTTTATTGAAAGGAAGAACCCCCGGAGTTCTGCATGGCATCCCAGATACGAATGGCCCCTTTATCCGCCCATTGCTCGAAGCTACCCGAAAAGATATCCTGGCCTACAATAGTCGTCACGATCTGAGTTTTGCCCATGACAGTTCCAATGCAAAACGGGATTATTTGCGGAACCAGATCAGGCTGGATGTGCTGCCCTTACTACAGGATATCAACCCTTCCATTGTAGATCGCCTGCTGGGATTTTCCCGGAACCTTGACCTGAGGGATACTTTTTTAAATACCCATTTTCTGAAAATGAAAGGCGTCGTTCAGGAAGGGGAGGGGACATGGCGGATTGACCTTGAGAGTTTAGAACTTGACCAGGAGTATTGGCCCCTCTTGTTGGAGCAGGTACTGAGGAAAGCTGGCTTTTCTGGTACACAAATCCATCAATCCTATGCATTGCTGGATGCTGCTTCAGGAAAAGGATTGAACTGGGACAAGCATACCATTCACCGTGACCAAAAGGGACTATTAATAAGGAACCTCGAAATACCAAAAGCGGAATCGGATCGTATTCATATCAAGCCATCGGAAATAAGCTTACCCTCAATTGCACCTGGAGGTATTCGTTTAGATGTCGGTATTTGGTCTGTAGCTTTGTCTTTGGAGACTGTTGACAGAGATTTCAGGATCCCAACCGGCCTGGGAGTCTATTGCCTGGACTTGCAAAAAGTCAGCTTTCCGATCAAAATGCGGAGTTGGCAGGAGGGAGACAGGATGCAGCCCCTGGGAATGCGTGGAAGGAAAAAAATTAGCGACATCTTTATCAACACAAAGATTCCACTAGAGGAAAAAGACCTGCAATTGATCTTCGCGGATCAGGATCGGATCATCCTTCTGGGGGGATACCGTATCGATGAGGCCGTTCGAATTGACGATAACAGCGAGAAAGCCTTGGTCATACGGATGGAAAAGATTGATTTTAATGCGGGGAATGCCGATGTTCAGACCCCGTAAAAGCCGAAAAATTGAATTATGACCATGCTCAGGGATTACAGTAAAAAAGGTATGATGGTGGCAACAGCATTTCTGTTGAGCCTGTTTCTTATCGGTTGTGGAGAAAAAAAAGGAGGAGAGGAGGCGATTGATCCGGGAACCCTCACCGTCGTGGATACTGTGCAGCAGGATACTTCACCGGAAGCAGAGATAAAGCGACTGACCACCCAGATTCGGATCAGCCCAAGGGATTATGACCTGTACTACCGACGGTCGATCAATTGGTACGATGCTGGTAATACGCTCAAGGCCATAGAGGACATGAACAAGTCGATCGAACTGAACAATATGAATCCCGATGCCTATTATATGCGTGGCTTCTATTATTATGTTCAGGACAAGGATGAAGAAGCGCTGAAGGATTTGAAACGAGCCATTACCTCTAATACTGATAATCCGGAAGTATTCTACCTGATTGGCCAAATCCACTTTTTCAGGAAAGAGTTTGTATTGGCGGAAGATGCCTACCAGGAAGCGGCGAGACTGGACAGTTTGCAGCCGACCTATTCTTTTGCCCTGGGATTTATGGAGCAGGAGAGGGGCAATACTGGAAAAGCGATTGTCTATTATGAGGAGGCCTTGAAGAAGAATCCGGCTTTTATCAAAGGGCTGAGTGCTCTTCACGATATATACCTAAACGAAAAGAAGCGCGCGGATATCGCAATGGCCTACAACGATCGGATCATGTTGGTAGATTCGACCCATCCGATTGGGCGATTCAACATGGGCAATTTCTTTTTTAACAAGGCCAGCGAAATCACGGAAGAAGAAAAATTACCAGAGTTTCAGGTATTGATGAAGCTGGCGATTTCAGAATACAGTCTCTGCTTGCAAAATGATCCTGACTTTTCTCAAGGTTATTACAACAGGGGGTACAGTTATTATTTGCTGGAGCAGTACAACCGGGCTCAGACAGACTTCTCTACTGTGATCAACCTGGACCCCTACAATGAGAAAGCATTCTTTATGAAGGCCTCCATCCTTGAGTTTCAGGGGGATCTGAATGGAGCTTTGGTGAATTATCAGCAGGCTGCAAAGCTGGATCCCGGGTTCAGAGAGGCTGCAAAGGCTGCCCGTGAAGTGGAAGAAAGCTTGAATGCAGCTAAGGTCACCGGGGCTGGCTCATAGAAATGGTCAAAAAAACATTAACTTTTTTTGCTGCAGGGGTTGACTATTCGGAAAATCGGTGTACCTTTGCCTCCGCGTTCAGATAAAATGGACGCACGTTCATTGCAGAGTTGAAAAATAAAAGAGGGGAAATACTTGCGGAGATGGAAAAATGATTTAACTTTGCACTCCCTTGAAAAAGGGAAGTTCTTTGACTCAAAGGTAAGAAAAAAGCACTAGCTCAATTATAGAATTAG
>CAYGRE010000108.1:0-23504 GCA_964352215.1 uncultured Bacteroidia bacterium
GGGGAAATGATCCGGATGGGGTTGAAGGAAATGATCCCAATGGGGGAGGATCAGCCAAAGTCTCCGAAAATCCGCCTGCCATTCCGGTTGATTATGATTGGAAGCTCCTGGTAACTTTTGACTACGACTCCTATCAACTGGATGGAAAAGCAGAGCAGCAATTGGAGGCGGGCCTGATGTATATCCGAGAACATCCTGGCCTGAAGCTGAGCGTGAAAGGTCATACCTGCAACATGGGAAATAAGGCCTATAACCAGAGGCTGTCCAAAAAACGGGCGGAATCCGTTGCTGCCTATCTTGCCAAGGCAGGGGTTGAACGGAAGTTCCTGCAAACGGAGGCATACGATTTTCAAATTCCAAGGGTAGAGAATGCGAGCGAAGAAAGCCGGGCGCAGAATCGGAGGGTGGAGGTGAGTTTTGTTAAATGAATCTAATTCCTCACGCAGCCCAAAGAATCTAACTCGGGTTTTGGGTGAGCCCTACTGCCGATGCCACCCCGCAAACCCAACACTCACCCGCACATAAGCCCCCGTCATATCCAGGTTAGGCCCATTTGGCACCACTGCACCAAAGGACTTCCATTCGCCGTCGGTAAACTGATAATTGTAACCCGCCCGGACTCCAAGCGTGACCCCCGCACCGGAAGCTTCGTCAAATCCGAACATATAATCAAAGCCTGCTTCCCCGCCGAAATAGCCACTCTTACGGCTCAAGTTGGTACCAATCGCAGTACCACCAGTAAGATCCGGGAAAGTAAGATCAGTCAGGTTAAAGAGAAGTGTGGCATCATTCCTGACCATGCCAATATTGGCCGTAGAATAAACAATCAGTCCTTTCTTAGAGAAGATATTGTACCCCAAGCCAAATTCCCGGTAGACATTGTGAATCTTCTGGGGGCCAGAGCCGAATGGAAATTCCTGGGTGAAATCCCGGTAAAAGCCAAATTTGGTGACGAGGTTCCGGCTCACAACTGTCAGGTCAATTCCCCAGTTTCCAGGGATGCCATCCACCTCTGAAGCAGGTACCCCGTTGGCCGGTCCCCACCAGAATTGCGGGTCGGTAGAGGAGTAGGCGTATGAAGCATGAAGAATGCCTCCTGAAATCTTGCCCTTCTTAACCTCTGTTTTCTCCTCATCGTCAAAATCCCACTCTTCTTCGGTAAACTGGGCCGAAGCAGGGCTGAAAAGGGCCATTGCGATCAAAAAAACGGGGAGTAAATGCAGGATATTTTTCATGGGTTACAAATCTAGTCTGTTTATTCACCTGAAAATAAGCAAAAACCGAGCCAGAAAGGGATTGCCTGTGTCTACGGGAAAATGTCCGCCCTGTTTCAAATTTCCAATACAATAAAACCTTGAAAACATCGTTTCCGTAGAATAGGAACAGATTTGGGTTGCCGGATTTCAATGTGAAGCCAAACGAAAGGCGAATTGCAATCCCAGGCAAAGCCCAATTCCATTTTAGGCGTAAACCATCAATAAAGCGTAATAACCAGAGAAATAGATGCGGAATATTATGAAAAGTTATCTGACACTTCTTTCTGTCGCCCTGCTGGGCGGTGTAATGACGTTGGCTGGATACAAGGTGTTGATCGAAGAAGATCGTGGCCCCGTTGAGCCAACCATTGGTTTTGTGGAGAATCACACTCCTATGAATGTACAAACCGTCTCTTCTATGGGAGGATTGCCAAGTCTGACCGATGCCGCCGCGGTGGCGACTCCGACCGTAGTCCATATCAAATCCAATATTATGGTCCAGTCCCGGCGCCGGGGCATGTTTGGAGACCCCTTCTTCGATGATTTCTTTGGCCCCTCGCGCCCCCGCTCCGCCCAATCTTCGGGCTCAGGCGTGATCACCAGCCCGGATGGCTATATCGTTACCAACAACCATGTGGTTGAAAATGCCCAGGCCCTCGAAGTGGTCCTCAACGATGGGCGTTCCTATCCCGCAACCATTGTCGGTACCGATCCTTCCACCGACCTGGCCCTCATCAAAGTGGACGAAGAAGACCTCCCGTTTTTACCTTTTGGCAATTCAGACCAGGTCGAAATTGGGGAATGGGTGCTCGCAGTGGGCAATCCCTTCAACCTGAGTTCAACGGTTACTGCCGGGATCGTAAGCGCGAAAGCCCGCAACATCAATATTCTCAAAGAGCAGACCGCGATCGAGTCCTTCATCCAGACCGATGCGGCCGTGAACCCCGGCAATTCGGGGGGTGCCCTCGTAAACTCCCGTGGCGAACTGATTGGCATCAATACCGCGATTGCCTCTCCGACCGGCGCTTATGCAGGTTATTCATTTGCGGTACCGGCTGAGATCGTGAAGAAGATCATTCAGGACCTGATGGTCCACGGTGTCGTCCAACGGGCCTTCCTCGGCGCTGAAATGATCGAGTTGAATGGGGTGGTTTCCAAGAAGCTCGGGCTGGATGAAATCCACGGCGTCTACATAGAAGCCGTCAACCCAGGTGGATCGGTCGCCAAAGCCGGCATCGAACCGGGCGATGTGATCGTGAAAGTCGACGGGAAGATGCTGAAAAATGCGGCGGAGCTTCAGGAATATGTCGGACGGAAGCGTCCGGGGGACACCATTGCAGCGACCATTAACCGGAATGGAAGCACCAAAGAGATCGACATCAAATTGCAGAATTACCTGGGCACCACCGATGTGATCCGCAAGAACGAGAATCGCGTCATCGATAACCTTGGGGTAGAACTGCAAGAGTTGAGCTCAGAGGAAAAAGCCTATTACAACCTGCGGGGAGGCCTCAAGGTCACAGAGATCGGACCCGGTAAAATTCGCGAGAATACTGACATCCGTCCCGGTTTCATCATCACCAGCATGGACAATAAGAAGATTGAGAGCATGGAAGACCTGGAAACCGTGCTGGCCAACAAGAACGGTGGTGGGCTGATGATGGAAGGAATTTATCCCAACCGGCATGGCGTGCATTACTATGCATTTGGGATATAGTACAGATGGCAACCGTGTAGGTGCTCAGCCTAACTCAGGGGGCGCCCAAACCTACTTGCGTAGGCCCCCAACCTAATCCATCCTGCTCCCAACCTAATCCATCCTCCCCCCAACCTAATCGGGCAGGATAAGCCCCAAAATCAAATGTCTGTTCCCCCCTGGTTCACCTACCTCCAGGGGGGAATAGATCAGGGGCCGGACCGAAGCCGTGACCTCCGTCCCTTAATTCATTCTACCACCGGCAAAACCCACCAAGGGGCTGAGCTACCTGAATTCCGAACTCCGGGTAAGCGAATCATCCACTGCCCCAAATAGTACCAATTCCCAGGCCAATTCAAATAGGGTCGGAAAGATGGCTGGCTTCGGTCGGAGGGGGGGCTGGCCTCGGTCCTGAGGTAGGCCAATTGGCCCTCAGGCCCTAAAATTAAGGGTTGGACCCTGGACCATTAAGCCCGGCACCCAAGCCCCATCCACCTTGCAACCAAGGTAATTTACCCCCGGCAGGAGGTGAATTATGTCGGGGGTTCAGTGAATTATGTCCCAGCCTGGTCAAACTTAGATCTCTCACTTAATTCCTCCCCAAATAGCCTCTCCAGTCCATTTAAAAGCACTTCGCAAGAATCCCCCCCAAACCATTGCCGGGGATTTATTAATTTGCACCCCATTGAAATAAACTTTAATCAATTATGACGCTAAAGAATAAATCGTTCACGTTGGTGCTGGCCTCCCTGCTGTTGTTATGGGGATGCGACAAAGGCGACAGTACTCAGGGAACGGACGGCATCGGTGAGGTTGTAGAAGTTCACCACGGGATCAAATTGGAGAATATGGACACCACCGTTTCTCCCCGTGAAAATTTTTACCTCTATGCCAATGGGGGATACATCAACCGGACTGAGATTCCTGCCGAAGAATCCCGCTGGGGCGTTTTCAATGAATTGAGAGACGAAGCTGACCTGCGGGTCCGCAAAATCCTCGAAGATGCCGGCGCCAACAAAGACGCAAAACCAGGTAGCCTGGAAGAAAAAATCGGTTTGTTCTACAAGACGGGCATGGATACGGAGGCGATTGAAAAAGATGGAATGAATTCTCTGAGTGAAGAAATGGCCCTCATCGACAATATTGCAACCGTAGAGGATTTATTTACCACCCTCGGCACTTTTCACCGTCACACCATCTATGGCGGATTTGTTTCTTACGTGAGCCAGGATGCAAAAAACAGCGAGCGCTACATTGTCAATATGGTCCAAGGTGGAACCGGGCTCCCCGACCGCGATTACTATTTGGTAGAAGATCCTGACAAGCAGGAGATTCGCGAAAAATACGTGGTTTACCTGACCAATCTCTATGAATTGATGGGTGCAGATGCTGAAACTGCTGCCAGCAATGCCAGTCTGGTCATGGAAATGGAGACCAAAATGGCCGAAAATTCAATGGGCAGGGTAGAGCGCCGTGATCCCTACAAAACGTATCACCTGATGAACCTGGAAGGCCTTAACGAATTGGCCGATCTCCCCTGGGGCCTCTATTTTGAGAGCCTTGGTCTGCCCGATCCCGGAGAAGTCAACGTTGCTCAGACAGATTTCTACACCGGTCTGGAAAAATTGGTCCAGGACTACTCGATCGACCAGTGGAAAGTCTACCTCCATGCCGTATTGATCCGCAACAATGCCGCCTACCTCAACCAGGATTTTGTCCAGACCAACTTTGACTTCTATGGCAAGGTGCTGGAAGGGACCGAAGAAATGAAAGAGCGGTCCAAGCGGGTGGTGGAGCATACCAACAGCGCCCTCGGATTCGGTATCGGACAGTTGTACGTCGAGCGTCACTTCAGCCCTACCGCCAAGGCGATGGCCATGGAAATGGTGGAAAATATCCTCGCCATTATGAAGGAGCGGCTTGCCGATCTGGAATGGATGAGCGAAGAGACCCGCACCCAGGCCATCAATAAGCTGAATACCATCCTGCCTAAGATCGGTTACCCCGACAAGTGGCGCGACTACTCAGCCATGGCCATTCAGGACCAGCCCTATGTCAAAAACGTAATGGCAGCCCGGGAATTTAACTTTCAGTACCGCCTCGATAAAATTGGCAAGCCAGTAGACAAGACCGAATGGGGAATTTCTCCTCAAACTGTAAATGCCTACTACAACCCTTCCAAGAACGAAATCGTCTTCCCTGCCGGGATATTGCAGGCTCCCTTCTTCGATGAAGAAGTAGATGCGGCCCTGAATTACGGCGGCTTTGGTGCGGTCATCGGTCACGAGTTGACCCACGCATTTGACGACCAGGGAAGTAAGTTTGACGCTTCTGGAAACCTGAAAAACTGGTGGACCGAGGATGATCTGAAGAATTTCGAGGAACGGGCCAAGATGGTGGAGGAGCAGTACAGTGAGTACACCGTATTGGATTCCATCCACCTGAATGGCAAACTCACCCTCGGAGAAAACATTGCTGACATTGATGGATTACGCATTTCCTATTATGCCTGGAAACGTTCCCTGGGTGGACAAGAAGGCGAACCCAAAGACGGGTACACTCCCGAGCAGCGTTTTTTCATCAACTACGGCCAGTTGTGGAGCTCCTTGATGCGTCCGGAAGCGCTCAAACTGATGGTCAACACCAACCCTCACTCACCGGCACAATGGCGGGTGAATGGTTCAACCTCCAGCCTCACCGAATTTTATGAAGCCTTCGGAATTCAGGAAGGCGACGGCATGTACAGAGCAGAAGACAAGCGGATGTCTATCTGGTGATTCGAAACAAGAAAAGGACCCCTAGGGGTCCTTTCTGCGTTGTCGGTCGGTTTTTTAGGTTTCAAGTGTGGTTGGATACTTGATTCTTTTAAGGTTATCAGATCTAAAGTTCAGGTCAGTTAGTTCGTAAAAGTTTGTAGTCTTAAATCTTTACATACATAAGATGCAAAAGGACCACATATTCCATAAGGGGAGTGCATATTTTTTAAAAAAAGTTTTGTGAACAGGTGCACTTCTAAGAAAGGTCAGGGCCATCCCCTTGAAAGTCTGCGACTTACCCGGACGCCGGATTCCTGAAAAAAATGAAGTGGTCTCTATGAAAGTCTGCGACTTAACCGGAAACAGCATTCCCTGAAAAAATAAAGAGGCCGCCCTTTTGAGACAGCCCCTTCAAATTCAATGGTTTTCTTATGAGTAATGTCCGTCAGTCCCGTCCACCAAACAAGCGGAGGAGGAAGAGGAACAGGTTGATAAAGTCGAGGTAGAGACTCAAGGCTCCGAGCACAGCCATCTTGTTGGCGGACTCATTGTTGATTCCCACCTGTGCACCGATGCGGAGGAGTTTCTGAGTATCATAAGCGGTCAATCCGCAGAAGATCAGCACCCCGATCGCAGAGATGCCCATGTCCAGCCAGGTTGCACCGATGAAGATGTTCACCACCGAGGCAATGATCAGACCGATCAGGGCCATGAAAAGGATCCCCCCCATCTTGGTGAGGTCAACTTTTGTGGTGGCACCGATCAGGGCCATACCAGCAAAAGTGCCGGCCGAAATCAGGAATACCTGGAAAATGGACCCGATCGAGTAGGCAAAGAAAATATAGGAGATCGAGAGCCCCATGACCACCGCGAAAGCGATGAAGGAGATCGTAGCCCACATATAATTCATCCGGCTGATGCCAAATGAGAGGATCAGCACAAAGATCAGCGGAGAAAACATGAGGAAAATTCCCATGCCACCACTGAAAAATTCAGCGGCTCCGTAGTCATCTACCAGGTACTTATTGGCAAATAGCCATGCCGTAGCACCTGTAATACCTAGCCCCAGCGTCATAATCGTAAAGACACGGGACATGAAAGCATTGGCCATAGCTCCGGCTTCAAGCCGGGGAGCTTTGCTCTCAGGTGCGAATACATTAGGGTTGTATTTGTTCATATTCGTTCTAACAATTCTTCTTTTTAAGGACAACGATTAGGATAATATAAAGTTTTTTTGCTTTGAGTGCTTCTGTTTAGTTGAATCTTATGCTTCATCGTCCACCTACATATACGGATAAACAGACATTTTGGATACGAAATACCCGTTTCCTCCACCTCAGGCAAGGTAAAAATAATTGACACTCAGTAGATTAAATCGACTGAGAATCCTTACTAAAAAATTCCTAATTTTGGCTCTTTGCAAAAACGGGGTACAATGGCCCTACTACTACTGATGCTTGTACAAGATGGAAGAAAGCGGTATCGATTATAATGTCAGGAATGGCTTGAAAAAGCTTTGGCGCTGGAAGCTCTGGATTCTCGGAGCGGTTGTGGCGGCAGGAGCAGTTTCAATCTTCTTTTCCCTCAAACTTCAAGACGAATTCAAGAGTACGGTGGCTTTTGTACCGCCATCTTTCAGTTCACTGGGAACCATGACCTTTGGAAATGGGGTGGCCTACCGAGGCTTCTACTCCGCTGAGGAAGAAGATATTGACCGGACTATCGATTACCTGACTTCTACCCCAGTGGTAGATTCCATTGCCCGCAAATTCGATCTCTACAACCATTATGGGATCGACATGAGCAACTACAAGCGTGACAAGGTTTTTTACCTGACCTTCTTCAGCAAAAACGACATTGACTTTTCCGGGAACTCAACCGTGGTCATCGACTGCTGGGATGTCAATCCACAAATGGCTTACGACATCGCAGAACATTACCTGCAGTTGACCAAAGACTATTTTGAAGAAGTTTCCCACCGTAAATCAGGATTGGAAGCGACTGAGCGGGCCATTACCGACATGGAAGACGAGCGGAGAATGATAATGGACTCCCTGGCCTCTTTGCGCTCCAAGTACGGCATCTACCACATCGACAACGCAGGTGAGGAAATATCCAAAATACTGGCTCAGAATATGAAGAACCCCAATTTCCATGAGTATTACGACGAAGTAAAAACCATGGAAATCTACCTTTCCACCCTGGAATTGAGGTATGGGGATTTGCAACGTGAGTCCATGACCCGGAAGCTGAACATCGAACAATTTCCAAGTCTGATCTGGGTTACTTCCGAACCAACGGTTGCCACCTTTAAAAAGCGTCCCAAAAGAAGTATAATTGTGATTATGGCCACCCTGGCCACCTTTGTACTTGCTTGTTTCCTGGTCGTGGTACTGGACCGGAAAAACGAGGAATCAGCCTAACCAGCGGATCAGCAGGACGACCATTCCAAAGAGGAACATAAAGATTGAGATCTTATTGATCGCATGCATAGCCTTCAGGTTGAAGGAGGTTTCCTCACCATTGGGGGATTCCTGCTTCTTGAAACTGAGGTAAGAGAGCATTTTTCGCCAGACTTCCATAAGCATTCAGTTGAGTGCTAAATATACAAAAAAGGGAGTGGATTTGTTTTGAATCTATTTCTGAAAGACCAGATCAGGTCAGTCAGAGTGCTTCACCATCAGGTCAATCGGATTGCCTTTCTATCAGGTCAGTTGCAGTGCCTTTCTCGCTTGAATCAGGTGCCTTTCGTTGTGCGCAAGTATGATCGGGAAGGTATCCCCCAGTTTGAAGCGAACAATCGGACCAAAGTTGCTGTTGGTGCGGCAGCGGTTGAGGTCCACCTTGGTTGAAGTCTCCACTTGCGTACCCAAACGGGCAATTCGTTGCCGAAAGCCATCCAGGATTTGATTTTCGGTTCCCGGCCTGACCATCGGCTTGAACCGCTTGAAGGTCTTGAACCGGCGGCGTACATCTCCATCTCGGGGAGCCAGCAACCGCGCAAATCGTTGCCCTAAAAATCCGGGCCGGTAGTGCTCATTGGGACGTTGACCTTTGGCAAGCGCCCTGGTAATTCGCTTGTCGATTTCATCCTGAGTGACATCCATGGCCAGGTTGAGATGGGATATGCAATCCAAGGCACTCCAGGCACCCGGAGCCGGAGCAAGGAGGCAGTGCTCAAGCGTTTGATCCTCAAAGGTTTCCTCAAAGAATTGAAGTTGATCCTTGAGCTGGCGTTGAATATTACTGGCGTAGGACATATCTATACAACCCACATACGGGGCCGATTGATTTCATCATCGAAAAGATCTATGATCAGTTTTAAAACGGGAAACAACAATTCCATCTCCTCCGAATCCTCGTCACCGCTCTCGCTGTCTTCAAATAATTCGATCAGTTCAAGGGTGACATAATTGAATAAAATGGGCTGGTTCTGACTTTCCAGGAATTGGGCCGAATAAATCTCCATTTCAGCTTCGGTCAGATCTGAAAACCGGTCCAGATTGTCCAATCCCTCCTGTTCCCGGTTCACAATGTCTTTTTCGCGTATCGTCGGCATGCTCTCAAACTCCTCCAAAAATGCCTGCCAGATGACCAACGTGATCTCCAACAAAGCGGTAAAGGCTTCGCTGTCACCATCATTGCTGGAAAATTCCCCCAACAAAGAAAACAGATGGGGCTGCTGCCGGGAAAATTCTGCAACCATATCCATCACACCATCGCTGTCAAGGGCTGCGACTTGTCCAATGGCTTTTTGAAGGCTATTCTGGGTAATAATCCTGTTCATTGACCTGATTGCTAAAGAGAATCGGTTGGATTAGAAAAGGTAGGGGTTTTGCCAATACAGACAAAATAAAAGGGGAAAGAGATGTGAATTTTACTATCCCAAAAGGGCCATCAGTTGAGTTGAAAAGGCGTAAATCTCGGTAGGGGTGTTGAAACTGTGCAGAATAACCCGAAGTCGTTCACTACCAGCGGATACAGTTGGCGCGAGGATGGGCCGGACATCGAATTTAGATTTTTGCAGGTGCTCCGCAATTGCTTTCACCGCTGAGTTTCCGGGGATGATCACTGGCAGGATCGGGCTGAATAGAGGGGCCTCCGTAGTTTGGTCGGTCAGTTTTCGGGTGAGGGTGCAGATTTCCGCCAATTGGGCCCGTTCTCTGTCTGCCAGTTGGAGCCGCTCAAGTTTCTCTTTTAAAATTCGCACGCTTGCCGGAGGGAGGGCAGTGGAATAAATAAATGTGCGGGCTTTGTTGATGAGAAAATCGCGCAGTTCCCTTGAACCCGCTACGACCGCGCCGTACCAGCCGGGGGCTTTTCCATAAGTATAAATCCGGGCAAATATCCGGTTCTGAAGGCGGTAATGCGCTGCCAGCCCCGCACCCTGCGGACCATACAGTCCTGTACTGTGGGCTTCGTCCAGGATCAACCAGGCCCCATATTGCTTCACCAATTCGACCAGTACAGGAAGGTCGGGATGGTCTCCATCCATTGAATACAGTCCCTCGACCACGACGTAGATGGTTCCGGAGGCCCGCTTGAGCAAGCGCTCCAGGTCCTCAAGGTCCTGGTGCCGGAAAGACCACTTTCTGGCGGATGACAAACGGATGCCATCTTTGATGGAGGCATGAACTCTTTCATCGTAGAGATAGGTATCGTGCCGACCCGCAATGCTGCTCAAAAGGCCAAGATTGGCATGGTATCCTGAATTGAAAAGCAGGGTGGCCGGTGCCTGAAAATAATCAGCACAAAACTGCTCCAGGTCTTCATGTTCAAGGTGATTTCCTGTCAACAACCGCGATCCTCCTGCTCCGAAGTCAATTGACTTTACCGCCGAATCTGAACTCCATCTCGAGCTATCCTCTAAAATCCCCTCCGAACCCGAATTCCGGTTTGAACTATCCTTTGGTCTCTTTTCCCCCCGAAGCCCCAAATAATCATTTGAACTAAAATCAACCCAATCCTCACTTCCCAGCCTTAGCCGACGCAATTGGTCAGCCGCATTCAGTTCATTCAGACTTTTCAGGATATGGGTTGGAACCATGGGATCGTCTCCTCCAGACACCTCCGCGTCCATACGCCCCTCTTTACCTACTTGTTGGTCCCTGTCTTGCATAGGTATTCGCGTCCCTGAGGATCGATGTAGAAAAAACCATCACCAAGCTCATTGCACCAGACCTTGGCCAGGCCATTGCTGAAGCACTCGACCTTATCGTATTTGTTGGGTATCACCAGATGCCCCCTGGCATCGGAAAATCCCCACTTGTCATCCTTGCGCACTGCAATCGGACTGCTGGCGGTGCAACGGACCTCATCATACCGGACCAATAGCTTTTCAAGTGACCCTCCTCTGCCTCCGGTCTTCCGTCCATCCTTGTGCAATCGGTACCTGCGCAGCCCTTCATACCAGGCAATGGACCCAAACTGCGCGAGCGAATCCCGCAAATTTTCGGCCTGGCCGAGGTGTTCCAGCACAGGAGGCAGAACTACCCTTCCCTTACGGTCAATCACCCCATAACGGACCGGTTTGATAACCGTATTGCTTTCCAAACGCCGCTGGCCGATCACCGCCAAGCCATCTGAAAAAGAAAACGCCTTGTCAAACTCAAATGGAATTCGCTCCCTGCCGTCCGGGTCTACATACCCGTATTTCATCGCCTTTGCTTCATCGAGTTGAGCCGCGGCAATGAGCCCTTCAGAAACTTCTCCGAGGTGAATCCAGGGTTGTGAGACAAACAGTTCTTCCTTTCCCTGCCGGTCAATGATCACCCATTCCCCACGCAACTCCACCGCGGCACGACCCTCAAAGAAGCCTGCATTGTTGACCGCGGAGTACCGGAAAGGAATGACCACATTGCCATCCAGGTCCATAAATCCCCATCGGTTGCCCAATTTAGCTGGGATCAGACCTTCAGAAGGAGCATAGATATTTTCATATTCGCAGGGTACAACCAACTGACCTTCCAGATCGATCACCCCAAATTTGTAGTCCTTCATGACCACAGCCCGCCCGTTTGCAAACAGGCCGATCCGCTGGTAATGGGGAGGCAGCATGACCTCACCGCACCAATTGGTCAATCCCAACCCGGAATCCGTCCTGAGCAGCACCAAATCCGTAAAATACCCATCTTCGTGGTAGAGGTGGTCCAGCCATTCGAAAGTCGGGGGGAGTAAAACGACCCCGGCGCTGTCCATCAAGCCAAATCCACCTGCCGATTGGATGCGGAACAATCCCCCTTGCATCGGCGAGATGGACAGATAGCATTCCTCGGACAAATGCGCTTCAGAAGGGCAATACAATTGCCATTGGGCATCTTTTTTGACCCGCCATTGTGAACCCAGATGGACCTCCTCATACTCCGGCGTCAGGATATACCGCCCCTGCTGATCGATAACCCCCAACTGATCCTCCTCCTGAACGATGGCAAATTTTCCAATAAACGGGCCTGCTGACTTCCAACTCTGCTGGAAAGCCGGCTCTAAATCAGCATCGAGATAGGTAAAGAGGTCGCCGTTGCGAAATGGGAGGGGGGCCTGGGCAGTTGCCACCGAGGCACCGCACAGGAGGATTATAATGAGATATGTCAGTCTGACTGGGCGCATCAAGGGTCGCGAAACAGATAATTTAGGAGAAAAAAGCGTGACGGGCAATTTTTCCCAGGATGGGACATCTTTCTCTATAAGGTAGCTCTCCCTAATTATTCTTAACTTTCGGTTGATGCAAAGGATTTTCAAAGACCCCGATCACCAGGACCACTTCGATCAGAATGGTTGGTTGATCATCCCGCTGCTGGACGATGCAGAAGTCAAGCACCTTTATGATTTTTACCAGGCCCTCCCGGCCACCGACCTGCCCGAATATGGATTCCACGTCAGCCTCGACAAAGCGAGCATGGAATACAAGGAGAAGGTCATGGCAGAGTTGCAGGGAGTAATCGGACCTAAGCTGGAAAAGTATTTCACAGATTACCAGGTGTTCACCGCAGCTTATGTGGTCAAAGAGCACAATCCCAAAGGCGTCGTGCCTCCCCACCAGGACTGGACCTTCGTCGACGAAAGCAAATTCCAGTCGATGACGGTCTGGACCGCATTGGTCGACACCCACATCGACAATGGCTGTATGGGTGTGATCAATGGATCACACAAATACTGGGATTACCTCCGGGCCAGCCCCTCGCCGCAGTGCAAGACGCCCATCAGCGACCACATGTTTACCCTCTTTCCCTACCTGCAGCTCAAGCCCATGAAGGCAGGGGAAGCCCTCATATTTGACAACCGGACCATTCACGCATCCCCGCCCAATACGACCCAGATCCCCCGCCTGGCTGCCGGGATCGGCGTTACCCAGGCCGACGCGGAACTCTACCACCACTACCTGCTCCCCAACAAAGACCAAAAGGAAGTTGAGCGCTTTGCGGTGAGCATGGACTGGTACAAGTATTACAACAATGGCCGCCTCTCCGATATGTACAACAATGGAGAACGCCCTGCCGATACCGAAAGCCTGGGCATCCTGCCCCGGAAATTGCCAGAGTTTACCGCTGATGACATCCTCGCGATGATCAAGGAACACCCCGACAACCAGATGAATGTCCCCCTGGTAGAGAAAATGGCCAAACTCTTCAATTATAATATGGATGGCTCCAAGCGGGAAGAGCCTCAACCGGAGCCCGCCCCGCAGCCAGAACCGGCCCCGGCGGGTGGAATTCGGGGATTCATCAAAAGGATTTTCGGATAATGGCAGCTTTTGAGTGGAATATCACCAAGGTCTTCCAGTCTCAGGAAAACCACGATACCTTTCAGAAAGAAGGGTTCATCGTTGTGGATTTATTGACCCCTGAAGAATTGGAACGGATTCGGGAGATCTACCAGAGCTATCACCCCGAACCGGAACCAGGATTTTTTACCACTACCTTCAACCAGGACGTCGCGCACCGCACTCAGGTCAACAACGATATCCTGAGCGTGGTTTCCCGGCCCATCGCAGAGCTTTTCGAAAACTACAAAGTCAACTTCTGCTCCTTTATCACCAAAGCCCCCGGCCCCAAGTCTGAATTGATCCTGCACCAGGACATGAGCCTGGTCGACGAAAGCCGCTACAACGGCATCAATATCTGGTGTCCCCTGGTGGACCTCACCCCTGAAAATGGAGCGATCCAACTTCTGCCCCGCAGTCACCGGCTATTTCCCACCTACCGGGGGTCGAGTCTTTCCGACATCTACGATGGGGTGGAGAATGAAGTGAAGTCACTCATGGATTCCCTCTACCTGAAGGCCGGGCAAGCCGTGATCTTTGACCAAAGCATCATGCACTATTCGCCGCCCAACCTGAGCGATGCGGTGCGTCCGGTGATCAATACCTTCGTCACCCACCAGGATGCGGAGATCATCATCAGTTGGACCCATCCCGAGCAGATGCCCGGCGAGGTCGAACGCTTCCGCCAAGGCCCGGAATTCATGCTGAACTTCAAGAACTTCGGCCACGACATCTTCAAACGCCCCGATATCGGGGAAAGCCTGGGCAGAGTACCCTATGATTTCCCCAAAGTTTCCGTAGAAATGCTGGAAGCCCATTATGGAGAAATTCCCTATAAGCGACCGGTGGAAGAAGGAAGGAATGGAGCTGATGGCAACAGTGGGAATGCCAACACTGGGAATGCCAACAACCAGAATGGTAGCAATGGTTCCAACCGTAACCGCCCCGGTTTCATCCAAAGAATATTACGCAGTTTAAACCTGAGTCGCTGATGTCAAAGACCATCTTCAAAGACCCGGAAATCCAACAGCGCTTCGAGACCGAAGGCTACGTCCAGATTCAATTGCTGGAGCCTGAAGATATCGTGGAATTGCGCCGCTTGTTCGACCATTATTTTCCGAATCCGGCCGAGGGCTTCTTTTCCAGCAGTTATCTCAACGACCTCGCCCTCAAGAAAGAGATCAGTGCCGCCATCGTTGCAGTTCTGAGCCAACGGTTCGATCGTTATTTTACCAATTACCGCTGCTTTGGCTCTGCTTTTCTCAGCAAGACCGCCGGGAACCGCAGCGAGATGCCCATGCACCAGGACTGGAGCATCGTCAACGAGGACCACTATGTAGCCGTCAATATCTGGACCCCCCTCAGCGATGCCGACAAGGTCAATGGTTCCCTGGAAGTCCTGCCCCGGAGCCATCAGTTTGCAAAAGTCCGTCGTTCGCCTACCCTGCCTTTTTTCTGGTCGGGCTACGAAGGAGAGATGCGCAAGAGCCTCTTTCCCCTCGAAGTCAAAGCCGGCGAAGCCATCGTACTGAACCAATCCCTCGTCCATTATTCCCCGGCCAACCAGACCCCGGAAGTACGTCCCGCCATTACCACCGGCCTGCTGTCCGCGGAAGCCAAAATGGAGTTCAATTACCAGACCGAACCCGGCGAAGTGGACATTTACCAGATGGAAGACGACTTTCTCCTCCGCTGGGAAAACTTCCACGAGGCCATCTTCAAGCGTCCCGCATTTGGTACCGTCGTCCGCCATGAGCAATACCAGCATCCCGAGATTCCCGAAGCAGAGGTATTGCAATTCCTCAGAGGAATCAGGTCAGCCGAAGAACAAGCCAGAGGAAACCAGACCGGGAATGAATCCAGCTCCAGCCCTCAGCCCGAAAAAGCAGGATTCATGCAAAGGCTCAAGCGGATATTCAGTTAATTGCTTATTTTCATCTTATGCGCCCAGTTTTCAAAGACCCTGAATTACAAGCTACCTTCGACGAACTCGGATACGCACCGATACCCGGCTTTCTGAGTCAGGAGGAAGTCGAAGCCCTCAAGAAGGCCTATTTTGATACCCTTCCTGAACGGGGAGGGAGCATGTTGTCGGAGGAAACAGACCACAAGACCGATGCGGTGATCACCTATGATTTTACCTTTATCGACCGCAATCCGGAGTATAAAAAGCACGTCTTCAAGCTGATCACCGATAAGTTCAAGCCCCTTTACGACCAATACCTGGACAATTACAAGCCCATCATTGCCAACTTCATCCGCAAGGAGCAGGACGCTGGCGAAGTGCCGATGCACCAGAACTGGGCTTTTGTCGACGAACGAAAATATACTTCGGTTTCTATTTGGGTTCCCCTGATCGACAGCAATGAAGAGAACGGGACTTTGCAAATGGTAGATGGTTCTCACAAGCGGTTCGGGGAGATCAGAGGGCCATTGGTTCCCTGGGAATTGGAGAAAGTAAAGGGAGAGATCATTGCCCAACACCTGACTCCTATGAATGTCAAAGCCGGTGATGCGGTGGTCCTCGATGATTCCATTGTTCACTATTCCGCAGAAAACCAGACAGATGGCCTGCGTTTGACCATCCAATTGATCCTCATTCCTGCCGAAACCGAGTCGATCCACTACCACCGTGACCCTCAGGGCGATCCCAATGAAGTCACCATCTACGAAGTGGACCACGAATTCTATATGCATTTCCACCCCTGGCTGAAGCCGACCGGTAAGGTCCTCGGAAAACGCCCCTTTCAGGCCAGAGATTTCTCCCATGCTGACTTTCTCAAACACTGGAAGGCACCACGTTTTGACCAGGAGCCCGAAGAGGGAGCCGGATTTTGGGGACGCATTAAGAAAATATTCGCTTGAAAAAACTCTTCCAGGATACCGAATTGCAAGCCCGCTTTGAGCGGAACGGCTATGTGGTGCTGCCTCTGATTGGCCCCGATGCTGTGGCAGATATTCGGAGTACTTTCAACGAGCTCCATCCTGAGAATCCCAGCCCCGGTTTTTATTCCTCAACGTTTTCAGAAGACACTGCCTTTAAGGAGAAGATATTTGCCAAGGTGGACAGTTGGTATGCAGAGAAGGTCGATGGTGTATTTCAGGACTACAAGAAATTAGGGGCGAGTTTTCTCCTCAAGCAACCCGGTGAAAAGGGACGGATGCCGATCCACCAGGACTGGACTGTGACCTTCGAGGAAGCAGGAGACTATTCTGTAACCCTGTGGGTGCCCTTGCAGGATGTAAATGCCGAAAATGGTGCCATCAAAGTATTGCCGGGCAGCCACCGCTATTCCAATGCCCTGAGAGGTCCATCTCTCCCGGTCATCTGGCGAGAAGTTTATCCCATTCTTGAAGAAAAAATGCAGACCCTGGAGATGAAAGCCGGGGAAGCATTCATCTTTGACCACAGCCTGCTGCACAGCTCTCACGATAACCTGACCGATCAGCCCCGGTTGGCGGTCACTTACGGGCTTGCTCCGCAGGATGCTCCCATGATTTACCATTGGAAGGAAGGGGAGCAGATCGAGCGCATCTTCATGGGGGATCAACTGTTCATGCAGTACCACAATATTGGAGAACGCCCTTCTTTTGGGGTGAGTCAGGGGTTTTTCCGCCAGGATCTGAGCCCGGTTTCCGCAGCTGAATGCAAAGCCTTGTTGGCAGCGTGGGAGGGGACGAATTCAGGAGAAGGACCAGATCGTGCTGCTGCTCCGGAAGGCTCCGCCTTTGAGAAGGGGGATCAAAATGCGAAACAGATCTATCGACCACTGGAACGCATCCCCGGCCCGCATCTGAAGCCAGTCCTTCAGAATCCCGTTTTTCCTATCTGCACCGCCGATGACCGCAATCAACAACTCGCCCGAAATGGTTATGTGATCCTGCCCTTCCTCTCCGAGGAAGAAATCGCGGAACTCAAAGCCTTTTACTTCGCAGAACACAGCGCGACCCCCGAACATTTCTACGCGAGTGCCCACGTCAGCGATCTCGACTTCCGCCAGCGGATGCATCTCCGCATCCAGGAAGTCTTTGCTGCTCCTCTGGCCCGCGAATTCCCCGGTGCCAATGCCCTCGGCGGCTCTTTCATCGCCAAACCCAAGGGTCAGCGGGGGATATTGCCTCCTCATGCCGACTGGAATATCACCGATGAACGGGAATACCGTTCCTACAATCTCTGGGTTCCCCTGGTGGACACCACGGTAGAGAACGGTGCTGTCTATATTCTGCCCGGCAGCCACCAATGGTTTGATTCATTTCGTGGCCCCGGCATCCCCAATACCTTCCAACCCGTGATCCAAGAAGTCTGGGATTATATGCAGCCGCTGGAAATGAAGGCCGGGGAAGCATTGCTTTACGACCACCGGCTGGTCCATGCCTCGCCGGTCAACCAGACCGATGAACTTCGCCTGGCCTGTGTCTACGGCATCATCCCGCAAGGGGCCGAAATGCGGTACTATACGATCGACGAGGGATTGCTCAAGTCCTACCGTACCGACGTGGCATTTTTCCTGAAGGGGGAGCCCGAAGAGGGGCCGGGAAATCTGGAATTATTGGCGGTGGAGCCTTATGCTTTTCCCGAGGTTGACCTGGGTGCGCTGAAGGCTTATCTGGGCATAGAAGAAGCGGAGGGGAGATCTGGAGCGCAAGCCGGATCCCCAACCAGAGCCGAAGCCGGAGCCGAAGCACAAGCCGGATCCCCAACCAGAGCGGAAGCGCAAGCAGGATCAGATGGAAAATTAACATCCCCAACCGGAGGCAAAGTTGGCGAAGCAGCCGCTGAATCCAGCCAAGCCCGCGGATTCTGGGACACCTACACCCCGGCCAATATTGCGCGTGAACTCAGCCATCGAATAAAGGGTATATTTGGCAGTAAATAAGCATTGCGATGAACCTTACCAGAACATTGATCCTCTTATTGTGCATTGGCATGTGTTTTTGGGGATGTGAGGAGGAAGCCGGCAACGGGGTAGCCAAAGCGAAAGAGCTGTTGGCGAGCGGTGCACCGGAAAAGGCCCTGGCCTGCGCGGATTCCTTGCTGGACGAAGATGCGAACAATATGGATGCGGTCCTGGTAGGGGCTGAAGCCTTGTTCGCGCTGGAGGACCACGCCCAAAGTATCTATTATCTGGGAGAATATCTGCAGGCCCGCTCCACCAGTGCTGAAGCCTTCTTTTTAAGGGGCAAAAACTACCGGGCCATCGGGAAAAAGGACCAGGCCTATGAAGATCTGGAAGCAGCAGTCAAGTATGATCCGGGGCTGCATGAAGCGGTTGAAATGTTGCTGACCGACTATTATGACGATTACAATTGGACGGCCTGGCTGAATCGCTTGTGGGACCTTGAAAAACTGAACTATAAAGGAGGACTTTTCTTCGGGATGTGCTCCATTCGGGCCTCGGTCCAGGGAAATTACGAAAAGGCATTTGAGTATGTCGGGCAGGCCATCGGGGAAGCACCCGGTCAGGGAATGGAGTATTTTCAGGCCCGGATCTATTTGGAAAAAGGGGAACCGGAGGCAGCATTGGAGGAATTGGAAAAGGCCACGTTGAATCCAATTGCAGGAGGCTCCGCCGCAGATTTACAAGGGATGGCCTATTTGCAACTGGAGGATTACGAAAAAGTAGATGCATGTCTGAACCAACTCCGGGAGGAGGGAAGAAGCGCCGAGACCGGTTACCTGGAAGGTAGAAAACTACTTCGGCAGGGAAACTTCGCAGCGGCCAGGGATACGGTGGAAAATTCGAAAATGAATTCTACCTGCAGGGACGCAATGGTCCAGTTCTCAGAAGCTCAAATGGAGGTCGGGTTGTTTGGCGGGGATGGGGTATACATCGAAAGTGGTAACCCGTTTTTTATCGAATCTCTCTGCTACAATGCCTTTTGGAATCTGGAGGCGGACAAGCTTGAGGAAGCGGGAAATATCATCCAGGAAGCATACAAACTGAACGAAGAGCATGCGCTGACCCTTTATGTGCGTGGTTTGATCAAGGCGCGGGAGGGAGATACTGAGGGCTGTGACGATTTGCAAAAGGCCAGGGAAAATAATATCGGGGTCCTGTATGGTGCGGAATTCGAAGAAGAGATCATCAGACTCTGCCAGGAAATAAATCAACAGGTGGAAAAATAAAGCCCGGAAAATGACCTGTTCTTTTGAGCTTGAGAAACCGGCTCTTTTGACCTTGAGAAACCGACTCTTTTGAGCTTGAGAAATCTTCGTACCTTCATGCTTCGACAAATCGCTTGCTAGATGGATCAAATTATTGAAGTACTGCTCATCACGATTGGGTCATTGCTGATCGTATTTATTCCATTGTTTGTGTATTGGTGGAAGCATCCTGAGGATTATACTTCAAACCCTTCAGGAAACGGAGCGCACAAATCCACCTACGAAGGCGAACCCGCCGAAGCCGTCGGTCGGTTTTACGATGCCACCACGGACAATTTTGTCAAAGTATATGGGGAGGTCATCCAGGCCTACCGTACCCGCGATCTGAGCAACCTCCTCAATTATCAAATTGAGGTGATGGGATTGGAGAAAGGCATGACGGTGATCGATGCGGGTTGTGGGGTCTGCGGTCCCGCCTGCTACTTTGCTGAGAACGCAGGGGTTGCAGTCAATGCGGTTACCGTTTCCCAGGTCCAGGTCGATCAGGGAAAGGCGAAGATCTCCGAACGTGGATTGGAAAATCAAGTATCGGTTCGCCAGGGAGATTACCACCGTTTGCCCGAATATTTCCCCGCAAACGCTGCCGATGTCGTCTATTTTCTGGAATCTTTCGGGCATTCACACGACAAGGCCCAGGCGATCGATGCGGCCTGGGAAGTCCTCAAGCCCGGCGGCAAGCTCTATATCAAAGACCTCTTCCTTAAAGAGCCCGTTCTGGAAGGTCACCAAGCCCTCATGCAGCGGGAAGTCCAGCGCATCAATGAAGCCTACCATTATCAGATTGGGGACCTCTACGAAGTCTTACAACACCTCCGCAAAAAGGGTTGGATCGTAGCCCATCTGAAGACCATTGACCTCCCCCTCGAGGATTTCGAAAATCTGAGCATCTCCAACGAATTTCAGGAACTGACCGGGATCGGAAGGATCGACAGTTGGGACGACTATATCTTTCCGGTGGAATTCTTCGAATTGGTTTGTCACAAACCCTGGGTGGGTCTGGATGTCGGGAACAACCGTTATTTCCTCCAGAACATGTATTATATGCAGGTGCACGGCAAGTCTGAAGCAGAGGTTGCTGAGATGAAGATGAACCCTGAAGAACAGGGGTAGGCCTAAAATCGAAAAATTGCTATATTAGTAGCTGAGGACGATGTATTGAAACTATTTTATTTAAGCTAAATGCGACTACTGCGTTATGCGTTTTCAATCCTTGTCTTGTTCCTCCTGTTTTCACCGGATTTATATGCTTAGGTCTTGCCCTGCTACGGCAATCCCCAAATGACGGGATATGCTTGTATGTCACAGACTTACGCTTTGAATTCAAGTGCCTCGGCTTGTACCACCTGTACCTATTCCTGGAGTGTCACCTCTGTCCAGGGGGACACCGTGGTCGGCGGAGGTGGCAGTAACGATCCCAATATTCAGGTTAATTTCAACCATGACTTCATAGGTGTTTCTTATGCCCAGGTAGGATGCACTTACAATGATCCCACCGGAACCTTTTGCAGTGGTGGTTTTCCAACCGACATAGCCGACCTCACCATTTTTGGCAACCGTCAGCTGACCGATCCGGTCCTGCTCAACGGCCCTTATGACGGTGATACCTCCAAGACCTGGATTTATGTCCGTCTCCGTCAGTTTCCCATCCAGTTTTTTGATTATTCCTCCCGTACCTACTCGGTTCAGGGTGGCACGTTGGACAGCGTAACCATCAATCCCAATGCATTCAATGCCATTGAGGAGGACACCCTTTACATCCGCTGGAACAATGTAGCCAATCGCCAGATCAATTGTGGCGGATCTGTGACCGGCACCCAATCCTTTGCTAATCCCTGGCCCAATACCTGTTCCAACTACGTAGAATCGATTCCCCCGGAAACCCTGAACCCGGCCATTCCCATCGGTCCAAACCTACTTTGTCCGGGAGATACCGGCGTATATTATACGACCCCGGTAGCGACTGCCACCTATACCTGGACCGTTTCCGGCGGAACCATCCTCAACGGGCAAGGCACCCCTCAGGTTCAAGTAGTATGGAATTCCATCCCCGGAACCCTCACTGTGAGCCGGGACATCGGCGGAAGCATCAGTTCCAATACCCTGACCCTGGGATCCAATGCTGCTCCCATCAATCCAAATCCCCTGGTGGCCGACACCAGTTTTTGTGCCGGCACTCCATTGGTATTGGATGCGGGAGGGGCGGATGGATGGCTCTGGTCCACCGGAGATACCACCCAATCCATCGCCGTAAATGATTCTGGTAGCTACCAAGTCGAAGTGACCCATATCGCTTGTGGAACAACCACGACCATCTACGATACCATTGTGGTACAGCGGAATTTGCCCATCGTACCTGATCTCGGCCCGGATTCTACTTTTTGCGACACCAATCCCTACGTCCTGACGGTGGGGGCTGGGTTTTCAGGTATTTTTTGGCTCAACAGCACCGTCAGTGCGGATTCCTTCACGACGTTTACTGGTGGGACTTACTATGTGAATACCACCGACACCAACGGTTGCCAGGCAACCGATACCGTGCTACTGACCCATCTGAGCCCACCATCCCTTTCCCTCCCCAATTTTACTTCCTATTGTATCGGAGACAGTGTCCAACTCGATGCGGGTAACGCCGCCACTCATTTCCTCTGGAGTACGGGGGATACCACTCAGGCGATCTACGTATCCACCCCCGGTCAATATTCGGTCGAAGGTTGGGTGAATACTGCCTGCCCCGGATCGGATACGGTCAACGTAATTACCCTGCCATTACCGGTGGTGAACCTCGTCGCGGACAGTACATTCTGTTCCGGAGACAGCGTCTTGTTGGACGCAGGCAATCCAGGTGGCTCCTATATATGGTCTACGGGTGCGACCACACAGACGGTAACCATCAATTCGACGGGCCTAATTGCGGTAACGGTTACGGCCCAGGTATGTACTGCCTCAGACAGCATCAACATGATCGAATTGACCGATTGCGTCTGGCCGGGGGATTGCAACAACGATGGCGTCACCAACAATACCGACGTACTCGCCCTCGGAACAGTATTTGCCCAGGTCGGTCCAACCCGGCCAAATGCCAGCCTCAGCTGGACAGGCCAGGAAGCAACCGATTGGGCTACCAATGTCACCCCTACCGCCAATACCAAGCATTGCGACACCGATGGCAATGGGGTCAACAATGCAGATGACACCCTGGCGATTTTGCTCAACTTTGGATTGACCCACAACAAGACCAATTCCGTAAATGCTGCCAACAATCTCTATCTCGTCGCTGAAACAGATAGCGCCCTGGCCGGAGATACCGTCTATTTTCAAGTAGTGTTGGGGGATGTACAGAACCCCGTCGATTCCGTCTACGGTTTGGCCTATATCGTCAACTATGATACCTCTTTGCTGGACCCGATCGGGCTGCCTTTTGTCGATTATTCCAGTTCTATGTTGGGAGGGAGCAACCAATTGCTCACCTTCAGCCGGGATTTTCCCGGTCTCGCTTTGGCAGACCTGGTCGTCAGCCGCACCACCCTGACCGATACAGTTGGTTATGGGGCCATTGCCAGGCTTGGTTTTATTCTTACCTCGAATCTGAATGGCGCCACTTCCCGGGTATTCAATGTTTCGCTGTCCGATCTGCAATTGGTAAACCACCAATTGATTCCCCAGAGTATCGGAGCTGGCTTCGACTCCGTGATCGTATTTCAGGAGTCTCCCCTGGCCCTCGATGACAGGTGGAGTGATGCCCAATTGGAACTGCGTCCCAACCCCGCCAATGAAGTGGTTGCTTTAAGCATTCTGCACCACCGGATCGTGTCCTGGGAGATTTTTGACCTTCAGGGAGGCCTGAAGGCAGCTGAAAGTGGATTGGATCAGG
>CAYGRE010000109.1:0-23296 GCA_964352215.1 uncultured Bacteroidia bacterium
CCTATTCGAAATCCACCGTAATCCGACCAGTGTACAGTTTCTTTGCGGAAACGGCTATTTTTAAGGCCCCAAAAGTCATCCCTTTCTCCCGATCGGTATACAGCTCCCCCCACCAGCAGCGGAACCCATCGCCGGGAAGGTCGCCCTGGAGTCTCAAGGTGATGGCAGGCCCATTGGGAATCTGGAACAGATGTTCTGCCTGCTTGCCTTCCAGGGCATCCTCCGGAATGGTGATTTGCTCCTCGAGTATATCGGCGTACAAGGTGTCGATGACCAGGTGTTGCAGGTCAACGGACACTTTTCTGCTATTGGACGGAAAGGCGATCGGGATGGAAATCTGCCCGGTAATCGGGGTGGGAGCCCAGTCCTTGAACCGTTTGCTGTCATCGCTGAGCAATCCGATCATCCAGGATTTGGCATTTTCGCCGCCGGGGCGGTCTTCGCTCATGTCCAGCCACCACATCCATTCGATGGGGTGGATCTCTGGTCGGCAATTGTGGTTGCAGTCCATGACCCAGGGGCCATACAAACCAAAGGATGGGTATTTGACGCCAAAATTGCCTTGCTCATTCAGGTCGTGCTTCCCTTTTACAGTAGGGATGAATTCTTCTGCGAGGGCCTCGTGGTAATCCCTTGCCGGGGTCAATTCGCATTCTACGGTCAGATAGCCCAGGTCTTTGAACTTGAGCTTCTCGGGACTGGGATAACTGGGGTTGTCGTAGCGGTAGGGTGTCTCTTTCCGACCCTTTTCAAATGCGGTTTCGAATCCCCCCAGTGCCATGTCTACATATTGATCGAGGTGGGGCATCAGGAAAATATTCATGTCCACTTCCTTGGCGAATCCCTCATATACCTTGAAGGAACGGCTTGAAGAACCGATATACTTCCTCTTGGTCGAATCCAGCTTTTGCCAGTAACGGGCCATCATTCTGCCGATCACGCCGTAGATGCCGGACAGGTGTTGTCGGTTGACGGTGATGATGGAATCCACAGTCCAGGCTTCGACCTGATCGAGAACGGATTCGACGATGGCCTGGTCATCCTTCATGACTTCATCGGGGGAATTGAGAAAGCGGAGGATTTCCGGAGCGGTGCGGTTGCCGGACAAAGCAAGTGGGTTCTGGGCCCGGAGATGGGTGCCCAATAGCATTATGGTTAGGAGGAAGAAGTAGGACGGTATACGCAGTCGAATCATGTTCAATCTTTTTGGCCTGGATTTTCCCGGTATTGGCAGCTTTAGTTAGCTTTTGACAACTTCAGGAAGGTTCAGGCAGCTTTTTACAGCTTCAAAGGTACAAACCTTTCCAGAAATCCACGACTGGAATCAATTCGGGGCCGGGAACCTGGCAGCCGTTCGGGGCCGGGACCCCGGCTGCCGTTCAGGGCCGGGAACCCGCCAGCAGTTCAGGGCCTGGAACCTGGCAGCCGTTCAGGGCCGGGAACCCGGCAGCAGTTCGGGGCAATAAAAAAAGGGCTGCCCGAAGACAACCCTATTTATATTTCTATGCCTTGCGGCTTAGATTTCTTAGCGGATGCTCAATTTCTTGATCGCAACTTTGTCGGCACCAGTGATCTTCACCATATAGGTTCCGGCACTGAGGTCGTTGAGTTGAATAGAAGTTTCGAGCTGGTTGACTGGAGCCTGGAACACCATGCGTCCGTCCAGTGCGTGGATGCTCACTTGTGCGTCCATCAACATGCTTTCAGGCGTCTTGATGACAAAGTGGCCATTGTTAGGATTGGGGTAGATGGTAACCTCGTCATCGAGACGATCTTCCACGGCTACCACAGGAGTCCCTACGAACCAATCGGTTGCTTCAAGTGCAGGGAACTGACCACCGGTTACTACCTGGTTGCCATTGGGATCGGTCAGGGTGTAAGAACCATTGCCATAAGAGCAGCAGATACCATCAGCATAGTCATCCACGATCAGCAGTTCGAAACACTCATCACCGCTGAGGGCAACGGATTCGGTAATGGTCGTGTTGTTGCCATAGGCACCGGGATCACCGGCAGCAGCAGTTTGGTTACCACCTCCGTTGGGGCCGACATTGGTATTACCACCAGAGGCAACCACGTTGCCGGTAGAATTGGTGATCTGCCAGTAGGTCTCATAACCGTAGTTGTCCGTGGTCAAAGAGAAGGTATAGTTACCCGCATCCTTGTCGTAATCCCAGGAAGCAGTTTCAGAATTGTTCAGCAAATCTGAATCGGTTACAGTATTACCGTTGACATCGGTTGCACCAGTGATATTGACCACCAGGGTGTTGTTACCAACCGGGCTGAAGTTCAATGCAGGAAGATTGACGGAGGTCTGTGCACCAAATCCGAGGGTACCGTTCCAGGTGTAGTTGTTGCTGTAGATGAAGCCATAGCCGTTGGTTACGGAGTAAGCGAAATCTACACTGGCGAGGTCGTCAGAACCAAAGTTGCGAACCAATACTTCTGGAGCGATAGATTCAGAACATGAAACGGAAGCAGGCGCATTGGGGATACCGGTCATGCCGGGATCGTAAGCACCACTGGCCTGCAGCAAAGGAGCCTTGGTCGTATTGTAAACGATCTTGGAGGCAGGATCCTGTACCCAAGCAACGATTTCCATATTTGCCTGTACCCATGAAGGATCGATGGGGAGGCTGAGGGTAGTAGAAACGGTTTGCCCCATGGAGATGCTCAATGGCGTTCCGTTCTGGTTGGGGACCATGGCCCGGACAGCGTTGTTGACTTCAGACTGGTTCAACCAGCTGTACTGAATCTCTGATTCAGTCGCTGCGATGTGAACCACAGGAGCACCACCTGAGTAGGCACCCATTTGCTCGACATCAACCGTGATATCTACACTGGAACCATTCTGGGTCCAGCTAACAGAAATTTCAAAAGGAGTCGCGACCCCAATCGCTGAGTTGACGCGGGGAAGGTAAGAACCATAGATGGAACTGCTTGCGCTTCCACCGACATAAGGATTTTGCCCGTCAAAGTAGGCAGTCGGGAAGCTGCTGATTCCATAGTAATTCACACGGGCCTGGCCAGCGGGAATGATAAAGGGATCAGAGCCAGCATCGTGGTACTTGACAACTGCTACCGGATCACCGTTGGCCAGCAAATCATGTGATGCCATAGCTGAACCAGGGCAATAGGTACACCAAGTACCCGTCGCAGCCTCAAGCAAAACGAGGTTGCGGGAGGCCTGTGCATTCAGCGAATTTGACGCTGTCAGCATAACGACCATTAAACAAATTGCGAGTAGATATCTCTTCATAGTAGATGTTGATGAAAATTCGAATTTAAATCCCTAACAGGAATACTTACCAAACGATCTAAATCAATTGTAACTACCTTAAACGATACAGGTAAATTAATTTAGAGCATTAAGGTACGATCCTCCAATGATGTCTCCAAGAAAATTCCGCCTAAACCCTTTGACAATTCTACTTGTAAAGTCGGCTGTGCTACACTTTAAGGCCCTTTGTCTGCCAATTACTGAACTTCTGGCATCGATAAAGTCAGTATTGCCCAGCCTGAATTTCACCTAAGCTTTGATATCATTCAACCTCAATTCCATCCAGCCTCAATTCCAAATCCCGTTTTAAAGTCTTGTATCCCAACTCTTCATAAAACTTCATGGCTTCCTGGTTCTTTTCATAGACTTTGATCACCACCCGGGAATAGCCTTCTTCCCCGGCCCGCTTCCTGGCTTGTTCTACCAGCATCTTCCCAATCCCTTTGCGGCGTTGCCCCTCCTCAACCACCAGCATGTCCAGCAACAGGTAATTGTCTGGCTTTACCAGGGGATTACTCTCAAGCTGGCGGTGCATCATGAAAGCCAGTCCCAGGACTTTGCCGGCGCGTACCGCCAACCAGTATTCGCTGGAGGGTTCGACCATTTCTTTGAGTAGGCTGTGCTGGGTTCTGCCACCTTCGGCATGGGGGCGGAACCGCTCCGGATAAGACTCGCGGTGCCATGCATCCAACTGCTCCAGCAAAGGCAGCATTTGTGGCACATCACTGCGTTCGGCCCGCCTGACATAGATATCCATGTCTCAAATATATGAAAAAAGGGGCTTGGCTGGTTGGGGTCAGGGATTGAGGTGGGGACTGGCTGGGATAACCAGCTGTTTCTGGAAGGTCTTCCCCTTAGTCGCGGCTAAGGTTACGTATGATCTCCTCGCGTTTGCGGGGATTGGTTTTTCCGTTGTTGAAATTGGTTTCCAGGGTGCCGTCGTCGGTCTGGCGCAAGATGACTTCATTGGGGAAGCCTTCCCCTGGATTCTTGAACACGGCCTCCCCCGGAGTGTTGGAACGCAACCTGAACCGCATGGGGGTCTGGTTGGTATCAAGGGCGGCAATATAGTAGACATTTTCCCCCCGCTGTTCGATCCTCATTTTCTCGGTGATCAGGGTATCCCCATTGACCACCAGGAACCCACGCCCTTCAAAGCTGAAAGCATCCTTGCGCTCCCACTCTTCAAAAGAAATAGCTGATCCGCTCGGTCCCATATACTTCCAACTGCCAAGCAACCAATTGAAATGGTCCAGCGCTGAAGGGTTGATAGAATTGCGGTGGTTTCCGCGCGGTGAATAGGAGATGTCATTGCGGGTGGCATTCATCTGGAGGTAGCCGGGACTTATATCGTTCGGGTTTGTCAGACCTGCACCATACTGACTGATGGATCCCACCGTATCAATGACATTTCCCCTTTCATTGGTGATCACCATATTGCCGGGGTTCAGATTGGAATTGGCATAGTTGTAGTTGCCGACATTGGATGTGGGGAGGAGGTTGCCGAGGTCGGTTGGCGGTGCCATGCGCTGGTAGGGCATGGGTTCCAGGGCTGGATTGCCGAGGTCTGCAATCGGGTCAAAATTAATATCAGAGGTGTCTTCCTGGGGCCCAGGGACGGTTACACTTGCATAGGGTTCGGTCCGCACCCCAGGATCAAAATCCTGATTGCCGTCCTGCAACCCTTGCTCGTTTTCCCAACCCTGATCAGGATTCAATGGCGCAACCTGATTGTGGTTCTGGTGCAGGCCATCGTTCCAACTCTGATCCTGATCCGGCTTCCGGTTCGAACCCTGGTCCTGATCCCCTCGCTGACGCTGCTCTACCAAAGGACCAAAGGACGCATTTTCCTCCTGTGAAGAAAGGGCTGATTTATCCGAACCCTGCAACAATCCCCATCCCAAAAAGATGAATAATAACACCATCCCAATTCCGGGCAATACAAATGGCTTCCAGGGTCGTCCGGGGTGGCTGGGTGGCTCCGCATCCAGACGTGCCTCCAGCCGCTCCCATGCCGAAGCGGGGGGAGTTTCATCCCAGGCGGACTGCCGGTCCTGGAATTGCTGGAATATGTCCTTGTTGCTGTCCATCTTAGCCTACATCGTTGTATTTATTTTCCAATATAAGGTCCCGAAGCTTCTGTTTCGCCAGCAGCAATTGAGACTTCGAAGTGTTGATGCTGATGTCCAACATCACTGCGATCTCACGGTGCTTGTACCCCTCGACCACATATAAATTGAAGACGGTGCGGTATCCCGTCGGCAAACCGGCCACCAGCTTACGCAGGTCTTCAGCCGCCAATTCCGCCTCCACGGTCACCTCGGTTTGCAAATCCGTCTCTTTTAACTCCACACTCTCGTGGAAGTTGTGGCGGCTCCTCAAAAACATCAGGCACTCATTGACCATGATCTTTCTGATCCACCCCTCAAAACTCCCCTTGCCACTGTACTTTTCTATTTTGGTCATGGCTTTGTACAAACCTGTGACCAGCAATTCCTCTGCATCCGACGGATCCTTTACATAACGACGACATACCCCAAACATTCGGGGCGCAAAAAGATCGTAGAGTGCTTTTTGCGCCCTGCGATCTTTCTGTTTGCAGCCTTGTATGAGTTCGGTTTCCGTCACTGTATTTGGGTCTTCATCTATACAGATGCACCCCGCTTCATTTTTGGTGTGTGAGGGGAATCTTTTTTAAGTATTTATTTTCCTGACCTCGATGCCTATCCTCCCGCCGCTGTAAATATCAGTCATCTACAGCTCCCATATCTCCAAAGGATGGCACCACTGGCCCTTTTCCTCCAACGAATTTATCACCCCGATTGATACCCCGGCGGTTCACATTTGCCACCAATTGATATGATTTTCCTTCCAATGCGATGGTTTGACCCAATCTGTCCTCCGCAGAGAGATGTTTATCCACCTTGTACAATTGCCGCCCGGTGGACAGAAACCCCTTGAGGCGCACATCTTCATCCATTGGAACCGAGCCGAATACAATGTACCGCTTTCCTTTGACCCTGCCCTGGGTAAAGGTTCCCCTTCCCTGGTAGGCCATGTACATATTGGAATTTCGGAGCATTCTTTTCTTCACCTGAATCGCAAAGGGCATCACCTCTGGATTGACCGCGGGCTTGTCGAGGTTGATACAGGAGAGATCGTTGGTTTTGAAAATATAGCTGTCGGATGCTTCGTCATAAGCCAATGGTGCGCTGGGGGTAGAGGTCCAGGTGATGCTGGTTACGTCCCGGCTCTGGTTGGAAAAATAGAGGCGCATACCGGGGTCAAATCGTTCCGCGGGGATCTTGACGGTCACATATTTCCCCTCTGCAATCTCTGAGATTTGCCGGTTGTTGGCGTAGGCAGAGAGGCAGATCATCCCGGCAGATTCCAGCAGGGTATCTCCGGCCATGGTGGATACATTCTTCCCGACCACGTAATCGAACTCGGTGTATTCCCCCAGTTTGATGGTGATGTCGCCCGATTCATCGCAGCCATCAAAAGCCCCGCCGGGAACTTCGATGCTCACTCCGCGTTTACCTTGCAAGACCAGGCCGTTTTCACAATCGTAATTGCCTTCATTTGCCTGGACGACCTCTTCCTCTGCTGTGTATTTTAAATTCGGACATGTGAAAACTACAGCTTCTTCCAGCTCCTTCATCGCTCCCAGGTAGATCTTCAATTCCACCCTCCGGTTGAGCTTGCGGCCCTGGTAAGTGTCGTTGTCAGCCACTGCCTTCATTTCTCCAAATGCTTTCAACTTCACCACACTGGCGTTGACCCCATGATCACGCAGGTAGCGGGCGACTGTCAAGGCCCGCTTTTTACTCAATATCCGGTTGGCCTCATCTGACCCCACCGCGTCGGTATGGCCGGCTACCTTGACCCCGTGGATGACCTGACTGGCCCCTTGGGCAATGAGCGCGTCCAACACCGACCTGCCCTCTTCGCTCAACTCGTAATCGCCGGTGTCAAAATAGACTTGCTCTCTCACAGTGGTGTTCTGGGCTTGTAGCTGGGTCCAAAGGCCTGCCAGGCAAAGGAATGCCCATACGATTGTTTTTGAGGTGTTCAATTTCATGGTCTGGTCTTAATTATTGCGTCTGATCTTATACAATAGCTGTCCTGTGCCTTGACCCAAGGGGAAGCCAACGCGACAGTTCAATTCTTAAAATGCTTTTCTTAGTAAAGGAGGTGTTCTATTCGCTGATCCTTCTGTGTTATACCTTTTATACCTTAATGCAATGAACCCTATTTGGTTACAGATTGGTTGCAGAATTGGTTGCAGAATTTGATTTTTGCATCGGTCCTCTCCTGAATAATCCTTAACCTTGTGATGGCAATATGCTGGTGAAAGTACCTTCTGGTATGTTCTGACGTAAGTAAATAAATGTGGTGCGCATGTTAAGTGTTAAAATCCGGTTCCTTTCTATGCTGGTGCTTCTCCTGGCCCTGGTGGCTGCGGGGTGCTCTGATGGGTCAGACAGGTCCGATGTGGTCGGACAGGAAGAGACAGCATTAGGGTTCGTGGGAAAGGCCGGGTCCGATGCATCCGGACAGGAGGAGGTTGCAAGCGGACTTGGGGAAGATGGTCAGCTTGAGGGAGACGATCAGCCGGGGGCTGAATTGGCAGCAGTTGAGGTGGATTCTCCGGCACCGGCACCAGTGGTTTTGGAAGACAATGAGCACCAGTACGAACGGGAGATTGAAATCTTCGAGGAACAGGAAGCGGAAAATCCTTCTGCGAAGGGGGGCATCGTCTTTACCGGAAGTTCATCCATCCGGATGTGGAAAACGCTGGAAGAGGACATGGCGCCTTTGCCGGCCATCAACCGGGGCTTTGGTGGCTCCATTCTGCGCCAGGTCAATGCATACTCGGAAAGGATGGTTTTCCCCCTGGAACCTTCCCTGGTGGTATTGTACTGCGGGGAAAATGACATCGCGATGGCTGACATGAGTGTAGAGGATACCTACCAGGACTTTCTGGATCTGGTTGAATTGTTTCGCTACCGGATGCCCGAAACGCCCATTTTATACGTCTCTATGAAGCCTTCGATTGCCCGCTGGAAGTATTGGGAGCAGTTTGAGGCGGGGAATAAACGCATCAAGGCATTTTGTGAGGAGAAAGAATACCTGACTTTTATTGATGTGGGACCAGCCATGCTGGGGGAAAATGGAGAGCCCCGACCCGAGATCTTCATCAAGGACAAACTCCACATGAATGCCCTGGGATATGAGGATTGGACCCGCTTGATCCGCGAGGAAGTAGAGGCCCATTTTGTCCCGGTAGGGAAGTACTGATCGGACCTTATACAGAGCTGCGGATTCAGCCATCCTAAAATGACTACACCCGAGATAAAAACCGCGTAGAGTTCCCGTTTAGAATTTATATTTTTGCCGTTCTATGATCTTCAATCGTATCCACTTCGGGCTGTATTTGATCCTTCTTTCCACCTTGACCCTGTGTCCGGTTGGGGGATTTGCCCAATTGATCCAAACCTCAGATCCGATCCCTTCGGAGGCGCAGATCATGATCCATCTGGAGCAGATGCTGGATACCTGGGAGGTGGAAACGGCGATGCAGAAACGTGGGACTGAGCGCAGCCCTGGCATCGTCCCGGTTCCCCCCATCAACAAGGACAAGCTGGCCCTGCAACTCCGCATGGTGGAAGGGGATATGGAATTCGATCCCGGCCCCCGGGTTCAGTCTTTTATCTACCGTTTTGTCCGGGAAAAACGCAAGGAAACGGAGGCGCTCCTGGGGCTTACCCATGCTTATGCGCCCCTGATCGACCACGAGATCCGCGAACGCAAACTGCCCCATAACCTCCGCTACCTACCCGCGGCCCTTTCTGCCTACAATACCCTGGCCATCAGCGACCACGGCAATGCTGGCCTCTGGCAACTGAACTTCCATACAGCATTGCGCTACGGCCTCAATTGCGGTCCCAATGTAGACGAACGCCGCGACCCGGTCCTGGCAACTTCTGCCGCTCTGAACTATATTACGGACCTCTTTCAGCAATTCAAATCCTGGGACAAGACCCTTCTCGCCTATACCTGCGGCCCCGCCAATCTCAACAAGGCGATCAGCCGTGCTCCCGCAAATGCTTCTTTTGAAATCCTTTACGAATTTCTGCCTGCTTCCGGCCGTGACTATTGGCCGGCATTTGTGGCCATCAACTACCTGGGACAATACTACGGTCTCTACCAGTTACAGCCCCTCCCGATTGAGCTTCCCATCCGGAAAGAAACCGTCAAAGTGGAACAGGAATTGGACTTTGTGGCCATCGCCCAGGTGCTCAATATCCCTCAGAACCGCTTACAGGCGCTGAACCCGACTTACCGGGGAAATGCGGTCTGTATCGATGGAGAATTCGGTGAATTGTGTCTTCCCTTTGAATACGCGAATGAATTTCTGGCCAAAGAGCGGGCATTGTATGCAAGGGCCAGTACAGAAAATCCCCCTGCGGCGAGTGAGCCAGAGGTGGAGGGCAAAAGGGCTCCCGGCACACCTGCTCCGGTGAGTAAGACCCCTGAAACACCTGCCCCGGTGAAAAAGACATCAACCGAAAGGGCCAAACCAGAGCCAAAACCAGTGGCCAAGCCAGTCATTCCCGCCAATACGGTGCCCTTGAATTATACGATTCAGCCGGGAGACAATCTGGGAAGGATCGCCGAGAAGTATGGGGTCAGGGTGAGTCAATTGCAAGCCTGGAACGATATCTCAGGCACCCGGATCAATGCAGGTGACCAACTGGTCGTCCACGTTCCCAAAGGCAAAGCCAATCAGTTCAAAGGCAGCGGCGGGCAGAAGACTCCAACCGGCGCAACAAAGACGCCCTCGGACAATAAATCCCAAACCGAAAACGCCGGCAACAGCAGCAAAGCCAGCAACAGTGGCAACGGCAATTCCGGCAAAACCAAATCCTATACCGTCAAGACCGGGGACACCCTCTGGGGCATTTCCCAACAATTTGAAGGGGTAAGTGCGGAGGACATCATGGCCGCCAATAAGATCAATGCTGATATTAAACCGGGACAGGTGCTGAAGATTCCGGTCAAGCAATAGCGCTCTCCATCATCGTATCGCAAACTGTGGAAGAACCTGGAAAACATACGGGTAAAGACCCCCGCAAAGATTCGCAAATCCAGCCGTATCAGGTACTCCTGTTTGTGCTGGCGGTCTTTGTGGTGATGATCGGGTTCATGGCGGTTTATCCTGAAAAGGGCATTCGCATCAATGACGATATCACCCTCCGTTTCTCTACCCTGAATGATTTTTTCGAAGAAGACACCACCAAGGTGGACATGCGGGATATCCTCGCCGAAATCGAAGAACTGGGGATTATAGATACCATTATTCCTCCGGGTGGGGAAGAAGTTATCGCTCCTGAACCGGAAATCAGTGCCAACGAAGGCAAGAAGCTCCAGTACCCGGACGGGGACCGTTCTGTCCTCTACCCAGCTTTCGAAGCGCTTTCTCAGGCGGCCTCCGGCACTTCCCCGGTGCGGGTCATTCACTTTGGTGATTCTCAGATCGAAGGGGACCGGATGACCAACCTGATCCGCAATGAGCTGCAACAGAAGTTTGGCGGCATAGGCTCCGGGCTTCAGCCAGCCATCCCGGCCGTACCCAGCTTTTCCATCAAGCAAGATCACTCAGACAATTTCGTCCGCCATCCGGGGTTTGGGACCAAAAACCCTGACATTACTCACCGGCGGTTTGGGGTGACAGCGGCCTTCGCGAAATACACCCCTTTTTATGCGGACTCTGTATTGGACACCATTCCAGCTACCACGGGTTGGCTGAGCCTCCGCCAGGCCAAAGCCGCTTATGGCAAAGCCCAGTCTTTCAACACCCTGAAACTGTTTTACGGCCACAACCAACGCGCATTTCTGCTGAAAGCCTTCGCCGACGACGCCAAACTTTCCGAAGACAGCATCCCACCCAGCAATGGCTTACGCACCCGGACCTGGTACTTTGACAAGACACCGGAGCATGTGCAGGTATTTTTGGAAGGAAAAGACAGCCCGGAGATCTATGGCTTCAGCCTGGAAGGATCGAACGGGGTGCAGGTGGACAATATTGGTCTGCGTGGGCAATCGGGAACCATCTTCGGGGGCCTGGACCAAAGCATATTCAAGGGAATGACCGACGTTATGAATGTCAAGCTGATCCTGATGCAGTTCGGCGGCAATACTGTCCCTTATATCAAGAGCGAGAAGGCGGCTGAGAATTACGGGTCAAATTTCCGGCGGCAGATCGAATACCTGAAGCGGATCATTCCCGGTTCGGTGGTGATCGTGATTGGTCCCTCGGACATGGCCACCAAGGTCGAAGGCAAAATGCAGACCTACCCTTATTTGCCCGCGGTGCGGGATGCCTTGAAAAAAGCTGCTTTTGATACCGGCTCTCCCTATTTCGATATTTACGAGGTGATGGGAGGCATGAATTCCATGGTCGGCTGGGTGGAGAATAACCTCGCTGGCTCAGACTATGTGCACTTTTCGCCCGGTGGGGCCAAAAAGATCGCGAAGACATTTGTCGCTTCCTTCCTGGAGGATTACGAAGCATATCAGGGGAGGATTGTTCCATGACAAAATCCTTGCTTGCGCTACTTCTCTCCCTCTTCATTTCCCTGCCGGGCATTTCCCAGGACTATCCCTACGAAGTCGAACAGTTTCCTTTCATCGAATACGAGAAGAACGCTTTGATCTTCCCGGGCAGCCATCAGGGGTTTGAAAATTTCTATGGGAAAATCGACACTTTGTTGTTCCGGGGGAAAGGGCAGATCAATGTGGTGCATGTGGGGGGCAGTCATATCCAGGCCGATATGTGGTCGGACCGGATGCGGCAACGTTTGCAGACGTTTTTTCCGGGCAACCGGGGAAGTCGGGGCCTGCTGTTCCCCTACCGGATGGCAAAGACCAACAATCCCTACAACTACAAGGCTGAATTTACGGGTACCTGGAATGGGTGCCGCTGTGTCCAGCGGAACCGGGGCTGCACCTTTGGCCTGACCGGGATCAATGTCACCACCTACGATACCCTGACGACGATCTATATCTATTTCCGGGGAGAAGACTATCCGCAATATGCATTTGACCGGGTCCGCGTATTCCACGACCTGGGTCCGGACAGCTATTCCATCCGGGTTGCCAACGACAGCGTCCTCTACACTTCTGAACTCGATGAAGCCTCGGGCTTTACCCGCTTCCAACTCGGCGAATACCTGACCGAATTGAAGCTGGAGATTCGGAAGACCGATCCGGGGCAGAACCATTTTACGCTTTATGGGATTTCCCTGGAATCTGAGGATCCTGGGTTCATTTACCATTCCATCGGGGTGAATGGAGCGGCGACCACTTCTTACAAGCGTTGCCAGCTTTGGGAGCAGCATCTGAAGGCAATCCAGCCGGACCTGGTGGTCTTTTCGGTGGGCATCAACGATGCCAACGGCCCCAATTTTGATCCCAATTACTACGAACGGAATTACGATGAGTTGGTGCGCCGGGTGTACAGTGCCAATCCCAATGCGGCCATCCTCTTCACCACCAACAACGACAGTTACTACAAACGAAGATATCCGAATAAGAATGCAGAGAAGGTACGCAGTGCCATGCTGAACCTGGCCAGGCGCCACGGTGGCGCGGTCTGGGACATGTATGGGGTGATGGGCGGACTGGGTTCGATCAAGACCTGGGTGGAGGCGGGGTTGGCCAATCCTGACAAGATCCACCTCCTGAAACCGGGCTATGTCTTGGTGGGTGACCTCATGTTCAATGCCCTGATGCAAGCCTACGACGCGCACCTGAAAGAAGTAGCCAGGAAGGACTCAAATAAACGTTGATTGGATTTACTGACCAACATATTCAGCTTCGCACAGGATGTGCCCATGATCTTCACCAATGTGGAGTTCTGGATCTTCTTTGCGGTAGTCCTGGGTATCTATTCAGTCATTCACCCCTTCCGGGCCTGGCGCAATGCCTTCCTCTTTCTGGCCAGTATCTTCTTTTACTGGAAAACGGGGGGCTTTTTCTTTGTCCTGCTCATCTTCTCCACCTTCGTCGACTACTTCATCGGCCTCTTCATCCATGGCACTGAGCACAAAGCGGGACGAACGGCCTGGCTGGTGGCCAGTATTACCATCAACCTCCTCTTGCTTTTTTACTTCAAATACTCCTATTTCTTTGTTGGGATTTACGGGGATGTACTGGGGATTGATGTAGAATACTACAACCATTTCAATGCCGCGGTCAACAATATTACGAGCGGAAATGCCGGGCTCACGGTGGACAAATTGCTACCTCCGGTGGGCATCTCTTTCTTCACGTTCCAGACCATTTCCTATTCGGTGGATGTTTACCGGGGCAAGATCGCTCCGGTGCGCAGCATTCTCGATTTCGGCTTTTATGTCTCTTTCTTCCCTCAGTTGGTGGCCGGTCCAATCGTACGGGCTGCAGAGTTCATTCCCCAACTGTACCAACCCTACCGCCTCAGCCGGGACGAATTTGGGGGTGCGATCTGGTGGATTCTGAAGGGCCTGGTGAAGAAGCTGATTATCGGTGACTATATCGCGGTGAATTTTGTGGACCGGGTCTTTGAAAACCCGGTGGGCTATACCGGATTTGAGAACCTGATGAGCGTCTACGGCTATTCCCTCCAGGTCTATGCCGACTTTTCCGGTTATACTGACGTTGCGATCGGGGTGGCCCTGCTCATGGGTTTCCGTTTGCCGATCAACTTCAATTCTCCTTACAAAGCCACCAGTGTGGGTGGCTTCTGGCGGCGGTGGCATATTTCCCTCTCTACCTGGCTGAAAGATTACCTCTACATCCCCCTCGGTGGTAGCCGCAATGCCTCGGTCCTGACCTGGGTTTTTTATGCGGCCCTTCCCTTTATTGTCTGGGCCTACTTCGGATATGATGCCTGGCTCTATGTCCTGATCGGCACGCTGGTGGTCTACGGCGGTTTAGTTGCGCTCATCCTCCTGAATAGCAAAGCCAGAAAGGAGATCACCACTTCCAGCAACCTGATGATTACGATGGTGCTGGGAGGGTTCTGGCATGGCAATACCTGGCTGTTTGTGATCTGGGGTGCCTTGAATGGGGCAGGCCTGGTGGTCTACAAACTCTGGCGGAAAATCAGCCCCTGGGAAGGTCGAAAAGAATTGTTCTGGCGGTTTTGGACCATCTTTCTCACCTTCAACTTCATCACCTATACCCGCCTTTATTTTCGGGGGGAATCACTGGAAAAGGTCGATCAGTGGTATACTGCGGTGTGGAGCAATTTTGGTTGGGACCTCATTCCCGCGATTCTCGACAATTACAAATGGCCATTTATCATGATCTATGTGGGGCTGGTGTTGCACTGGTTTCCCACTAAGAGCAAAGAGATCATGCGGCAGGTCTTTATCGACAGTCATATTGTGGTAAAAGTGCTGGTGACTTGTGTGACGGTGTTTGCGATTTATCAGGCGATGTCGAGTGATTTGCAGCCGTTTATTTACTTTCAGTTTTAGGGGGAGGCTGAAAAAGAGGCTGCCCGCGGTGCGGATTTGACAGGTACTTGGGTGCGTTGACCTGAGAGTATCCCATAAATCTACGGTGTGAAAACCTTGTTTCCCAGCTCATTTCGGCGATTTTCCTTGATTTCTGATGACTTGAAATGATCCATCAACGAATCAAAATATTGATTTCCAGGCTCAGCTCTGTCGAAAAAACGCTACTTTGTAACAAAAGAAAAGCTTGTTATATTTATTCAAACCTATCAAGAATGATTCCTGATCTCCTGAATTTCTACTTTGAAAATGAATCGTTAATCGATCGAATCGGAAGAGGGTTGTGGAGCCTCGTTGACAGTCCAGACCCATTCGGTGATCGCTATGAAGGACAGTTTCAGGCTATCAAAAAACAGCAGCGAGAAATGGCCGTACAGTTAGGTAGCAGCCTGGCAGAGATTAAGGACCTAACCATAGTCGGATTCATTCATCTGGATAATCAACTGAAAAACCAAACAGAAGTCCTGAGCCAATTCCAAAAAGATTTCAATTGGCGCATGGACGCGCTCCAATGGCAAATGGCGATCAACAACGATCGGATGAATGCGCTCATTCAGGAAGTTCGACAATCGCATTTTCTGAGAGAGGCTAGGGGATACAACGAAAAAGCCCTGGAATTTCTCCGGATTGGTTTGGAAGATGAAGCGTTGGAATATTTCGCCAAGGCTCTTACCCACAATAAAGTAGACTTTGCTGCCCAATTGTGTATCGGTCGATTGTACCTGCAAAAAGGTGACCTCTCCAATGCCGAAGCGCATTTAGAATTGGCAATCAAATACGCTAGTGCCTACAATGACCCGTCCATAGAAGCGGTATCCTATCTGCATTTGGGAGTGGTGGCCTATGCCAAAAATGAATTTAACCGGGCCGCTTTATGGGTGAAAAAGAGCCTCTCGCACTTTCCTGAAATGTCACAAGCAAATTATGACCTTGCCCGGTATTTGATCCGGCTGGACAAGGAAGATGAAGGGCTTAAACACCTCAGGAAAGCGATCGAAGGAAATTCTGTTTTTGCATTCTCTTCAATCAATGAGGTTGAATTCTTTGGCTGCCTGGATAAAGTGGCAAAATGCATCCAAGAGATTCACAGTAACCGGCAGGCCTCTCTGAAATTAGTCAGGGTATTCGCCAATGAAGGTTTCCAGCACTACTCATTTCTATCAACTTCAGATCGGACGCTCCTATCCAATAGCCTCGAGCAAGGCATCAAATTTCCCTTCAAGCATCATCAGGAAGCCAGCCATAGGCAGCTGGAGTTGGAGACGAGCATAAAGGAATATTTTGGAGAGAAGCTCCAGTTGATCAAAATACACTCATTTTATAGCCCGGACTTCTCCCGCCGCTGGCCACCCCTTTGGAAAGCAATCAATGATTTCACCAGGTTAAAAGTGGATGGAGATGCTAATGGATATATTAGGCAACACTTCCCCAAGCGGATAATGAATGCCTACAATGACTTGAGAAATAGCTGGGATCATTATTTGAAACTGGCTACCGATTTTACCGCTTCCGGCCTTGACCTGCCCTATATTGAAGATGGAGAAATCCTGTACGAGGGAACTGTAATTGGCGTATTGGGGGTAAAGCCGGTCAAAGGAAAAATCGTGATCACAAGAGGTCGCTTTATAATGGTGGCGACTCCCTTTTCAAATGAAACCAGGATCCATAAGAAAGATGTGCTCGGTAAGAAAGAGGTCGTCCTTGCCCACTCTGCCAGGCTTGCCTTCAACCATTCAGATGGGGTTCTCATGTTGGGAAATGACCTTTTTGCTTATCCAGCAGCAGATGCGGACAAAGTTTTACGCGCTCTTCAAACGGCAAATCCTAATCTTATCATTGGAAAGCCCAAGGAGGTCAAAAGAATGCAGAAAAATTCCCGCGCATTCCCAAGCGGTTGAATGGTTTCAGGAAGTCCTGCCCCTACTGCACCACCAACTTCCGAACCACCTGATGCCGATCAACAATTCGCCACGGGTCTGGGCATTCTGGGAAAGGAGGTCGTTGACAAGGTCCACTTGAGTGCTTTGGCTAATCCTGGTGGCTTGGGCAACTTTAGGTTCAACTCAAATCTTTCCAGGCTGCATAGACCAATTCGTGCTCGAAGCCACGCTGCACCAGTGACTTAATGATCTTTTGCTGGGCTTCGTAATCAATCCCCTCGGTACCGGGCTCCTTTTGATCCGCTTGTTCCCCCTTTGCCTTTTCCAGCCGTTTGGTCAATTCTTTTTCGATCAGACTCTGATATTCTTCGGTATCTATTTCTTCGTCCAATACCAGATCCACGAGCTCACTGTCGACCCCTTTTGCCCAAAGCCCCTGCCGAATCTTCATTTTCCCCCACCCCTTTTGCCGAAACTTTCCCCTGGCAAAACTCCTCGCAAACCGCTCCTCGTCCCAAAATCCCTGGCGTGCCAATTCTTCGAGTACTTCTTCCTGCTTGTCTTCCGGGCAACCGATCTGCCTCAGCTTGGTCTCCAACTCGCGGCGACTCCGATCCTGGTAGGCCGCATAACGGGCCATCTTTTGCATTCCGAGGTCCAATTCCCAATTCATTTCACGAATATAAGCGATGGGAATTTTTTATAACTTGCGCGGCCATGGCATTGGAGTTTCACAAGGATAAAAAAGGCTACTTCGAAATGCAGCGTGAAAATGCTGCTTCTTATGTCCTGCCCTTCATCGAGCAAGAGGTTAGGATCGAAGAGGGCATGCAGGTATTGGAGATCGGATGTGCTGAAGGGGGCGTCCTGCTGGCCTTTTTAGAAAGGGGCTGTCAAGGAGTCGGGGTCGAATTGTCGCCTTCAAGGGTGGAAACGGCTGAGAATTTCCTCTCCGAATACATCGAAAATGGGCAGGCCCGGATCATCAATAAGAATATCTACGACCCTTCTTTCGAAGCCGAATTTACGGGCCAGTTTGATATTATTGTCCTGAAGGATGTGATCGAGCACATTCCGGATCAGGAGAAGATCATGGCCAAGATGAAGACTTTCCTCAAACCGGATGGCTTCATTTTCTTTGGTTTTCCACCTTGGATGATGCCATTTGGGGGTCACCAACAGATCGCCCGGACCAAGATTGCCAAGCTGCCTTACCTCCATTTATTGCCAAGAGGTCTCTACCGCTGGTTGCTGCGCCGTTTTGGTGAGTCCGAGCAAACGGTGATTGAGCTGATCGAAATCTGGGATACGGGCATCAGCCTGGAACGCTTTGAGCGCATCTCCCGGAAGACGGGGTACAGCTTTGCCGCCAAGACCTTGTATTTTATCAATCCCATTTACCGGTACAAGTTCAAGTTGAAGCCGCGGGAGCAGGCCCGGTTCATCGGTGCGATCCCCTGGTTCCGCAATTTCGTCACGACCTGTGGGTATTACCTGCTTAAAGTCGGAGACGGGGAATGAAGAGCTGGCGCGGAATCGGTTTGATGTCGGGCACTTCTTTGGATGGGGTGGACCTGGCCTATTGTGAATTTTCTGAGTCGGATGTTTCTGAGTCGGATGGTTCTGAGTCGGATGGTAAATGGTCCTTTGAACTTCTGATTGGGGAAACGGTCCCTTTGGATGAAAAATGGGTGGCCCGGCTGGCTTATCTGGATCAGGTCGATGCCAGGACTTATGCGCGTACCGATGTGTATTGGGGGCATCACCTGGGGAGATTGGTGGCGGACTTCATCCAACGCCATGGGATTCAGCCTCAATTTGTCGCTTCGCATGGGCAGACTATTTTCCACGAACCGGACAAGAATTATACTGCGCAGATCGGGGATGGCGAAACGATGGTTTCTTACCTTCCTTGCCCCTTGGTGAGTAATCTGCGAAACAAAGATGTGGCCATGGGGGGCCAGGGTGCGCCGCTGGTTCCTTTTGGTGAGCGGATGCTGTGGCCTGAGGTTCGGTGGTTTCTCAACCTGGGTGGGATTGCCAATCTGAGTCGGATTTCGCGGACCGGGGATTCGATGGCATTTGATGTGACGGCGTGTAATATGGCGATGAATTGGCTGACCCGTCAGTTGGAGCCCGCGGTTTCTTTTGACCGGGATGGTGCGATTGCGGCGGGGGGTACTTTGCATGAGGGGCTTTTTGCGGCTTTGGAAGGATTGCCATATTACCAGTTGAGTCCTCCGAAAAGTCTGGGTACGGAGTGGTTTGTTTCTGCGGTGCTGCCACTGTTGGCGGATGAGTCGATTCCGGTTGCGGATCGGTTGCATACGTATGCGCGGCATTTGGTCGGGCGGTTGGTAGCTGATTTGAGCCGGTATGGGGCGGCGACGGGGGAATCTGGTGGGGATGGGCCACCTGGAATCTCTGGTCTGGAAGGGGAAGGTGTGAAAACCGGAACCTCTGGTCGGGAAGTTGAAGGTGCCTCTCTGGGAGGCACGGCAACCGAGCCTTTGTTGGTCACCGGAGGCGGTGCGCACAATGTTTACCTGATGCAATGCCTGCGTGATGCGGTGACTCCTTTGGGGATCGAACTGGTCGATTGCACAAAGGAGGTCATTGATTTCAAAGAGGCAATCGTATTCGCATTTCTGGGTTTGATGACCCTGACCGGACGCGCCAATACTTTACCTGGGGTGACGGGTGCTTCCCAGCCGGTGGCTGGGGGGAGTATTCATTTGCCACCAACTGGTGGATTTTCTCTTCTGGATTAGACGATCCCATTGGGGATTGAACTGGCTGATCTGGCTGAACAAAGTCAAATATTCCCGATGCAGAAAGCCATTTCCCAATGCATTTTCCCGCGAACCGATTCTGGTCCATTGGCGCAAACTCCTACGCAGGTGCTGTCAGATTTGATAGTTGGACTATCAGGGGTCGCGGGCAGACTGGCGAACGGTTGTAAATCTTTACTGTCAATCTTGAGGGTTAAGCGTCGGAAGTCTTCGCCTTGTGAGGTTCGACCGAGCGGGTAGTATGGTCGCAAACTTGCGCCTCTAAAGGTGAACGGTTGCGGGTACCGAGGTGGAACGGTTGCGGGTATAGAGGTGGAAATCTGCAGGGTAATACCCTCAAGAATGATAGTAATACTATCACAATCTACAACTTCCTTAGCGGAACCCTGCGCCTTATCAGGCGAACCGGATGTGGGCAATAAGCCTCTCAGGCGGGCCTTTCCACCCTCAAACGGTAAGCGTAAAGCTGTCAAGATTGGTAAAGGTACTTCGGACCTCCGCGCCATTCGACCCGAACTCCTTCGCAGGGAATAGCGAAAATTTCGTACCTTTTTCCTATCAAACGATTCGTAAAGGATGGCTGGATTTCGACACAGGATCATTCGGGGAGTTCTTGGGGGGCTGGTTGGGGCCACCAGGAAAGGTGAATACAATGTCCAGAAGCTGCGGCGCAATGTCGACAAGGCGGCTGGATTCTTTCGCATGCCAAAGGGTGTAGACCGGGAAAGTGTGATGATCAATCATATCCCCGCGGAATGGTATATTCCAAATCAATGCGACCGCAAAAAGGTTATTCTCTACTTGCATGGCGGTGGGTATTCGATCGGTTCCAGAAAAACACATGGTTCTCTGGTGGGTCAAATCGCTAAGAAGGCGGGTTATTGTGCGCTTTTGATAGAATACCGCCTCGCTCCTGAAAATCCCCATCCTGCCGCGCTTACAGATGCGGTCCTTTCCTACCAATGGTTACTCGATGCCGGTCATGACCCCAAAGACATTGTGATCGCGGGCGATTCTGCCGGTGGGGGCCTGGCCCTCGCAACCCAGTTCGAACTCAAAGAACAGGGCATTCCCCTCCCTTCCTGTTCCGTATTGCTTTCCCCCTGGGTAGACCTGACCCTTTCCCAGGAATCCATTTTGAAGCATATCGACCGGAGCCCCATGCTATTTCTCAAAGAGATGAAAACGTGGGCCAGAAACTATGCAGGAGTCTATCCGCTGGATTACCCCAAGGTATCTCCCTTGTTTGCTGACCTTTCCGGGTTTCCTCCGATGCTTATCCAGGTAAGTGATGCTGAAATCCTGATTGATGAAGATATTCTATTAGCTGAAAAGGCCAGAGCGGCCGGGGTCGAGGTCACCTTACAGGAATTTCACGGATTGATCCACGTATTTCAGGTCTACTGGCAAATGCTTCCTCAGGCACGGGAAGCGATCCAGGGGATTGTTGACCATATTTGGCAGTCTCAAGACCAGCAAAACCGACCTTCTGGCAGACGAACTGACAGAATTGCATATCCCGGAAAAGTGGCACCGGGAGAAATATAATAATTATTGGTTGGGGAAAGTGCGGTTTAAATGGTTTAAACCCTGATTGTTGAACAATGTTTCCCTTCGTCCGCAAAATAATATGTTATGCATGCATACATTTGCACGGACTTTGCAGGAACCGGCATGAAGGCGGTTGTCATACTGCCAAAATTGTTCAGCTTTAAATAAAGACTTAAATACAACAGTACTATCATGGAGGATCTCTTTAAAAAATTTCTCTACACCAGTGTTGGACTCGTTTCCACCACTGTTGAAAAAATCCAATCTTCAGTTGACAAATTGGTTGACGAAGACAAACTCTCACAAGATGAGGGAAAAAAGATCGTTGACGATCTGGTAAAGAACACTGAAACCAAGCGTGAAGAGTTCGAAGGCAAGCTCAAAAGCATCGTTGAAGATGTAATGACCCGCCTGAACATCGGTAGCCAATCTCAAATCAAAGACATTCAGGATCGCCTGGCTGCCATTGAAGAGAAGCTTGGCATCGTCAATGAAGCAGAAGAAGCTGCAGAAGAAGTCAAGGAAGAAGCTCCCGCAGCTAAAACAACTGCTGCCAAGAAAAAAGCTCCTGCCAAGAAAGCAGCTGCTGAAGCTTAATTCTCAGCATAATAACGGATAAAGATTCAGGAGTGAGGAATTCAATTCTTCACTCCTGTTTTTTTGGGCCTGTCCGGGGATCAATTGATCTCGTTCAGGATAAGAGGAAAAGGATGATTTTTTGCTAACTTCCGCATCGATCCATGGGATTTAGAAGGACCATACAAAATATCAAGCGCCTGAGGGAGATCGTGGCCATTCTGATCAAGTTTGGCTTCGAGGATTTCGTCACTGGCACCCAATTGAGGCGGTTTGTCCCACAGAGGAGGCGTCTCAAATGGTCGCGGAAAGGTTCGCTGGTATTTGAACAAAGCCGATGGGAACGGATTCGCATGGCAGCCGAAGAGCTGGGGCCAACTTTCGTCAAGCTCTGCCAGGTCATGTCCAACCGCCCTGACATTGTTCCTGAAGACCTGATCGTGGAATTCCAGAAACTCCAGAGCGAAGTAGAGCCCATTCCTTTTGAGGTCGCTAAGCAGGTGCTGGAAGAAGAGCTGGGCACGCCGATTGACCAGATGTTTGAGTTTGTAGAAGAAAAGGTTCTGGGGTCGGCTTCTATTGGTCAGGTTCACCGGGCCAAACTGCTCACTGGTGAAGATGTTGTAGTCAAAATCCAACGTCCCGGAGTGCGCCGGCGCATTTTCGCGGACCTTCAGATTCTGAAGGATCTGGTAAAAATGGGCGACAGCTACCTGCAGAAACAAGGGGTTCTGAACGCGATGGACATCGTCGAGTCCTTCGAGAAGACGATGACCAAGGAACTGTACTACCAGACCGAGGCCCGGGCCATGGACCAGTTCCGCAATTTCTACAAAGACAACAAGACGTTCTACGTTCCGAAACCCTATAAGGACATCAGCACGGATAAGATTCTCATCATTGAGTTTGTAGGTGGTTGCAAGATTACGGACGTTGAAAAGCTGAACGAATGGGGACTTGACCCGACTGAAATTGCAGAAAACGGTCTGAACATTTACCTGACTCAGATCTTCGAATTCGGCTATTTCCATGCGGACCCCCATCCCGGCAATATCATTATTCAGGAATCGGGGCGCATCGTCCTGATCGACTTTGGTATGGTCGGTAAGATGCTCAAGCAGGATAAATATGCATTTGCCGGGGTATTCATCGCGATGGCGAACCATGATCCCAAGCAGATGGCGATCAATATGCGGCGGCTGGCCATTGAGCATGATATCAAGGACATGCGGCGGCTGGAGGCTGATTTGAACGAAGTGATTGAGGACTTTGCCTACCTCGATGTAGATGAATCCAGTATTGCCGATGTAACGGTTCGCCTGCAAACGATCATTTACAACAACAAGATGATCGTGCCCGGTGGAGTCTTTTTGATTTTCCGGGCCCTGGCCATTCTCGAAGGAATCGGAAAGACGATTCATCCGCACTTCAATACCATGGAGCAGGTTCGTCCCTTTGGACGGAAGTTGGTCCAGGAACAATTCTCTTTCAAAAATATTCGCTCGGAAGCTTTTAACCAGGGCCAATCCCTGTATGCTTTCCTCAGCACTTTCCCCAATGAAGCCCGGACGGTTCTGCGCAAACTCCGTAAAGGGAAACTCAGGATCGAGGTCGACCAGATCGGCCTCCCGGAATTGGGTAAGAAGATTGATG
>CAYGRE010000110.1:0-22967 GCA_964352215.1 uncultured Bacteroidia bacterium
GAGGGAGGGGTGGGTAAATCTCAATTGCTCAGGCGGCTGAGAGGGCTTCCATTTTTGGACAACCTTGGGACCACCCACGGGATTGACGTTCACTCCGTCGAATTCCATGAAATACCTCTAAAGAATAGACCCAAAGAGACTATTTCAGTGAACTTCTGGGATTTTGGAGGACAGGAAATAATGCATTCCACCCACCAGTTTTTCCTTTCTGCAAGGTCATTGTATATCGTTTTGGTTGATGCCAGGAAGGAAGACAAGGCGGAATATTGGTTGAGGTATGCTGAAACATTTGGAAAAGATTCCCCGGTATTGGTGGTCGCGAATAAAATAGATCAAAACCCTGGTTTTGACATCGAGAATAAGCGAAGCCTGAGAAAGAATTTCCCTGACATCCAGTCTTTCCATAGGATTTCCTGCGCCACCAACGAGGGAATACAGGAACTCAAACAAGGAATTCAAAAGGCAATTCCCTTGGTAGAGCTCTTCAACACCGAGATTCCGGAATCCTGGTTGCTGATCAAAGAAGATCTGGAAGGTGCTGTTATCCAAAAGGAATCCGAAGAAGAAAAACCCTTCTACCTGGACCGCTCGGAATTCAACCGGATTGCAAAAGCCAGGGGGGTGGATACAGAAGCTGGCCAACAGGCCATCCTCGGGTTTCTCCACCAATTGGGCGCGGTTCTCCATTTTGGGGAGCCTGACCTGGACCACTTCCACGTACTAAACCCACTTTGGGTGACCGAAGGGGTGTACCGGGTGCTGAATTCATACCGGGTCTCGCAGGCAAAGGGCTTGTTAAAAAAAGATGATTGGGAGTATGTTTTCAATACAGAAAAATCGAAAATCAATGACCATGAATCCCGGCTCAATGCGCACTACTCCTTACTGGAACAAAAGTTCATCCTGCGCATTATGGGATACCGTCAGTTCCGGTTATGTTACGCGGTCGGTGAAGATCAATTCCTCTTCCCGGATTTATTAGAAGTAGATGAACCGGCTGTGGTGGAAGAATTAGAGGAAAAAGATGGCATTCGGTTGATCATCGACTTTCCAGATATCCTCCCCAGATCTGTTATCCCTCAATTCATCGTCAAACGCCACCGGGAAATATACAACCACTACCAGTGGCGAACCGGAGTTGTGCTACAATCCAAAACCAATCAGGCCATTGCGGTCGTGAAGGCGGACTATCCCAACCGGAACATTTACTTGCACATCCATGCCGACCCTGGTGATACCGTCTACAGTTGCAGAGATTATTTTTCCGTCTTGCTGGATGAATTGATCGGAATCCAAAAAGGGATCGCAGGATTGAAGTACACAGTTCGGATACCCCTCAAGGAATACCCGGAAATAATTGTGGAGTACAAAGAGCTGCTTTTATTGCAAAGTCAGGGGCAATTGTTGGTGAGGGGGGCTTTTGGAGGAAAAGGGCTTGATCCTGGTGAATTGCTGGAAGGATATCCCAAAATGGTGGTGGTGGGAGATGGAATGGAAGTTGTGAAAGGCAGGTTTGATGAATTGGGCAGGAAGGTCGGCGAATATAGAAGGAATGTCGATGGAGGGCTGGAAGTATTGACAGGCAAATTAGATAAAATCACCAAGGAGCAGGAACGGGAGAAGATACTAAATGAAGAACGTCGGCGGGCGGATCAGGAACGGGAACAACAGCGTCTGGCACAGGAAAAAGTAGATAAGGAAAGGAAAGAACAAGAGGACGCAAAGAGCGAGAAGCTTAAGAAGCTGAATATAGCGATTCGTGACTTGGAACCTGAGGTCAGGAAGATGGAAGGATTGAAGAAGCAACTCGATAGGAAGATTGAAAGAAAGTCAAGGCGGATCTTGTGGGTATTCGTGGCTTTTCTGCTAGTCGTTGCGGTTGCTATGGTTGCTATCATTTTTCACCCAGAATTAGGTTGGGACTTCCTTGAACCATGGATGGCAGTTTCAGCTATTATTTTAGAGGTATTGCTTTTGGTTGCTGCCATTATCTCAGGTACTTCAGTAGATCCAATGGGTTGGAAGGAAAAGCGAATGTCCAAATTGCAGGATGCTGTTTATGGTGAAAATGATAGTTTTGATCTTAAAGAATATGAGACAAAGTCCGCCCTCCTGAAAAAAAAGCAGCAAGAATTAGACGAATTGCTTAATGACCTGAAGACGTAACTGCGCGGATGAATAGGTGAATTGATCACTGAGCCCATTGATATCCAGGAATCGCTGGATCAAAGCGGCAACTCCTGGGTTGCTCATGAGGGATTGATCAATGGGAGCTGGCGCTGAAATTCCGGTGGCATTGGTAAAGAGTGTATCATTTGCCCCTACCGTGACCACCATGGACATGGGCCGGGTAGAGAGGTTCGCGGGGATGAAATTGGATAGATTCCCGGCATGGACGGCAACCGCAGCAAATACATCCGAGCGTTCTGCTGCCAATCTGGACGTCATCTGGGCACCATTGGAAAAACCGGTCGCATAGATTCTTTTGGGATTGACCGCGTATTCTGATTGGATCTCAGTAATCATGCCGTCAAAGAATTGCATATCCCCCTTCAGCACTTCTCCGCTACACAAGGGCAATGCGCCCATATTAACATCCGTTTCTCCCAGATCTCCCGCGACCCACTTTGTGGTGGTTCGTTCCAACCCTTCATCGAAATGGCAATAAATCAAAGCGGTTGGATACACCACAATGAATCCCTCCTGGTCTGCTTTCGCATTCCAGAGGTTGGTATTGTAATGGACCAGCCCCGTTTGGTTCGTGCCATGAATCATAAATAGCAGGGGCACTTCTGCAAGGCCTTCAGCGGAAGTAGGTACATAAACAATGTATTCCCGGGACACCCCATCCACTTCAATGGTGTGGTTGTAGGTTCCGGCTACATTCTCCACCTCAGTGGTCGGCGTATCGGCAACAGGGTCGTCTTTTTTGCAAGCAGTCAATAAAACAAACAAAGAAGCGATTAGCAGAATATTCTTAATGAGTAGGGTTTTAGGGGTATTACCAACGATAGATGCAAAAAGTTGTAAAAGGTTTAAAAGTGTCAGGTGAAAGCAAGGAAATGCCCTACTCCTCCCCCTTCAACAAAACATCCAACTTGGCTTGCAACACCGAAACCTCCAGTTTCTTATCGTATTCCAGTTGACGGACCTCGGCCCGGAGCCGGTCCAACTCAGCGCCTTTGGCTTGCAGTTCTGCCTTTTCCCTGGCTTCCTGCTGTTTGCTTTCCGCCCTCTCTGCCCTCAACTCCGCCTCCAGCGTTTTCCGGATGGCATCCAAATCCTGGATTTCTCTCGCTTGCGCTGCCAATTGCTTTTGCTGTGCTTCGATCTCCACCCGCAGGAGCTGTAATTCGGATTGCCAGGCCAACAACTCGTTCTCAGGTCCGGTCGTGACCCCCACCTCCCGCGCTTTTTCGAGCACGGTCTGGGTTTCTTTCGCCAATAAATGCACCATCAGGTCCTCCCCCAATCCTCTGGACAAGGCCTGGACGGAGGGCACCTTTAAATCTATCCGGTCGAACATATTGCCCAACGCTTGCTGGCTCTGCCCCATCTTCCCCGCCAGATCCACCTTGCGCATGCTCTTTGCTTTTAACAATCCGGGCAGCAACTTGGACCAATCGACTTGTTCGTACTTCATAATTTCACAACGGTTTATATTATTACCATGACCCACTCAACAGGCCCTATTTGCTGAACCGATGAAACTGCATCCAATTCAGGGAATAATAATAGGGAATTTGGGGAAATTTATCAACGCTAACGTGTATTGAAATTTACTCGCAAGTATATCGCAATACACGTTGGCGTATATTTACATCTACTCCCAGGTTTATTGCAATACACGCCGGAGGAGATAAAAGTACACGTTGGAGGAGATAAGTATATACGCTAAAGTTTATTTCAATACACGCTGGAGTATATACCCGTATACGCGCAAGTATAGAAAAATCAACTCCAAAGGAGAGTATTGTACACTTTAAAGTATATAGAAGTATACGCTAACGTGTATCTGTATACACGTCAACGTATATAAATATGTACGCCAGAGTTTATTCCGATACACTTTAGAGTATATAGCAATCTACTCCAAAGTGTATCAAAATACACGCATAAGGATATAGCAATCAACTGTAACGTGAATAAAAGTATACTCGGACGTATACTTCGGACATAAATGGTTCACGGCCCATTTTCTGCCGAACCAGCCTGTTTGAGCTGCCAAAGCGCCCTGCCAATCAAACCTACGGTGGAAAACAATGAACAAAACAGTCGATCAAACCTCTCGCAAATAGCGTTTTAATCCAATCAAACCTCCCGCAAATACCGGTGCACAAAGCTGATCGCCATTGCACCTTCCCCAACCGCAGAAGCCACCCTTGCCATCGAATTCATCCGCACATCACCAGCCGCGAAAATACCCGGCACACAGGTTTCCAGTGTATGGGGATCGCGGTCCAGCTTCCAGACTTTCTTGAACTCGGGAAAGCTATTCAGGTCACGTCCGGTCCCGATGAACCCGCGCTCATTCATTAGGATCAGTCCTTTCAGCCAATCGGTATAAGGCTTGGCCCCAATGAAGACAAACAAAGCGCAAGCATCCACCTTCCGGGGGTTGGAACCATCCAGATCAGCCAGGGTCAAGTGAGTCACCCGGTCTTCCCCATGCACTTCATCCACGATGGTTTCACCAACCAGGTGGATATTGTCCGTCGCCGCAATCTGATCAATCAGGTAGGAGGACATCGACCCCTTCAGGGTGTCTTTGCGGATCACGATATAGACATTTTTCGCGAATTGACTCAGGTACATGGCGCCTTGTCCTGCGGAATTCCCACCGCCGACAATATAGACCTCCTGGTCTTTGGTATAGCGGGCCTCGGTGGTCGCAGCCCCATAATAAACACCCGCCCCCGAAAACTGATCGATATTCTTAGCGGAGAGTTTCCGGTAATCCACTCCGGTGGAAATGATCACCGCCTTGGTATTGACCACCGAACCGTCTTTGAGGGTAATGATTTTGTAAGGATTCTTAATTTCAATCCTGGCCACTTCCTGAGGGGAAAGGAAATCGATGCCAAAACGGGTGGCCTGGGTAATGGCCCGGCGTGAGAGGTCGGCCCCACTCAAGCCTTTCGGAAATCCCAGGTAGTTCTCGATCCGGGAACTCGTCCCGGCTTGCCCACCGGGGGCCCGCTTTTCGATCAACATCGTTTTCAACCCTTCAGATCCACCGTAGACCGCGGCGCCCAATCCTGCCGGCCCCGCGCCAATGATCACCACATCAAATAGATCGGAAGAAGGATTGGGATTCAAGCCCAGTTGGCTGGCAATGGTGGCCGGTTCGGGTTGCTTGAACAGTTTCCCGTCTTCAAAAATAACCACAGGAAGGTCCGCCGGGGACAATTCATGCAACTGCATCAACTCAGCCGCCTCAGGATCGTCGTCCACATCAATCCACTTATAAGGAAACAGATTCCCACTCAGAAAATCCTTGATCTCATGCGACTTGGAAGAATACTGAATCCCCATTACACGCAGTCCAACAAAGGGAGGACGGTAATTGGCATGCCATTCGTCCAGCAGGTCATCCAAAACCGGATACAATTTCTCTTCCGGTGGATTCCAGGGTTTGAGCAAATAATAATCCAGTTGGACGTCGTTGATGGCCTTGATGGCCGCATCGGTATCGGAATAAGCCGTTAAGAGAATTCGTTTTGCAGCTGGGAAATTGACCTTGGCCTTTTCCAGGTAGTCGACCCCGAGCATCTCCGGCATCCTTTGGTCTGAAATAAGTACAGCTATGTCTTCGCCTTTCTTCTTCAACTCAGCCTGCGCCTCCAGGGCTTCAACCGCTGAATCGGTGCTCATGATGCGGTATTCTTTCCGGTACTTGGACCGAAGGTCTCTGACGATCGAGCGCAACACCTGCTCATCATCGTCTACGGCAAATAGAATTGGTTTTTTCATAATAGGAATCTGCAATCAATTAAACACCCGCCGGAAAACAAAGCTCAAATACGGTTTCTCCCGGTTTGGACTGCAAATTGATCACCCCTTTGTGTTTGGTGATGATCTTACTGACCACGTCCAGCCCCATTCCGGTTCCCTTGCCCATCTCCTTGGTGGTATAAAAGGGTTCAAATATCTTGCGTTGGATCTCCTGGGGAATACCGGGGCCATTGTCCTCAATGTTCAACCTGACAAATTCCCCGTCATTCCAGGTTTTGATCTTTAAGGACCCGCCTTTCTCCTCCATCGCATCCAGCGCATTGTCGATCAGGTTGGTAAATACCTGGTTCAATTCACCGGGGAAGCCCATCACGGGATTCAGCCCTTCCGCATACTCCTGCACAACCTCAATCTTATTCTGCTTCAGCTTGTGTTTCAGCATGGTCAGGGTATTGTCCAGGCCGAAATGCAGGTCTACCTTTTGCATATCATGGGCCTGGTCCATGTGGGTATAGCCCTTGACAGACTGCACCAGTTCCGCGATGCGGGAGGCTGCTTCCTCAATCTCACCCACCATGCGTTCCGTACCCAGATTGCCATCGAGCCACTTGACTACTGACTCCAGGAATTCAGGCCCTACGATGCCAAGCACCTCTTCCAGGTCATCCTCCGTAAACCGGAACTCCACCAGATTGTCCGTCATTTCATAAGCATCCTCTACCCCATTGTCTTCCAACCAGTCCGCAAGCTCATCTTCCAGAGTCGTCTTCTCCATCAGGGACAAGCGGGGCAGGTCTTTCGCGGTTAATTTTCGGAACAGGAGCGCATTGATCTGGTCAACATCCTCATCCGAAGCCTTCATCTTGAGCACCTTCTTGAAATTGTCCGGGACCAGCTTCAGGTGTTTTTGCAAAGCCTGGGCGCTGCGGACAATTGCCGAGGCGGGGTTGTTCAGTTCGTGGGCCAGACCAGCGGACAATTTACCCAGGGCCATCAACTTCTCGTTTTGTAACTGAAGTTGAGCAAAACTGCGGACCCGGTTGGTCATGTGGTGGACGAAAGCACTGGTCAATTCAAAATGGTCGTGGATCATTTCCGGAAAAAACTTCCGATGTAAGGCGAATACCTTGGCGTGCTCTTTGGCCACGCCACTACCGGTCGAATGGGTCATCCGCGAATAAGGCAAAACGCCGGTGACACTTCCCGCTTTGAGGTCGCCCACAAACCTGCGCTGCCCATCCTGTTCAAAGTAAATCTGAAATTCCCCGGATTCAACGACAATCAGATTGTCGGCAGGGGTCTGAGCCTTGAATAAAAAGCCACCAGGTTCATATTCAATAATTTCTCCTTTGCTCAGCATCCATTCGATCTGGGATTGTGGAACCCCTTCAAAAATGGGGATGGCAAGTATTGTTTCAGCGTTCATAGTGCTATTATTTCAGACTTAATAATTCCTTCACTTTGAAAAGGTCAAGCTAGTTCATAATTTGTGTTTCTAAGTCAGGTCAACTAATACGGAATTCGTTTTTTATCATCTATTTTCTACATCTGGGACCTGATCCTATTGGGGTTACCTGTTCGAACCCCTTTTGTTCAATTCTGATTTCGATCAACTGAAAAATACTTAAAATCTGATATAATTATGAAACGTGCGATTTACACCCTCGCCTGGGCGGTCCTTGTGACTTGTTTGCAGGCGGGTTTCACCCATGCAGCCGACCTTATTGTCGAGCAAAACGGGGTTTTACCCAATTACGGAACCATCCAGGATGCAGTCAATGCAGCCAGTGACGGTGACAGGATTTTTGTCAAAAACAAGGCTGGAAATGTTCCTTATCAGGAAGATGTGACCATCAATGTCTCGGTTGAGCTCCTGCCTTTTGATGCAAATGGACAATTCACAGTACTGGGGAACTACACCCTCAACCCGGTGATTGGCAGAGAGATTACCATCATCGGCATGTACAACCAAGTAGGAAGCATTACCTGTTCAGCCAACAGCCCAACCGGTGCCCCGACCCGCATCAATATTCTGGGCAACGAGCTGCTTTCCGGCTCTATCAATCTTTCCGGAACCAATCTTATCAGCCATGTATCGGGAAATAAGCTCTTGGGTTCTATCACGACCAGATATGCCACCATCACAGGCAATGAAATTACGGGGACTGGATCCATCACCCTGAATGATGCCCCCAATCTTACCAGTGAAGATACTCTCTATATTGTTGGAAACCGGCTTCCTGTAGGCAGGATCACCTGGTCCAACGACGAGCATTATCTGCACATCGCCAACAATGTCACCAATAGCAATACTTATGGCGTCTATATTACTTCCCTGAAAGGAGGAACGGGCGTCAACCAAATCGCCAATAATATGCTGCGTCCTGCTACCGCTAGTGCCAGAGGGATTTATATCACCTCTGTACCTGCAAATGCACAAGTGGAGATGAACAACAATGTATTGATCAATACGACCACTTCCGGGACCAATTACCCCATCTATGTGACCAGCATCAATGCAACGGCTACGGTTGGCTATTTCTTCAACCGTTTTCAAGGTTGGGATGCTGCGGTTGTATGTGCCGGGTGTGGAACCACGGACAATCAAACCGTCACGATGACAGTTAACACCACTACCGGAGTATGCTCATCTGTCCCCGCATGTGTGGATGCCGGCAATCCCAACACTGATTATACCGATCATGACCTGACCCGCAACGATATCGGGACGGCCGGAGGATCGTTTAACTACACCAATTTCTTTCCCATCCTGACGGGTGGAGCACGTGTGTACCTGGTCAAGACCCCACGTACGGTCTTGCAAACGAGTACCATACGCGCCGAAGCTGACAGCTACGACCGCTAAGAAATTCCTCCATTTGTTTCGGGGTCCAGGCAATTGGTCTGGTCCCTATCCGATCATCACCCCTCTCTCCTTTCCGGTCCCCATGGAGAGTTTGGAGGGATCATATCAGGTCGATCCATGTACAGAAGATTATGGCTTTGGGCGGTATTCGCCCTTCTCATAGCGCCGGCCAGCGCACAGAATATGTCGCTGGATGCGGCTGAATATTTCTGGGATGCCGATCCCGGGGCAGGCAATGGTATTGCCCTGCCTGCGGCGGATGGCAACCTCAATTCAGTGGTGGAATTGCTCCGCAGTGGAGTGATTGCTACGCCAACTGTGGCTGGCGCGCATAGCTTCAATGTACGTGTACGTGGAGTGGATGGGACCTGGGGACCGGTCTCTACCTCTGTCGTTTACCTGCGTACCAGCGCCTTCGATTTCGAAAATGTCAGGCTGAGCCAGGCCGAGTATTTTTGGGATGCCGATCCCGGCCCTGGCAACGGAACCGCACTTCTGGCCGAAGATGCTGCCTTTGATGAAGCCTATGAAGCCCTCTTTCAGACCGGGATCCCCGTCCCGGCCGGCACCGGACCCCATACGTTCAATACACGGGTCATGGGTGCCGATGGCGTTTGGGGAGTACTTTTTTCTACCACGGTTCATATCCGCGCCAATACAGTACTCAGTGATAGCATCAGAGTGACCCAGGCGGAGTATTTCTGGGATGTCGATCCGGGACAAGGAAATGCAAATGTGATGTTGGCCCTGGATGGGAATTTTGACGATCCTGTTGAAGCAATTTATGCCAATGCGATCATTCAGCCGGCCTTGGGTGGCGCCCACAGCTTCAATGTCCGGGTTCGGGAATATGGCGGTACCTGGAGCACATTGTTTACTACGGTTGTTCACCAGATAGCGCTTACCGATACCAGCAGGGCGGTCAGAGTGGCCCAGGCGGAATACTATTGGGATGTAGATCCCGGTCAGGGACTGGCTAACCCCCTGTTGGCACTGGATGGGAATCTGGATGAAGCCGTCGAAACTGTTTTTGAGAACGGGATCATTTTGCCGGCGAACAATGGCCCTCACACCTTCAATCTGCGCGTATTGGATGCTGACAACAACTGGTCTGATCTGTTTACCACCATCGTCTACCGAGACTCAATCACCGGCTTCGCACGTACGGTGAGGATAGTTCAGGGAGAATATTTCTGGAATACAGATCCGGGCCAGGGAAATGGCTTTCCTTTACTTGCGCTGGACAATGGCTTCGATGAGGCGGTGGAAGGTTTGTTTGCCAATGTCAGCATACTCAACCTTCCTGCAGGGCCCAATGCCCTTTCTATCCGTGTGATCGGAGCGGATAACCAATGGGGACCTGTTTTTACCACAGTGGTTGGGACCACTGCCAATACCTTTCCGGTGGATTCGATTGCCGGGCCAACTGAGTTTTGTGCTGCGGTGCCTGTCACCCCGGTCACTTATTCCATCGATACCTCTGGTGGGGTGACCTATGTCTGGTCTGTTACGGGCGGTGTCATTTTCTCCGGCCAGGGCGGTCCTGATTTGCAGGTGGTTTGGAACCCCACCGGACCCTATGCCATCCAGGTGATTGGCGACAATGGGTCTTCTCTGGATACCCTTACTGCGACCATCATTGTGAATGCGCTCCCATCGGTCGATGCAGGCGTAGATGCGGCCGCCTGTCCGGGAGACAGTGTACAATTGGTGGGGAGTGCCTCGCCCAATACCACCCTCGCCTGGACTCCAGGCAGTGGGCTTAACAATCCGTCGGTTCTCAATCCCAAAGCAGCAGGACAGACCAGTGTGGTCTATACCTTGACGGTAACGGATACCAATGGCTGTGTCAATTCTGATTCCCTTCTCTTTACCGTTTATCCCAGTCCGGTTGCGAATGCGGGTAGCAATGTATTGGTCTGTGCCGGAGATTCTGCGCAGTTGAATGGATCAGGTGGGGTCAACTATGCCTGGTCACCTGCGGGTGGTTTGAGCGATGATTCTATTGCAAATCCGAAAGCTTCACCCGCCGCGAACACTACTTATACTTTGCTCGTCACCGATGGCAATGGCTGCCCGGATACAGATCAGGTGACCGTTTCCATCAGCAATGGCCCGCCGGTGAATGCCATTAACAATCTTGCCATCTGCATCGGAGATACGGCTCAGCTATCTGCTTCCGGTGCGGTGAGCTATTCCTGGACCCCAACCAACTCCTTGTCGTCCAGCAATATTTCAAACCCCCTGGCCTTTCCCCAGGCCACCACCACCTACTATGTCACCGGCCTGGATGTCAATTCCTGTCCAGCCCTGGATTCAGTTACCGTTACCGTAAATCCCCTTCCCCTTGTTTCTGCCGGACCGGACGACTCCATCTGTACCGGGTCCTCCGTTTCTCTGTCTGCTTCAGGAGCCAATTCCTATGTCTGGACACCCTCCACCGGGCTCAACAATCCCAATTCTGCCAGCCCCATCGCCAGCCCCACCACCACAACGGTCTATTCCGTGACCGGAACCGATGGGAATGGCTGTCAGAATTCGGATGCCCTGACCCTTACCGTTTTGCCATTGCCGCTGGCCGATGCCGGCCCGGCCAGTGACACCGTATGCGCAGGTGATACCCTGCAATTGCTGGCAACCGGTGGCATCAGCTACGATTGGTCACCCGCAGCAGGATTGTCCGCCACCAATATTCCCAACCCACTCTCCTCTCCCATTTTCCCAACCACCTATACCGTCACCGTAACCGATGGCAATGGATGCGTCAATACGGATACCATCGAAGTGGTAGTCGAGGTCTGCACCAGCAATTCACTGGCAAGATCGGTGATTCAGGCTGAGTATTTTTGGGATACCGATCCCGGACAGGGAAATGGGAGCGCCCTCCTGGCCGCCGATGGCAACCTCGATGAAACCGTCGAAGCCTTGCTGCAAAACCCGATTTCAGTGCCCATCAATGTCGGTGCCCATACCTTCAATGTCAGGGTGCTCGGTGCAGATGGCCAATGGGGTCCGGTCTTTACCACCATGGTCGTCCGTACTCCCCTCACCGGATTCAACCGGGACATTGCCGTGAGCCAGGCAGAATATTTCTGGGACACCGATCCCGGACAAGGACTCGGTACTCCGATGCTCGCCTTTGATGGCAATTTCAATGAAGCAGTAGAGACCGTCTTTGCGAGTGGAATCCCGGTTCCCGGAGCATTGGGCGCCCACTCCTTCAATGCCAGGGTCAAAGACGTGGACAATTTCTGGAGCCCCCTGTTTACGACCATCGTCTTCAAGAATGCCCTGACGACTACGGTCAGAGAGCTCAATATCGTTCAGGCGGAATACTTCTGGGATGCCGATCCCGGACAAGGCCTCGGGTTTCCCATGCTGGCCCTGGATGGCAATTTCAACTCCATCGTTGAATCCGTCTTCGAAGACATCAGCGTCAACAGCCTGTTGCCCGGTCCTCACCTGTACAGCGTGCGGGTAAAAGACACCGTGGGCAACTGGAGCCCCGTATTCTCGACTACGGTTCATATCAATGCAGTTACGGCTTCAGCGAGAGATGTCAAGGTCATTCAGGCAGAGTACTTCTGGGATGCCGATCCCGGTGAGGGCAATGGTTTCCCGATGCTGGCCCTGGATGGCAATTTTGACCAGGCCATGGAAGCTGTATTTCAGACGGGTATTCCCAACCTGACCGGTCCCCATACTTTCAATGTCCGGGTCCGGGAAACTGACAGCCTGTGGAGCTCGGTGTTTACCACCGTAATTCATCAAAAAGAGCTGACCGCTACGGTTCGGGACAGCAAGGTCATTCAGGCTGAATACTTCTGGAACAGCGACCCCGGCCAGGGCAATGGTTCAGTAATGCTGGCCCTGGATGGCAATCTGAACGAAACGGTAGAGACTATTTTCCAAAATGGAATCAATATCCCTCTGCCGCTGGGCCCCAACTCCTTCAATGTCCGGATCAGAGATGTGGATGGCAACTGGAGCCCGCTCTTCACCACCATTGTCCACCGGGATTCTGTAACTGATTTCAACCGTGAGTTGGACATCGTCCAGGCAGAATATTTCTGGGACACCGATCCGGGTCAGGGCAATGGTACCCCAATGTTGGCCCTGGATGGCAACCTCGATGAAACCGTGGAAACCGTTTTCCAAAATGGGATTACGGTTCCGCTTCCTCTCGGCCCCCACGTATTCAACGCCAGGGTTAGAGATATTGATGGCACCTGGAGTGCATTGTTCCGTACCGTGGTTCACCGGGATTCCGTCACACCTTTTGCACGGGATATGAGAATCGTGGAAGGTGAATATTTCTGGAATGCCGATCCGGGTCAGGGCAATGGTTTCCCTTTCCTGGCCGAGGATGGGATGTTCAATGAAACGGTGGAAAGCCTGTACGAGAATGTCAATGTGACCATTCCGCCTCCGGGACTGAATCTGTTCAATGTCCGGGTGAAAGACATCGATGGGACCTGGAGCCCGTTGTTTAAAACTGTGATCGACATCGATTCCTTCCTGGTGGTGGCCCCGGATACGATTTTGGGACCAGACATCTTTTGTGATACGATTTCCACAGGATTGATTGCCTATTCTGCCGATACCAGTGCCGCCTTTACCTACAATTGGCTGATAACCGGAGGAACGATACAGTCCGGTCAAGGCAGCGATGCGATTACCGTATTCTGGAATCCTACCGGGCCTTACAGCCTGGCCCTGGAAGCTTGCCAGGCCACTGCTTGCGATACGGTGTTCAAGCCGATCAGTGTCGTTCCCAATCCGACCATATTTGCTGGCCTGGACACCTTCGTCTGTGATGGCCAAAGCGTTCAACTGCTGGCGACGGGTGGGGTTGCATTTCTGTGGACACCCTCCGCAGGTCTTTCAGATGACGACATTCCCAACCCATTTGCCAGCCCGGCGGTGACCACTGACTATATCGTGACCGGGTTTAACAATGCAGGTTGTTTCTCCACGGATACAGTTCGGGTGGGCGTATTTGGTGGAACTGCGATCAATGCGGGTCCCGATCTGGAAATCTGCCCCGGTGATACGGTTCAGTTGAATGCCACCGGAGGCAATTCTTATACCTGGGTGCCCAATTTTGCCATCAGTAATCCCAATATTGCCAATCCACTCGTCCACCCTAGCTTCACCACCACCTATACGGTCAGCGGGGTTGACAACAACGGTTGTGTAGGCAGCGACGACGTCATCATTACCATTGACATTACACCTCCTACTCTGATATGTCCTGCGAATATCAATGTGGGGAATGACCTCGGCCAATGCGGTGCCTTGGTCAGCTTTACCGCGCCCGTGGGAACGGACAATTGTGCCGGTGTCACAACCAGCCAGACCCAAGGTCTGGCATCGGGGATTCTTTATCCGATTGGTACCACCACCAATACATTCGTCGCCCAGGATGCCCAGGGTTTGACCACTTCCTGCAGCTTTACCGTCTCTGTTTCCGATACCTCTGATCCTGTATTGTCCTGTCCTGCGAATATTGTGCTGAACAACGATCCCGGTCAATGCAGTGCTTTGGTCAATTATGCCTCTCCAACTGCGGTTGATAATTGTCCGGGGACTACCGTAAGTCTGGTCAATGGGCTGGGAACCCCCTCGGTTTTCCCGGTGGGAACCACCAATGAAATCTACCAGGCTGTGGATGCTTCTGGCAATATCTCCAATTGTTCCTTTACGGTTACGGTTGAGGATGTCGAAGCCCCGACCATTGTATGCCCTGCGAATATTGTTCAAGGTACCGACCCCAATCAATGTGGTGCTACCGTTAATTATCCGAATCCCAGCCGATCTGACAATTGTTCCAGCAATCTGGTTCGCACCGATGGCCCGGTATCTGGTTCATTCTTTGCTACCGGAACGGATACCATTGCTTATTTGACCACAGATGGAGCCGGAAACCAGGACAGTTGCGCATTTACGATTACCGTCAATGACGACCAGGACCCGGTGATTGCTTGTCCTGCCAATGTGCAGCAACTCAATGATCCCGGCCAGTGTGGCGGGGTTGTGACCTTCAGTGCGCCAACTGCATCTGACAACTGTCCGAATCCTCAGATCAATCAGATTCTGGGCCTGGCGAGTGGGGCCTCCTTCCCGGTTGGCCAGACGGTTCAGACCTTCCAGGCGGTTGATGCGGCTGGAAATACCGACACCTGCACCTTCACGGTGGAGATCCTTGATGGTGACAATCCAGTTATCACCTGCCCGGCCAATTTCTCGGTCAGCACAGATAGTAATGATTGCAATGCGGTGGTGAATTACCCGGCTCCGACTGCGACCGACAATTGTACCGATGTCAGTATCGTGCAGCTCATTGGTCAGCCTTCCGGAAGCATTTTCAGTGCAGGGCCCAATACGCTGCAATTTGTCGCGAACGATTCCGCCGGCAATACCGATACCTGTTCATTCGTGATTGCGATCCAGGACAGCATCGATCCGACCTTGATTTGCCCTGGAAATATTGTTGTCAGTACCGATCCCAATACCTGCGAGGCGGTGGTCAATTACCAGATCATTGCCTTTGACAATTGCCCGGGGGATAGCCTGGTACAGATAGAAGGCCGGATCAATGGGTTGCCTTATCCACAAGGGGTCACCACCGAAAGCTATGTTTTGTATGACCTTTCGGGAAATATCGACTCTTGTAGCTTTACTATTTCTGTGGTGGATACCCAATTGCTGGCGCTTAATTGTCCTGCCAATATCACGGTTTCCACGGCTGCCAATGCATGTGAGCAGACGGTGAATTTTGTTGATCCGGTTGGGACTGATAATTGCCCCGGTGTGGTTACTACTCAAATTGCCGGTTTGCCAAGTGGTAGCATCTTCTCTTTGGGTACAACTACCAATACTTACCAGGCTGTTTCACAGGGTGATACCGTGCTTTGCAGCTTTGATGTGACCGTGCTTGACCAGGTGCTCCCGGTCATCAGTTGTCCTCCTGAATTGGTGGTCAATACCGATGCTGGTCAATGTGATGCGGTGGTTTCTTTTGCCGCCCCGGTGGGAACCGACAATTGCCCCGGCGCCATTACTACCCAGCTGAATGGTCTTGCATCTGGCGCTGTCTTCCCGATTGATACGACTCTGCAAACCTATCAGGTTACCGATGCGGCCGGCAATGTCCGGACTTGTAGCTTCGAGGTGATTGTGGTCGACAACCTGTTCCCCGGCATTACTTGCCCGACGAATATTGTCACGGGACCAGATGCGAACAGTTGCAGCGCGGTCGTCACCTTTGCTACTGCTAACGCGGTGGACAATTGTCCGGGTGTCAGTGTGCAGCAAGCCTCTGGCCCGGCCAGTGGTGCTGCCTTCCAGGATGGCATCAGCACCGTGGTCTTCCAGGCTACCGATGCGGCTGGCAATACTTCCTCCTGCAACTTTACGGTCACTGTCAATGCACCTGATGCTGACAATGATGGCATCTGCGACAATACCGACAATTGCCCATTTGACTTCAACCCCGCTCAAACCGATACGGACAATGATGGGGTTGGCGATCTCTGCGATACCCTTTGTCCGCCTTCCCTCGATGTCAACTTAACTGCGGGTAATGTGTCTTGCCCCGGTGGCACCGATGGCAGCATTTCGACTTCGGTAGGTGCCGGCGTGGGGCCCTATTCCTTCCTCTGGAATGATGCAAGCACCGCCCAAAACCGAACCGGACTGCTTGCCGGAACTTATTCCGTGACTGTGACCGATGCCAATCAGTGTACCGATATTGCTTCGGTTGTGGTAGGTACGCAGCCGGACGTGATTGATCCGGTGATTGTCTGTCCGTCCAATATCGGGGCCGCCAATGCTGCGGGTCTTTGTGAGGCAGTGGTGAATTACAATCTGCCCAATGCTTCGGACAATTGCAGTGTGGCTACCCTGCAACGGATTGGCGGCCTTGCCAGTGGATCTTCCTTCCCGGTCGGTTCTACCACCGTGACCTATCAGGCGACGGATCAGAGCGGCAATACCGCAAGCTGTTCATTTGTGGTCAGTGTGAGCGACAACGAAGCACCGGTTGTTACCTGCCCGAGCAATATCATTGCCTATTCCAATGTAAATTCCTGTGGCAGCAGCGTTACTTATGCAACTCCATTTGCCAATGACAATTGTTCCGGCACTACCCTTTCCAGGTTCAGTGGCCCGGCTTCCGGCAGCAACTTTGGCGTTGGGGTCTCGACGGTGACCTGGCGGGCTGAAGATGCCTCCGGCAACGATGACTTCTGCAGCTTTACGGTCACCGTGATCGACACGATCTCTCCTGCCATCACCTGCCCCGCAGATGATACCATTCTCAATTCATTTGGGTCATGTGGTGCGGTCTACAATGCGCCGGTCCTGGCGGCAAGCGACAACTGTCCCGGTGTGAATGTCAATCAGATCAGTGGCCCCATGAGTGGCACTACCTTCCCGGTCGGCACTTCAACCCTGGTATTCCAGGCCAGTGACAATGCCGGAAATACAGCCACTTGCAACTATCAGGTGACTGTTCTTGATAGCGCAGTACCGAATATTGTATGCCCTTCCAATATTGTGGTCGGAAATGACCTCAATGCCTGCGCTGCGGTCGTCACTTATACCCAGCCCAGCGGATCTGACAATTGCTCCGCGGTTACAGTGGTGCAGACGGCAGGCTTGCCTTCAGCAGCCACCTTCCCGGTTGGAACGACCACCAATACCTTTGTGGCCACCGATTCCAGTGGCAACAGCATTTCCTGCTCCTTTGACGTAACAGTCAATGATGTTCAGAAGCCCCAGATCCTCTGCACCAGTGATCTTTTCGTGAGTGCGGATACCGGCTCCTGCGATGCCGTAGTCAGCTATGTAGCTCCGATTGGTACCGACAATTGCAGCAATCCGGTCACGGTTCTCTCCAATGGATTGGGCAGCGGGGCCACCTTCCCCATCGGGGTCAGTACCGAAACCTTTGTCGTCACCGATGCTTCCGGTAACCAGGACTCCTGCAGCTTCCAGATCACGGTGATCGACTCGGTTCCTCCGGCGATCAGTTGCCCCGGCAATGTGGTCTTGTCCAACGATCCAGGGCTCTGCGGTGCGGTGTACACCTTCACTGCGCCGGTAGGTACGGACAATTGTCCGGGAGCCAGTACCGCACAGATACTTGGCTTGCCAAGTGGGGCCTTGTTCCCACGGGGGCTCACCACCCAGACTTTCCGGGTCACAGACGCATTCGGAACCAGCAGGAATTGTTCGTTCCAAGTATTGGTTCAGGACACCGAAGTCCCTGCCGTGACTTGCCCCAGTGATATAACGGTTACGGCTACTGCGGGTGGATGCGGACGCATTGTCAACTATACCGCCCCAATTGGTAGCGATAACTGCCCTGGGGTGAGCACCAGTTTCCAGAGTGGCATCGGTTCCGGCAATTTCTTCCCGGTAGGCACCTACACAGAGACTTTCGTAACGACGGACCAGGCAGGGCTTCAGGCCTTCTGCTCCTTCAATATCACGGTATTGGACAACCAGGCACCCACCATCAGTTGCCCGGCGAATATCACCCAGAGCAATGACCTGAATGTTTGTGGTGCTTTGATCAACTTCAGCAATCCTTCCGCTACCGACAACTGTAGCATTGCCATTCCGGTGCAAACGGCTGGTCTTCCCAATGGCAGCATTTTCCCGCTGGGTACTTCCTTCCAACAGTTTGTCGTAAGTGATACCAATGGCAATTCCGATACTTGTTCATTTACGGTCACCATCTTTGACAACCAGGCCCCGGACATCACTTGTCCCAATGACATATTCATCAATGCAGACAGCAATGCCTGTGGAGCCATCGCCAATTACCAACCCCCGGTAGGCACCGACAATTGCGCCATTCTGAGCACCCTACAAAACCGCGGACTCGGCACCGGAGCGCTCTTCCCGATCGGCACCACCGTAGAATCATTTATTGCCACCGATACTTCAGGAAACCGGGACAGTTGCACCTTTGAGATCACCATCATTGACAATATTCTTCCCCAGATCATTTGCCCCAACGATACCGTTCTGAACAATGATCCTGGAGTCTGTGGCGCGGTCGTTAATTATGCAACTCCGGTGGGAACGGACAATTGCCCCGGCACAAGCACTTCACAAACCCTGGGTCTGGCTTCCGGTTCCACCTTCTCCGTAGGTCTTCGCCTGAACCGGTTCGTGGTGACTGATGCCTTTGGCAATTCATCTTCCTGCGACTTCAATGTCACCGTACTGGATGTGGAAGCTCCTTCTATTACCTGCCCGGCCAATATCACAGTATCTGCGCAAAGCGGCGGATGTGGAGCTGGGGTGAATTATATGGCCCCGGTTGGCACGGACAATTGTAGTGGAGCCATTACCTTGCAGATCGGCGGCCTTGGGCCAAATGTATTCTATCCGGTGGGAACGACGACAGAGACTTATTTTGTGGCGGACGGTCAAAACCTCACCGATACCTGTAGCTTCACCATTACGGTGGAAGACAATCAGGCTCCGGTGATTTCCTGCCCCGCCAGTATCGTTCAAGGCAATGACTTCGGCAGCTGTGGTGCATTGGTCGCTTACAGCGCTCCTACCGGAACAGACAATTGCAGCCAGGTGCCTGTGGTTCAGATCGCAGGCCAGGCCAGTGCAACGTTCTTCCCGGTTGGGGTAACGACTCAGACCTTTGTGGTAAGTGATTCCTCTGGAAATGCGGATACTTGTAGCTTCACGGTTTCCGTCAATGACAACCAGGCTCCGGCCATTGTCTGTCCCCAAAACCTGGCTGTCAATGTTGATCCCAATACTTGTGAAGCGGTATTCAACTATACCACTCCACAAGCCACCGACAATTGCCCTGGAGTCAGCACGGTTCAATCCTCTGGGTTGCCAAGTGGTTCTGCTTTCCCGCTTGGGGTGAATATCATCACCTTCGTGGGTACGGATGCAGCCGGAAACCAGGATTCCTGTAGTTTCTCCATCACGGTGATTGATTCGATTGATCCTGTGATCGTCTGTCCGAATGACACCACGATTGCAAATACGCCCAATGCATGTGGTGCTGCCTTTACCTATACTACACCGGTCGGTACCGACAATTGCCCAGGTGCGGCTACCATCAGAACGCTTGGGCTGAGCAGCGGCTCCTTCTTCCCGGTTGGAACCACCCTGCAACGCTTCCAGGTCTCCGACCAATTTGGAAATACTTCCTTCTGTGAGTTTGCGGTTACGGTTGCCGATACCCAGGCTCCAGAGATCGTATGCCAGGCCAATCCGACGGTCAACTCCGGCCTGGGTGGATGCGGGGCCGTGGTTGGCTATGCAATTCCAGTCGGAACCGACAATTGCCCCGGTGCAACCACCATCCGAACTCTTGGTACAGGTAGTGGCAGCTTCTTCCCTGTTGGTCAGCATATTGAACGGTATGTAGTTACGGACAATGCTGGCAACCAGGACTCTTGTACGATTGTCGTTACCGTCCTTGACAATGAGGATCCTTCCATCGTTTGCCCTGCCAATATCGTCGTCAACAATGATATCGGACAATGTGGTGCGCTGGTGAACTTCCTGAACCCAACCGGAACGGACAATTGCTCAAATGCTACCGTGACGCAGATCGCTGGCTTGCCCAATGGAAGTCTCTTCCCGGTCGGTATCAGTGGTCTGACTTATGAAGCTTCGGACAGTTCCGGAAATACCGCGATTTGTTCCTTCAGCATTACCGTGATTGACAATGAGAACCCGGTTCCGGTTTGCCCGACCAATATCGTGGTGGCTGCGGACAGCGGTACCTGCGAAACCTTGGTCAACTTCACGGTAGGCACTTCAGACAATTGCCCCGGTGAAATCCTTACCCTGCGCTTTGGACTCTTCAGTGGGTCTGCCTTCCCGATCGGAAACACCTTCCAACGGTATTACCTGACCGATGCATCCAACAACCTCGATTCCTGTGACTTCACGGTTACGGTGACCGATAGCCAGGCACCTGTATTTGCTTGTCCAAACGACACCGTTCTGAACAATGCTCCCGGAGTTTGTGGTCGTCAGCTCAATTACCAGACGCCTCTGGTCACCGACAATTGCCCCGGATTCACGGTCAGCCTTACAAATGGCCTCGGAACCGGCGCCACTTTCCCGATCGGGACCACTACTGAGACCTATATCGTCACCGATGCCGGTGGATTGAGAGATACTTGCAGCTTCGTGGTTGAGATCATCGACAATGAAGCTCCGGTGATCAATTGCCAGGCTGGCTTCAGTATTTCGGCCGATCTGGGCAACTGCGGCACCAATGTCAATTATATCACTCCGGTGGGAACAGACAATTGCCCCAATTCCATCACTACTTTGGACAGCGGTTTCGTCTCCGGCGGTTTCTTCCCGGTTGGCCCAACTACCGTGGCTTACTCGGTAGTTGATGCGAGTGGCAACCGTGACAGTTGCAGCTTTGTAGTGGTGGTGCTCGATGAAGAAGAACCCGCCATCTCCTGCCCTGCCAATATCACTGTGAATACTGATGCCAATCAATGTGGGGCCGTTGTGGTCTATATCCCACCGGTTGGGGTAGACAATTGTGTGGCCGCCAATACCTTCCAGGCTGCTGGTCTGGGTTCAGGTGCTTTCTTCCCGGTTGGAACCACGGCTGAGAACTATGTGGTGGTCGATTCTTCCGGCAATGACGACTCCTGTTCCTTTACCATCACGGTGATCGACAACCAGATCCCGGCTATTTCCTGCCCGGCCAACTTCAGCGTCAACAACGATTCCGGCCAGTGTGGAGCCATTGTAAACTTCTCCCTGCCCGCCACTTCAGACAATTGCGGCATTCTCAGCCTTACCCAGAAACTCGGTGTTGCGCCAGCTACCTTCTACCCGGTTGGCAATACGCTGAACCGTTATCTGGTCATGGATTCATCGGGCAATATTGACTCCTGCCAGTTTGTGGTGACGGTAATTGACCAGGAATTGCCGGTCATTGCCTGTCCGGTGGATACGACGATTGCCAATGATCCCGGGCTTTGTTCTGCGGTTTACAATTATAGCATCAGTGTTTCTGACAACTGTGCCAATACCACCTTGACTCAGGACCTAGGTCTGAGCAGTGGCGCCACCTTCCCGGTTGGCGTCCGTACCCAGCGGTACATTGCCATTGATCCTTACGGAAACCGTGATACCTGTGTTTTCCAGATTACTGTGGAAGATGCCGAGGCTCCATTGCTCACTTGTCCTTCCAATATCGTGCTGCCTTCGGCTCTGGGTGGATGTGGTGAAGTCGTGAATTATAACCTGCCTACCGTTATTGATAATTGTCCCAATCCCGCTGTCAGTCTGCTGAGCGGTCTCGGCCCTAATGTGACCTTCCCGGTTGGAACCCACACCGAAGTATATGTTGTGACCGATGGTGGTGGAAATACCGATACTTGCTCCTTTGTCATCGAGATCCAGGACAATGAGTTGCCCACGATCGTCTGTCCGCCCGATGTCACCATCGCCAATGATCCGGGTCAATGTGGTGCCATTTACGTTTATAATCCGCCAGTGGGAGTAGACAATTGCACCGGAGCCAGTACGGTTCAGTCGGCAGGATTAGGCTCTGGTTCCTTCTTCCCGCTGGCTTCTGTGGCTGAGTCCTTCATCGTTACGGATAGTTCCGGGAATCAGGATTCCTGTTCGTTTGTGGTGACGGTGATTGACATTGAAGATCCAGTCGTCTTCTGTCCCAACGATACCACCATCAATGCTAGCGGGGCAGTATGTGGAACCAATTTCGCATACACGGTACCGACCTCGGACAACTGTGGCACCGTATTGCTGAACCAAATTGCCGGACCTGCCAGTGGCAGCTTCTTCCCGGTTGGCAATACCAACCTCGTATTCGTAGGCAACGATCCTGCTGGCAACGACGATACTTGTTCCTTCAGGATTACGGTTCTGGATGCACAGGCACCACAGGCGAATTGTACCAACGTAACGGTTTCTCTGAATGTAAATGGCAATGCCTTCGCCGGGGTCAACGCGATTGACGCCGGATCGGCTGACAACTGCGGCATTGTCAACCGGTTCACCTCAGACTCTACCTTCAACTGTGCCGATATTGGCCCGAACCCGGTAATTCTTACGGTGGTGGATCAGGGAGGCAATACAGATACCTGCCATG
>CAYGRE010000111.1:0-22960 GCA_964352215.1 uncultured Bacteroidia bacterium
TTCCTTTGATTCCAGTTCCTCCCACCATTGACCCGGCAGTCCTTGCCAATCAATGGATGGAATTTGTGCTGATGCAAATGTGGACCCATTTGAGAATCTATATGCCCTGGAAGTCAACGCCAAGGCTCAATGGATGCACCATACGTTTTCGGAGGTTAGAACCCACGATATTCCACAGATGATATTGCGGGACTTATTTCCTGAACTCAAGGATTAAGGTCCTTTCAGGGCTCATCAGCTTCCTCAACTCTATCCGCCTATCAGCCTATCCGCCTATTCGCCTATCCCTATCGCTTCTTCAGCTCTATCCGCATTTCCTCGGTTTTCTTACCATTTGCGGTCCAGTCGACCATATTGGTCAGAATCAACTTACTCCCCTTCTTCCTCACGCCAAACTTAGTCTCAACATTTCCCTGAGATTCAATCCGTACCACCAGTGTATCCTGGTAAAAATTCCAGAACCCTTCCCGGCTGCCGGAGGCTTCACCCTGTGGATCGATCATGATCTCCCGGTATCCCCCATCCTGAGCCATTACCGTGATTGGTTTGGCAGACTTAGTAGAATCCGGTAGCGGAAAGAGGGATACTTCAGATCCTTTCCCGGAATTGCCTTTAGCAGGAATCTCGACCGTCACCCGTTGCGTCTCCCAGGTACCGATCATATATTCTGAACTAAGCCCTTCTCCTCCACCTTGCCCGACCCGGTTTTTGCAACCTCCCAGGACAAGGAATACCCCTCCAAGAATCAATAAGAAAACACTTTTCATACCGCAATTTAGTATCTTTTGCAAAATTCTACGACCACCATGATCTGGAAGTCTGTAAAAGTATCCTGGCTTATCGGGCTGCTCCTGTTGATAGGAATGAAGGCCCATGCTCAAAAAGTGGTTGTCAAGATCAATCCACTCAGCCTGTTTGCTGCCACAGCTAATGTGCAGGGAGAGTATGTCATCAACGACAAGATGTCTGTTCAGCTTGGCTTCTTTGTGGGAAAAATCGGTTTATCCTTTGGGAATACCGGTTTGGCTCAGGAAATTGGCTACACCTGGTTGGGCCTGACCCCCGAATTCAGGTACTACGCCCAGAATACGAAAAAGGAAGCTCCCCGTGGACTTTACCTGGCTCCATTTTTCAGGTACCGGTTGGATAAGCGCAGCTTTGTTACCTCCATTTACGACCCGGAACAGCAATTGTTTACAACTGGATTCGTTACCAAAACATCTCACCTGTTTGGAGGAGGTGTACTCTTGGGTTACCAATGGTTGTTCAGTGATGCTTTTGCCCTGGACCTCTTTTTCGGCCCCCAATACCTCTCAGGACCTGCGACCTACGTCATCGAATGCGAGACCTGCGGTGGAAATGAAACTCTGGTAGAAGAACCAACCGGGCTCAATTTCAGGGGTGCTGGTATCCGGCTAGGGGTTTCGATTGGGGTCGCGCTCTGAAACGGACAGGATCAGGTAGCCGGAAGGATTTTCCCAGTACAATCTCCAAAGCCGATGCGAACGCCATCCTTTTCACAATACCCCTTCATGATCACGGTATCTCCATCCTGGATAAATTTCCGCTCGGTTCCGTCTGTCATTCGCACAGGCTTGGTTCCTTTCCATGCCAGTTCCAGCATAGATCCATAAGAATCCGGGGTAGGCCCGCTGATCGTACCAGAGGCACATAGGTCCCCGGTTCGCATATTGCATCCGTTTCCGGTGTGGTGCGCTAGTTGCTGGCGCATACTCCAGTACATATACTTGAAATTAGAGGCGCATACCTTGAAGGGTTCCTGCCCTTCTGGCTGAATATAGACCTCTAAATGAATGTCATAGTTCTGCTGGCCATCTGAAAGCAGATAGTCCAAAGGCTTGGGATCCTGTTCAGGACTGGCATGACGGAAGGGTTCCAAAGCATCCAGGGTAACCAGCCAGGGAGATACCGTAGAAGCGAAGCTCTTTCCCAGGAATGGTCCCAGAGGTACATATTCCCATTTTTGAATGTCCCTTGCGGACCAGTCGTTGAACAATACCATGCCCGCAATATGGTCTTCAGCCTTGGCGGCAGGAATGGGTTGGCCCAGTTCATTGCCTACCCCTACCACAAAACCCATCTCGAGCTCAAAATCAAGCCGTTGGGTGGGTCCATACACAGGGTCCTGGCCATCCGCCTTGGTTTGCCCCTTGGGGCGACGGATCGGGGTGCCAGAAGGTACAATAGAACTGGCACGGCCATGATAGCCAACCGGCAGATGCTTCCAATTGGGGAGCAGGGCGTTGTCGGGATCACGGAACATGGTTCCAACATTGGTGGCATGCTCAATGCTGGAATAAAAATCGGTATAGTCTCCGACTTGAATGGGCATATCCATCGTCACCTCTGACTGGCTCACCAAAACACGCTTTCGCATGTCAGCATCATCCCTCAACTGGGGATTCCCGGCTTCAAGCAGGTCAGAGACCGCCTCTCTCAAAGCCCTGACTTTCCCATTTCCCAAAGCAAGGATTGGATTTAAAATACCTTTTCCAAAAAGGCTCGAAGCGATCCCGGTCCCGTTTAAAAAATCAGTACCGCGGCTAAGGATGGTAATGTCCAGGATACAGTCACCGATCGCAACTCCAATATGCTTTTCACCATCCCCGCGGTGAAAGACACCTAAAGGAAGGTTTTGAATAGGAAAATCACTGCCTTCCGGGACTTGAACCCAGCTTTTAAGTTCAGGGTTGTTGGCTCTGCTCATTTAACTTTAAGTATTATCGTTTTTACTATTGTTTTCTCTCAGTCGGCCACTCAGCTCATCCAACCTTAACTTCTCGGCCCTGGTCAGATTATCGTATCCTTTTGTGGCAACCCGGTCCAGCAACTCGTCCATTTCTTCCTGAGGAGTCTGCATCTTGGGTTGCTTATAGGGACGTTGCTGGCTCCTGGGGTCACGGACCGTTACCTTAGGCCCTCGCCTCCGCTGGAAATTGAGTTTCCCCTTCATGATTTGGGCAAAAACCTCAGGCCGGGCGATCATTATGTATAAAAAGGTGGCGGTAGGTATGATTAACAACAAGACGATCCACCAATTCGACTGTAAAAGCGAAGGGACCAAAACCACGGCCATTAACATCCCCAGGATTGCTCCGCCCAAGTGCCCTTCATGGCCAATATTCATGTGACCGGTACGCATACCGAAGAGCGAATAGCCCACGAAAAGAATGGCAAACAACCAGGCCGGGCAAGGGATCAGGAAGAAAAGGAGGAATTCCGCGTCAGGAATAAAATAGACAAAAGCGAAGATGATCCCCGCAATCGCACCGGAAGCTCCCACTGCAGAATACCCTGGATTGTTCTTTTTGGTGACGAGTGCAAGTACGTCTCCACCTACCATACTGATGAAATAGGTAATCAGATAGGCTGCCCCGCCCACTACGGGGCCGAAGATCATCGCAAACATCGCGTAGACAGCAGGTCCGCAAAAGTAGAGCGAAAGGAGGTTCACAAACAGGTGACCGAAATTGACGTGGAGAAAACCAGAGGTCAGGATGCGGTGGTATTCCTTTCGATGGAGGACGGCCCCTACATTGAATTTATATTTTTCGAGGATTCCCGGTGTCTGAAAAGCGTAAATGGAGAAAACCAGATTCGCAATCAGAAGCAGGAGGGTAATGTTGTCAGTTCTCATGATATTCTACAACCAATAAGCGAATTTATCGTTTTCCGACGGGAAATTTCAATTTGTGCAAAACGAAGAGATAAAAAAATAATGATTTCATTAAGTTTGCCCTCCAATGTTGTAACAAATACGGGAATAATTATGCCAGAGTGGTTCCAAACACGTGTAAAGTACCTGAAGCAAATGCCCAACGGGCTGATCCAGCGGGTATCTGAACAATATCTCGTCAATGCTATGAGCTTCACCGAAGCTGAAGCGCGGGTAATAACTGAAGTGCAGGGTGGTCAGCGCGAGATCACACTGGCCAGTATATCAAAAAGTAATATTACCGAGGTGGTATTCTATGGTGACACCGAAAGGTGGCACAAGTGCAAGGTTACCTATGTAGTAACCGACGAAGATGCTGAGAAAGAGAAGAAGGTGACCTCCTATCTCATGGTCAATGCCGAAGATGTCAAGGAGGCTTATGACCGGGTCCAGGAACACTTGAAGGACATGCTGGTTCCCTTTCAGGTGCCTAAGATCGAGGAAAGTCCTATCGTAGAAATATTTGGATTCCAGGCTGGATTCAGAGCAGGCCTGAGAAGAGCCACTGAAGACGATTATCCCGAAGAGGAAGATGCTATCCCAGAACGCTTAGAACCGGTAAAAGCTGCATCCAATGACGATGCATCTGATGACGATGCATCCGGAGAAGAAGATAACAACGATGAGGTCTCGGGTGACTTTAAAGTAAAGGTTGACGGCTCTGAGGAATAAGCCTCTCTTATTCTGAGGAATAAGCCCTTCTTCCTTTAAAAAGGCCAAAGCGCCTGTCTGACTGATTTTGCTGGAGAGCCTCCCAAGGGACTCGAACCCTCGACCTGCTCATTACGAGTGAGCTGCTCTACCATCTGAGCTAAGGAGGCTAATGGTTTGCAAAGATAGAACGCGCCCCTTAGATTTAAAACATACCCGATTTATTAATTTTCTCCTACCGCATGGAATATCCCGATATCATAGGTCCGACCCTGATCATCCGGCCAGAGATTGCAAAACGCAATATCCAGCGGATGGTTGAAAAGGCCAAAGCTGCTCAGGTTGAATTCCGCCCTCACTTCAAGACCCATCAAAGCCTGACCATTGGCCATTGGTTCCGCCAGGCCGGGGTGAATAAGATCACGGTATCCTCGGTCACCATGGCTGAATATTTTGCTTCAGGGGGATGGGATGACATCACCATCGCCATTCCGGTCAACATCCGTGAGATTCCCCGCATTTCCAGGTTGGCCGAACAGGTGCAGCTCAATTTAGTGGTGGATTCCTACCGCATGATTACCATTCTCAAATTCCGGGAGACCCTCACGACCCCGGTAAAAGTCTGGATCGAAGCTGATTGTGGTGACGGCCGCACCGGAATTCCACTGAAGAAAAAAGGCGACTTCGTTCACCTGGCACAGATGATCGACAGCACTCCGAATATGGAGTTTGCTGGTATTATCACCCATGCAGGACATTCTTACCGAAAAATGGACCTGAAGGAAGCAAAACAGATCTACCAGGAAATCGTAGACAAGCTTCAATTGGTGCGGGCTTATATGGTCAAATTTGAAGGACTCAAGGACAAGCACATCCCCTTTTCATTTGGCGATACCCCGTTGTGCTCCCACCTGGATTATTTTCCTGGTATAGATGAGATCCGGCCTGGAAATTTCGTCTTCTATGACTTCATGCAATACAGTTTTGGAGTTTGCGAAATAGATGACATAGCCGTGGCCCTGGCGTGCCCGGTCATTTCGGTGCCCAACAACCACCAGTTCTTTGTCCACGGAGGGGCGGTCCATTTCTCCAAAGATTATGTCCTCACCGGCCTGGACCGAAAACCAGTCGAAGATGGCCGCAACTACGGATGGCAGGTTGTCCCCTTGGAAAAGGGATGGAGAACTTTCAAGAACAACTACCTCTCCGGTTTGAGCCAGGAACACGGGAAGGTATGGTCGGGCAGTTCCGATTATTCTGAAAAGACAGAGGGTGAAATTGCCTTTTTCTTACCGGTTCACTCCTGCCTGACTGCCGATCTGATGATGCGCTATTACCTCTGGGAAGAAGACCACCTGGGAGAAGAGATCAGAATGATGCGGGCAGAGCCTCAGTACCTGGATGGTTTTTCCTGATTATGGCTGGTTTTCCGAAAATGACCTCATTTCCGGTACCTAACTCTTCTTCAGGTTGGCCCGCCCCGCAACCGAGCAAATCGGGCATTCAGATGGCTCGTGCCCACGCGCCTTGCAATATTCCCGCCCGAAGAAGATGATCTGAAGGTGAAGCTTGTTCCAATTCTCTTCCGGAAACAGCCTTTTGAGGTCTTTCTCTGTTTGAACCACATTTTTCCCGGTCGTCAATCCCCAGCGCCAGGCCAGACGATGGATATGGGTATCAACCGGAAATGCTGGAACCCCAAAGGCCTGGCTCATCACCACCGAAGCCGTTTTATGCCCGACGCCTGGCAATTCTTCCAGGGCAGTAAAATCCGCGGGAACCTCTCCCCCATGCTCATTGATCAAAATATGAGACAATTCTGAAATTGCTCTTGATTTGCGGGGAGACAGGCCACAGGGACGGATAATCCCCTTGATATCCCCGACCGGTACCTTGGCCATATCAAAGGGATTGTCAGCCAGTGCAAACAAGGCCGGAGTAACCTGATTGACCCTGATATCAGTGCACTGCGCCGACAACAATACCGCTACCAACAAAGTGTAAGCATCCCGGTGATCCAGGGGGATTGGGGTCTCAGGATAAAGCCGTTCGAGGGTATCCTGAATAAACTGAACTTTTTCCGCCTTCTTCATGGGTGCAAATTAGGGCTAAATGAAAAAACAATTTAACTTGTCAATGCTTTGCATAGATAGTATTATTGCCCCAAATTAACCCAAAGGAAATTCCCCCATATATGAAGCTTCACGAATATCAGGCCAAAGAAGTTATTGCAAAATTTGGCGTGCCTATCCAGCACGGAACAGTTGCTTTTTCTGCAGACGAAGCAGTAGAAGCCGCTAAAAAACTTTATGAAAACCCCACTGGCAACGAGTATTATGTACTGAAAGCCCAGATCCATGCAGGTGGACGTGGTAAAGGTGGTGGTGTAAAAATTGCCAAATCTTTGGATGAAGTAAAGGAGCTGGCCAGCAAAATGATCGGTATGACCCTGGTTACTCACCAGACTGGTCCTGAAGGGAAATTGGTTCGGCGCCTGCTGGTGGCTGAAGATACCTTCTACCCCAACGAAGCTGGTGTAGTTGACATCAAAGAATATTATTTCTCCATCACCCTTGACCGGATCACCGGTAAGCTGATCATCATGGCTTCTTCTGAAGGTGGCATGGACATCGAAGAAGTTGCTGAAAAGCATCCTGAAAAGATCGTTCGTGAGCACATCGATCCAGCGGTCGGATTACAGCCGTTCCAGGCCCGGAAGATCGCCTTCGAAATGGGCTTTTCCGGATTGGCATTCAAAAATGCGACGAAGTTCATCCACAAGATTTACAATGCTTATGTAGCTTGTGACTGCTCCATGTTGGAAATCAACCCAATGCTGAAGACCTCCGATGACAAGATCATCGCGGTTGACTGCAAGATGGACATCGATGACAATGCCCTCTACCGTCACAAAGACCTTGCGGAATTGCGTGACCTGGACGAAGAAGATCCATTGGATGTGGAAGCTTCCAAGCACGACCTTAACTATGTGAACCTGGACGGAAACGTAGGTTGCATGGTGAATGGCGCTGGCCTGGCCATGGCTACCATGGACATCATCAAGCTCAGCGGTGGCGAACCTGCCAACTTCCTCGATGTAGGCGGTGGAGCCAATGCACAGCGGGTGGAAGCTGCTTTCCGTCTCATTTTGAAAGATGACAGAGTCGAGGCCATCCTCGTCAATATCTTCGGTGGAATCGTCCGTTGCGACCGCGTCGCCAGGGGCATCGTCGAAGCATACAAGAACATTGGTGACATCAAGATTCCCATCATTGTGCGCCTTCAAGGGACCAATGCCGTGGAAGCTGCCGAGATCATCGACAACTCAGGCCTGGAAGTGACCTCAGCCATTACGCTCGCAGAAGCAGCGGAACGGGTTAAAGAGGCCGTTGCAGCCCTCAATTAAACTTTTCGGAATTAATGTACGTATAAGCAGGTCAGGATTATTCCTGGCCTGTTTTTATTTTTACTATGAAACAATATCTTACCCCGAAGAAGAAAAACACATCCCTCTCCCTTTTCTTCCTGTTGATTTTCCCATTCCTGTTTTCCAGTGCAGAAGCCGATGCCGGTCCCAAAACTTTGCTTTGGAAGATTTCAGGCAATGGTTTGGTATCCTCTTCTTACCTCTTTGGCACCATGCACATGGGGGACAAGAAAATCCTGAAGTTCAAGAAGTCGGTCATGCCTGCTTTCGAAAGTTGCGAGGTGTATGCCATGGAGCTCAATCCAGACAAGGTTGATCCCCTGGCCCTTCTCGAAGACATGAAACTCAAAGAAGGAAAGCTCGAGGATATGTTTACCGCTGAAGAATGGAAAACCTTGGATGACTTCTTCCAGGAAAAATTCAAAACTTCCCTGAGTACATTCAATGATTTCTCCCCATTCTATGTCCAGTCTATGATCATGCAGGCACAGATGGGAAGCAAAGCGGCCCAGGCGGTGGATATTCACTTCTACGACCAGGCCCGCAAGCGCAGAATGGAAGTGGTCGGGATTGAAACCCTGGACGAACAAATGGCTGCCATCAACAACCTTCCCGCGGAGGACCAGAAGCAAATGTTGATAGATGCGATGGACCAGGACTACAAGGCTTCTATGGATGAAATGATGAAGTTGTACAGAAAAGGGGACTTAGACGGTCTTCAGGATATGAGCGACGATGAGGACCTCGGGGACGAATTCGAAACCTCTATGGTGACCGATCGCAACAAGGTGATGGCGGAAAGGATCATTCCGATGATCAAAGAACAAGCCACTTTTGTGGGGGTCGGTGCTCTACACCTCCCTGGTGAAGAAGGCCTGATTCAACTTCTGAAAGATGCCGGGTATACGGTGGAACCGGTGAAATAATTCCAATAAATTGTTTGGGAAAAGTCTCAATCTTCGTCCGCTTCTTCCTCTTCGGTGCTCAAACGCGTCTTGACCCTTAACTGTGGATCGGGATCGATGCCCTCTTGGTCATCGCCATCGGTTTCTTCATCGTCCTCTTCCTCATCCCCGGACAGGGAATCCGAGGCGACCTTTCGCTCCCGCACCAGGTATTTCATGACCTTCTCGTTCTCGGCTTTGGCATAAGACAGAAATGTCTCTGCTTCTTTGACAAATGCCTGAAGCGCATCCAGGGACGCTTGTGCGGTTTCGATTTCCAGACTGTCCCAAGCTTCCTTTGAACGCCGTCCATCTGGTGACAGTTGATAGTTCATCATGCGATTGGCCTTGAATATAGATTCCTTGGCCTTTTTCAGGTCTGTCTCCAGTTCCTCAATGGCGATGATCCGGGACCTGCGTACCTGTGGCCTGTACTCCTCTATTTGTTCCAATCGGACTTTAGCCGGACTGTCTGACCATGCATCAACCTGGATTTTCTCACCCACCTGCGCGGAGGAAGAGGCAAAGCCAACCAGAAGAAACAGTATCGTCAGAAATCGTTGCACCCTACAAATCTATCAAATCTCGGGCCAAAGACATTGAATTTTCTAAGAAGTCCAAAAATCTTTCAGTATGTCCAAATGGATATCATACAGTTCAGGGGCAACCGTTTCGGGTCCTGTATGGATACAAACCATACCCAGGGCCCGGCCCATTTGGAGGTCCGAGGCAGTGTCACCTACCATTACTGAACGCTTGAATTTGATGGATGGAAACTCTTTTTGGGCCCGGCGCGGCATTCCAGTACCAGGCTTTCGACAAGTACATCCTGCGTCGCGGTCATGGGGACAATAATACACCCGGTCAATGGACACGTCGAACTTCTGAAACAGAGCGTGCATCCTGGCATGTACGGCAGCAAGGTCTTCCTCGCTCATCAATCCCCTGGCAATTCCCCGCTGGTTGGTCACGACCAGGATCCGGGGGACCCATTTGGAAAATTCGGCAACCGCTTCCCCTACTCCATCTAATAAATAAAACTCATCCGGATGCTGGATATAGCCGTCTATCTTGCGATGGTTGATCACCCCATCCCGATCCAGGAATAAGGTCCATCCACCGGCCCGTAAAGCTGACTTAAGTTTTGGGAGATTCATCTTTGAAAAGGATATCCTCCAGTTGTTTGCAGAGGATATGCCCCAATAGAATATGTGATTCCTGAATTCTGGGGGTGTCGGTGCTGGGTACCGCAATCAGGTGATCGCAAAGCCCCGCCAGTTTTCCACCGCTGGTCCCGGTAAAGCCAACGGTATGCATTTCCAAATCGTTGGCTTTGTTGACTGCGGCAATGATATTGGAAGAATTTCCAGAAGTTGAGAGGGCCACGAGGTAATCGCCTTTTCTTCCCTTCGCTTCTACCCCCCTGGCATAGACGGCATCGTAGCCATAGTCATTGGCCACCGCCGTCAGATAAGAGGTGTTGACATGCAGGGCTTCGGCATCAAGGGGCGGGCGGTCCATGTAAAACCGTCCTGATAATTCGGCAGCGATGTGTTGGGCATCGGCAGCAGACCCTCCATTTCCACAAAAGAGAACCCGTCCCCCATTGCTAAGGCATCTGGCCATTCCCTCTATCACCGCCTTGAGGGTGGAAATCAGGTGGTCATCTCTCAGAAGGGATTCTTTTACCTGGATCGATTGGGCAATGATATTCCTGATCTCTTCCATAGCGGATTAATCCTCGTCGTCTTCCTCCTGCAATCCTACCGACTCCGAAACCCCATAATTGTTCCGGTCCGAACCCGTGCGTCCGATCATCTCGGCCAGCAATCCGGTAAAGATCAACAAGACTCCGAGGAGGAACAGCGTGGAGCCAAAGAACAAGGCCGGGATTCGGTCTCCGATATAGTAATCCTTAAATACGCCTACCATCCCCAGGAATTTCATCAGGTAGAGGTAGAATAGTACGCCTCCTCCCATCAGAAAGGTCAACAAACCCCAAAAACCGAAGAAGTGCATCGGTGATTTGCTGAATCGGGTGAGAAAAGTAATGGAAAAGAGATCGAGCAAACCGTACAGAAATCGGTTCAGGCCGTATTTTGTCTTGCCAAAGGGACGGGCAATATGCTCAACCTTCAACTCTCCAATATTGCGAAAACCAGCCGCATTGGCGATCACCGGAATGTAGCGGTGCATCTCCCCGTAGATTTCAATATTGTGAACGACTTCACTTCGATAAGCCTTGAACCCGCAATTCTGGTCATGCAATTTGATCCCCGAGACCATCCGGTTCACCCCATTGTACAATTTGGTGGGAATGGTTTTCGAGAGCGGGTCTTTGCGCTTTTGTTTCCAGCCGGAAACCAAGTCAAAGCCCTCTTCAGTGATCATTTTATAGAACTCGGGAATGTGCTTGGGCCGGTCCTGCAGATCGGCATCCATGGTCATCACGACCTTACCTTTGCTGGCCCGAAAGCCAGTATGCAGGGCGGCAGCCTTTCCGTAATTGCGTTGAAAACGCAGGCCACGAACGCGGGGATTGGCAGCGTGCAGTTCCTGAACTATTTTCCAGGTCTTATCGGTACTCCCATCGTCAATGAAGATCAATTCCCAGTCGTACCCCTCCCGGTCCACAACCTCCCTGATCTCATCTACCAACTTGGCGATCGATTCATCCTCATTAAATGCTGGAACTACAATCGATAAATCCATTCCGCGAAAATAAGCCTTTCTGAGTTAGAAGTACAAGCGGTTTCCTAGAAGGCCAGCACCTTGAACTCGGTACGGCGATTCAATTGCTTGTTCTCCTTGGTATCATTGGGAGCGATGGGTTCTACTTCACCATACCCTTTTGCTGCGAGCCGATCCTCAGGGACACTGGCATCCAGCAGGTAATCTACCACACTCTGGGCACGTGCCTGAGACAAGCGTTGGTTATAGCTTTCAGAACCGTCGGAGTCGGTGTGCCCTCCTATCTCAACTACCAGGGTTGGATTTTGCTCCATGATGGTAATCAGACGGTCCAATTCAGCGACCGACTCATCCCTGAGGGTGGCCTTGGCCACATCGTAGTAGATATTTTTCAGGACGATCTTGGCGCCCACCACAAACTTGAGCAATTCGATGTCCTGGGTTACGCCTTCGTCTACATCTTCAGGAGTGACGACCACCCCTTCGACGAAGTTGTACATATATCCTTTTTTGTTGCCGGAGAGGTTGTAGGTTCCAAAGGGCACATCACATGCTTCGTAGTATCCCTCCTCGTTGGAAAGAACCTCAGTAATGATATTTCCCTCTGCGTCGAGCACCTTGACCGTGGCTCCGGGAATCTTTGCTTTGGATTCCATTTCGATCACATGCCCCTTGATACAAGCCGTAGTCTTGGGCTTGATCTTTTGCAGTTCAAAATTGCGTTCGACCCCGGCAGGGTAATCATTCGGATAAAGAGAGACCACTCCGGTTTTATCCAGATAGCCTTCCTGGGTTACCTTGATCTGGTAATTGGTTCCAAATGGCAGCACTGTATTGTATTTCCCGTCAAAGTCCGTATTCAGGGTTGTGACCAGCTTTCCGGCTTTGTCTTTGATCTCTACCACTGAATTGGGGAGTGGTGCTTTGGTTTCGATGTCCACAACCCGACCGAAGAGTTTGGTTTCCTTGATCTTCTCGAGGACGGCATCCTTGCGGAGGCCATCTTTGCCGACACTTTCTGGCAGGTCAAAGGGGTCGCGGTATTTGGGATAGCCCCGGGATTTTGCAGCCAGGGTATAGCCGGTGCCAAAAGGAACATCACAGAATTTGTATTTACCATCGGGGCCGACCTTGGCACTCTTGATGGACAATCCATCCTCCCCCATGATCGCGACGATCCCGGAAAGTGGCTCCCCGGTATCTTTGTCGTACATTTTGCCAAAGACGCAAGTGGCCGTCAATGCCCCTTCCGGGTTGATGGAACCATTGCGGTGGATATTGATATTGTTGTCCTTGATAGAAGCGGTAGCCACATCAAGGTCTTTGTCTCCGTCGAAGTCGGCATAGCAGATCGCAGAATTCCAGTTTCCGGAGGAGATTTTTGCTTTCGGTGCGAAAACACCCTTGCCATCGTTGAGGTGAACGTTGATCACTTCATCCCGGGTGGAGGCAGTTACAATGTCAATGTCCCCGTCCAGATCAAAGTCAGCCACGACAAGGTCGAAGTTTTTATCACCGGAGGGAACATGTTGAGGTTTGCCAAACTTCATGCCGCCCTGGTTGAGCCAAACGGTAATCGTGTTGGTTGAATAGGAAGTGGCGCAGACATCTATATGTCCATTTTTGTCAAAGTCGCCTGCTCCTATACCCCAGGAAGCGCCATCTGCGAGCAAATACTGGCGTGCACCGTAATTCCCGCCGCCTTCACCCAGCCAATAATTGACTTCGCGGTCATCGGTTCCCACCAGAATGTCAATGATCCCGTCTTTGTTGATGTCCTCTACAATGATACACCGGGGCTTGACACCAGTCGGCATCGCCTTGGCTCCGGCAAAATTACCGGTACCATCGCCAAAGTGGAGGTTCAGTTTATTCGAAGAATTGGTGACCGTCAGCAGGTCGATATTGCCATCTCCATTGACGTCTGCATTGATGATATCGTGGGGAAACCCTCCACCAGCGTCCATGCTTTTCTTCTGGACCAGCACCCCGGTCCCATCGTTCAACCACCAGTGGACTTTCATATCCTTAACAGAAACACAGGCCACGTCGGGCCACCCGTCCTTGTTGAAGTCACCCATGGTGATGGCGCGGTTGTAATTACCGGCGGGATAGGAACGTCTGCGGCCAAAATTTCCCTTGCCATCATTGAGGTGGACATTGATATTTCCATCCAGGTTGGAAGAAGATACGATGTCAACAAATCCGTCTTTATTGATGTCTCCGCAGTCTATTCCCCAGTTCTCTGTGCCGGAGTTGTAGGAGTGCTTGGGCACAAATACAGTGTGGGAAGTGAAGATGGTGCTGTCGACCCCCGATCGATTGGCGATCTGGGCCTGGCTGGCCTGGGGAACGAAAAGCAGGGTAAGCAAAAGCAAAAATATGGACAGGCGAGATGTGCCCGTAGCAATGCGTAGGTTGTCCTTGAACATAGGCAATGTGTCTTTACAACTTTAAATAGCAGGTTTTCTGGTGTAAAACTACCATTATTTATTCAGAATTTGGAATCTAAATTGCGTAGTAAACGTACATCCAACCATGCGGAAATATTTGATGATACTGATGATAATGCTGGGTTGGACGGGTGCCAGGGCACAGATTTCCGTCGACAAACTCCAGGTGCGTGTCGGTTATTCTGTTAACAATGCACGTGCCAAAAATTTCAACCACCTGGTGACTTCCTTTAACCGAAACCGTTATCCTCTTACCACTTCGGAGAACCTCCCTTCGCTCAATTTTCTTCATGGGCTGGTGGTTGGGGTCACGTATGCACTCAATGAAAACCTGCATGTATATGCGCAGGTAAAGAATCAACGTGATTTTCTCGATGCTCAGTATGTGGACTCCGACTTTTATCGGTCCTATTTATTCCGGTCGACTACTTTGGAAGCCGGGGCGGTGATTCCTATCGGGAATGAAGGCCGGATCCGACATTTTGCGGGCGGCGGACTGAGCTTGGGGATACTGGGTGTGTATACAGATTGGGACAGTATCCAAGGTTATCCCGGTGGGCGCAATATGCTCAATATTGACAGAAGTGAGATCTTAGGAGTGCATGGTTTTTATGAAGCCCAGATCGTATTGCTTCCCAAGGTGCGGATTTATATACGTCCTACGATCCAATTTGCCCTTAATTCCCAGGTGCGCAAACTCAACCAGTTTTTCAACCCTCAGGTCGAAGATACAGAGATCACTTTTCCAGTCGGAGAAGGCGAACGCTACGACAAAGGAAACCTGAACGGGATGGGAATCGAAGGAGGATTGATTATCTTGCTGCCCGAACTTTAGCACGGCTGAATTTCGAACATTACCACGGCTGAATTTAGCAGGTTGTGGATTTGAGACAATATTGAACAATTACCGGGTTGCATGAATAGCAAAACGATGAAATGGGTCGGAACCTTTATTGTAGCCTCCTACGGGCTCATGGGGATTTGGACCATTACCATGATTGATAAATTCCCCATTGGTGACCTTTCCTATGGTGAATACTCTATATTTTCCTCTGAGGGCTTCTTTTACGCCTACCACATCTGGGGATTCATCCTTTCCGGGGTCGTGATCTATGGCATGTGGAACGAAATCCGGATGCTGTTCCTGGTGGGCTTTATGCTGCTGGGTTTGCAAATGTTCTATCCTTGGTTTACCTCCAGCCCGGCCGACCGACAGCAGGGCCAGGAGAAAATGGAGTTGCTGGAAAAGCAGGACTCGCTGGATGCTGCTAAAAAGGCTGCAGATACGACCGGGAAGAATTTACCGGGCATGACGGAGCCGCCTCCGATGGATCAATTGTCAGGAGATACGGCGGTCAGGACGCAGTGATCAAGACAGAGTGAAGGATTGATCGGCCCTTCAACCTTTTTCCCCGGGTTGTAAGACCTCCAGTTTAGCTTCCAATACGGCTATCTTCAGTTTGCTATTGTATTCCATTTCCCGCTTTTCATCTTTTAGCTCCTGAATATTCTTTTCCCAGCTGGCCAATTGGGAGGTATACTCTTTTTGAGCTTCCGCAAACTTTGTCCTCTCCTGCTCTATTGCCTTGTGCGCTGCCTTGAGTTCTTCACCTGATTTGCCCAGGTCCGTTTCCAGGCTTTTCACCTGATCCTCTTTAGCATGGAGCTTCGCTTTCAATTCCTCTTCCCGCGACTGCGCGTCAGCGAGTTGTACCCTGAGAGCTTTGGCTTCCTCTTCCAAGGCTTTCTTACTACTCTCGGTCACCTCCTTTTCTTTGGCCACCTTGGCTACAGCCGTATCGATCCCATCCTGGATGAACTCCTGACCAGGGTGGAATCCTGCACTCCTGGCCTTTGCGAGCAGGGCCTGGCTCTCCTCTGAGAGCAACAATTCCACATAGTCTTTGCCTAACGCCTGGGATATGGCCCGTACGTTGGCAAGGAGATAGTTGTTCCGGCGCAGCAGCATCCTTACGGTGCCGCTGGTCTTGCCCATTCTCTTCGCCATTTCTACCTGGCTCATGTTCTGGTTCTTGAGTTCTTGTCCGAGGATTTCTCCCCATTTCGGGTCATTGTATTTGAACGCCATGGTCATCTTATTATGTTTACCAATAAGCGGTTCAGGCTGGCTCGGTGCGAAAAATAGTTTGCTCAAGAACAGCCTGAGGTCCTGGAAAATGAAAGCAATTTAGTGATTTTCCAAGACTTCATAGTTACATGCGTGTGACATTACCCCGCACGCGCGTGTGATGTTTACCCCTTGGGTTTGCGGGTCTGGAGTCACACGCGTGTGACGCTTACCGCACACGCGTGTGCGGTTTCGGGTTTGGAGTTGCGGGAATAACCGCACACGCATGTGCTATACACCGCACACGTGCGTGACGCTTACCGCACACGCGTGTGATGTTTACCGCACACGCGTGTGACTCTGACCGCACACGCGTGTGATATTGGGTACGTAGTCCTGGAGGTTCAGGAGCACACGCGTGTGCTTATGGCCAGTTGGCTTGCATAATTGAGAGCACATGCGCGTGACGCTAACCACACACCCGTGTGCGGCAATACGAACATAGCTATTCGGTTTACCGAACACGTCCATTCGGTTTACCCCGCAACCCCACGTGCCTGAGGGAATGAGAGCGTTCGGTATACCGAACAGAAGTGTGCGGTTAAAGCCGTAGCTTCGACCCATCAACTGCACACGCGTGTAACATTGGACGCACGGGCGTGTGACTTTGGAGGTGAACGGGAGCACCTGCCTGTAAACCCTCAAATCAAAAAAAACACCTAAATTTGATCAATCAAACCACTCTACCTATGAAACAAGCATTGTTGCTACCGATCCTGTTCCTTCTTCTTTGGGGCTGTAGCCAGGAACCTGAAAGACCAGTACCCTTTAAATCTGAAGACAACGGTGTCGACCTCATCGTCGAGAATGGTGACACCCTTGACTTCTTAGACGAAAAAGTACGCATCAGGATCATGGACTTTACAATGGTAATAGGTTCGGACCTTCATTTGTACCCTGTCCAATGGCTGGAACTTATCGGATCAGAACACGACCGTGGAGGCCCTCGATGGAGCGATGAAGGAATGGTCAACCTTATCTTTGTTGATCCCAAAACCAGAACCAAGTCCAAACTTCTGGATCATAAGGCTAAGATTCTGTCTTATGATTTTATAAAAGCGGGGTCATCAAACGTCCAGAACAACAAAGACAATACTGAAGAGGGTCCCGATCCCTGGTGGCATAAAACGAAGCCTGGAAATATATTTTATGTGATCCAGGAACCCCTCAATGGAGGGCAGTCCTCCTCCCCTGTTGAGCTTAGAAGATTGTACCAAAGCGATGAAAAAGGAGACAACCTCCAATTGCTAAGTCCTCCCGAAATTGATGTTATACGTTGGGCATTCACAGATTCCGCACAGACTCGGATTGAAATGAAAGGATGCCGGGATACGGACCGTGATGGCAAGTACGAGGAAAAAGTAGACCAGGCATATATCTGGTTCATTGATTTGGAGTCGCCTGAACAGAAAGTAGAAGTCATTGACAGCTTGCTGGTGAGGGAGATCAAGGAAACGTTTTCAGAACAATAAACTGGCATGGTATCTGGAATGCTCTGTTTCAAATGAGCAAATCAAACCCTGGGTTATGAAATACCTTTTGCTACGCACCCTACTGCTGTTCTCCTCACTTCCTACGCGCAGAATCTTGAATATTGCCTTCGGCTTCGACTTCAGCATCCATACCAAACTCCTGAATAAATATGCGCAGTCGTATATGCTGGGATAAGCTCTGATCTTTCTAAAAAACGGCCATTGGGTACAATACCTCAATGGCCGTTTTCTATTTGGCTTTCCCAGCAGATCGTTTCGGTTTTCCAGCAAGTCGCTGGTTTGTCCTAGTTCCTTTCCGGTACCGGAGGCTGTCCTGGCCCGCCAGGACCAGCTGCATCAGGTGCGGCTGCAGGATCTGCTGCTGCCGGAGCCGGAGCGATCGATTCACCCAACCGCATCACCCCATAAGGCATCACATTACCGGGGGCATTGCGTACCTGTAAGGTCATGTCATCGTTGAGTGGCCAGTATTTCAAACCAGCGGTATTGCTATTGTTGCGGACTCCCTCAGCACCTGCACCCGCCTCTCCTTCCGGAATGTCGTAATCACTGGTATTTCCACCAATGGTGAGGGCGAAAATGGTATAATCCGCATTTGCTGCCTGAACCAGGGCCAGCGTTTCCGCCGAATATGGCAGGTGGCCGGTCGGGTTGGCTTCCGGGTTGTAGGTGGGAGCGTAGATCTCAATACTGGTGACCAGGTCAGAGTGCGAGAGAAAGGCTCTCCTTCTGGCCAAAGCCGGGGCAATATTGTTACCGGTTAAGCGTACATCAGCACCACCCCGCATAAAGTGAATCAGGTCTCCAACCTGAACCGGTTCGGCTACATCACCGATATTGGCGATGTCTGGATCAGCAGGGAACATATTCGAAATCTCGTTGGAACCTTCGCGTTCTTCCTCTGTACGGACGGTATTCTGGTAAGCAGCACCTGCGTATTGGGAATGGGATGCACTGTAATTAAATGTATCCCCTGCCCCGGCCTGGTGCATGACATGGCTGATAAAGACAGCACTCCAAGGCCAGGTGTCATCGGCTGCGCTCTGGGCATTGCCGACTCCGGCATTACCGCTGTAGGTATAAGCTCTCAGGCGCTCAAGCAATTCGAGCTCTTCGCCTTCGGTACGTTGTCCTCCATCCTCTCCGGTCCATATCGCAAACTCAGTTTCTGCGGCCGCAGAAGCACGGCGTGGGAAGTCGGCCCAGTAGCCAATCTCTGTGAGGAAGGTCATAATGGTAGCCGAGCCTACCAGAGAACGGTCACCATTTGCACCACCCGGATCGGTATTGTTGCTGATATGCGCTGCTAACCTGTCAAATCCGGCTTGGTTTCCAACTACCGTCAGGGCATCACCTTCGGCATCGCTGGCCGCACGGGCATCCCGGTTGGAACCGATATAGATGGAAAGCATCTCCAGCATATAGGCACGCTGATCGCCTTCCAGGCCTTCCAGCTCGTCTTCAAATTCAGTTTCGATGGCAAAATTCTCCGCTTCATCGGTCAACTCTTCCCGGTCACCCCTTGCCACGGGTTCATCTCTTTGCTCGGGATCGCTTCTCAGCTGCCGGAAAGTTGTCCCGCCCGGATCAACCACGCCATCGACTTCACGGATAACACCTTGCTCTTGCAAAGTCGTCTGGAAGGTGCGAATCCCTGCCAAAGTATCGGCCGGGATATGTTCCTCCTCCTCTTGAGCCTGTAAATCCGCAATGGTTGAAACCTGACCAGCGTTCAACACTGAATGCATCACCAGGAGGCGCTGGATATTGACGACGTCACCGGGAAGGTTTTGGACCCGGGCTTCCCCGGTATCTCCTACCGCACGGGTAAGGCCCTGGTGTTCGATTGCTTCCAGATCTACGGTGGTTACCGAAGTGATCTCAGAATTCCAGCCTTCGGGCTGATTTTCCTGCTGAGCAGCAGCCAGGTCAGCATCAGAACTGCCAACGATCCGGTTGACACCGTCCCCAAATAATTGTAACGGTACTTCAGGTGCGGACCGGACTCCGATATTGGAAACACTGTTATCCGCCTGGAAATCGGCACTTAATTGAAAAGGTGGAGGGCTAGCGGCACTTGAGCCGGCTGCTGAAAAACCGGATTGACTCAGGGCCATTTCAGGTCCGGTATGCTCCGACTCGACAAGACTGTTTTCGACTTTTTGTTCTCCCATGACGATTGGCTTTCAATGTTGACTGACAAATATACTTTGAGCTCAGAAGGGCTCCTTTGATCGTTGCTGTAAATTATAAAAAATATCTGATAGTTTACCTATCCCACCTACCCCTACTGGCCTAAATATCCATTTCTGAGCAATATTCACATTATTATTTTAATAATAAGATTTCAAACAGTATTTGTTGTTCTTCACTATATTGATGTTTGGCCGAACGACTATATATATTTTGCACTATGAGGCAGATAATCCTGGGCTTGGTTTTGGTTCTGTTCTACTTGAACGGCTGGGCCCAAAGCTCCGTACTCCTGCGCAACAATTCCTGGCTGGACCTTGAAGTGAGCATTTCCCAAAGTGGTTCTCACAGCCTTGATCCCTCTGAATGGAACCAGGCCACCAACCGGGTCATCCCCTGGGCCTATGACCAGCCGCTTCTGACCGTAGACCGGGATTCAAGCGCAGTCCCACTCGGAGATTCGATATTTCTGGCCGTGCAATTGGTCGCCAATGGAGATACCGCCAGGCTGATGTTGCGGCTGGATGGAACTCCTGGTGGCAGTGCTTTGGATTATACTGCGGCCCTGCCAGGTACAGCAGACAATTGGTGGGACGATGGCGGATTCCATGAGATTCAGGATTCCCTGGGAGCTGTGGAAATTGTGATCAAATACCGCCCTGAAAATGACGACACCAACCTGGACCGGAATATCCTGTTTGTAGTTCACCAAAAATCGGTTTACTCGGTGGCTCCTGCTGATGCCTCCAACCCAAGCGTGCTGAATGTAATCAATTACAATGTCCAGTTCCTCCCCTTCTTCATCGGTGGATTCAGCAATGGAACCCGCGCTCCTCTTATCCCTCCAGAGATGGACCCCAATCTGGATGTGGTGGTCTTCGAAGAGGCATTTGACCCATTTCCGCGCGACCAGGATCTGGTTCCAGCCATGCAAGCCCAGGGATTCATCTATGACACCGGGATTCTGAACGATTACTTCCCCTTCAATGGCGGGGTGATCATTTTCAGCCGCTGGCCCATTGAAGCCACGGATGAATACGATTTTCAACTCTGTGGTCCCAGCAGTGGTGATTGCTTTGCCAACAAGGGGATCATGTATGCCAAAGTCAATAAATTGGGCAAGCGCTACCATATCTTTGGCACCCACATGGATGCTGGCTCGGGCCCGGACGATATAACCGCCAAAAACCTGCAATATGCAGAAATGAGGGACTTTATCGGCGCCCAGGGCATCCCCCCCAATGAACCCGCCATTTACACCGGTGACTTCAATACGAGGCCCACCGGCCTGGACCTCTTTAACAATATGCTTGATTCCCTGAATCCCCTCCTGCCTGAGTACGAGGGATATTGGTCCTCCACCATGAGCACCGATACCGGGGCCATCATCGACCATGCCTGGCTCGACCGGCGATACCTGATCCCAATGGTTGCAACCAATGAAATCTTGACCTTGCGCTCCATCACGGATGATATGTGGGACATTTCTGATCTCAGTGACCACCGTACGGGTTGGGGACGCTTCATTTTCCCGGACATTGATTTTCAACCTGTGGATACCTCCTTGTGTCCGGGGGATGGCATCACCTTCTCTGTAACTTCCAGCGGAGCCTCCTTTTCCTACCAATGGTATCTGAATGGAAGTCCGATCTCCGGCGCAACCGGTCCCGACCTCGTCTTGTCGAATCTCCAAACGACAGATGCAGGCAGTTACAGCTGCGAAGTATCCTATACCGCCATTCACGGAACGAAAAATGATCCGGTCAATATCCTCTTCTACCCCAACGGCCCGGACACAGTTTCGGCCAATTTGAACCTGGAAGGTTGGGCGGTTAGTCTGGATTGTGGGGTGGGTGCTGAAGATGGCGTTATTGGGAAGATTCGATTGTTTCCGAACCCTACCTCCGGCATGTTAAGACTGGAACTGGAAAATCTGCCACCGGAAGGATGGTTGCGGCTGCGGGACCTGCGCGGCTTTGTGGTCATGGAACAAAAGGTAAAGGCTACCAAGTCCGAAATGGACCTCTCGCAATTCAGCTCAGGCCTCTATCTACTCGAATTGGAGGCAAATGGGCGGCGGCTTATTGAAAAGGTGGTACTTGAATAAAAAGAGGTCTCAATCGTACCCTCATTTGGTATCTTAGAGGGGTCTTGATAGCTTTGCATTCGATGGCATCCACCACCAACACCGCTAAGCAAAGGTTCAATTACCGCGACTATACTGAACCTAAGGATTGGTTGTCGGCGCTATCCATAGCATTCAATTATATACTGATCAGCGGATTGGCCTACCTCAGCTATTTCCACCTCCACTGGGCATTCTACTTTCCCATTGCCTTTGTGATCGCCACCCGAATCAATGCCCTGATTGACTCCCTGGGCCATGACGCCACCCATTTCAACCTGTTTGCCAAAAAACCCTGGAACCGGAGCATGGAATTCATCCTGTTCATTCCCTTCTTCTATTCTTTCGAGATGTACCGCAAGGAACACGGGCAGCACCATGCCCACCTGATGGAAGAAAATGACCCGGCCTATCAGAATTACAAACACTGGGGCGTATTGGACGAAAATCCGAATTGGGTCTGGATCTGGTGGATACGCCCATTCTTGCTGTACGATCTCCCCTCCATCTTCGTAGCACTTTGGGAAGGACTGCGGGACGACCCTGATTTTCGGTGGAAGTTTCTCGCCTTTTGGGCGCCCCTTATCGCGGTGAGTGTCTGGTTGGGATTTTGGCAATTGATCCTCTTGTATTGGCTGGTACCCCTGCTTTGGCTGGTGCCGGTGATCGAGTATTGGACGGAAGTTGCGGACCATTATGCTTTGCTGGGGGATGGGGATACCCGTGATTCCAGAGGCTTATTCCTGGGACGCTTCCTCCGTGGACACTATGATGGTTACCATACCCTGCACCATAAGTATCCTCGCATCCCCTGGTACCATTTGAAGCGGGCAACCAAGGATTATGAGCGACTGGCCGAAGTGGAGAAGGTGGGAGGATTGGGAGAGTTGTACCAGATCATGGAGACGCAGGGAAGTCCAGATTGACAAATTCGCCCTGACAAGAGCAATGGATTCACCCCTACACCAGCAATGGGCGCGTAAGAACTATTGCATTTAACAACTTCATCCGAAGAAAGATTCCCGGAAAACCATTAAATTCCTGAATGAAACCTATTGTTATTTACCTGACACTTACCTTTTGCTTCATTTTTGCCAATAGTCAAACCTTCGTCCGCAC
>CAYGRE010000112.1:0-22155 GCA_964352215.1 uncultured Bacteroidia bacterium
CGCAGGTCCAGCCCCTTGGATTCGCAGGTCCAGCCCCTTGGATTCGCAGGTCCAGCCCCTTGGATTCGCAGGTCCAGACCCTTGGATTCGCGGGTCCAGACCCTTGGATTCGCAGGTCCAGACCCGTAGACCCGCGGGTCCAGACCCGTAGACCCGCGGGTCCAAACCCATAGATTCGCGGGTCCAGACCCGTAGACCCGCAGGTTCAACCCCGCGGACCCGCAGGTCCAACCCTGCGGCGCCGCAGCCCCCAACCCGCAGATTCAGTACTTTTTGCCTCCTCTAAAGCGGCCCAAAATATGCGGATTGAGTCCACAATACTCCTGTCCACAGAACCTGAAAAATCCTTCTTCTCAGGATAGAACCCTTCATGCCAAGGGTGCAGTCCCACATGGAAGAAGGGATAATTATCCGTGTATACATCTCCGGTGATGCGACAAAGGTTCCCTGTGTTAAAGCCGCTTTCACCCTTGCCTCCTGTTCCCAGCCCCTAATCGATCAACAATTGACCTTGTCTACCAACACCCATGCAGGAAGGGGGACGAATTTTTCATATCTTAAATCTGGCAGAATACCCCCAAACTTAACGGCCCTCCACAGCATGAACATCATTGGAAAAGTAGAACTAGGTATCATAAATGACCAACTGGGGAGGCTGGAGCAAGACCTCGAACTTCGAGGAGAATTCATGTCACCAGCAGAGAGAAATGGTCTCATAACAGAAATGAATGACCTCCTTGAACGTAAGCAAGAGCTTCTCACTGGCAAATCAGCGGCTTGGATTAACCAGCAGGCCGAGTTAAAATACGTAGAAGCCACTACGCTATTTGAATCGGGGAGGTTCTATGATGCCATTCGATCTTTAAACGAAGGCCTGAATTTTCTTCCAGAAGGGGCCATCTTGTACTACCTACGAGCCAAGTGCTATGCCCGCTTGAACAGGTTGGAGGAAGTCAACCATGACCTTTCAAAGATTTTCGAGTACGATCCTAAAACCACCCCATCTGTAAAACGCTCGATATACTTTGACCTCATTGATGATTTTATCGCGGGGGGCTTTTTCAAAACCAATTACGATTTTATCAAGCAAAGGGAGATCGTATGGGAAAACGAGGATGAATTCGACTCCATCATGCTTTCAAATGCCAAAGTATTGAAATTTGATTGGTGTATCGAGCAAATGATTAAAGAGATCGAGCAATATCCAAATGCCTATCAAAGGCTGTTAAACTGTCCAGAAATCAATGAATCGGAAAGAACTGAGATAGAGAATAGACAAGGGGATTTAACAAAAGCACTTATCAATTTCTTTAATCATTCAGAGGATAATATAGAATCCTTGGCCAGTAAACTGAAAGTGGAAAGCCAGGACAAATCTATTGTTGAAGCTGCAGATACTTGGAGTGATTTGGCGAAAAAGTTTCGAGACTGTGTTAAATATAAAGAGGCCACCGATTTGTATAAAGAGATGAATCGAATTGGTTCTTCCATTCAAGAAAAATTGCATTTCGGGCAGGATAGCCCCTTCCCTTTAAGCGGACAGGAAGTATGGGAGCTTAAAAAGGTAATTCTGGGGAAATCTTTTGGGTATGACCAATTGCACCTCAATGAGGGAACATTTTTCAATGAGAGGAACAGGGTCATTTTGATCCAGGACCTTATGAAGTCCAGTTATCTCGGGATTAGCCCGATATCTTTTACCGCGAAATGGATAGTAACACGCAGCGATCTGATTTTCCTGGTGCTCACAAAAGAAGCGAGGAACCAAAAGCCTGAAACGAAAAAGAACCTGGTTCGATTAAGGTCAAAGTCATTTAGAATATTGGAAATCAATTCCATCGGAGGATTCAAAACCCAGCAAGGCCTCATGATCAATGACCGGGGAAATATTATTCCTTACAATCTGGAAGGATTGCCAGTCCTTATCTCAGAGATCAAAAAAATAAACCCCAAGGTTGGCTCGAAAAAATCAGCCTGTTTCATCGCTACCGCTACTTATGGAGACCCCAATGCTCCGGAAGTAGTATTGTTCAGAAAATTTCGGGACGATATTCTGCTGCAAAACCTATTGGGAAGAATTTTTACAAAAACATACTATTTGACTTCCCCTCCCTTCGCGAAGCTAATCTCAAGATCAGACCGTGCTCGTTGGCTGGTAAGGTATTTTTTCTTGAATCCCTTGGCCCGGTTGATCAATTCCTGTTGCGATTCGTCCAAAGAGTCCTGAATTTGTAACCATGGATTCCCGGACAACTTGCAAAGAAACCCCCAAAGTGTTGATCCTCTTTGTGATCATCGGATTGTGCTGTGCATTTCCATGGAATCTACAAGCCCAGCGAATATTCGACACAGAATACCTCGCCCGGGAAATGGGGTTGGAGCAGGTGATACCAAAGGAAATCTCCGACGATAACGGGTTGTTAACCCATGTACTAGACAGTTTGGAAGAGCATTACCAGTTGGACAGCTCCGATTATGCCTGGTTGTGTGTACAGCCCTTTCGTGCTATTGTCCTGCTCAGAACTGAGGGAAAGGAAAGTGCAGCCAATCATATTGGGAAATGCCTGGAAACACCAGCGGCCAGGCGAAACAACTTCGCAACCAGGGCCCTCCTGACCCTGCACATGAATTGCCTGTACGAAGACTTTGCCCCGAACCTGGTGGCCCGCGGCGTAGCGTCCATGCTCTTAGCCCTCGAGTACGCCCGTGCCGTCGCTGACAAACAGATCGAGTTTGACATTAGCGTCTTTGTTGCCAGCATTTACATCGATGTGTTGCGACGTGACCTGGCGCGTGAATGGCTGGACCAGGCCGCAGAAATCCTCCCCGAGATCAACGATCCCTTCAATTGCCATTTGTATTATGTCCACTCAGCAGATGCCCTCAATCCTGAAAAGTGGACTGCCAATTACCGGCTGATATGGCCAAGTCTACCCGCCGAAAAGGAGGCCATCGCGCAAATTGACAAAGCCATTGCATGTGGCGAGGAAGCCTACCGCCAGGGATACCAATTAGGAACAAATGTTGGCCTGGCCTACCATATCAAGTCGAGTTATTGCCTCGACCCCAGAGATGAAATCGCGAACTATAAGAAGTCCATTTTATATTCCAGGGAAATGGGCAAAGCGGTCCTGGGGGAGAGTTATGCCTACCTGGCAAGAATCTATATTGAGTCGGGTGAACTGGACAGTGCCATGATCTACATGGACTCTTCCCGGGTACTGGAAACTGAATACGGGGATTCACCACCACTGATGGAACGGTTTTACTTCAGTTTTGTCAGGTATTATACCGTATCTGAGGGCCAGGCCGATTCCCTGGTCAAATACCAGCGCCTCTATTACCGGGTTCGGTTAAAGGGAACAGAAGCAAAGGCACTTGCAGAGATGGAAGCAGAGCGTTACCGCTACCAGCAATCCCGGCAACAGTTGACCATTCAGGCACAGCGTTCTGAAATTGAAGCACGGGAAATGCGTAACCGCAACCTGATTCTGTCTTTGGGAGGACTGGGAATCATTCTGGTATTGACCCTGTTTTCAGGTATCAGAATCAGGCAGCGTAACAAGATCATTCAGGATAAGAACCGACAGATTGGGGGGATGGTGGACAAATTGAAGCTCAACCTGACGGAGAAGACAATGCTGATCCAGGAAGTTAACCACAGGGTCAAAAATAACCTTCAGATGATTACAGCCTTTATCGACATTCAGGCGCAGCACGTCAGCGAGGAAGAAACCAAGGTATTTGCCGAAGGGATTCGAAAACGAATCCGGGCCGTCAACCTGGTCCACGAACTCATTGTAGATGAGGAAAAAGTCTCAGGGAAGGGTTTTTCTGAATATGCACAGCAGTTGATCCATGAATTGAAGGCTCTTTATTACAAAGACAAGGAATTTCTCTGCCATATCGATATCACCAAAGAGCAATTCAGCATCTCAAGCAGTGTATACCTGGGCATCATGCTGAATGAGTTGGTGGTCAATTCCATGAAGTACGCAGCCAAAGAAGGGGAGTCTTTACAAATCTGGGTCAGCTTGCACCGTGAAGGAAATAAGTTCGTTTTCACCTACCGCGATTCAGGAAAAGGATTACCAGGGGAGACCATCGCGGAGAGTCGCAAAGGCACCAGCCTCGGGCTGAAATTGGTCGAAATGATGGCGCGACAGTTGGAAGGAATCCTTACCTACAAGCCCGGCAGCCAACATGCGTTTAGATTTGAATTTCCCGATCCTGAATTAGGTGAATAAGCAGGCCTTATTTTCCCAGACCAATGATCACCCGTTCAGATGAATAAGATATTGCTGGAATTGTTCCCGGTATTGCTTCCCAAGAGGGATTTGATGGCCCCGGATCGTAACACTTCGCATGGTAATACTCTCCACTTTACGGGGATTGACTGCATAACTCCGGTGGATACGTACCATATCCCCATTCTCAAATGTCTTTAAGAACTTGCCCAGGGATTGCCGGAGGATGCGCGTCCCGTCCACCAGATAAAGCGTAACATAAGAGCGGTCGGCCTCCAGGTAAAGAATGTCGTCCGCCAGAATCCATTCGGTTTCGTAGCCATTCCTGATACTGATCTTCCGCTGACTGGACAAGCCCAGGTTTAACTTGGCCTTGGTCAACTCTATCCCGATGAAGAGATCCTCAAACGAGAACGGTTTGGTGATATAGCCCATCGGAGAGGCGGCTACCGCCTGGTTGACCGTTTTCGAATCGGTCTGAGAAGTCAGGAAAAGAAAGGGGATTTTATATTTGATCTTGAGCAGATGGGCAACGTCCAGGCCCGTACGCTTTCCTTTGAGCCGGATGTCCAACAGAAACAAGTCCGGACGCTGATCGGCCAATCCGGCAAGTACAGCATCAAAGGAGGTAAAAGGGCCCAACGGTTTATGGCCCATCTTTTCCAGATGAATAGCAATGCTCTCTGCGGTCAGGAGTTCATCTTCTACAATACCGATGCATAAACCTCCCATGTCTAAAGGAATATAATATCCGTTAAACAGAAAAGTGAGAAGGAATGTTTATTGTCCCCTCTCTTGGGCTATACCCTTGGGAGGTTTATGCGTTTCAATGCCGCGATTGAAGATCGGTATTTCAGGTTAGCCAGCCAGGTTAACCGGCCGGTTATACGGCCGGTTATACGGCCGGTTATACGGCCAGGCAGCTGGGCCTGGACATCTTCAGCAATCACCTGGTAATTACAACCTTGTGTACTGTCCTTCTGGACCCGACGGTAGTTTCCAGAAAATAAACACCCGTACTGAGGCCTTCCACCGGTAATTCAATCCGCTGTATCCCTGTTTGGCCTGATGCCTGTACTTTCCTCACGGTTTTGCCGTAAGGGTCTGAGAGCTTGCATTGTGCCCCGTCCATAGAATTGCAATCCAGCTCAATATAGACCATCTCAGAGGCCGGATTGGGAAATACCTTCATTTCAATAGGTGGCTCAGGCCCGACCGTGGAAACGATGATCGAAGTATTGGTGGTATTGGTAACCACGGGAGCATTGAAGTCGAAGTAAATATGGGCTGTGTTGAGGATAGACATTCCCGTTGTAAATCCTGAAGCGATATCAATTTCGAACAAGACAAAACCGTGGCTCTCTGGCTCGTTGTTGGTACTGTCCGGGAGGTGGATATCGGGGAATCTCCACTCGATTTCCCCATTCCCGGAAATAGTCATCGTATAGGGTAAGTGGCTGGTGCCGATCATCCTGAGTGAGCCAACGTCCAATTGGGAATCCAGGGTATCACGGATGAATATATTGATCGCGGAGGCGGTTCCCGTATTCTGGAAGCGGATACGGTAGATCAAGGTTGAATCGGTAGCATCGATCCCGGGATCAGCCAGGTTCATGTCTTCGTCCCAAACCGTCTTGTCATTGGGGTCATAAGATCCGATCACAATTCCGCTGCATACGAAAGCGTTGTTTTCTGGGTCATAGTCCAATGAGTCGGTCACCAGACGGGAAGTGTTGGAAACGACCGTACCCAAGGGAACACTTACTGGCAAGTTGATCATGACTTCGAAATTTTGGATACCTCCCGGTGGGATAGGGGTGGTGATGGTCCAACTCACAGTATCACCTGAAATACTTCCGGTGGGGGTGGAAGATATATACGTCAGGTTTGTATCCAGAATCATTTGGGCTACACCAGTGAGCGGAATGATCCCAACATTTCTAACCTGAGTCGTAATGATGGTATTGAATCCCGGCCTGAATTCGCCGGAACCGCAGGAAATGCCTCCATCAGCAACGGTATCTACATCCATGGCAAAGTCGAGCCCGGTGGTCACAGACCCAGATCCGGCAACAGTTGCATTGATGGGGCTGGTAGGGCACAAACGAGAATAATAGCTGGGGGGAATAACATCAATCGCATAGTTCCCCGGAGGTACCAGGGCCTGATACTGCCCACTGCTATTGGTTGTCGCATAGTAATTGCCAGGATCAACTTTTACAATGAACCCGGAAAGATCCGGCTCGGCTGCTCCCTGGATGCAGTTTTCGTTTACATCGTGAAATACCCGTCCCTGGAGAGACCCGGTATTGGCACTTGCAGTTACGGCAAACACCGCTGGGATGTAGGGAGTTAAACTACCTACACGCATGGCATAATCACCAAGAGTCGCCGAAACCGGTATGTTAAAGGTCGCGTTCATAGTGGTGGGACTCGTGACGTTCCAGTTAGAGGCGAAAATGGTAGGCCCTACCGCAGGTTTCATGTCAACAATCGGGGTGCCAGAGTTGAAATTGACACCCGTGCCAGTGATCGATACAGTCACAGTGGACCCGACAGGCGAGGAGTTAGGTACACAACTGGAGATCGATTGTGCAGACAAGAAGGAATTCGAAACAAGGAATAATAGGAAGGTAAATAAGCAAGCAGCGGAACATTTTCTTGCGTACGCTTTTGACATTTGATTGGGTTTAGTAATATAGGTATATAAGTTATCAGGTATAAGATAATCTACTTCTTCAACAATTCCAATTCCTGAAGGATGGTCTTTTTATGGGATACAACTTCATCAGGATAGGAATTCAACAACTCAATGGCTGCATTGCGATCCCCACGTGCCACCATGATCCTCGATAAATTGATATAGGGATCTGGAAAATCCCGGAACCTGTTCATCGCCTCCCGATAGTATATTTCTGCCTGGTCATAGTCCCCCAGCATGACATAGGTAGAGGCGAGATTGTTGACAATATGAGGATGAAACGGGTTGACTTCATAGGCCAGCATAAAGTGAGCCAATGCTTCTCTCTGTTTCCCTGTTTCTAACAGCGCAACCGCTTTGTACCAGAGGATAGGGGTAGAGCTGTAATAGTCAACTGTGAAGAACCGGTTCCCCAATTCTTTACCCTTTTCCAGCACCTTTTGGGATTCCATTTGCTGTCTTAGGGTCAGGATAGCTTGCAGCTGTCTGTCCTGGAAATAGCGATTTCCTGAAAACAAGAAGAGCAAGGAAAAGAGAACGGTTGCCAACAGACCAATTGTTTTTTTAACAGGATCGATGAATTTCCAGCGTATGGACTCCCTGGAAAAGATCAAAGCCGGATAGGTGGCAAAAACAATCACATGATCAACCCGTTCAAGTGGGAAGTTGAGATTGGAAATGACAATCCAAATCAAGATGCCAGCAGCCAGCAAGTAGTACCTGGTTCTCGTTTTTTGAGTGGAAGAGCGCCAAGCGTATTTTACTGAGAAATAAAACAGAAGAGTCAAAAGTGCGACATAGGCAAACATAGCGGGAATACCCGATTCCGCTGCCACCCATAAAAAGTCGTTGTGAGGGCGGGTAAAAATACGCAGCCCATAAATCGAATTGTACCCGGTAATTCCTTTTTCAAGCATCTTGTATTTCCACCCAGCCGGTCCGCAACCGGTGAGCGGTGTCTCCTGGCAAATGTCAATGGTTTCCCGCCAGAGCATCCCCCGTTCCGTGATCCCGGTGACCGTTTCGGTGGGCAATTGACCGGTATTGAAACCGGTCCAAGCCCAGGCAATCGGAACGGCGATCAGCAGCAGTGGGATGAGCACTACCACCATGCCCCTGATGCGGCGGTTCCCGAGCAAATTGCTCTTGTATTTGAACAGGTGCAAAGCCGTCAGGATGAGGGCCGAGAGCGACAAGGCCAGTACCGCCGTTTTACTACTCGAGACAAATGCGAGCAGTCCGATAGCGATGGTGATTCCTATCAGTAAAATGCGCATTTGCTTCACATTCAGACCTGCGTGCAAAACAGGCTTTTGCACCTCCTTCGGACCAGCAAGAGAGGTCGACTTCCCCGAAATCTGACCCAACAAGAGCAAAGGAAAGGGAAGGAGCAAAGCCATCAGGCAACCATAGATATTGTTGTTGCCAACCGTGCCAATGGGGACGTGCATCAGCTCATTCATCCTCACCAAGCTCAGCAGTTCACCCGCCCCAATCACCGCTTCCACCAGCCCCAGCCCTACCAATGCGGGAACGATCCGGTCCACCTCCCGCTGCAGCGATAACCAAAAGACAAATCCCAGACCAGTGAGGCGGATTCCCATCAGGTAAATCGCGTCCCCGGAGTTGATCGTGGACTTGGCCGAGAGCAGTGTCCAGGCGATCCAACCCAAACCCGTCAGTAAAACCACACCCGGTAGACGAAGATTTGCCCCATGAGGATTTCCTCCCTGAAGTTTGGGGCCCTTTTGAAAGGAAGCCACCGGCACCGCAATACACAAAAATGCGACCGCAAGAACCCAGCGGGGGAGGTTCCAGAGATCGTTGACCCCATATAGGAAAAATGCAGGGAGCACCACAAAGGCGAAACCATAGGTGGCGTCCCGGATGATCCTGGCAGATTGTTTAGGATTCAATTTTCCGGAATGCATGGAAACAAGTTACGAAAGTCGACTAAATTAAACCGCTTAGGTACGTTATGCCGTTTTGAATTTCATCCACTATCCACTTTTCTTTAGTTTCGCCGAACGGTAATGCGACAAGACCTTTCCAGGCTTTCCCGGTTTGAAAGGACGGATTATATTTGCGGATCAATCACGGTGGTGTACAAGCCCCAAAGAGCGTTCAAGGCGTATGGCAACGAAGCAAAAAACAAAGAACAGTAAGAATTTCATCCAGGCTTTTTTCCAGATGGAGTCTGCAGGTGGCCTCCTCCTGATGGGATCAGCTGTGCTGGCGATTCTCTGCGCCAATACCGGCCTCAGTACCTATTACGAAATGCTGATTTCGACCCCGGTTTCGGTACAGGTAGGCGGATTGGTGATCGCCAAACCATTGCTGCTGTGGATCAACGATGGTCTGATGGCGCTCTTCTTTTTTCTGGTGGGTCTTGAATTGAAGCGAGAACTGGTAGAAGGAGAATTGTCCAACCTCAGGAGCGTTATATTGCCGGGAGCCGGGGCCGTGGGGGGGATGCTTTTTCCTGCCTTGATCTACCTGTTTTTCAATTACCAGGATGAGAATGCGGTCCAGGGCTGGGCCATTCCCGCGGCCACCGATATCGCCTTTGCGCTGGGAGTTCTGAGCTTGCTGGGACCTCGCATCCCCATCTCGATCAAAATCTTCCTTACCTCCCTTGCGATATTTGACGACATCGGTGCGATTCTGATCATTGCTATCTTTTATACTTCCAAAATATCTCTGATTGCCCTGTTGATAGCCGTACTCTGTATACCCGTCCTGGCCCTGTTCAACCGCTATGGGATTGACAAGAAAAGTCCCTATATCCTGGTGGGGATCATCATGTGGGTAGCCATGCTGAAATCAGGAGTCCATGCCACCCTGGCAGGGGTCATCCTCGCCATGTTCATCCCAATCCGATCCAAGAAAAATCCAGATGTTTCCCCCTTGAAGATTCTGGAACATGACCTGCATGGGGTCGTGGCTATGTTTATCCTGCCCCTGTTTGCCTTTGTCAATGCAGGCATTGACCTGAGAGGAGTGACCACCAACCAACTCTTCCATGGAGTTCCCATTGGAATCGCCCTGGGCCTGCTCATCGGAAAGCAAATCGGGATCGTTGGCCTTTCCTGGGTGGTCGTAAAATTGAAATGGACAGAGCTTCCGACTGGAATGAATTGGAAACGACTCTATGGGACCGCTCTCCTTTGTGGGATTGGTTTTACCATGAGCTTGTTCATCGGATCCCTGGCATTTGAAGAGACCGGGGTCAATATGGTGTTTGATGAACGGCTGGGTATCATCGTCGGGTCGATTGTAGCCGGAGTCTGGGGGTATCTTGTCCTGAAAAGTAGCATCAAGTCAAAATAAACGGTCCCTCCCTGTGTTGGTATTTCTTCCCTGAACTGGCATTTACCCTGTCGGGACACTAATTACATTCCTTCCCTTGATATGTGTTGTTGGTTCAGGGATTCGTGTTAGAAAGGGAAGTAGGATAGGTCTACCTTTGCTCCTGTAGATTCGTCAAAATAAATCTCTCGAACATGAAGAATGCAAAATGGACCATAGACAATGTCGCTGATCAAACAGGGAAAGTGTATGTGATCACAGGTTCCACCAGTGGATTGGGAAAAGAAGCCGCCCGTCAATTGGCGAGCAAAAATGCGACCATCGTTATGGCGGTACGCAATACCCAAAAGGCAGAGGGGGTGAAGAAAGAACTTGTGGCACAATACCCCAAGGCTGACATCAGAGTCAAACACCTGGACCTCTGCAACCTCAAGTCCATAGAGAAATTTGCCGGAGAGATCAATCAGGAATTTGAGCACCTCGATGTCCTGATCAACAATGCCGGCGTGATGGCGTGTCCTTATTCAAAGACCTCGGACGGATTTGAGATCCAGATGGGAACCAATCACCTGGGACCATTTGCATTGACCGGGCAGTTGATGCCAATCCTGGAAAAGACCCCCCATTCAAGGGTGGTGAATACCTCAAGTATTGCCCACCGACAAGGCAATATTGACTTCTCAGACCTCAACTGGGAAAACCGTAAATACAAGTCCGGTAAAGCTTATGGAGACAGTAAGATCGCCAACCTCTACTTCACCTACGAGCTGGCCGACAAAACCAAAGGGAATGCCAATGCGCCGATCATCACCGCGGCCCATCCCGGCTGGACCAGAACCGAATTGCAGCGGCATTCCGGCTTGTTTCGCTTCCTCAACAACTTCTTCGCCCAAGGGGTAGAAATGGGAGCAGCTCCCACCATCCGGGCTGCTACCGACCCCGAAGCGAAGTCCGGAGATTATTATGGTCCTTCCAAGCATTTTGAAATGCATGGCAGCCCCATCATCGTAAAGTCGAATCCACGGTCACACGACAAGGAATCTGCTAAGAAACTATGGGACCTGTCTCAGGAATTAACCGGGGTACAATACTAGAGGCTGTCTTTTTGAGAACGCTTCCATCTGCCCGGGACAGCTGAATTGCCCTCGCATCCCGATCTCCATTTGAGCAGAATCTTTTTCTGTTTACCTTATCCCCTATAAACAGGTTGGGATTTTCAGCGCTTATGAGCTACCTACGGTGGTTATACATCTTTGTGTTTACAGTTGCTTTCCTCACGGGGAAATCCCAGACCACTATGGGCCTGGTTGCGTTGGATGCAGAGGCTGTAGCTGGCTACAACCTCTTGTCCCCCTTCACATCGGACTCTGTCTACCTGATTGACAATTGCGGGCGGATCGTGCATGGTTGGTCCCCGGTCAATGCCCTGGGCTCTTCCGCTTATCTCCTGGAAAACGGTGACCTGCTGCGGCAGGGAAGCCGGCGAAATACACCGTTCGCGAACAGTGCCTCCTGCGGGGTGATAGAGCGGTATGATTGGGAGGGAAATCTACTTTGGGAATATGACTTGACCTCGACCCAAACCTGTGTCCACCATGATCTGGAATGGCTTCCCAATGGCAATGTCCTGGTCATCGCTTACGGGCTCAAGTCAGAGGCCGAAGCCATCCATGCCGGGCGGCAACTGGATCGGATCAGTGTCGAAGGACTTTGGGAAGATAAAATCCTGGAGATTCAGCAGACCGGTCCGACCACGGGCAGAATTGTATGGGAGTGGCACATCTGGGACCACCTGGTACAGGATTATGACTCCACCAAATCCGGCTATGGGAGGGTATCCGACCACCCGGAATTGCTCGACATCAATTTTCCGGTTTCCCCCTACGAGAGCAATCCTGCTGCCCCGGACTGGATGCACAGCAACTCCATCGACTATCATCCGGACCTGGACCAGATCATGGTCAGCAGCCGCCATACCAGTGAGATCTGGGTCATTGATCACAGTACCACCACCGCCGAAGCGGCCAGCCATTCCGGCGGCAGGTCCGGCAAAGGGGGGGACTTACTCTACCGTTGGGGCAATCCTCAGATCTACCAACGTGGCGCAGCAGCCGATCAGCAATTGCATGGTCAACACGATGCCCGTTGGATCAAAGAGGGACATCCCTGGTCAGGAAAGATCATGGTCTTTAACAATGGGGATGTAAACCGGCCTTATTCCAGTGTGGAAGTATTGCAAGCACCTATGGATGCGCAAGAGAACTATACCTTAAATGCCGATACAACTTTTGGACCAGACCAGCCAGATTGGATTTACGCGGGAGGGGCTGACCAAGGCTGGTATTCGCCATTTATATCCGGAGCCCAGCCTTTGGCCAATGACCACGTTCTGATCTGTGACGGCCCGGTGGGAAGGGTTTTCGAAGTTGATACCCTGGGAAATCGCTACTGGGAATACATCAATCCTGTGACCTCCCTCGGACCCCAGGAACAGGGGAGGCCCATTGCCCAAAATTATCTCTTCAGGATGGAGCGGTATGCAGTGGAATACCCCGGACTTGCAGGAAGAGACCTCAGACCGGGGGCAAGGGTTGAGCGCAATCCTTTGGCTCTTCCCGTATCCTGCCTTGAAACTCCTCCCGGCATTGATACTACCATTGCCCTAACCATATATCCCAATCCATTTGAGAACTCCTTTCAAATAATAACCGAGGCTGGAGAACCAATGGAACTTCAGGTATTTGACCTTGTAGGACGAACCGTCCTGCCAAGGAAGAACGTCGCGAACGGAGAGGTGCTGGATACCACTGGATGGAGAGAGGGTGTGTATATGCTACAATTTACAGGAACCAGGACTTCAATCCTCAAAGTGTTTAAAACCAGATACTAAGAGGTGTCGCCTCTAAACAGATGACCTGTTGTTATTCAGAATCTTTTGTAGGTATATTGTTGTTTTTATTGAGTCTGAGAAATCAATTTATTTTTTTGTCCATGAGATCAACGATTAACCTATCGATTTCAAGATTCCTTTTGGTGCCTGTCTTACTCTTGTTTTCAGGGAATCTTGTCACCGCCCAGATCAATGCATTTCCCTACCTGGAAAATTTTGAGGGCTTCACCTTATGTGGACCAAATGGGTGCAACGTCAACTGCACCGGTGCGGTCACCAACGGCTGGGTCCAGGCGACCAACGACCAACAAGATTGGAGAATAGACAACAATGGGACGGTATCGGGCAGTACAGGTCCATCTGTAGACCACACCCTGGGCACCGCTGCCGGGCAGTACTTGTTTACAGAGGCTTCAAGCTGTACCAATCAATCACATATCCTCCTCTCACCCTATTTCGACCTGAGTTCGCTGTCCAGTCCTGCCTTGGAATTCTGGGTTCACATGGCTGGGGGAGACATGGGAACCATGACCATCGAGGTTGCAGTCGGCGCAAATGGAACCTGGGCCACCCTATGGTCACAGTCAGGGGCCATTCAAGGGGCTTCCAGTGATCCTTGGGTAAAAATAGCCCCCTCCTTGGCCACCTTTGCCGTGGATTCCGTGCATTTCCGCCTGACCGGAGTGACTGGAAACGGCTTCGAAAGCGATATGGCCTTTGACGATTTCAAGATCTCCAACATCTTTCCCATTGACATGGGGGTAACCGAAGTCTCTCAGCCTGCCGGGCTCCTTTTTCCTACCTGTAGCTACACTTCATCTGAAACCATTTCCGTGGTGATTGAGAATTTCGGTAGTGATTCAGTGAGCAATTTCCCGCTCGCCTACCGGATCAACGGAGGGACACCGGTCCAGGAAACCTTTGCCGGAACCATCCTCTCCGGTGCAACTGCAACATATACTTTCGCCACCCCTGCCAACCTTTCTACCAATGGAACTTATGACATTGAGAGCTATACCCTGGTGAGCAACGATGCTTTTCACGGAAATGACACTGCCACCGGGAATGCAAGGAACCTCCTGGTCTCGACCTATCCCTATCTGCAGGACTTTGAGAACCTGAGCCTCTGTACGGTGGGTGGTGGGACTCAATCCTGTGACCTCTCTGCTGCAGGATGGGTACAAGGCGCCAATGGGGCAGAAGATAACGACGACTGGCGTGTGAATACTGGTGGAACAGTCTCTGGCGACACCGGGCCTGATGATGACCGCACTTTTGGGAATGGCACCGGAAAGTATATTTATACCGAAGCCACTTCCAATCCCATCCAGCGCAGTTTCGCCTACTCCCCCTGTTTCCAGATCACTGGTTTGTCCAATCCGATCCTGGCTTTCTTCTACCACATGTACGGTTCAGAGATGGGAACCCTGGTGGTTGAGGTCACTGCCAATGGAGGGGGCTCCTGGGACACCTTGTGGACCCAATCCGGGCAGGTACAAATGGACGAAAGTGATCCCTGGGAATTGGTCACCATTTCATTGTACGCCTACAACAACCAGACCATCAGTTTCCGCTTCAACGGATTGACCGGCACTACCTTCAGAAGTGACATGGCCCTCGACGATATCTATGTGGGAGAAGACGGACTTTGTTACAATCCTTCTCTGACCATTGGACAGGTGGACACCACTTTCGCGGTGCTCAACCTTTCCAGTGTCAATGATACTGCGGCAACGATGATCATCGAGTATGGGCCGGCAGGATTTACGCCGGGAACCGGAACCTTTGTGGTGACGAATTCCCTCAACGACACCTTATTGGGCTTGCTAGACTTTACCGAATACGATGTATATGTCTCTGAGATTTGCGGTTCAGGGGATACGACCACCCAGGTAGGCCCTGCCACCTTTACCACCCTTTGTATACCCCGATCCATCGGAGACAGCGACTCGACTGCAATTGTAATCGGGGGGCTGCCTTTTTCAGATACCTCGGATACCCGGTGCTATACAAATCAATTTGCCAGCCAGACTTCCAATGATGTGTATTACCGTCTGACAACCGGTCCCTGTACAGATAGCCTTTTCATCAGTACTTGTTCTCCGCTCAGCCAGTTCGATACCTATATTTTCCTCCTCGACAGCAGTGGATCCGTGGTGGCCTCCAACGATGATGCTGCGGCGGGAACCTGTGGATTTACCCTGAATGGCGGCAATCGGTTCTCCACCATCAATTTCGATGCGGCTTCCAATACCCAGTATTTTATTGTGGTGGAAGGTTTCGGTTCCTCCATCGGTCAATTTGAATTGACGGTTGATCAGTCCTCCCGGGCACTAGAGCTCAGCACCGATCTCATTTCCAATGTCGCATGTTATGGGGACAGTAGTGGTTCGATTTCGGTGAGTGTATCCGGTGGAATCGGAGGCTATACCTATTCATGGAGCAATGGAGACACCATTGAGGATCCCAGCGGTTTGCCAGCCGGAATCTATACCCTGACTGTTACAGACTCTTCAGGTTGTCCCGATTCTGAGACGTATAACATTACGGAGCCCAACCCGATAGGAGCTACTTCGGTGGTGACCAATGAGTCGGTCTCCGGTGCAAATGATGGGTCCATTGACCTGACACCTTCGGGAGGAACCCCCGGTTACAGCTATATGTGGAATACGGGTGCAGTAACTGAAGACCTGGTCGGTTTGGGGGGCGGGATTTATTGCGTAACCATTACCGATGCCAATGGATGCAATTTGGCCTACTGTGATACCCTTGGTGCTTTGGTTTCGGTAAGCATCCCCAATCTGAATGCATTTGAAGTATTTCCCAATCCAGCGCCGGACCGGGTGAAGATCAGCGTCGAGTTGGCAGCAACTGCCGACCTCGAATTGGAGGTATTGAACCTGATGGGGCAAGTCCGGACTTCCCGGAAAGTCGAAGGAATCGTTCGGCGGGATTTTACCCTGGACCTGACGGAATATGCCCAAGGGACTTATCTGGTTCGGTTAAGGGTCGATGGACAATCGGTAGTGAAGCCACTGATCATCTCACGTTAAGGGGTCGAACCCGCTGCTTCGTGATCAGCTCCAAATAGGGGGTCGAACCCGCTGCTTCGTGATCAGCTCCCTCTCAGTGCGCAACCTGTTCTTTCCTGATCATCAAGACCTTGTTGCCAGGTTCATTCTCGACCAGCGTGAATTGGTATCCATCCCCTTTTCCGGTCCAGGGAGCCATCTCGGTAGCAGCATCAAAATTGGAGTTGCCCAGCGTGAGTGCTTTCCACCCAGTCTTCGTCTTGATCTCCAGAGCGAAATCATCAATCAATAGGGTTCCACCTCCCAGTAAGAATGCCCCCGGATACAGGTATTTGCCGCCTTCCTGCCCGCTAATCTCCACCGTATAAGTTTGCCAACCACCGGACGTTGCAGGTTCACCATCCATATTCTTAAAGGAGAGGATTTGCTTGCCGCTTCCGTTCAGTCTCAGCCATATTTGCCCTTCACCATCGCCCTCCATCTTCATCCTCGCTTTGAGGCGTAGCCGGGAGCTGGCCCATTCATCCTGCCATTCGATCTGCTGCTTTACCGATCCCATCCCTTCCAAGTCCCGTTTTTCAACCGGGATGGAGGAATGACTACGGTCAATCCAGAGAAGCCCATCAAATTCCTTCTTTAAGGATTTGCGAACTGCATACACCCGCTCCAACTTTTCATCATAAACAGCACCAATACTGTGTATCTGGGTGTATTTTTTCAGGTACTTCCCGACCAGCGGATCTTTATATGAATCCCGGAGGCTAAAGAAGGATGCTTCCCCCTTCAATCCGTAGAGCGCCTCCCAGTAAGGGCTGTTTTTCTTTGGGGGCCAATTGGCCGTATGCTCCATGATCTTTCCTTCCTTTCGGTGGACCGCCCGGAAATTTCCCTCCCCAAAGTCGAAACCCAGGGCATAGTACTTGTCTTTGTACCTATTCCCCAGGTAGTACCCCATGGGAAGGTATTTCATTGGCGCCTCGCTGCGGCTGATATGGCCATTGTGCGCCCAAAGGACGATGCGCTTTTTCTTCCCGCCAAAGTTTCGAATGATATCGGTATTAAGGGCCATGCATTCATCCCGGTAATGGGCATAGGGTTCAATAGATAGATTCAAAGCCTGGACCAGAGTCGTCCCCAGGTGCAGGACGACATCGCGTCGGTAGGGAGAAAGGTCGGTGAGTCCGTATTCACCAGCCAGGAGTTGGGCCTGCAATATTTCGGCCTTTTTGATCAGGGTTTCGGCCTCTTCCGGTTTGAACACAAAGCTGGTATGCTCTTGAATGGTTTTGAACAACTCAGCATGGTCAAGCGCGAGTTGGGGAGCCTTTTCTGCACTGTATTCGATCAGGGCCTCAACCGGATGGACAAAAGATTGCATGTCAAATCCGTGGAATTCGACCATGTCCTCGGGGTGGGATTGATTCCATTTCCGCATCCATTCGACCATTCCCACTACCTCCTCCGTATTCCAGACCCAGAATCCCATGCCGGAGACGACCTCTTTGGCTGTCCCCGAGCCCGTAGTGATATAGTCGTTCACCTTGAGGGAGGCCGCATAACTGGCTTCCATGCCGAAGAGGCGAATTCCCAATTCCTGGACCGCCATGCGCAGCAAATGGTGCTTGAACAAAAAGAATTCCCGGGTCCCGTGAGTGGCTTCGCCCAGCGCGATGATCTCAGCATCTTTGAGTAAGGGAGCCAAAGGTTGGTAGGCTGAAGTGGAATAAGCATCTTCCGGAGAGGGGAGAGGAATAGCATTATCGCTTAACCAATCACCAAAAACATTCTTTTGAGCCGGAAGATCTGGGCAAATAAGAATTCCCAACAAGGCAATGACCAGGAATCTTGGGATGGAGGTTTTAAAGGGAAAACGGTTGTAGTTCATCTTGCGAGGTCTTATCAGGAGATCCATGGAGGAAATTGTAGTCTAAAGACCTGAGAAATCTTTGAGGGTTTCATATTTTATCGAATATCTTACTGCTTGAAATGCCCTTCAGCAGATTGAAAGATTATTAGCACCATGATAGGAGCTCTCATCGACCGCCTCAATGAATTTCTTCCCTTGGAAGAGAGCGAGGAGGCTTTTTAAAAGGGGACTATTCCTGTCAAAGAATATCCAAAAGGTACTATTCTTCTGGAACATGGTAAAATCTCTCAGAAATTCTACTACACTATAGAAGGATGCGTACGGATGTATTACACCGTTGAGGGAGAAGAGAAAACAGCTTTCTTTTACACTGAGAATACCTTCATCAACTCATACCAGAGCTTCGTTCATCAAGTTCCGGCCAATCACAACTTGCAATGCATTGAGCCATGTAAAGTTGCAGTGATCAGCCGGGAGATCGCCTACCAGTTACTTGAGAAGTTTCCCAAATTCGAAACCTTGAGTAGAATGGCGATGGAGGAAGAATTGGCTACCTACCAGGAGATCGTGGCATCGTATGTCATCCTCAACCCCGAACAGCGATATGTTCGGCTACTTGAAACCCGTCCAGATCTGGTTGCCAGAGTATCCCAGAGAGCCTTGGCAGCCTACATCGGAGTTTCTCCGGAATCTTTGAGCCGCATCAGGAAACGTATCCGCGACCGGTGATTTCTTACCTGCCCCCCTTACAACCATTCAGCAAATGTTTGCCAACGATATTTCCTCCGTTTTTGCCATTGATCTGTTTTTCGTGGTCTTCGTTTTTATGATTTGGTCTTATGGACAAGCGAGGACATACAACATTAAAAACTATTGGGTCACGTGGTTGGTGACATTCGGTCTGGGACTGGCTTGTGGCTGGCCCTTGTTTTTGTACCTGAAGGAGCGTGGCAGAGAGAAAATAGGGAAGGAGTGAATTAGGTCTCAAGTATTCAGCACCATCAAGGCCGTTCGGACCATTGCCGTCAGGGATTCTCTTTCAGGGGAAACTTTAGTGACAACTTGCAGGCCATTGTAAAGGGTGAAGAGCATGAAGGCAATCGCTTCAATATCCTTTTCCGGGGAAATCTCTCCTGAATCAACCCCTTTCTGAAGGTATTCTTCAAACAGCCGTGTGATACCAAGGTTATGGTCAGCGAGCAGGGGCTTGATGGTAGATTCTCCCGGAATCAATTCCGTGATGGAATTGACCACAAAGCAACCTTTATAGTTGGGGTCAGATATCGAATCGTCAATGGCCTGTTTGAAAAGTGCCAGAAAACCTTCACGGATGGAGGGATAACCGGCCAGGAATCCTCTGAGAGAATCCCTGCTGCTCTGTCGATAAAGACTGAACGCACGCTCAAAGAGTTTCTCCTTGTCCCCAAAGGTGTGGTAGATACTGGCCCGGTTGATCCCAAGCGCATCAACCAGATCCTGAATAGAAGTGGCATGATAGCCATTTTTCCAAAAGACTTCGACCGCCTTTTGCAATACTACTTCTTCCTTGAACTGTTTGACCCGTGGCATAAGCTGGTATTGGAAAAAGGGGGCTGACAATCAGCCCCCTTCCCGAATCTCTAATTTAAACAATGATTTCGAATGCTACTGAAAATGTTTTGTTCATCAGGAACGGATGAGCATACCCCCATCAACGATGTATTCACTGCCAGTCACGAAGGAGGCATCATCAGAGGCCAGAAAGGCGACTACCTTGGCCACTTCCTCTGGTTTTCCGAAGCGTGCCATAGGAACTTCACCCAGGATCATAGATGCGAACCCATCTAATTGCTCTTGGGGCATACCTGTTTTTCCAAAGATGGGAGTGCTAACCGGGCCGGGGCTAACCACATTGACGCGAATATTGCGTGGGGCCAATTCCGTGGCGGCAGCGCGGGAATAAGAATTCATGGCAGCTTTGGAAGCACCATAGATCGCGGTGTTGGCCATACCGGTATGCGCATTGATGGACGAAAGGTTGATGATGGAGCCCCCTTCACGGATGATGGGAAGGAATTTCTCAATCGTAAAGACGGCTCCTTTGAAATTGATGTCCATGACTGTATCGTAAACTTCTTCGGTATGGTGACCAACTGGAGCGCCAAAGAAGACTCCCGCATTGACGAAGAGGATATCAACCCCACCAAATTCAGATTTTACCTGCTCAACCACCGCATCAATGGCCGCCAAATCTGTGACATCTGCCACCAGCCCTTTAACACCAAGTTCATTGGATGCGGCGGATACTTTCTCGGGATTTCTACCTGTGATAATCACCGTGGCACCTTTGCTTTTCAATTCTCTTGCGGACTCAAAGCCAATACCGCTGTTGCCACCAGTGATTACGGCGACTTTTCCTGTTAGATTGCTCATATCTTTATGTATCAATGATTTATATTTAACCGATCGTTCTATTATTCGGTCATGTGAATTAGAACGATCGGTTTAGTAAAAGGTTTGCCCTGCCTGAGAATTATTTTTCAATCCCGCTCAAACACCAGGTTGAAATGGAACGCTATCTCATCACTGATGGCCTGATCTCCAAGGTCCTCAAAGAAATTGGAACTGTTGTAAGTGATGCCGAATTCGGTCCGGTCCAGTACCAGGACTCCCTTTATAAGAATCTCCTTCTTGCCCACCTCAATTTCCATGGGGACTTCCTTTGGTTTTGCAATCCCCCTGACCTCAATCATGCCGGTTACCGTCCCCGGTCCGTCCCGCAGCAGCACCTGCTTTTCCAGCACAAACCTGGCCTCAGGATAGCTGTTCACAGCAAAAAAGTCCTTGCCCTTCAGGTGCTTTTTGACCGTCTTATTCTCGGTATCAAGGCTTTTCATATCTATCATCAGGCTTGCTTCCAGGAGAGAATCACCTTGCACCAGCAACCCCCCCGAAGCGACTTCTAAAGATCCTTCGATCTGGTACAAGCCTACCGCCGCACTTCCCACCCATCGGCAGGGGCTTTCCTCCGGCTGAACCGAGAAAGTCGTCTGTGCTGAGAGCGTAGACAGCAGACAGATAAAAGAGAGTACCGCAAACAGTCGTATCATATTCGTATTGTTAGATTTCATCTGAAGTAAAGACGGCCCCCCAGCCATAAACAGTTTGCCCATTCGAATCGGTGCCAATGAAATACCAGGCGGCCCATCCTTTGGACACCTCATTGCCCATGCGCCAGTTGTCCTGGAATGTATAAGGTTGGCTTCGCTTGAGTACCCCTTTGGGACAGGAAAACATCCGGGCAAATTCTTTGGTATTGAACTGAACCCTCTGCCGCCAGGTGTCCTTGATCAGGAGGAAAGCACCTGCCTCAAATATCTGAACATCTGTATCAGCCATCACCGCCGTATTGTGTTTCCAATACCATTTGCATGCGTCCTTTTTGCCGCCTGGAGTGGGATGAACAATTGCAGGAAAATGATTGACCACCAATGCTTCCTCCAGACCGGTAAATCGCTCCGGAAGTGGAATACTATCCGGTGACTGGCCCTGGCAAAATGGGTGGCAGATAAAGAGGAAAATGAGGAGGATTGTGAATCGCATACCAAATATTTTGTCGGCAATATCTGGTAGCAAATGCCCTGATGCGTCTCAATTCACGAATTGAGACAACTAATTCAGAGAATGAGACGACTTAATATGGTTCTGAGACATGCTATACTTTTCCCGAGCCCTCCTGTCCGGGGAATCAGCCGCCCCGATCAGAGCCAGTAGCCTGATTCTTGTATGCACTGGGCGACAATCCGGAAATCGCCTTGAAGACCCGGTTAAACGATGCCTTGGAATTAAAACCGGCTTCATAACCAATGGCAAGAAGCGTAAAGTGGTCGTACTCAGAGGAGCCTAATAACTTCTGAGCTTCCTCGACCCGGTAGGTATTGATGTATTGGCTGAAAGTTTGTTTCCTGACCCGGTTGAGGGCTTGGGTAATCTGATAGTTTTTGAGTTGCAGGGAGTCAGCCAATTTGCTGAGATTGAGATCCGGGTTGAGATAAGGACGTTCTTCGTCCATATAGTTTTCAATCCGGTCCATGAGACTGACCCATTCCCCATCTGGATTTAGAGAACCT